>JBEKME010000180.1:0-9536 GCA_050008675.1 Terriglobia bacterium
ATGACAACCCTGACCCGCGCTCCGCCAACCAAACCGAAGATATTATGCTGAGTCCAGCAATGCACGCGCGCTGGTAATCGGCAACTTAGCACACCCAATGCACATATCTACTGTCTGCGCATAATAGATTTCTGTAGTGCTGGGAATCCGATGCCGAAGAACTTCTCCAATTTCTCCCATCGCTGCCCCCGAGCGAAGCATGGAAGCGGCCAGACTTTGACGAAGCAGGTGAGCTCCCCTGAAGGGGGGGTGTAAATCCGCACGGTCGAGTGCACGGCGAACGATCGTCGTCAGTGTCGAAGGGCCAGCAAAACCGCGGCGTGGCGCCTTCATGCAAACAAATACCCGGCGCGTTCGGCAGGGAGGACGATCCCGACGCAGGTAGGATGCCAGGGCTTTGCCCACATCCGGAGGCAGGGGCATCCGGTCGTGAAACAATCCCTTCCCTCGAACCATGATTTCTCCGGCGCTCCAGTTGAGGTCATCGAGTTGGAGAGCCACCACCTCACCCGCGCGCAGGCCGAGACGGGCCAGCAGAAGGAGGATGGCATAGTCTCGGCGGCCGGTCGCGGTGCGACGGTTGCAGGCTCTGAGCACCTGTTCGACTTCCTCCGGGGCTAGGTATTTGGGCACGGTCGACAGCCGCCAATCCGCTACGGTGGGAACCGAAGCGGCCAAGTCGGTTTGCAGTTCCCCCTTTTGAAACAGGTACCGGAAGAAGGAGCGGAAAGCCGTGGTCATCAGTTGTGCTCTTTTGACAGCCATCGTGTGTCCATGCCGCAAGACAAAATTCGAAATGTCGGAAGGTTTCACTTCTCGCAAAAGGAAGGGCCCTTCACGGAAGCGCTCGACAAGAAACCTCCGAACGAAGGACTGGTAATGGAGGATCGTGACTGTGACGAGCCCGCGCTCGGAGCGCAAATACTTTTCGTAGCGGTTCAGAATGTGAGCCAGAGGTGATCGGTCGCAAACCAGCTTTCGAGCTGGAACGACATCCCGTTTTCGCAGGTGATCGAGAAACTGCTCGAGTGTTTTCAGATCACCCCTGCGGACGTGCTGCCGGTGTTTGACAAACGCATCTACAAGCCGCTCATCAACATGGGTGACGGCGAGCTTGGTTCGTCCGAACCACCGCCCAAAGTCCGCAAGCAACCCCAATTTCAACCGGACGGTCACATCCGCATAGCCGTCCTCCATGAAGGATGTTGCCAGCGCCTGAAGATGGAACCCCAGTGGGTTGTCTCGAAGGCGATCATTTGGTTGCAAAGAATTTTCCAGCATTTGTCTTCTCCTTTTCTGGGTTTACTGCCAGCTCAGAGAAGACCGCAGGATTATGCCGAAATCAATTCAAGGGTAGAGTGTGGAGTTCCGCGCCAGAAGGGGCAATGGGGAAAGCTGCGTGGTTGGAGTCGGCATGCTGCCGAAAATCGTGAACTCGTGGTCCGACGCGACCGCGCTGTTTCTTTAAACCGGCACGGCGAATGACCAGAGCCATTAAGGCGCCGGCAGTGACGTGGTGATAGGGACCTCTGGCGTGCCAGAACAGAGGGGCGTCAGGAAGGTCGGACGCGCCCAACTTTCCGCGGACCTCCAGATAACTCCGCAGTGCCCCGAGTGCTGTCGCTGAGAGAGGCAATCGGCGTGATTTGAAGAATTTGGTGTCCCGAATTTCGATAGCCCCCTCTCTGAGATCCAGATCTCTCAAAGTAAGCCCGACAATCTCAGCGAGGCGAAGGCCAGCACAGTAAGCCAGAACCATCATGGTATAGACCGCCTTAGGGCGAAACGGCGCCAGAGGCGAGGGCAACTCCAGGGCGGCGCAAAGGACTCGACGAATTTCATCTTCGGCATAAATATAGGGGCGACGTTTCTCTCGAAGTGCCAGTTGATTCAACAAGCGGTCCGCTTTCGGCATGGGAGTGGTAACCCCGCTGCGGTTTAGGGCGGCGGCGACAAGCCTGCCTACTGCAATGCACTGAAGTTTTCCGGCGGCAGAAGGCGCCTGAGCGGAATACTCATGCACGAGAGTGGAGAGCGGCTCTTGGGCAGCGCCGGCACGCTGCTGCAGAAAGCGGTCGAAGTGCCGGAGAAGGGACTCATGTCTATAACGGAAGCCGAGGGTTCGCATTCGATTAACATGCTCGCGCATTACTGAACCGAGATGGCTGCCGTAAGGGGGTAAGGGACGAAGAGCCTCGAGCCCCACTCGCGGCCTGGGGGCCAATAATGCTCGCACCAACTGCGCTGTTGCATGAACGTCGTAGCGAGACCGAAGTTCGGCGAAGGGATGGCTCTTGATTGATTCATGGGCGACCAGCCAGTCAGCAAATCGGCTTAGTCGCTGGGCATACTGGATAACAGTCGGCAGTACGCATCGCCTTCGGCAAGCCTGAAGCCAAGAGCGTAGCGTGCGCAGGTTGGGACAGCCCCCCCGAAGGTTCGCAAAGCGCTGGAACTCGTGCACCGCCTGCCGATAGCAGCTGCGCTTTCCCGGAGAAGGCGACTGCTGAAGGAACTCTCGCAGGAGTGCCCCTTGGTTATGGTCCCGATTCGGCACTAATTGGCCCCCCTGGAATATCTAAACTGACCGACCGCAGGTTGTCTTTTACCAGATTGTGCCTCACGCTTTGAGATATACCATCTTCTGCATCATTAACGACTTTGAGGGAGAAAAACTTTCGGGCATTCCGATCCGGAGCGGAACCAGAATATCGTCCCATCAACTGAAGAAGATCGCCAAAGTTCTCTTTGAGCACGGCGTCAACGATCTGGTGGTGATACACTTTCCCGAAGGAGCCTACCTTCTCGCCAAGGATGGAACCGAGATCATTCAGCCGTCCCTGGAACTTCCCGACGACTTCATTGTGGGATGTACGGGGGCCGGCGATTCCTTTTGTGCGGGCATGATTTACGGCCTTTATAACCATTGGTGCTACGAGAAGGCACTGCGGTTTGCGACTTGCGCCGGGGCCATGAATCTAAGCGACTTGACCACCACGGGCGGAATCAAGCCTTGGAAGGAGGTTTGGGCGATCCAGGAAAAGTACCCTTTCCGGCAGGAAGTATTTTGCTAACAGCGCCTCCAAGGCAACTAGGCGAACCTCGCCTGAGCCGGGAGTTTCGACATGCCTACCGAGAAGCCTCTTCATCGGTCTGACCTCACTGCGGCTGCCGATCGATCGAAACGTGATCTTTCGTTGACCATTTCACGTGAGATGCGAGCCCTGGTCCTGGACGGAACCGGTTTCGAACACTTGTGCGTGCACAAGGTGCCGGTCCCTCGGCCGGGTCCCGAGCAGATGTTGGCCCGGGTGGACGCGGCCGGGATCTGCACCTCGCTCATCAAGCTGATCGAGCGAGGGCCGGATCATAAGCTGGTGTACGGGTGGGACATCACACGTTTTCCCCTGATCCTCGGTGACGAAGGCTCGGTCACGCTGGTCGAGGTTGGGGCCAAGTTGCGTGAACATTACTTCCCCGGCGAACGATACGTCATCCAGCCGGCGGTGGATCACGCACCTATGAATCACCGCGAGCGTTACCGAGATGGAGGTAAGGGGATCGCGAAGGTCGCGGTCGGCTATACCTTGGCCGGACATCTCGCCGAGTAATTCTCATCACCGAAGAGGTTCTCGCTGCCCAGTGTTTGCTTCCGCTCCCCGACCGCGCCCTGCCTTACGCGCATGCCGCCCTGAGCGAACCTTTTTCCTGCGTCATTTCGGCACAAGACCACCATCTGCACCTCCAACAAGGCGGCCCTCTTTGCCCGAGGGAAATGGTGAAAGGCCTGAGGCCCGGTGGCGTAACGGTGGTCGTTGGTGCGGGCGCCATGGGCCGGATGCATGTTGCCTTGGCCATGAGCTACCGGCCCCGCGCCATTGTCGTCGCAGAGCTGGTGGAATCGCGTCTGGAGTTGGTGCAGACCCTTTTCGGGCCGCGGGCGAAGACCTTAGGCATCGAGCTTCACACCGTAAGCTCCCTAAAGGGTGATCTCAAAAAGCTCGTTAGCGAGTTGACTCAGTATGCGGGCGCGGACGACGTAATTATTGCCGTCGGCTGCAGAAAAGCCATCGAGGATGCCCAGGAACTGATAGGCCGTGGCGCGGTTTTGAACCTCTTCGGCGGCCTAATGAAGGGAGAAGATGTGATTGGTTTTGACACCGGCATGGTGCACTACAAGGAGATTAACATCACCGGGTCCAGCGGCGGCTCACCCTGGGATGTGGCGCGAACTCTCCAACTGATGGCCGCCGGGGAGATCGACGCGGGAGCCCACATTACGCGCATCGGTGATCTGGAGCACGCCACCGAGTTCCTCCAGATGATCAAAGCTCAGCAAATCGATGGCAAGGCCGTGGTTTATCCCCACCGGCGGGCAGGCGAGATTCGCGCCGTGAAGTGTTGGACGGCGCAGGACGAGCTTGATTACCTTCAAAAAAGCGAGGAGTAAAGCGTGGCGCTCACCGGTAGCCGAACGTTTGTGGGTTTCGGCTTTGGACCCATCCAGTCGGGGTTGTTTCTCTACGAAGCCTTCCTCTCGGGCGGCTTTCGGCGCCTGGTCGTTGCGGAAGTCTTGCCGGATGTGGTGGACGTGATTCGGCGCGCTCAAGGCTGGTACTCGGTGAACGTCGCGCACCCTGACCGCGTGGAAATCGCGCCCGTTGGCCCCGTGGAGATTGAAAACCCGGCCGTAGAACAGGATCGCCAGCACCTGGTCGCCGCCGTGGCTGAGGCCGCGGAGATCGCCACGGCAGTGCCCAGCGTTAATTCCTACGTGTCTCCCGGCCCCGGAAGCATTCACCGCCTGCTGGCCGAGGGTTTGCGCAAGAAAGCAGCGGCACACGCCGCTCGCGCCGTCGTCTACGCCGCGGAAAACCACAACGATGCTGCGGAAATCCTTGAGGCCCGGGTTTTCGACGAAATTCCCCCACGCGAACACAATGCGGTGCGACCACGAGTGCGTTTTCTAAGCACCGTGATCGGCAAGATGAGCGGGGTTGTTTCCGACCCTCAAGAAGTTCAGGTACAGGGTTTAGCCACGTTTACGTCACAAGACCAGCGCGCGTTTCTGGTTGAGGTCTTTAACCGAATTTTGATTTCCGAAATTCGCTTTGAAGAGGCAAGCGGGGAGTCTCCCTTCCGCCGTGGCATCACGGTTTTCGAGGAGAAGCCGGATCTGCTCCCCTTTGAGCAAGCTAAGCTTTATGGGCACAATGCCACTCATGCGGTCGCAGCCTATGTGGGTGCCCTGAGGGGACTCCAGCGGATCGCCGACCTGTGCCAGTTCCCCGATATCCTTCGCTTCCTTCATGCCGCTTTTCTTCAGGAATCGGGCGAAGCGTTGATTCGCAAACATGCGGGAAAGGATCGTTTGTTCACGTCCGAAGGCTACCGGGATTACGCGGATGGTCTTCTGGAACGAATGACCAATCCGTACTTGCGGGATACCGTCGAGCGTGTAGGCCGGGACCCCCGACGCAAGTTGGGATGGGATGACCGTTTGGTGGGAACCATCCGTGTAGGCCTGCGGCAGGGGTTGGTTCCGCGGCGCTATGCCCTGGGCGTAGCGGCGGCGCTCGCGGTCTTGGATCAATCCTTTCTGTGCGGCGAGACGCCTGCTGGGGTTTTGCTTGAGTCGGTCTGGGGCAACATTTCGGCAGAGCGGCAGGAGACAAGTCTTGTTCTTGGCCTTGTCGAAGACGGGCGCCGCCGTTTGAAACGCTGGTGCGAGTCAGGATTTCAGGATTTGGAGGGCCTTTTCCCTGACGAAAACTGAGCTGGGGATGGCCTCAATGGTCGAGGCCTTTTTCTCCCGGCGGGCCGCGCACGGTCGTTCGGTGGAGGTCCCGCGGTTACCTCCCGCGGCGCGATAATCGTTAGCATCCTAAGCGCGGTCCGGCGGTTCCCCGGCAAAAGGTATCCTCAAGCCAGCAGGAGTACGCCATTAGGCCTGACCAGGGAGGTAACAAAAATGCTCAGACGTGACTTCTTAAGAGTTGGAGCGGGACTGGCAGCGGCCACCGGAATCGGGGCTCGTGTCAGTCGTGGGGACGTGCCTGATCACAATTGGGATGGGTATGACTTTGGGCCGGGTTCCCGCGTGCCCAACCGGCTCAATCAAGGGCCCTTCGGTATTGATCAGGACCAGGGATGGTTAACCATCGGCTATACCACCATGGGTACGTGCCTATCTTGATGGACGTCCAAAACGATCGAGGGCAGTTCAATCATGCTGTTGAGACATTACTTGAACGGAGAATCGATGGCCTCATTACCGTTGCGATGGCGAACTTCCTCTACCTCGGTCCCGACCCCCTAAGACCCTTGGTGGAAGGGGGCATTCCGATGGTCAGCGCGGGGAGAAGGGTCACGGCCCCTGCCAGCTCAATCTTCACGGACTATGAAGCAGGCACCTACTGTGCCCTCGAACATTTGTACACTCTCGGACACCGGGAGGTCGCGTTCATCAAAGGTCCAAAGGCTCTGCTGGACACCGAGCAACGATGGAATGGCATTTGCTCGTTCGCCAAGTCGGCCCACCTCGAACTGGATCCTGGGTTGATTGTGCAAATCCATGGTCGAAATTCCAGTTACTCGGAGGCCTGGGAGCTCACCGAGGACCTCCTGAGGCGGCAGCGTCACTTCACGGCTCTTGTGGCCTTTGACGAAATAACAGCTTTCGGGGCGATCAGCGCCCTCTCGAATGCCGGCGTACAGGTTCCGCAAGAGTGCTCCGTGGTTGGCTTTGATGACATTCCAGAGGCCGCGTTCTACAACCCGCCCTTGACCACCGTCAGCCAAGCTCTCGGCCTTCAGGGCTCCTTGAGTGTAGAAGTGCTCATTCAGCTAGTTCGTACCGTCGGCCAGAAGAAAAAGCTGGATCCTGTCTACCGCAGCGTGCCCCCAAAGCTGGTCGTCAGGAAAACCACCATGGCACCCAATCTGGCAACGCTTGCTAGCGTCGGAAAAGGGACACCACGAGGTTCCATCGTCCGTGGCGCTTGATGGGCATACTCTCTACGCAGGCAGACTGGCCAATACGAAAACCCGCGGCAGTGGTGAAGGAGCAGCAAACGAGATTCTCTTCCCCGTGCACCCTTGGCGGCTGAGGACGAGCCTCAAGTAGGAACGACCCTCGACTCTTTTTCCGCTTGACAAAGTGGCGGGTCACGAATTATAGAGGGCAACGTTCTAGTAAAACGATCTGGGCGGCAGGACGGAACGAGGGGTAATGACTTGTGAATCTTCTTGCCGCCCGTCCAGTGAGGTGAAGTCTTGAGTCACACTCGGAAAAGCATTTCAAAACGGTCGATGGTCCGCAGTACGAACCTCTTGGATGGCCGAGCCGGCTTTCGCCTTTCTGCGGAGTGGGGGCATATCTCAGTCCTGGAAGGCGGGGGGCACATTTGCGAATTAAACCTGAAGGCGTGTGACGGTGTCAACCCGCTCTGGCGCCCCCCCTGGAAGACGATCGACCCAGACAAGTATGAAGCCTCCAAGCACAGGCGAACCTATGGCTTGCCACCCGAGGGAAAATTGCTGGCGGGAATCGCCGGACACAATCTCTGCTTTGACCACTTTGGACCGCCCTCCCCGGAAGAAACTGCCGCGGGACGCACTACGCACGGTGAGGCACCGGTTCTGAAATGGCATTTGCTGCGGATAGCCCAGACCCCTGTGCCGGCATTGGCATATGGTGTGACCCTGCCAGAAGCACAGACCCGGTTCAGCAGAGAGATCTCCCTGGACCGGCATCACCCGGTCGTCTATTGCGAAGAAACTGCCGTTAACCTCAGCATGTTCGATCGTCCGATTTCCTGGACCCAACACGTTACGTTTGGCCCGCCCTTTCTGGAGTGTGATCGGACGCTCTTCGACATGAGTGCCACGCGCGGAAAGGCCTGTTCGTCTGACTTTAGCCCCCGTTTGGCTGTCAAGCCAGATGCCGAGTTTGTGTGGCCACTCGTGCCGTCTGAGGACGGCGGCCAGGTCAACTTGCGCATGGCCCCGAGAGGTCGTTTCGGACGCTTCACGGCGCAACTCCTGGACCCAAACCTGGGAATTGCATTTGTTGCGGCGAGTAATCCGCGCCTTCAGCTTCTCGTCGTGTACGCTTTCCGCCGGGCGGACTTTCCCTGGGTGGGGAATTGGGAGGAACAGCTCTGCCGGACCCATGTGCCGTGGCGGGGGCGGGCCTTCACCCGTGGCATGGAATTCAGCACTACACCGCTCCCCCTTCCGCGCCGCGAGACCGTTAAACAGGGCAGCCTGTTTGGAGAGTCAACGTACCGTTGGCTTCTGGCCAAGTCACAGGCGAGAATCCGCTTTCTGATTCTGCTTTTCAAAATACCGGAGGACTTCCGGGGAACTGCACGCGTTGACTTAACCGAAAGGAAGGCGCGAGTTGTTGAAACGGAAGAAGGTCGGGAATTTACGGTTCCGGTGAAGGAGTTTCTCTGATCAGCAGACGCGTTCACGGCGACCTGGAGGTTTGAGAGGTTGCTGAAAGATGATGTAGAGGCGGCTTTATGCCGCCAATCGCCGCTGAGAGCACAGGACTTATGGCGGGGTAAACCCGCCGCTACGTGCGTCTGAAAGCGTGCTTGGCCGAAGAGGTGAAAGTCCTCTTCAGGTCGACGCAACCTGTAACCGAGCGTGACTGCGATCTCGCTGCAATACGAGGTCACGCCGCGAGGCATGGTGGGAAGCAACGGGAGGTGAACGTCCAGTCCGTACGATAAGAAACTCGATTCGGCCGGTGTGGTTGGGCGAGCCTGCGTAGTAAAGGCGAAGCCCCGAGTTCCTGTTGGGAGATGACCCGTGGGGATGCAACCTCGGTTCGACCCGCCGAGGGGTAGCGTGCCCTGGCGAGGCGGACAGCCCATCGGTGTTTGGAGACAGAATGGACGGAAGGTCGAGCACGTGAATCAGAGAGACCTGTCCACAAGTGGAGCAGGCGCGGGGGATTCCTCGCGTCTCAGAGTCAGGTGGGCAGGAGTCAGAGCGCCCATAGTAGCGAGGAAGTGGCGTAACGGCCACGGAGCAAAGGGAGCGCAGGAAGGTGGATGACAAGTTGAGAGTTCGGCGGAGGTGCCACCGGTGTGAGTGCCCACGGGCTGATCCACCCGGAATCGTCGCGGCCAGCGTGACTGGCCTTGTACCGCTGCTCACTCTTCTTGCCATGTTGACGACCCCTCTGGGGTGCCGGGTAGCTGTGCCTGCCCGGGCTGGGTCCGTGCGATCTCTCCACGTCGTGCTGACTCCGATCGGTCAATCCTCTTGGAGGTAAGACCACCGACTGGAGAGCCGGATGCGGGAAAACCGCCTGTCCGGTTCGGAGGGAGGGGGGAGCGGGACCACTCGGTCCTCCCTACCCCTATAAGGCTCCGGGCGCATTTTTCAGCAGTCTCTAATACTACTACGTTAAGTTATGGAGCTCGGTTGCTTTTGCGAATTCTGCTGCCACAATACGCGCAATACCCGGTCCAGGTGAACAACACGCGTTGGATCTCACGGCGCGTCTGTGGCAGGGTCCA
>JBEKME010000181.1:0-9505 GCA_050008675.1 Terriglobia bacterium
ATGAAGATGAGGACGAGGCCGAACCCACCCAGCGGCGCAAGATCATAATCCTGGGCAGCGGACCCAATCGCATCGGGCAGGGAATTGAATTCGATTACTGCTGCGTTCACGCCGCCTACGCGCTCAAAGAGGAAGGCTTCGAGACGATCATGGTGAATTGCAATCCCGAGACCGTCTCGACCGACTACGACACCTCCGACCGCCTCTACTTTGAGCCCCTCACCTTTGAAGACGTCATGGCCATTGTGGATGAGGAAAAACCTCAGGGCGTCATCGTGCAATTCGGGGGGCAGACGCCGCTCAATCTGGCGCGCCAGCTTAAGGCCGCCGGCGTGCCCATCATTGGTACTTCGCCGGAGTCTATCGATCTGGCAGAGGACCGCAAGCACTTCGGGAAACTGCTCGCCGATCTGAAGATTCCCCAGCCTCAAAATGGCGCCGCCATGAACGTCCAGGAGGCCGTGGAGATCGCGCGCCAAATCGGATATCCCGTGCTGTTGCGTCCCTCCTACGTGCTGGGTGGACGCGCCATGGTGATTGTGTACGACGAGGCCATGCTGCGCGATTACGTCCGCCGCGCGGAAGAACTGCAGCGCCCTTTCCCCATCCTTGTGGACCACTTCCTGGAAAACGCTACGGAGGTGGATGTGGACGCATTAGCGGACGGGGCTGAGGTGGTCATCGCGGGCGTCATGCAGCACATCGAAGAGGCGGGAATTCACTCCGGAGACAGTTCTTGCGTTCTCCCGGCGGTTGGGATCGGCGAGCCGCAACATGGGGCGCTGTGTGAGTACACGGTAAAGCTGGCCAAGGAATTGAATGTTGTGGGACTGATGAACATCCAGTATGCAATTCAGAATGGGCTTGTTTACGTCCTGGAAGTTAATCCGCGCGCCTCCAGGACTGTCCCTTACGTCAGCAAGGCCACCGGCGTGCCGCTGGCGAAGATTGCCGCGCGGCTCATGGTAGGCAGCAAACTCTCGTGCTTCGGTCTGGCGCGGGAACTGCCAGTACGCCACTCCTTTGTAAAATCTCCGGTCTTCCCCTTCCAGAAGTTTCCCGGAGCTGACACCATACTCGGTCCCGAAATGAAGTCCACCGGGGAGGTCATGGGTGTTGCAGACTCTTTTGGCCTTGCTTTTGCCAAGGCCCAGCTCGCCGCGCGTAACCGCATACCGACTTCCGGGCGCATCTTCATTTCCGTGAACGATCATGACAAGCCCCTGGTCATTCCGATTGCGCGTGAGCTGGCGGAGCTGGGATTTAAGCTGGTCGCCACCCGCGGCACGTCTCAGGCGTTGCGCGCCGGCGGCATTCCGGTGGAGAGAGTTTTCAAGGTAGCGGAAAGACGTCCGAGCGTTGTGGACCTCATTAAGAGCGCGGCGATTGATTTGATCATCAATACGCCCCTGGGCCGTTCCTCCCGCCAGGATGACCGGCTGATCCGCCGCGCCGCAGTTCAACATGGCGTCACGTGCATTACGACTCTGTCCGCTGCCGGGGCGGTGATAGCAGGGATTCGGGAATTGCGCAAAGGGCAGGTGTGGGTTGCAAGCTTGCAGGAACTGCATCGGAATGGATCGGCCGACAACCAGCGTTCCGACGTCGGTGCGCCATTTACGCTGAAAGCTGACGGCTAACGCGGATTTCTGCCCACGCTCCGCCTGGTAGAGTTTGGACATTACGAAGGTGAACGCTCTGGCGGCGAACACGGTGGGCCATCGTAGGGGGCTGTCATTCCGATCCCGCAGTTACGGGAGAGGAATCTCGCTCTGCGCTGAGGTGGACCGGGGCTCAAGGTGACCTAGAGGGTAGGTGGAGAAAGAACAGAGCGAGATTCCTCGCGGAGTTTACCCTGAGCAAACTGCGGAGATTCTTCGCTTCGCTCAGAATGACAGGCGAAGGGCTCGGAATGACACCGAGCTAAAGGCTGGAACATCATGACACGCAAAGAAATTATCCAAAGTCTCAAAGGAATGTTTTCTCCCGTAGTTACTCCGTTCAACCGCCGGGGGGAAATTGACGAAGGGCTGTTTCGCGAGAACCTACAGAAGCTCGTTGGAATCGGGCTCTCGGGGGTCCTCGTGGCGGGCTCGACGGGGGAAGCTCCCTACCTGACAGAAGGCGAGCGATTGCGGCTGGTGGAGGTGGCGCGGGGCCTGGTGCGTGCGCCTGAAATTCTGATTGCAGGCACCGGTCTCGAGAGCACCGATGCTACCGTGCGCCTCAGCCAGGAAGCCGTAGCACGTGGGGCTGACGCCGTATTGGTTCTGACGCCCAACTACTACAAATCCAAGATGGATGCTGACACGCTGGCGGGGCACTATCGGGCGGTCGCACGCAAAGTGGAACGGCCCGTCATCATCTACTCCATCCCGCAGTTCACCGGACTTCACCTTGAACCTTCCACCCTCGGCAAGCTCTCGCAAATCCCCAACGTGGTCGGATTGAAGGAGAGTTCAGGAGACATTCGCTTTGTGCGGGCGATTCTGCGGCGGGTGCGCTCGAGCTTCCGCGTGCTGGTTGGCTCCCCCTTGATTCTCTATCAGGCCTTGCGCGCGGGGGCGGTGGGCGCGGTGCTGGGCCAGGCGAATTTTGCTCCGGAGCTGTGTGTGGGCCTGTATCAAGCATTCCTGGAAGGCAAGATAAAGAGGGCGCTGGAATTTCAGGAAAGACTGCTTCCACTTGCTCAGAAGATTGCGCAGCCTTTTGGCGTTCCCGGTGTGAAGGCGGCGCTGGACCTCAGCGGCTATGCCGGGGGCTTCCCGCGCGCCCCACTTATGCCACTAGGGGCGGCATCGCGAGAATTGGTGGCAGCCGCTCTCCGTGAGGCCCGCAGCGGGCTCCAGTACTGAGGGCAGTAAGCAGTAGGCAGTCGGCAGTAGGCAGTAAGCAGTCGGCAGTAGGCAGAGAAAACGCCGGTACGGGGTGAGCCAACCCGGCAGTCTTGGACCGTTACCGTTGGCAGCGCCTGGAGATTTGGTCCTGGTTTTTTAAGGAGGTAGCAAGAGAGCCGGGCCCGCGGTGGGCCCGACTAATGCTTTTGGAGCCCATGAAGCTGATCTCGTGGCTGAGGTACAAGGGCTACATCGGCCACGCGACTACCCTGAAAGAGCAATGAAGACGTTGCGCTCCGCAGGGTCAAGAGGTTGACATGCCTCTGCTCTTTCATGAGGAGAAAAAAAGGCGGCCTTTTCCCTCTCCCTTGGGGAGAGGGTGGCCCGCGACCGGCGTTTTCACCAGCCGGCGCGGGCCGGGTGAGGGGTTACTCTCGCTGCCCGGCTAAGACTTCGCATCGATGACAAGCACAATTCTTCCCTACCAACGGGTTCCACACTCGAGCGCGCTTTTCGTGGATTATCTTTACCATTTTGACCGGGTCTCAGGCTTCTTCAACGGACCCCCGTACCTACTTTCCAGTTACAAGACTGTTGCTTCCCAACTTCCTAGTTTCGAAAGGAATCGAGGGGAAGTGTGCGCAATCCTCGGGCGACAGAACAAGGCATTTGGTTGCGGCGAGGCCACGTTTGAAAACTTGCAGAGACTCTCGCAGGCCGGCAGCTTCGCCGTGGTCACGGGCCAGCAGGTGGGCTTGTTTAGCGGGCCGGCTTTTACCATCTTCAAGGCCCTAACCACCGTCCGCCTGGCAAACCACCTTACCGAGCTGGGTATACCTGCCGTACCGGTGTTCTGGCTTGCCAGTGAAGATCACGACTTGGCAGAAGTGGCGGAGGTAGCGACTCTCGATGACGAATACAATCTCATCTCCCTGGCTGACCACGGCGATTCGCCCAGCCCGCGGTCGTCGGTTGGAAATGTGCGCTTGACCCAGGAATCCACCGAGGCGCTCGCTCGACTCGAAGCCAGCCTGCCCTCCGGACCAGCTCGTGAATGCCTTTTGCAGGATCTGCGCCAGACCTACGCGCCTGGCGCCACCTGGGTTGATGCCTTCGGGCGATTCATGGCCCGTCTTCTAAGCCCCTGGGGAGTGATTCTTCTAAACCCGCTCGACCCAGCCGTTCACCAATTGAGCGCGGAGGTTTATGCGCAAGCCCTCGAGCAGGCGCCAGAACTTAGGGCGAGAGTGCTGGAACGTTCCCAGTCGTTGCTCAGGAGCGGCTATCATGCCCAGGTAAACGTGACCGAGGATTCGACCTTGCTATTCGTCACCAGGGAAGGGAACCGGCTCCCTATTCACCAGCGCGACGGCGACTACTTCATCGAGGGAACACAAAAGACCTTTATCGAAGAGTTGCGCAGCGAACTAGCCGATGACCCAATTGCCTTTTCACCCAACGTGTTGTTGCGGCCTTTGGTTCAGGACACCCTGCTGCCGACCATTGCTTATGTTGCCGGTCCCTCCGAGCTGGCTTATCTCGCGCAGGCGCAGGTCTTATACCAGACCTTCGGCAGGCCACAACCGGTCTTTTTCCCTCGCGCCGCTTTCACGCTTGTGGACCATCGCATTCAGAGATTGCTGGACAAATACCGGTTGAGCGTCGAGGACGTTTGGCTAGGCGAGGAACACCTCAGTAGGAAAATCGCCGCGGTGGGGCTTGCCGAGGGATGGTCGGAACACTTCGAGCAGGCGCAACAGGACATGGCCAGCCTCCTCGAACGCCTCCGTGACGACATCGAGCGGCTTGACCCCACACTACTCGAGGCGCTGCAACATGCCCAGGAAAAGATCCATTACCAGATGGATCGGCTGCAAGGGAAAGTAAGCCGCGCCGGTCTGGCGCGTTCCGAATTGCTCCACCGTCATGAGCAGGCCCTCAAGCGGTTTCTCATGCCGCAAAAGGATTTACAGGAGCGCCGGGTCAGCGGTGCGTATTTTCTGGGGCGCGCTGGCTACGAATTGCTTCACCGGCTGCTTTCGCAAATCCAGACAGACTCTCCCGGCCACCAGGTGGTGAGCCTGTAGCAGGTTGATGGCAAAGTGTGTAACCCCATCATGAAATTCTTCTAATTCGCATGTCAAGGCCGTCTGCTATAATCAAAAATCAGGTTCCGGGGCTGCCGCTTGGGGGAGACTTGCTATGAATGCACGTTCAATTTCGGATCTGCTAAGCCGCGACAAGGCGATTTTCGAGCTCTCGAATGGCGGAAACATTGTTCTGAAGAATCCCCAGAAGTTTGTGAGCCAAACCTTAGACCAGTTGGTCGGAAACGCGGTTTTTGGAGAAAGTGAAGAGGTGCGCAGTGCGGCGCGCTGGATCATCCGTCGAGCCGGATTGGAACTCGGCGTCGTTCCTTCCTCCCTCCAGGGTCTTCACGAGGCCCGCGGCCGAAAGGAGTGCAAGGGTTTCACTGTTCCCGCCATCAACGTTCGCGGCTTGAGCTACGATGTAGCGCGTGCGGTTTTCCGCGTGGCGCTACACCTGAAAGCCGGCGCCTTCATTTTTGAACTTACACGCACGGAGAGCCATTACACCGACCAGCGCCCAGCGGAATTGGCTGCGGTGGTTGTCGCGGCGGCACTTCGCGAGGGCTTCGAGGGCCCTGTTTTCATCCAGGGAGATCACTACCTGGTTAACCCCCACAGATTCGCCAAAGACCCGGAGTCTGAGTTGCAGACCATCCGTGACTTCTGCCAGGAATCCGTTGCGGCAGGGTATTACAACATTGACATCGATGCGTCAACGCTGGTGAATCTCGCGCAGCACGGCGCCCGTGAACAGCAGAGGGCCAACTTTGAGGCCACCGCAGGCCTGGCAGCCCATATTCGCTCCATCGAGCCGCCGGGAATAACTATTACGCTGGGAGGCGCAATCGGCGAGATCGGGAAACAGAATTCCAATCCCGAGGAGCTGACCTCTTTTGTGGACGGCTTCATGGAAACCCTGACCCGGCGCAGCCGTTACAAGAAGGGACTTGCCAAGATCAGCGTCCAGACCGGAACCAAGGATGGCGGCGTGGTGCTGCCGGATGGCAGCATTGCGCAGGTGGCTATCGACTTTGAAACGCTGCGCGCTCTCTCGGAGCTGGCCCGGGACCGTTACGGAATGGCTGGCGCAGTCCAGCACGGGGCGTCCACGCTCCCTGCCGATGCCTTCCATAAGTTCGTCGAGTGCGAGGCCGCTGAAGTTCACCTGGCGACGGAATTCCAGAACATGATTTATGAGAATGCAGCCTTTCCCATGGATCTGAAGGAGGACATCTACAAGACGCTGCGTAAGCTCTGCGCCGATGAACGCAAGGCTTCAGACACAGACGAGCAGTTCTTGTACAAGACCCGAAAGAAGGCCTTCGGCCCCTTCAAACGCAAGCTCTGGGATTTGCCCACAGATATTCGCGCGCGCATCGGACAGGACCTTGAAAAGAAGTTCACCTTCCTGTTTGAACGGTTAAACGTGCAGCGGACGGCGGAGTTGGTGAAGAAGACCGTCACCCTGGTCCCCGTAATCCCGCCCCTGCCTCCAGCCTTGTCCGAGGCGCTTGCCAAAGCAGGCAACAGCCATTGACGATTGATGATTGGCGATTGTCGATCCTGCGAGCGGAAAATCGAAACTCGAAATTCGAAATTCGAAACTCGAAATTCGAAATTCGGCTCGCCTGGGCCAAGCCGGCATCTTGCGCGAGTTTCGAGTTTCGAGTTTCGATTCCGTCAATCGGCAATCGAAAATCGTCAATTATGCAGTCTCTCGCCATCTACGTTCAAGTTCCCTTTTGCGCCTCGAAGTGCAGCTTCTGCAATTTCAGTTCGCGGGTCGAGTCCCGCAGTATCTTCGACCGTTATGGCGACGCGGTGGAGCAAGAAATCGACCGATTGCCAGCCAGCTTTGGGGTTTATGGGCTGGGTCAGGAGGTTCTCACACTCCCGGTGGACACGGTCTATTTCGGGGGAGGAACGCCGCCGCTGCTGGGTTTGGAGAGACTCAGGAGGATCGTCCGTGCCCTTCACGGGTGCTTTGGAGCCCAAAGCGGGGGCGAATTCACGATTGAAGTCACTCCAGGCTCGGCCGATATCCAGTTCCTGGCTCAGGCCATGAGCATGGGTATGAATCGCCTGAGCATTGGAGCGCAAACCTTCGAGGACCAGGAACTCCGCGCGGTGGGGCGACTGCACTCTGCCGCAGACACACGCCAACTGGTGGGGCGCGCGCGTTCGGTGGGCTTCGAAAACATCAGTGTTGACTTGGTGGCCGGTTTGCCGCACCAGACCCCCGAGTCGTGGCAACGCAACCTGGAAGCTGTGCTCCGGCTCAAGCCGCAGCATATTTCCCTTTACCTGTTCGAAATCGATGAGAAAAGCCGGCTGGGCAGGGAAGTGCGGCAAGGGGGAACACGCTATCATGCCCCGGCAGTTCCAGGCGAGGAGTTTATGGCCGACGCCTACGAGATTGGGCGGGAGGTCTTGGGACAGGAAGGATACATCCAGTACGAGATATCGAACTTTGCGCTGCCAGGGTATGAGTCTCGGCACAACCTGAAATACTGGCAACTCGCCCCCTATGTCGGACTCGGTGCTGGCGCCCATTCTTTTGACGGCATGAACCGGTGGGCCAACGAAGGTGAGGCGCGGCTTTACATTGATCGGCTGGCAGGCATGCGCTCGCCTATTGCGGGCGTCCGCAAGCTTTCCCCGGAAGAGCAATTAGAGGAGTTCTTCTTTCTCGGATTACGGCAAGTGGAAGGCGTTAGCCTCGAGCTGGCACGGAAACGATGGGGAAAGGAACTGGTGAGCCGCTGGCAAGGGAGAATTGAAACCCTCACCCAAGATGGGCTGCTGACGACAACCGGAGATAATATTAGGCTTGCGGAAACGGCATACTTGGTTTCCAATGAGGTTTTCCAGGAGTTTGTGGAAGTGTGACGTCCGTTGTCAGTTGTCCGTTGTCTGTGGTCCGTAGTTCGTTGTTCGTCGTCCGTTGTCCGTTGCCGGTTGGTACCCTTCAGCCGTTCCCTGTCAGCCTTGACTAGGCAAAGCGCCCTTGCTGACAGCCTTTTCCGAGCAACAGGCGCTTAACAAAGGACCACGGACAACTGACAACGGACTACGGACAATCCACCGAATGGAGCGATAAGACACATGAACACAGCCATCGTTGATTTGCGCAGTGACACCGTAACCCGGCCAACGCCCGCCATGCGGCGTGCCATGTACGAGGCGGAAGTTGGGGACGATGTTTACCGTGAAGATCCCACCGTTAACCGCCTCCAGGAACGCGCGGCCGAAATCTTTAGCCGCGAGGCGGGGCTTTTCGTAGCTTCAGGAACCATGGGCAATGAGATTGCCCTTAAAGTCCACACTCGGCCCGGCCAGGAGGTGATTTGCGAAGCACGAGCGCACATCTACAACTTCGAGATGGGAACGGTGGCGGCCTTTGCCGGCTTGGTGCCTCGGACCATCTGGGCAGAGGATGGAATCTTAAGATGGGAAATGATTGCCCCACATGTGCGCGGGCGCGGCGATCATCGCTCGCGAACCGGGCTGGTGGAGCTGGAAAACACCTCCAATATTGCCGGCGGCTCGGTTTACCCTCCCGAGGTGTTTGACGAAATTGCCGACCGCGCTCATGCCGCAGGTTTGCCTGTGCACCTTGATGGCGCGCGCATTTTCAACGCCAGCGTGGCGCTGGGGCGTCCAGTGACAGAGCTGACCAAGAAGGCTGATTCAGTGATGTTCTGCCTCTCCAAGGGACTCGGTGCGCCCGTCGGTTCCATGCTGGTGGGAAGCAAAGAGTTCATCGAGGAAGCACGGATCGTGAGAAAAATGCTGGGCGGTGGAATGCGCCAAGTGGGTATCCTGGCGGCAGCGGGCCTAATCGCCCTGGAAGAAGGCCCGAGGCGCCTCGACGTGGACCACGAGAATGCCAAGTTTCTGGCTCGAGGGCTGGCGGAGATTCCCGGCATCAAGATCGAAACGGAGAAGGTAGTCACCAATATCCTCTTCTTCGACGTTTCCGGCGCCGGCCTGACCGCGCCCGAGGTGTCGCAACGGCTGAAGGCTAAAAACGTCTGGGCAAACCCCTACGACTCCAAACTGATCCGAATGGTAACCCACCTTGACGTGGACCGAGCGGGCTGCGAGCGCGCCCTGAGGGCTCTCCGCGAGGTGGTTGGGAACCCTTAGTCGAAGGCTGCCTGGACATCAGGAGTCAGAAGTCAGGAGTCAGGAGTCAGAAGTCAGAAGCTGGACGTAATTCAGAGTTACCCAACCCAATGTCATTCTGAGGCCCCCGTTCTTTGGGGCCGAAGAATCCCTGCAGTTTCTCTAAATGGCCAAGCGGCATTCTGACTCCTGACTTCTGACTCCTTCTTATTTCTTCTTAGCTCTTTCCTGGGCAAGCCTGGAGAGGATATCGAAGTAGTGCGTGCGGTAAGTAGGATCTGCGGGATCGAGTTGGTTTGCCATGCGGTATTGCTTCACCGCCGCGTCCAAGTCGCCCATTTTTTCCAGTGCGTAGCCAAGACCGTTGTAAGCGTCTGCATCCGTCGGGTCATGCCGGATGGCTTCCAGCATCTCGACTCGTGCCCGCTTCCAGTCCTTGCCCAGCAGGAA
>JBEKME010000182.1:0-9450 GCA_050008675.1 Terriglobia bacterium
GTTCACGCACCGGACCTGGGACTTGCGAAGACTGAACCATGGTTCCTCCTTACGGCTAGTATAGCCGTAAGAAGGAGTAAATTTCAAGCCCCCTCACCCCAAAATTTCATTTTCATGTCGTGCACCCGGCTGAACCTGAACCCTTGACGTTCAGTACGAGATTCCCAGCAAAAGTCGTCCCCGCCTCGAACAGAATGCGATCGCCCGGCCGAGCAATGAGGTGGTTCACCCGCCCGATGGATTTCCACGGTCGCGCCTTCGAGCCCGGGGCGTCATCGTTGCCTCGCGCGCCAACGTAGTAATCGGCCGCGGAGCACGTGCCTGCAAGCAACAGTAACGCTGCCATGATCGAACGTACTCTCATGAGATGCTCCTTTCTTCGATTCACTGGAATTCGCCTTCACGCGCGGTCAAGTGAGGACTATGGCGTTAAGCGATTATTTGAATGAGCCAGCTAACATAACCAAAAACTGCGATGGAAGTGCTTAGCGCAACCAACCCAAAACTTAGCGTGCGCAGGGGCCGTCCTTTCCAGTCCCCATAGCAGTACTCCACGACCGCACAAGAAAGAGTGCTCGCGGTCAGGCAAACAGGCCATCCGACGACCGGACCGTAACTCTTCATCCAGGGCATGGCCCAGCCATAGAGAATCATCCCCCCAAAGAACCAGATCGCCGCAATAAGGGTACACCACAGCCAATAGCGCAGTACCTTGGGTCCGCGAAACTGGGCCAGGGTCCCGTTCTTCTTCCACAGGTACCCGTAATAGAGACTGCTGCTGAGGAAGTTCGCAAAACACATAGGGATGTAAAAGGCGTTAGCGGCGAATACCTCTGATGTGCCATGTGTTCTGGCGAGCTTCATGTAGTCATCAGCAAAGGCCAAGCCGAAATTCATGATGGAGGCCGTGAGTCCGTAGCCGACGGCGAGCAGCACTCCCACGAAGGCCGTATGAGCATGGCTGTGCCCCTTCTGCTGCTCGGGGTCCATGTAAGCCGATTCTTGATCCCGTTGCGAAGCCGCAAGGGCACAGATCACTACCCCAAGGACACCGAACATCGCCCCTAAAAGTAGGGAAAGGCCGAGTCGGCCACGCATCGCCTCGCGGTGTTGGATGATAAGCGGGACGAAAGCACCTACAACTACCGAAATGCCATTACCCAAGCCGTTCACCTGTGCCATCCCGATGCGCACCAGCGACAATCCGTACATCACCGCACCTGCACCGCCGAGCAGGCCGGCCGCGATCACCAGCAGGTTCATCCGCCACCCGATTTCCCGGTACAGCCCTAGCATGGAGGGAATCGTCAACCCGCCCACCAGAATCGGGAATATCACTACGCCGAACAGTGAGAAGATGAACCAGATATTCTCCCACGCGAACTTCTTTATATGCCGTACGGGAATAAAGCAATTCGAGAAGCAGATGCCACTGACGATTGCAAGAAGGAGTCCGATAAACACGGGGCACCTATGGTTGAGCTGCGCAGAGCGAGGTCTATTTGAATTGCGGCAGATAGTCGGCCTGAGCCCGTAGCAAGTCCTCAGTCAGGCGCTCGGCCACGCCGTAGTCGGGGACCCCACCATCAAGAACCAAGGCCTCTGCCAGGAGCTTGCGGTTGCCTGTCAAGGCTGCCTCGACCGTGGCTTCCACCGCAGCCAGCCGCCGCAGCAAGATTGCGGTGATAGGAGGTGATAGTTGGCCGATGGGCATGGGCATGAATCCGTCCGAACCGGCCGCCGCGGGCAACTCGAGAATGGCGTCGTTAGGGAGGTTCGAGACGGCGGAGCCATTCGGGAGGTTCACCGAATACCATTGGCGGCGGTCGTGCTGGATGCTCTCCAGAATATCCATCAACTGCATGTGTTCGCCGGCAGTTGTCCCCAATTGGTCCCGGGCGATCGGGCCATCGCCTTTACTTAGATTTAGCGTTGAGTCGTAGATCTTGTCGCCATGCGCGATCGTCTTTTCAAAACTAAAGGCATTGATGCCGAGCTGGCGACCGTAATAACAGCCTTGCGGGAAACGGGCCGGGAAGAACTCCGTGACGTGCCGGTCCAAAGGAGCAGGTAAGGCGTCGAATTCCTCGCACAATTCCCAGCTAAATAGCGCCTCGTAAGACGTTTGGGCCGGGTGCGGGTCGCCTTCTGCCCAACCCATCCTTCCGACCAGTTCCGGATTGATGCCTTTAGCCCGCTGCTCGGCGACCCTCTTCCGAAGGACAGGCCACAAATCATCCCCCCGGTCGCGAATCTCCACGATCCACGTGAGGTGATTCACTCCTACCCATTTGGCGGTGATATGGTTGTACGGAACGCCAGCTAAAGTAGCAAGGAAGCGCAAGGTCTCGTCCACGCCGATACAGAGCCCAATAACGGGCAACGAAGTTTCCCGACGAAGCGCCCGGATGATGGCCGTCATCGGGTTGGCGTAGTTGATGAAACGTGTCTGGGGGCAGAGGCGCTCGATGTCCTTGGCGATGTCCAGGACGGCAGGGATCATGCGCATGGCTCGCGAGATTCCTCCCGGCATAACCGAGTCGCCGACGGGTTGGAAAATGCCATATTTCCTGGGAATGAATACGTCCTGCTCCCAGGCACGCCGGCCCCCTACTCCAATTGTGCAGACTACGACTGTCGCCCCTTCCAGAACATCCCGGCGGTTCGTGCTTGCCGATATTTTCAGGGGCTTCTCGCCGGACACGGCCAAGCGCCGCGCCATTTTTTCAGTAGCGTCCAGAATTCCGGCGTCGATGTCCACGAGGGCGATCTCCCAATCACCCTCGGGCTTCCGGCGCAGCCAGTCCAGTATGATTCCTTGCGTAAACATGGCACTACCGGCACCAACGATGACGAGCTTATGGTTCATGGCCGACTCCTTGTTTGAATGCGCCCGATCACGGGACTTGATCACCCATCCCAGCCACCACACCTCGCCCGACCGTTGGCAATGGCGGTGAAAGTTCTGTCAAACTCTCTCGACGAAAACTCGTGTTTACAGACGAAAAGCATGCGGTGCTGGTTCCACAGCTATGGGGTAGACCAGAGCAGGCGCAACTTTTGCTGCGTGTGATTCTCCCTGCCGATCTTTTCTCATGACTTGATCTGGCGTAACGGCAGGCGCTCTGAGGTCATCTGCCTACTGGTGCAGCCAATCCCCCTTCTTCCTCGATGAAGTAAGGACAGATGCGAAATGAATCGCAGTCCTCGCCGCGGAGCCGCGCGAGCCGCTCAGCGGCGAGCTGAATGGGGATGATGTCAATTAGAAACTGCCACACCGCGGGAATAGTAGGAATGTTCATGACCACGTCGGCCCCATCCGGAACAAGCTCCTGACCGATCAAGAGAACCTTCGCACCGTGGCGGCGGAGATCCTTAGCCAGGGTCAAATCCTGGGATCGCATCTTCACACCGTCCACCCACATACCCACTCTCAATCCTGGGTGGACCACTTCCTGTGGACCGTGGCGGAAACTCCCGGTCGGCAAGGCTGAAGCTGGAGCCTTGGCCGCCTCCTCCCAGAGTAGCCGAGCTTCATGGCAGCTCGACAAACTCCCTCCTCGAGCCAGAAAATATGTAGGCGTTCCGGACTCAAACCAGTCACTCGTTTCGACTTCATCTTGCCAGCCCGCAATGGCTGCTTGGGCAGCGGCCAACGAAGCTCTGAGCTCCTCCACCAGATGGCCGGACAGGACTCCCAATGGCATGCTGGCCAGGAGGCTTCCTACCAAGGCCAAGCCTGAATACATCGTGATTGAGACCATGTGGTCGAATTTCGCTTGCAGCGACAAGCACACATCGGCTTGTTGCGACAGAGGGCTATCCAGCGTATTCGTGACGGCAATGATCCTCGAGTGTTGGGACAGCAACTTTCCGAGTAACTGGACAATCTCCACACTCTTTCCGCTTCTCGACAGGACAATCACCACAGAATTCGAGGCGACTTCACTGAAATGAAGCATTTCGGAGGCATCCAATAAACTGGCCGGACGCTCGCACGCGCTGAAGAATGACAGCGCGGCCTTCCCAGCATGCCAACTGCTTCCAATTCCCGTGATATAGATGTGGCTGCCTTCGCTGATGATTTGCGCGGCCGTCTCTAACGCCGGGCGGCCTTCGCCTAAGGAATAGGCAAGCGACCTTGAAAGCTCCTCCGGCTCTCCGTGGATATCCTGAAGTAACCCGGTCATTGCCGGTTCACCTGCCTGGAGTCTAGCTGGTACAGAACTGTCAGACCCCCGCCGCAAAGCGGGTGGCTTGATGGGTGGAGTCCCGCAAGGCGGGATCACCCTTTGGTTTAGTCGTCGCGCTGAGGCGCACCTTGGTCATGGATTCAAAACTGTCCGCCCGTTCTATCCGCTTCTTCCTGTTCGCGGATGTATGGGCGGACTTGCTCTAACTCGAACCCGACGGTGGATACGGCATAACCACGGGACCAGAAATGCTCGCCGGCGGTATTTCGCTCTTTACCGCACAGTCGAGCTACGGCGATGGCACTCTTGCCCTTGAGAAACCCGATCACCGAGGCCACGGGATGCTTCGGGGGAATCGCAATACACATATGTACGTGATCTGGCATCAGATGACCTTCCACAATCTGACACTCTTTCTGCCGGGCCAAAGCGTGGGATATTTCTCCGCATTGCCGACGGGTTTTTCCAAACCGTACCTTGCGCCGTCGGTTGGGAACAAACACCACATGCTATTCGCAGTCCCATCTCGAATGGGATAGGCTCTGAAAAAGGTCTGACATGACATCCTCCTTGGGGATGGTTTCTCATCAAGCCACCTTGGAGGAGGATGTCACTCTGCTCAACGGTCAAACCTCTTCGGGTCTCACTGGTCAAACCAGTGGCTTACCTTAGTGACAGTTAACCTCGGCACCCATCTAGTGAAAGCACTCTTGCAATTGCCCTCGAATGCCTCCCGCACTGCTTAGGCTGGCTACGGCGCAGCGGTGCCCCAAGGTGAGACACTCGTCGATGCTGCGCCCCAGCAGCCAAGCCCGAATAAAACCAGCGTCGAAATTATCCCCGGCCCCAATGCTGTCCATTACCGTGACAGGTCTGGAATCCACTCCGCAGGGGTGAATTTCGTACCTCTTATTCCCCTTTAAGGCTATCGCTCCCTCTTTTCCGCACTTCACAACCACCAATGGACCAAAACTGGAGAGGCGTTGCGCAGCCTTGAGCACGTCAGTCTCTCCGGTAATAGACATGGCCTCGGTCTCGTTCGGGAAGAAGATGTCCACAAACGGAAGTAACCCACTAACTCCTTCCCAGCGGTTCTCCGGATCCCAGTTCACATCGAGAGAAACCGTCAACCCAGCGTCTTTGAACCGACGGACCCAATCACTCCAATGGCCACGTAGACTGCGCAGCAGGAAATAACTTGCGATGTGCCAGTGACGGCAGACTGCAGACACCTCCTGGGGAAACTCTTGCGGTTGGACGGCATCAATGGTCCCGAGATAAGTCAAAATCGCTCGGTCTTGTGGATCTGCGAGTCCCACGCCGAGACCTGTCTTGAGTGAAGGATGCTGACTCACACGCGATGTCTCCGCTCCTATTGCTCGCAGTTTCTGAAGAACGAATTCACCAAAAGCATCCTGCCCCACCCGGCCGATCACTCCGACCTTGGCTCCCAGCTTCACGAGCTGGCAGGCAAAGATATTTGCGGATCCCCCGAGTTCCAATTCATAATTCTCGATGATTTGTTCAATTTGATGGAATCGGGGCCGGACGTCGCCTGTTAACACCAGGTCAACGCACATATCAGCGACGGTGAAAACATCGAGAAATTCCACGGAAACGTTTGATTGCATTTGCATTGAGTCATTGACCATGCTAAGAGTTAAAAGCGCTTTAATAAAGCGCTTGATTTAGACGGCTAGTAGAACACAGCTGGACGGACGCTGTCAAGAATAACCCATGCTATGTAACCCATGCTAGCGTGCCTGCGCAATCAATTTTGTGCAGCAGGACGCGACCAATCAGATTTACCTGTGCGTCGCCAAAATGCAATCGCTTCAGGAAATCAGTGGGTTAGGAGGCACCCCTGTTTCACTACGGGTTCATGTGGACTGCTTCCATGCCCAGATTTGTTATGAGTCTCTTTTGGTGGTTCAGTGCCTTCCTTCGCTCGCAAAATAGCCTGGGACTCGAAATCGTGCCCTTGCGTCAGCAGGTCACTGTGCTCAAGCGCAAGGATCCGCGGCCGAGATTGCGCCGCTGGGATCAGCTGTTCTGGGTTTTCTTGCGACGGGTCTGGTCCCGGTGGACTGAGGTGTCAGTGGTGGTGAAGCCAGAGACCGTAGTGAGGTGGCATCGTGAGGGATTTCGCCTGTATTGGCGGTTTTTCTCCCGAAGAACCGAGCGGGACAGACCCAGGGTTGCTTCTGAGCTGCGTGAACTCATTCAGCGGATGGCGGTTGAGAATCCGACTTGGGGACCACCCAGAAGCCATGGTGAGCTGTTGAGACTGGGTTTTGAGATTTTCGAGCGCACGGTGTCCCGGTTCCTTGCTCGATTAGGCCGCAATAATGAAGATGCGCGCAAGCACTGGTCAGTGTTTCTGAAAAACCATCGGGAAGTGATTGCAGCGATGGATTTCTTCACGGTTCCGACCGCAACTTTCCGTGTGCTTTACTGCTTCTTCGTGATCAGCCACGGCCGGCGGCGAATCCTCCACTTCAACGCCACTGAGCATCCGACCAGTCCTTGGATCGTGCAGCAACGGCGAGGGGCTTTTCCCGAAGACGCCGCACCTCGCTACCTGATCCTCGATCGAGACAGAAAGTAGGAGGGAGAAGCTACGGAGATGCCCGAATCCCCGAGTAGCAAACTGATCCGGACGGCCTATCGGAGTCCGCGGCAGAACGGGGTTGCCGAACATCGGGTGGGGAGTTGCCACAGGGAATTGCTGGACCAAGTGATCGTCTTCAACGAAGCTCATCTGCGCCGGCTGGTTCGTGAAAACCTCCGCTCCTATCACGAGGACCGCACGCACGATGGGCTGGGGAAGACACCCCCTGGAAGCGGCCTGTGGAGCGAAGGAAGGCAGCACCGTCCAGACTTGTGGCCATGCCCCGTGTCGGTGGGCTCCACCATCCGTACACATGGCGTGCAGCTGCATAAAAGAGCTTCTCGGCATAAGCATGCCTGGTTCCATCTCTTGCTGACTGGTTCCTCCGACCGCCGTTTCTGCTCGAGAGTCGTCGAGCAAGAGAGCGCGGAGCCTCGTCGGCAAGTTGTGGGACTGGAAAGAAAGGTTTCCGCAACCCCAGTCGGGGAGAATCAACCATGGCGCACAGTCGCATTTAAGTCGGAAAGATTGATTCAGTTTGAGGCAGACGCGTTTTTGGCGACACACAGTTAGGATTTTGCATTCGTTCCGAAGGGAATTGCCCCTACGATCAAAACTCTGTTGGAGGTTATTTGAATGCCTGACTTCACTTCACAAGAGCGCCTTGCACGAGCGCTACGTCACCAACCACCTGATTATGTACCTTGTTGTTTTATGAGTTTTGCGGCGCTGCGCCGCCGCTGCCAGGAAAACCTGTACGAGTTGGTCAAGGCCGAGCAAGCGATGGGGCTGGATTCGTTTCTCTTTATTCCCACCTTGTCACGCCCCCAGCGACCGGACCACCCCGACCTGCGAGGGTTACCGGTGCGGTTTCATGTCGCAGTGGGAATGCGGGAACGGCGGGAAGAGGTTCCCGGCCAGCATGCCGTCCTTCACAAGGAATACTCGACGCCCGCGGGCAAGCTCCAGACCAGCGTACGCCTCTCTGACGACTGGCCACATGGCGATCACATCCCTTTCATGGACGATTACCAGGTGCCGCGCGCCATCAAGCCTCTGCTCACCGGCGACGCGGTGGAGTTGGAAGCTTTGCGGTACCTGTTGACGCCGCCTCAATCCGATGACATCGCGCAGTTCAAGGCCGAAGCCGAGCGCGCCCACGCCTTTACCCGCGAGCAAGGAGTGCTCCTAGCGGGCGGTTGGGGCGTCGGCGCGGATGTGGCGAACTGGCTTTGCGGGTTTGAGAACCTGATGCTGCTCGAACACGACCAGCCTGCCTTCGTAGAGGGACTTCTGGAAATGATCCACGTTTGGAATCAGCGGCGCATGGCAGTGGTGCTTTCGGGCAAGGTAGATATTTTCATTTACCGGGCATGGTATGAGGGCTGTGATTTCGTGAAGCCCAAGTTCTACCGGGAGGCGATCCTTCCGCGGCTCAAGAGCGACGTCGCCTTCGCGCATGAGCACGGCGCACTGTTCGGTTACATCTGCTCCAGCGGCATATTGCCACTGCTTGACGACTATCTGGAAGCCGGAATTGATGTCCTCATCGGGATTGATCCTGTGCAGGGCACCTATACCGACCTGGTGGTGATCAAGAAGAAAACCACCGGGCGGATCTGTTTGTGGGGCGGTGTCTCGGGAGCAGTCACGGTGGAGATGGGTGAAAAGGAAGAAGTTCGTGCCGCTGTCCGGCAGGCCATCGAAACTCTAGGGCCGGAGGGTTTCATCCTTTCGCCGGTGGATAACATCACCGTGGATGCACCCCAGACGTGGCAAAACCTTGAGGTATTGATCGATGAATGGCAGCGTAGGCGAGTGTGGGGAGGCCCGATTCCGCCGACGCGCAGGCGTGGCTGCATCGCAGATAGCTGACAATCGGGGTGTTCCTCGCCAAAATTGCGAAAAGGTACAGCGCGATGTACGACGTCAAGTCCTGGAACTGGCGCGGGGGGGTGGCTACCTTTTTGCCACGATCCACAACATTCCACCTGAGGTACCGCCGGAAAACGTGGCCACTTGTTTTCGTGCGGCAGCGGAGTTCGGAAAGTGCTCCCTCGTTCGGATGCCGTAATCGGGTATGGTAGGGTCGAGGACTGGCGCGGTGACCCAAAAGAGAGCCCCGCTTCCAGCCCCCGCCACATCACAAGTACCGCGCGGATTTCCCGCACTACGCGTTCGTGCACACTTCACGACAAGGATTATGGGGTCTATCGGGTGCGAGCGATCACCAGGACAGCGGTTGATAAGCCACTCGATACTCATGAAAGAGCCCGAGCGTGCCATACAACCATTCCCTGCTCCACCGCTACCATCGGTCGCCCTGGCGTTGTCTGGCCCTCGCCCAGTGGCACCGAATCTTCAAATGGTGCTGTTGCGCGAACTGAACCTGGGTCAACCCGCTGGAACGGTAGCGGGCAATCCATCGCGCTCGCTCCTCCGGAGTGAACTGGTGATGATGCTCGCTGGCGGGTGGCTTCATACCGCCAGCTTGCCAGAAGTGCAGCAACTACGTTGCGGCTGGGGATGGGGTTGACGCTGCCTTTCTCCGCGGCACCGTCGTCGATTTTCGCACGACCAAGTACGTCTCCAGGGTGAGACTTTCCGGCGTGCGTTGCAAAGAGCGCCTCATGCTTTCAAGCGTCG
>JBEKME010000183.1:0-9395 GCA_050008675.1 Terriglobia bacterium
GCAGGTTTCACCACCGCGACGTTACCCGCCGCCAGCGCGGGTGAGATTCCCCAGCTCAGCAGCAGGAAAGGAAAGTTCCAGGGCACAATGAACGCGCATACCCCATAAGGGACGCGCAGCGTGTAAGCCTCATGTCGGGAAACCGCAACGGGCTCGCGCCGGCGGGTATGGACGGAAAGGTCGGCATAGTATCGTAGCGTCTGGGCCGCGAACGGTACGTCGAAGCCCGCAGCCTGCGCGAACGGCTTACCAACGTCCAGTGACTCGATTTGTGCCAGGATATCCCGATGTTTATCGATCAGGTCAGCCAAGCGATGCAAAACCACTGCCCGATCGTTCGCCGGCAATGCCGGCCAACCACTCTTCTTAAATGCCTGCTGCGCGGCCTCCACCGCTCGGTTAACATCCTCTTGCTCCGCTGCGGCAACCTCCGCCAACACTTTTCCTGTCCCCGGATCACGGGTCTCAAATCTCCCCTGGCGCAATGCATCAACCCATTGGCCCCCGATAAACAGCTTCAGGGGTCCAGAAGCAAGGAAATCGGAAACTTCCCCTAAAAGAGTCGCCATAAGCCCCTCCTGTTGTTTGGTCTAATCCCAGTTCAAGGGTCATGCATTTTGAGAGACATGTCAAGACAGGCGCGGAGTGGCGGTACTCAACCACCCCCTGACCCCCTCCTTAACCAAGGAGGGGGACCTCGGACTCCCCTCCTTAACCAACGAGGGGGATCTCGGACTCCCCTCCCGCCGCGCCGGGAGCCGGTGAAGCGCCGGGCATATAGCTCCGAGAGAGGTGTTCAAAACATCGCAACGCCGCCGCAAATGTTGAACGCTTGGCCCGTGATTGCTGCGGACTCATCGCTGGCCAGCAAGATTGCCAACGGGACGATCTCCTCCGGCTCCAACCGCCGGCCGATGGGGGTAAGAGAGCCCTCCAAATCTTCGACCCTCACCCCAAGCCGATGCGCATCGTATTCGAGGCGCTTGTCGTTCATTGCCGTGCGAACCGGTCCAGGACAGATAGCATTCACGGTAATTCCCGCGCCAGCCACTTCCAAGGCTAAAGTCCGAGTTAGTCCCAACAGGCCATGCTTAGATGCCGCGTAAGCAACCCCGTGAAGCACTCCCATCTTGCCGGCAATTGAGGCGACGTTGATGATCCGTCCCTTTCTCTTTCTGAGCAAGATGGGGAGAGCTGCCTTGCACAACAGATACGGAGAAGTGAGATTGACAGCCAACGACAGCTCCCAGAATCCGTCGTCGAAGTCCACCAGGGGCCGCGGGTTAGCACTGCTTCCAACTCCGGCGTTGTTCACCAGGATGTCGATGGTTCCGAACGCTTCCAGGACCCGCCGGACGATCTCTCCCGCCGAGGTGGAACGCGCAAGATCGGCGGGAATAGCGATAGCTTTCTTCCCCAGCGCACAGATTTCCTGCACAAGAGAATCCAGTTCGTTCTCCGTTCGGGCCGTCGCCGCAATGGATGCGCCTTCGCGGGCGTAGCCTAAGGCTATAGCGCGACCAATGCCGCGGCTGGCGCCAGTAATCAGGGCGATGCGATCTTTGAGTCTTTGCTCGGTCATGTAAGCGCCTTTCATGGATTGGCCTTCTACCAGTTCAAACGCAAGGAGAACTGGACCTGGCGGGAATTCTCCGCAGAACTGATGTTCCCAAAGTTTGAAGTCCCGTAGATGAGGCCAGGCCGGTCGAAGTTAGGGTGGTTAGTCAGATTGAAGAAGTCTGAGCGAAACACCAGATTGAGCCGTTCACTCAAGCGCGCTTGGCGCTGAAGACTCATGTCCCAAGATGCCAGTCCAGGTCCCGTAATAACGTTGCGGCCTTCATTTCCGGGGATGCTGAACGCTCCGAGGTTGTCATAGAAAATGGGAGGAGCGGCGAATGCGTCCGTATTGAACCACCGGGAGGGGGTGCGTTGACCGGCGGGCAAGTTGGGATTGGCGATCAAATCAGGTCGGTCGGTGCCGTTTGAGTCGGTGCCACTGAGCGCGGTGGGCAGTATGGCGGTGAGAGGTTGCCCGGATTGAAGCGTGAGGATGTTCGAGAGGTCCCAATGGCCGAACACCCGGGCTGCCGCCCCTCCGCGCATCCACCGGCGCTCGGGACCAAAGGGAAGGTCCCAGTTGCTCGAGAAGACGAAGCGCTGCCGAAGGTCGAAATCCGAAAGGCCCCGCTCAGCCTTCAGATCATAGTTGTCCTGAGCCTGATTGGTACCGTTGAGCCCCGAAGCCGTATCGATTGACTTGCCGTAGGTGTAGCCACCCACGAAGGACATCCCGTGGGAGAATCGCCGTTCCAGGCGCACGATCAAGGCGTTGTAGTTCGAGTTGACATCCGTAGCCCGGATGAACTGATTCGAGCCGGGTTGCGGATGGTAACCTCTCCGTTCGCCAGGCAGATTCGGGATGCCCTGGTTCTGTACCGACCGGCGGGGAAGTTTGTGCCCGTCGGATCCGGCATAGCTCACCGAAAGAACTGTATTGGGCGCGATTTCATGGTCGAGCGACAAACTCCATTCGTAGACGTAGCCGTTGCGGAGATTGGGTGGGGAGGAGATCGCTACCGGCGGCGCATTGCCGAGCTGATAAGCAAGTTGATAACTGAGCTGGGCTGGCGCGTATGATTGGCCGCAAGCGCCTGCCCCGTCGAATCTGCACGTGTCGAGTCCGAAGAGGAATTCCGTGATCGGGGCGCTGAGCCGCGTCTCAGCAGCATAGTCGAGTTCACCCAGGGAATTGAAGACGCCAAATCCCCCGCGCAGGGAAGTGGTGTGGTGCTCCGTGAGGTCATAAGCGAAGCCGAAACGTGGCGCCCATCCTGCCCAATCGGGACGGATCAGTGACGGCGGCAGCCCGGCTTGCTGAGAGGTAATGAACGATAGCCCATAGTCGCTCTGGAGGGTCTGAATCAGCGGGTTTGCAATCAGTGCCGATGCCTGTCCCTGGTCGTTTCGGACAATGAACTGCGTAGCGTTGCTGGGATCGAGAATGGAGGCTCGTCCGTCAGCGTTGGTGGGCGGTGAGTAAAACTCCTCCCGCAAGCCGTAAGTGAGCGTCAGGCGTTGCGTGGCGTGGAATTCATCGGAAAAGTAAGCGCCGAAATAGTCCAGACGATCGTTTCCACCGGAATTGCCCGCCTGGGCGTAAGAAAGGAAAGGTCTGCCGAGAAGAAAATCCGAGAAACCAGTAATTTCACAGCGGGACTCGTCCGTCAGCGTCGGCATGCAGTTCACGCCGGAAACCGAGCTGGCCCCATCGCTGAAAGTGAAGAGGCCCTGCCCAAAATCCTCCACCAGATAGAAGAGGCGGTAACGCCGCACATCCCCCCCGAATTTCCAGGTGTGCCGGCCACTGACCCACGCCACGTTATCGGTGAACTGGAAAGTGTGGTTCTTGCGGATTTGAGGTTGGAAGATGTCGCTATCGCCCATGTCCGCGTAGCCGGGAACGTCAATGGCGGGGATGCCGTCGTTGGTGGCCCCCGGAGCGCGAGTGATTCCCAGCGACTCCAGAAAATGGCTGTGAATGTTCTGAGCTTCCTTAGTCCCGAAATAGTAAGTGTAACCGAACCGGAAATCGTTGATCAGCGTGGGCCGAAAAACGGAAGTAAGCCCGAGTGCGAGGTTCCTCCCCGTGTCGTCCTTGTTGGTGCCGAATCCCGGAGGGGCGGACGGATTCTGTGCGAACGAGTCCGGAACGAAAGGAAACAGTTGCTGTCCATTGAACAGGAGAAACCGCCCAAAGAGCTGGTGTTTCGGCGTCAGCTCATGGTCTATTCGCGCGATAAACTGGTCAGTGTCGACGCGATGCAGCCCCACATTGATGTTGTTGTTATCGCCAGGCGGCGCATTGATAACATTCGGCAAAGGAATGCGCGCCAGGATAGCGCGGGACACCGGGTCGATTCGTGATGCCGGGATTGTGTTCCCCGGGAAAGGCTGGCCCGTAGTGGGGTCAATAATTGGCGGAAAAGGGTTGCCCGTCTGAGGATTAATGCCGCTGAAATCGCCCTGGCGGATGGCGGTCGTAGGCAGCAAGGTGGTATTCGTGACGCTTTGGAGAATGCGCAAGCCCTCGTAATTGGTGAAAAAGAACGTGCGGTTCCGACGGATCGGCCCACCCAGGCTGGCGCCGAACTGGTTCTGGTGATAAGGGGGGATGGGACCGTTTGGATTGTCGAAGAAATTCTTGGCGTCCAGCGCGCTATTGCGAAGAAACTCGTAGGCTGTGCCTGATAAGCGGTTGGCGCCGGAGCGCGATGCAATGTTAACCTGCGCGCCAGAAGTAATGCCTTGGTCGGTCCCGTAAGAGTCCTCCACAACGCGGAACTCCCGGATGGCATCAACGGAAGGGTTCACCGTGAGGCTATAGGCAAAGGGCTCCATCAGCGTGACGCCGTCGAGTGAAAAGTTGTTCCGCTCGGAGCGTTGTCCATCCACCGAGAAGCCCAACCCCAGCGCTACGGTGTTGAATTGCTGCGCGGAACTGTTGGGATAGGGAGGAACCGCACCGGCGGCCAGCAACGCCAGTTGCGAGAACTGGCGGCCGTTCAACGGGAGAAGGCTTACGCGCCGATTCTCAATCTCATCCCCGATAGCGGGAGAAGCGGCTTCTACCAGCGGCGGTCGAGTGTCAACTTGGATTTCGACTCGTTGATGTGCGATTTCCAGCCGAATGTCGACACGCGCTGTTTCTCCAACTCGAAGCGCCAGCCCGCGGACCACCTTGGAAACAAAACCCGTCTTGGCAATTTCCAATTCGTAGTTTCCAACGGGTAAGAAAGGAAAGCTGTAAAAGCCGTTCGCGTCCGCCTGAGTCTGCCGAACCTGGCCGGTGGCAGGATTGCGAAGCTCGAGCGCAGCCTGTGGGACTGCCGCGCCGCTCGGGTCAAGCACAATTCCTTCCAGGTGGCTGTTCCATGTTTGTCCGTAAAGGTCGTGAGCCAAGGTGGCGACCAGGAATAGGAGAACCGCCATCATGGGGCTGGCGAGTATCCGGCGACTCGGTCCTCTGTGGCGCAAATCGTCGACTTCTTTGTGGGCGGCGAAGAAAAGATGCACCACAGAGGACACAGAGGCAACAGAGATAATGCCTCTGCTCTTCTCTGCGAACTCTGTGCCCTCTGTGGTGAGTCTCCTCTTGGGTTGCGGAAGACTCGAGAGGCACGGAGAGCACAGAGAGTTTTGATTTGGTTGCGGCTTTGCTGCGCTATCCAACAATTTCAACATCCAAGTTTTCGATCGGGGCAAACGGGAGGGAACAGTTGGCAGGTCTAAGGAAGCAGGGGTTGAATGTTATCCATCAATCCTGGTGAACGCGCACCCGCTCGTCAGACCGGTTTCCGTCCTGACCTTCTCCCATCCGGACTGTACCGTCGGCCCCGGAGTTTCACCGGATCCTGGGGCTTGCAGGCCTTCTTCGCTCTGTCCGCTGATTGCACCGGCTACCCTCTTGCTTGCCGGTTCGCTTTCCCGGACTCCCATGCGCTGGGTCGAGCGCTTCGGACCACCCCTCGCGGGCTTCACCGCCGATTGGGAATTGGAAAGGCGCGCATTCAAGTCCTTCCCTCACCCTGCCCCGAAGGTCGGGGACTTACACAACAGATCTTAGCACTCCTGCGGCTTGTTTCTCAAGAGACCGAATGTCCCGGTCCGACCCCATGTCATGCTGAGGACGCCGCCCTTTGGCGGACGAAGCATCCCCGCAGTTTCCTTCCGACGTTAGCCGGTACATTCCTCCTTTGACAGAGCGTCATATGCCCTTATAATCATCGGTCGTTTTATTTCAGATTCCCGTGCTATTCGACGAACCGAATGGTTGATACACCACGCCGGGATTCACGTCGCCGCGGCGAGCCATGGGCCGCAGGGTCGGTGTTGGGCTATGCCTCGGCCAACATCTTCGACCGCCTTGGCGTCATACACGCCGACCCGCTGATCGGGCCCTTTCTCCGGGGCCTGCCCAGTTTGCTTCTGGGCGTCTTTCTGGTTTGGAAGCATCACACGTTGGACCAACTGCGCCCCGCTTCTTCCCGGTATATCGGACGCCGTGCGATTCTTTCTTTCATTTGGGCCGGCATCGTCTCGACGCTTGGACTGTTTCTCTATTATTTCGCCATCCGTCTCGGCGGCGTCACCGTAACGATTCCTGTGCAAGAAACCTACGTCATCTGGGGGACGCTTGTTGCCTGGGTTTTCCTCGGTGAACGGATTCATCGCTATGCAGTGGTTGGCGTGTTGTTGATTTTTGTGGGATTGGTCACGCTTTCGTGGGGTCAATTTCAGGGGCATCCCATATCACCGCTCTGGTATTGGGCGATCCCCCTCGCTTTCTGCACAGCTCTCACCTACGGGGTTTCCGGAGTCTTATGGCGTGACGGACAGCTTCGAGGCGCCCACCAATCGACGGCGATCTTCTTGCAGTTTGCCACCAGCGTGTTGGTTGGATTGGTGGGATTGATCGTTTTGGGCCGCGGGCCGGCGCTGCTCGGCATAAGTCGGCATTCACTTTTGGCGCTCCTTACCAGTGGGGTTCTTTCCGGCGTTCTTGCCATCTACTGCATGTTTACGGCTTTGCGCCTGATGGCAGTGGCCCGCGTATACGCTTTCTCCTCGCTGACTCCCTTGGTGGCGACGCTCTTCGCTCACTTCTTCCTTCACGAGTATTTGAACGGGCTGATGTTCGGGGGTGTCGTGCTGGTTTCAACCGGCGTTATCCTCACTCAAGTCTTTCGACCAACCGAGGAAAGACAAGCCTGAACCCACCTATCCCGCCTAAAACACGGCTGCGCTACGCTTGTTCCTCGTGGCTACCAAGTCGGCGGTAGTGGTTTCATTTGAAATATCATCCCATACGAAACGCCGGTCATTCCCGCGAAAAGCTTGCCCTGAGCTTGCCGAAGGGCGGGAATCCAGTCCGTGGACAGCGCGTTTCCGAAGGTTTGCGGAGTGGATTCCCGCTTTCGCGGGAATGACTGCGGCCTGGAGCGCCCGTGTCTCGCAAATCACACCACTACCGAGGTAGGCGGAGGGATTGCCTTGCCGACCTGCGCCGTGCAAGCGCCAAATCGCGAAAATGAGACACGGCCATGCCGGACCAATACCCCGTGATCGCTGAGGCGCTGACCGCCGAAAACCCGCCCGTGCGACCCCTTGCGGCAAGACTTTGGCGCGGGTACACTCTCCGGCAGGGCGATGCTGCGCGGGGATGTCTGGCGCACGGTGCGCCGCCGTGCTTCCGATGCGGGAATTGAAACTGCGATAGGCTGCCACACGTTCCGCGCCACGCGGATTATGGACAACCTCACGGACGGCGGGCGCATCGAAGTCGCGCAGCGCATGGCCGGGCACTCAGACGCGAAGATCACGGGCCTTTACGACCGGCGCAACGGTGACATTAGCGTGGGCGAAGTCGAGCGGATCGGGATTTGATACTCTACGCCCTTGATGTGCGGCCAACGCAGCACTTCTGGTCGTGCGAGAAGCCAATATGAACCTGCTATGCCCCGTAGGATTGCACACATGGCACGGGTGTAAGTGTGCGCGATGCGGCAAGACTCGCGACGAGGGGCACAATTGGAGCGGCTGCAAGTGCTCGAACTGCGGCAAGACGCGCGACGAGGGGCACGCGGGACAGGAGTTGCCGCATCGGGGGGTGAAGCATGATCGCGAGGGAGTGGAGCGCCATGGGTTTCAGGCGGCCGCGTCGCGGTGTCGCGCTTGTCCGCATCAAGCGCAGTGTTGCCCGGTCAAAGCAGGCCAACGGGTGAAGGGGCGGATGATCGTTTGGACCGAGAACGTACCGGTGGTGGCTGCTTTTGGGGAGAAGATGAAGATCCCGGAGGCACAAGGGATCTACCGGGAGCGGAAGCACATCGCGGAGTTTCCGAATTTATGGATCAAGGAAAAACTGGGGCTGCGCCGCTTTCGGGTGCGAGGCTTGGCCAAAGCCACCTGCGAAGCCCTTTGGGCCTGCCTGACTTACAACATTCAACAGTGGGTCCGCCTCTGTTGGCGACCCAAACTGGCGGCGGCCGCCGCCGCGGCGGCCTGAATCAGCAGCACCACCAGGAGGTATGCAGGACGATGGAAACGCCAAAAACCAACCGCAAACGGGCTCCGCCGAAAGGTAGTGACGGAACAGACCCATAGGTCGTCGCCCGGCTCGTTAGCGGCACCAGCCTCAGATGCCGCTCGCAACAACGCGTTCATTCACCTATATGAATTTTTTCACAGCTTCGTCAGCCGTGGGTCAGCGAGCCCTCCCTCTCCCCCATCCCCTCTCCCGCTCGGGCGGGAGAGGGGTGTCCCGCTCTGCGGGACGGGGTGAGGGCTCTCCACCCCAGGGCTTGCGCCCTGGGCTACAATCTTCCGCCCCTGACGGGGCTGCGAGAAAGCGGCCCGAACGAGGAGGACTTTGTCAGCGAACTTCTGACTCAGGACACTAGCAGCATAGTGCAAAAAGCTGTTGACATCTCTTTCTCAGCCAAGCGAATGCCATCCAGAGTCCCGGCGGCCGGGCTGGAGTGCTGCATACAACGGCAAAATTCCAATGGACAGACAGCAAAGACACGCCGGCTCATACGCAATATCCGTCATTCGTAGAGGATAACCCCATTGTCTGTCATTCTGAGCGAAGCGAAGAATCTCGGCATTTTTCGCACTGATTGAGCTTCCAAATGCGGAGATTCTTCGCGGAGTTTACCCTGAGCGCAGCGAATGGGCTCAGAATGACAGACGGTGGCCTTTTCTTCTACGAATGACGAACAACCCGTATCACTGGTGCTGCGACTGTTCCTGTTCGCCCTTTTCGAGTTTGGCAAGGAAACCCTGGAGGAGTGGAAACAGTTCACGATAGGCTTCAAGTTTTTGCTGATAGATCCGATGGCGGATTGGATCCGGCTCAAACACCTTGTCGGGTTTGACGAATTGGCCTACCCCTTCTGCGGGATGGCGAAAGACTCCTGTGGCGATTCCGGCGAGGATGGCAGCCCCCAGGACGCTTGCTTCGGTGACGCGTGGCCGCACAAAAGGAACACCAAAGATGTCAGCCTTGAGTTGAAGCCACTGGTCCGATTTCGCTCCGCCCCCGGTGGCGACAAACTCCGAAGGATTCACTCCAAGTTCTTTCAAGGCCTGCAAGCTTTCGGCAAAGTAAAAAGTGACCGATTCCATGATCGATTTGAGGATCTCACCGCGCGTGGTGCTGGTTTTGAGTCCCACGATGACGCCGGAGGCATCGGCGATAAAGCCAGGTGGACCGGTAATCTCAAAATAGGGGAGTGTGAACAAGCGCGTAGGCTCGGGGGGCATTTCGCGGGCCAAGGCGTCGTAAATGTCTTCGCCGGCAGGCAACAGTTTGCGCTCCGCGCGGGCGAAGG
>JBEKME010000184.1:0-9385 GCA_050008675.1 Terriglobia bacterium
CGAAAATCTCGGGCAGCTACCAGTTGCTGGCCGTGACCTTCAACCTCTATCCGCGCCCTATCCCCACGCCGGTTCACAACCTACGCCCCGCGCGCGAGACCTGCGAGGATTGCCATTGGCCGCAGAAGTTCTCGGGCGACAAGCTGGTGGTCAAAACCAGCTTCGATAACGATGAAAAGAACTCCGCCACCAAGACGGTTTTGCTGGTCCACATCGGCGGTCGCAGTCCGGACCGTCAACTGGTGGGGATTCACGGGAGGCACCTGGGCTTGGTGACTTACGTGGCGGCCGATGATAAGCGCCAGGTGATCCCCACCGTCAATTATCAAAACCCCGATGGCACTTTCACACAGTTTGTTTCCACGGAGCCACCTCAGAACGGCTCAGCCCCTCACGAACCGCGCATCATGGATTGCATGGACTGTCACAATCGCCCCACACACACCTTCGACATGTCGGAATCAGCGGTTAACCACGAGATGGCAGCAGGGCGCATCAGTCCTTCTTTGCCTTTCGTCCACAAGTTCTCGGTTGAGCTTTTGAAGCGGAACTATCCCAGCAGGTTGGCCGCTCAGACCCAATTGCCGGAAGCTTTCCGCGCCTACTACAAGGCGAATTATTCCTCGCTTTACAATTCGCAGCGGGCCCAGATTGATCAAGCAGCGGCCACGGTGCTCGACATTTTCAATGGCAATATATTCCCCGAGATGAATATTACCTGGGGAACTTACCCGAACAACCTGGGTCATACAGATTTCCCCGGGTGCTTCCGCTGCCATGATGGCAATCACAAGTCAAAGGAGGGGCGTGAAATTACGCAAGATTGCAACGCCTGCCATTCACTCCTGGCCATGGACGAGGCGGACCCCAAGGTCCTGCACGAGCTTTACCCAAGTCAGTAAATACCCTTGCCCTTGAAGGCGGAATTCAGGCATCATTACAAACGGCCCGTTGACCGAACGGAGGGCAGGCAAGAAAGAAGCGAGGACAATTCCAGAAGGAGAACATTCATGAGGCTTCTTAAGGTTCTGATCGCGATATCAATCTCTTGTGGTTTCCTACTTACACTGGCGACGGCGAAGCAGGAATACGCCAAGAAAGAACACAAGCCCTGCACATTCTGCCATGTAAAGATGGGCTCCAAAGAATTGAATGACACCGGCAAGTACTACAAAGACCATGACCACTCTCTGGGAGGGTACAAGGCGCCGGAAAAGAAATAGCATTGAGCCGCGGCACCACTTAGGGTCGTCAGGAAATGAACATTGGATTGGTCGCCGAACGACCCCCTCACCCCCGGCCCCTCTCCCCCAAGGGGGAGAGGGGAGAATTGATTGGATTTCTGCTCCCTCTCTCCCCTTGGGGGAGAGGAGAGAATTGATTGGATTTCTGCCCCCCCTCTCCCCTTGGGGGAGAGAAGGGAATTCATTGGACTTCTCCCCCTCTCCCCTTGGGGGAGAGGAGGGAATTGATTGGACTTCTGTCCCCTCTCCCCCTTGGGGGAGAGGGGCCGGGGGTGAGGGGGTCGCGATTCGAGAGAGGAGAACGCCTGCTTGGAAACCCCTGACCCTACTCCGCGTGAAACTGTTCAACCCGGCCGGCGCTGGGTTAATCTCCTGCTAGGGAGCGGTGTCGCAGCTTCGATCATTTCCTTTATCTATCCTGCCATGCGCTACATCATTCCCCCGCCCGTGGCAGAATCGGCCAGCCGTTTTGTGGTGGCGGCGAAGGTGGGCGAGCTCAAGAACAACAGCGGAAAGATCTTCAAATTCGGTTCCAGGCCGGGACTGCTGGTTCGTCTGGCGGACGGCAGCTACCGGGCTTTTTCGGCTGTGTGCACGCACTTGAACTGCACGGTGCAGTATCGATCCGACCTGCAAGAGATTTGGTGCGCGTGTCACAACGGACTTTACGATCTCGAGGGACGCAATGTCAGCGGCCCGCCGCCGCGTCCGCTCGAGACCTTTGAGGTCCACATCCAGGGTGAGGACGTGGTGGTGACCCGCACCACCTGACTATGGCCACTCTCTCCCGCAAAATTCTGAACTGGCTCGACGAAAGGTTCGGCGCCGGAAGTGTGGAGGAGTTCTTACGCCACAAGACGGTTCCGGTGAGTCGTCACATTATTTGGTACTACCTGGGTGGCATGACGCTGTTTCTCTTCATCATTCAGGTCCTGACCGGCATCCTGCTGCTGCTTTATTATCGGCCCACCCCCAACGATGCCTTCGAAAGCGTGCAATACATCATGACTCAGGTGCGCTTCGGCTGGCTCATCCGCTCCGTGCACAGTTGGTCGGCGAACCTGATGATCTTCACCGCTTTCCTTCACATGTTCAGCGTCTATTTTCTGAAGGCTTATCGCAAGCCGCGAGAGCTCACCTGGATTAGTGGCATACTGCTGCTTTTCATCCTGCTAGGTTTTGGCTTCAGCGGCTATCTCCTGCCTTGGAACACTCTGGCATTTTTTGCCACCAAAGTGGGAACCGAGATGGCCGGTTCGATTCCGGGTATCGGCAAATGGTTTCTGGTTTTCCTGCGCGGCGGCGAGGAAGTGACCGGCGCAACCTTGACGCGATTCTTCGGATTCCATGTTGCCGTGTTGCCGGGACTCGCCACCCTACTGCTCGCTATTCATTTATTTCTCGTGCAGCGATTGGGAATGAGCGTTCCACCAAGCGTGGAGCGCGCCATCGCTGAGGGACGCACCGCGCAGCGTTCCATGCCTTTCTTCCCCAATTTCTTGCTTCGCGACATGATCGGCTGGTACGCGGCCTTGGGAGCGCTGGGAGGGCTGGCCGCAATCTTCCCTTGGGAACTGGGAACCAAGGCCGATGCATTCGCTGCCGCTCCGGCGGGAATTCGGCCGGAGTGGTATTTTCTCTTCATGTTTCAAACCCTGAAGTATCTCCCTGCCAAAATCCTTTTCTTGGAAGGCGAATTGGCGGGCTTGCTGGTATTTGGTGTGGCGGCAGCGGTGTGGGTCTTAGTGCCCTTCCTGGACCGCCGGATCGGTTTCGGCCGCATGACGCGCTTTTTCACCGGCCTGGGGATTTTCATGATCGGATATATCGTTGTGCTGTCGGCGTTAGCCTTGCGGTAGAGCACCATGAAGAATTCCATGACATTCATCGCCTTGATGTTTTTCTCGCTCCACCCTGCTTTCGCTGCTCTACCCAAAGACACCTGCATCACCTGCCACTCGGTGCTCGAGGGGGATCTCGCCAAACCCACCAAGCAGTTTGAAGGTGATGTCCATCATCAGGCCGGTCTAAGCTGTGCGGATTGCCATGGTGGCGATCCCAACGACGAATCGATGGACGCCATGAGCCATGCCAAAGGCTTTCGCGGGGCTCCAAAGAAGAATCAGACCCCGGATTTCTGCGCGCGCTGCCACTCCGATGCCGCCTATATGCGTCGCTTCAATCCTAAATTGCGTGTGGACCAGTTGAGTCAGTATCTGACCAGCGTGCACGGGAAGCGACTGAAGCAGGGCGACAGCAAGGTGGCTGCCTGCGTCGACTGCCATGGTGTGCACAACACTCTTCCCGCCTCGGACACGCGTTCGACTGTCCATCCCGCCAAGGTGGCTGCAACCTGCGCTCACTGCCACTCCGACCCCGTCTACATGAAAGCCTACGGAATTCCCACCGACCAGGCCGCTCGCTACCAGAGGAGCGTCCATGCCGAGATGCTGGCGCAGGGTGACACGTCTTCTCCAACCTGTAGCACCTGCCACGGAAACCATGGCGCCACGCCGCCCGGAGTAACTTCCGTGGCCAGCGTCTGCGGCAATTGTCACGTCTTCTTTGCTCAACTTTTTGAGAAGAGCCCGCACCAAGTGGCGTTTGCCAAGCTGGGATTGCCAGGATGTGTGCAGTGCCATTCGAACCACGAAATCATCCGGCCTACTGACGCCTGGGTGGGATCGGCGCCACAATCCGTGTGCATCACCTGCCACGCACCGGGCGATAAGGGCTACACCGCCGCGCAAGCCATGTCCGCAGATCTCGCCAATCTCAACTCCTCGCTGGCGCGCGCGGAGAAAGTGCTCGATGTCGCGGAACGCGCCGGCATGGAAGTTTCGGGCGCCAAGATGGAACTGGCGGACGCGAATGAGGCACTGGTGAAAGCGCGAGTCAACGTTCACACCTTCGACGACTCGGCGCTCCGAAAACTCACGGATTCGGGAGTTGAAATCGCAGCAAAGTCATACCAGGCTGGTGTGGCGGCGCTTCGCGAACGCGATTTCCGCCGCAAGGGTTTGGGAATTGCCCTTATTGCCATCGTACTTGCCATTAGTGGTCTCTATCTGAAGATTCGCCAGATGGAGTCTCGCAATAACAATTAGACTCTGGGTGAGTGGGACTCCCCTCCTCAGAAGCTGTGAAATAATCCCTGGATGAGCAAAAGCATTTCACGCAAAGGCGCAAAGTCGTAGAAGGCGCAAAGAAGACAAAAGAGTTGGTCTTTGCGAGTCTTTGCGCCTTGGCGTCTTTGCGTGAGATTGTTTCACGGCTTCTCAGCGGAGGAGGAGCTTAGGGGGGTGGCCGAGGTCATCTCCTAATCGTCCCAACCCCGGTGTAGATTATGGACAGCACCACTAGCGCCTCTCGCCCAATCGTACGCGGATATCCACGGCGCGAAATTCTTCCGCCTCCGGGAAAACCATCAAGGGGTTAATGTCCATCTCGGCGAGTTGTGGCAAGTCCTCGACGAGTTGAGAGAATCGCTCCAGGATTTCTGCCAGGCCCGCCACATCGACGGCAGGTTCGCCCCGCACTCCTTCAAGAAGCCGGTAGCCACGAATCTGGCGAATCATCTCTTGCGCCTCGAGATCGGTAATGGGCGGCACGCGAAAGACGACATCCTTGAAGGTCTCCACATAGATTCCGCCCAAGCCGAACATTACCAGAGGTCCAAACTTGGGGTCGTGAGTCATCCCGACAATGACCTCGCGCCCGCCGCGCACGTACTCCTGCACCAGGAAACCCATTTGACGATCCGCGAGGGCCGAAGGCGGGCGCCGCCGCTTCACCTCCTCCGTCATCTTGCGGGCGGCAGCCATCAATTCCTCCGGCGTATGGATATCGAGCCTCACTCCCCCCGCCTCCGTTTTATGGATAAGCCCTGGGGCAAGAGCTTTCAGGACGACCGGGAAGCGCACCCCCTGGGCAATTTCCCCCAACTCTTTCACGTCCTGGGCGGCCGCAGATCGAGCGACGGGAATGCCATAGCACTCCAGCAGCCGTTGCGCCTCCAGTGCAGTCAATTCAGAACGACCTTGCCGGCGGACCTCTTTCAGAAGATTCTCCGCCGCCCTGCGATCGACGTCAAAACTCCGCACTTCGCCGATGGGTTTTTCCCGCCACTGCCGATAGCGGTCCAACGCCGCCAGCGCCTGCACGGCCGATTCGGGAAACAAGTAGATGGCCATGTGACCGGGATGCTTCTCTTTCAACTCCTGGAAAAACTCATCGGGGGACATGAACACGCCAAACACCGGCTTGTCGAATTTCCGCCGCAACGCCTCCAGACCTTCCACGATGTCCATGGCGTCGATCATCATGGGAGGAACGAACACCACCAGGAGAGAGTCGACACTCTCATCCTCGAGGAGTATCTTGCCGCAGGCATCGTACCTGCTGCGGTCGGATTTGCCGGTCATGTCCACAGGGTTTCCGACGGTGGCCTCGGGGGGGAGCAGGCGGCGAAGCTCGCGGCGTGTATTTTCGGAAAGCTCGGCAAGCCGCAGGCCGAGACTGACCGCCGCGTCCGTGGCCATGATGGCGGGCCCGCCGGCGTTGGTCAGAATCCCCAGCCGGTTCCCGCGTGGGAGCGGGTTCTTGGAAAAGCCCAACGCCAGATCGAAAAGTTCTTCCACGGTGTTCACGCGGATTACCCCGGACTGCTCCAGGAGCGCGTCCGCAGCGATATCCAGACCCTGGCGCGCCGAGAGTGCGCCTGTATGCGACGATGCCGCCCGAGCTCCCGCCTCGGTCCGGCCTGACTTCACCGCCAGGATGGGCTTGCGCTTGGAGATGCGGCGAGCAATGTGCATGAAACGCTTGGTATTGCCGAAGGACTCCAGGTACATCAGGATCAGGTCGGTGTTCGGATCGTCTTCCCAGTAGACGAGCATATCGTTGCTGGAGACATCCGTTCGGTTGCCCAGGCTCACAAAGTAGGAGAAGCCAATGTCGAGCTGTTTGGCGATGTTCAGGATGGCAAACCCCAGTGCTCCGCTCTGCGACATGAACGCGATACGCCCGGTCATCGGCAAAGTGGGCGCGAAGGTGGAGTCCATGTGGACCGCCGGGGCTGTGTTGATCAATCCCATGCAGTTGGGTCCGATCATGCGCATCCCGTAACGCCGAATGCGCTCGCTCAGCTCGGCCTCCACCCTCCTCCCCTCGTCACCGGTCTCAGAAAAACCCGCCGTGATGACCACCAGGCCTTTCACACCTTTTTTCCCGCAATCGTCCACAACCGCCAGCACGGCTTCGCGCGGCACCACGATAATCGCCAGGTCCACCTGGTCAGGAATGGAACTGACCGATGGATAAGCTTTCATCGAGTGAACGAAGTCCGCCTTGGGATTGACGGGAAAAAGCATGCCATGATATTCGAATTCAATCAGTTGGTGCAGAATCTCGCGGCCAATCGAGCCGGCCCGGCGCGAGGCGCCGACCACCGCAATGGATTGTGGCTTGAGAAGTGAGTCAAGGGGATGCACGATGAGTCCTTTCACCGGGACGAAGTTCGAAGCCCCCTATTATAGCGAAAGCGTTGGCAGTAGGCAGTAGGCAGTAGGCAGTAGGCAGTAGGCAGTTGGCAGTTGGCAGTTGGCAGTTGGCAGTTGGCAGTTGGCAGTTGGCAGTTGGCAGTTGGCAGTTGGCAGTTGGCAGTTGGCAGTTGGCAGTCGTCGGTTGTCAGTAGGCAGTCGGCCGTGGGCAGTAGGCAGTTGCATGTCATTCTGAGCGAAGCGAAGAATCTCTGCAGTTGCTTCGTTCCGGAACTACGGAGATTCTTCGCTTCGCTCAGAATGACAGTGCGGGGGAAAGTGGCGTGTCTTCTGACGTCTGACTCCTGACTGTCGACTCTTGAGTCTCGACTCCCTTGCTTGATCTGTGAAATCTGAGTAATCTGTGGACCATGTTCAATCGGACAGGCACGCGATACTTGATGGCAACGGCGTGTGCCGGACTATTCACTTTCGGGGTTATGACCTCTTTCCTCGGCGCCACTCTTCCCGAGCTGAGCACGCGCTTGAACTTTGACCTGGGGCGCGGCGGCGCTCTGTTCAGCTTCCTTTATTTCCCCCAGATTCCCATGGTTTTTCTGGCAGGCCCACTGATCGACCGCTTTGGAAAGAAGCCCATCCTGGCCGGGGGTTTCCTTCTCTGCGCAGCGGCTCTGGTGGGTATTGCTTATGTTCCAAGTTATGCCGTCCTGGGAGCGCTACTCGTCGCGCTGGGGCTGGGAGGCAGCTCTGCCATGAGCGCTTCCAACACGCTTATCCCCGACCTTTACCCGGAAAACCCTTCCTCCGCCCTGAATCTGGGGGGCGTTTTCTTTGGCGTGGGCGCGATCTTTTTCCCCTGGCTGGTCGCTCTGATGACGGCACGTCTAGGCCTCGTTCTTACACTGTGGTTGATAACCCTGCTGGTCGCCGGGGTTGCGGTGGTCGCCTTCATGCAGAGATTTCCGCCTGCCAGCGCGGGCGGTGGGTTTGATTGGCACGAGGCACGAAGATTGGCTCTGAATCCGGCGGTGCTCATTCTCGCTTTCGTCTTGTTTTTCTATTCCGCCGTGGAGATCTCCACGGCCGGGTGGACCAGAACCTTTCTCCAGCAAGACCTCCTCGCCACGCCGCAGACCTCGAAAGCCATCCTGACGGTATTCTGGATTGCCATGATGGTGGGACGACTCGCCGCCAGCCAAGTCGTCAAGCTGGTGCGCGGGCCCAACCTGCTTCTGGGCGCCGCGATGGGTGCGGTGGGTGGGCTTTTAGTGGTTGCCATGGCGCACTCTGTCGTGGTGGCCACCGTGGGCATCGTCATCTGCGGACTAACCTATGCGCCGATCTTCCCCACGACGGCCGGAACCGCCAGCACTTACTTTCCGAAATTGTTCGCGACGGTTTTTGGCATCCTCATGGCCGTTGGCCTGTCTGCCGGAGTAATACTCCCGCCTGCCATCGGGTATGTAGCGAAGATTGCAACCGTAAGGGCAGGCATTTCGCTGGTGGCGGCTTTCGCTGTCCTATTGACTGCTGCCCAAGCGATTTTCCTGGTCTACGAGCGCCGCAGACTTCTGAAATCCGCCGGCTAAAACCACGGTGGGCGAATGGTGGTACACTAAAGAAGAGTGACCCGCCGAGGTGGGACGAGCAAAGAGGCAGAAATCAGAGGTCTGACAGGAGAAGGTTGGTGGGAGGAGGAAGTTGACGTTTTCCCCACCTACCGCCTACCACATACTACCTACCGTCTACTAACCACCTTTCTTTTCAACAACATACCCGCCACATGGGGCTAAGTACCTTTGTTTTCATACACATTCCCGCTTCAACGCGGGCTGTGGAAAGCCGACCCTTTGTTTTCATAGACATTGCCGCATCGCTCCTTCACATTTTAAAGTTACTACGTTTTCTTCCCTCGCTGTCGGAGCAGTAAGCAGTAGGCAGCAGGCAGTAAGCAGCAGGCAGTAGGCAGTAGGCAGCAAGCAGTCCGCGGTGGCAAGTAAGATAGAAAGCAATTCACCATTCACCATTCACAATTCAGAACTGCCCCAGCCCGAGCGCCTGTCACCTGGCGCCTGGACCCTGAATCCTGTTTCTTCCACAACCCCACTTACGATCCTAGCCTATCTTCTTGCGCTTGTCAAGAGACAAAATGCAGCAGTCAAGATTCAGGATTGGGGGGAGAAACTTCCGGTCGTCTTTCTACATCCTTTCCGCCCTGCCCTCGGCTCCGTGTCCTCCGTGACCAGGAAAAACTCAACACAGAGGCCACTGAGATCCTCCGTGGTCTCTGTGTTGAGGCTTCGAAGGGTCGGAGAACACGGAGAAGCCCGTTTTGGTTGCGGCCACCGGGCTGGAATTGCCGATTTTCGATTGCCGATTGATCCCGCCGAGGCGGGACTGATTGGCAGGGGAGGAAGTTGCCACATCACTTCTTCAATCGACAATCGGCAATCAGTAATCGGCAATGAAAACCTGGTCTTTGGTTGCGGCTATGCCGCGCTGTGTCCCTGTGGTTAACCCAACTTCCGCGCTTGGCTGAACGAAATGCCTTATTTACACGGGGTTGCCATTTTATTCCGTCACTATGTGGAGAGCTCATGCCAAGTTTTGACCGGCTTCATGACCTCCGCGGGTATCTTG
>JBEKME010000185.1:0-9291 GCA_050008675.1 Terriglobia bacterium
GGGGTCCTCGCGGAGTGTGCACGGACTCGACGAGCAGATAGTTGGTGTAGGTTTTTCCCTTGTGCTTCTTGGTGGTCCGGCGGAGGTACATGGGCCACTATATAGTCGATCACAACCAACTATGTCACGAACAATATTTAACTTATTCGTCACTATTTCGACCTTGGGATAAGCCTATGTTGAAAACAAAGGTCCTGCTTTCCCAAACGACTCAAAATTCATTCTAGGGCGCGGAAGTTGGGCTAAGGCTCGGGTGAACCAATCTTTGAGGATCCCGACGCATCCCATCGAACAGGCGTAACAGAACTCCCAATCTCGCCAGAGCTCTGGTTCCTGAGCCAGCGGGAGATGTCGTTGAAAACTGAAGATCACGCGTTGGAAAGCGATGGCATCGTTGGGATCTTCTGCCTGATATCGTCGGAAATGCATGTCGATACTGCGGCGGCTCAGTTGCGCACTCAGGTTGCGGCACGGCAGCAACTCATAGGTCCCAATCAGCACGTGGACACACCCGGTCAGGCTGGCCAGGGACTTGAGACAATCCAACTGGTCTGAGAGACGACGCCCACTCGCCATCTTCGTGAAGTGCTGGGCCTCGTCAATCAGGACCGCCGCCGGGCGTCGATGACGGAGAGCTTGTTCCAGGGCTTGCCGTAACTCGGGGCTGCACACTCGAGCTGCCATGGTGCACTGGGTATCTCTGCCCCGGGAAGCGTCCGGGTAATCGCGCTTGTAGTCGATGAGCGGTTCTTCCAGCGCCTGCAAAGCCCGGCGGTAATAATCTTTCCAGCTGAAATTACCCGAGTCCGGTGCGACGGCCTCGAATCCGATCACAGGAATGCACCCCGGATTTGGTTCGCCGGCCGCAAGGGATCGTTGTTTCAGCTCTTGTTCAATTCGCAGCCGAAGGGTCGTCTTGCCGACGCCCGTTGGCCCAATAACGAAAATCAGCGAAGCCCCGGCCGGTTCCTGGATGACTCGCCGAAGAGCCTCGCTCACGGCCTTCAGATGGGGATGGGCAACCGTATAGGAGCGAAAGTACGCGAGCCGTTCACTCGCTGACCGCTGCAAGAGTTCAGGAGGGAAAGCTTTTGGAGACACTTTCAGTACTCCTCATACATGGTGAGCTCACCCAAGCTCAGGGTCTTCGCCGGTTTTTCCCGGACCAACGACGCTGACGCCCTGGCGTCGGGAACCGCTGCTTCACTAGAGGCAGTGTTGCCAGGCAGTTCGCCCGGGCCGACCTGAATTTTGGTCAGAACGCCCTTGGCCTCCCGATCCTTAGCGCGCTGCACTCTCAGGACATGTTCTCCTTCAGCCGAAGCGAGAAAATCCGCGAGTTTCTTCGCCGTCACCGTGAACTGGCCGGCATGCTGCTGCGCGCGTCTACGCAACTCCGCCGTCGCCAGCATTAATTCGCGCTCCGACTTACCCCGCAGTGCACTATAGTGTTCCGAAACGCACTGCACCCACCGGTTGCGCACATAGACGTAGGCGACTCCGGCATCGTAAGGGTCGTAGCGGACAGGTACTGGCATTCCCTCCGCTTCCGGGTCCCGCAAGGCTGCTGCCCAGTAAAACACGTGGTTAATCTTCGCCCCTTTGCCGGGCACAACTCGCGCCTGGCCCCGGGCCGTTGTGGGCAGGGTCCATAACCGGAACTCTTCATCATAGGCAACCGCACGGTGAGGCCGAGTCCCGCTCCGTGCGAGTCCCGCAGCGAAAGCTTCACGCGGACTCTGCCCGAGAGCAGGATGGGAGATGGTGTCGTAGACTTCGTAGGCCCATTGGCATAAACATCCGTAGAGTTCGGCAAGCGTCCATTCGGCGTGCCGCTTGGGATCCACGCTCTTGGTAACTTGCCGGATATTTTTCATGATTTGGGTATTGCCTGCAAGATTATAAATGAGGCGCGTATTTGAAGTGCCGAATAACCTTTCGCAGACCGAGCCGAATCGCGCTTTGGCCGGCGGGCGTGTCTTTTTAGTGCACTCGAATCGCGCGAGGAGGGTGTCGAAATAGACGCTTTCAAATTCCTTGCCGCCATCCACGACCAGGCTTTGGGGAAACCTCCCATGGCGGCGGACACACTCCCGCAGCACCATCATGCAGGAACGATAGCTCGGCGGGTCAAAGGTGAGAAAAATCGCCAGCAGCCGGCGGGAGAATGCATCCGTCAATATCGTGTACCACGGGCACCCCAAATTCTGCCCGGTGTGCGAGCAGACCAATTCGATATCGAGTTCCGTGTGGTCGATATGACAGATCTCAAAGGGGCGATCACCGTGGCGTGGAGTCTTCAGCTCCAATTCGAAATAGAAAGGCTCCTGAGCGTAGGCAGCGCGATGACCCTGGCGCTTCGAAGCCTGGCCACATCCCGCCCGCTTGTGTACCGCCGTGCAGAAGGTCATATAACTGGGTGTCGGCACACCTTCCTGATCGCAAGCTCGCTGGAGGGAGATCCAGCAAGCATAGCGGTTCTTCTGCTTCTTCGTCTCGTACTCGGTTTTGATCACCTCCTTCATAAGTCGCGCTGACCCTTCCGGCAGTCGCGACGTTGAGTTGCCGCGGCGGCGTTTGGGCAAGAGTCCTACGTACCCGGTGCCCCAGGGACTTTCGGCTGCGCGATAGCCCGCCAGCCAGCGCCGCAAGGTGCGGGGTGGGGTTGGCCCTGCGATCGTCGATGAATCTCCGTCGAGGTAATATCGAACGATTTCCGAACGCTCGTTCGCCAGTTTCAAATCCTCATCGCTGGCGTCGAGTAGCCGCTTCGTCACTTCCGAAGTCGCTGTGTTTGGAGCCAATGGCGTGCTGCTCCACGAGGCCTGCATCACCGGACTACCGGAATCTAGGCCTACCTGCTTCTGCGATAGCCTCAAGCATGCGAGCGCGGCATCCCGGCAGCCAAAAACCTGCGCCTTCCCCGGCTCCGCAAGGGCGTCCACGTGGAGATCCACATAGAGCTGACCTGTGGCGATCAGAGAGTAAATGTCATTTAGTGCTGCCATTCCGGTGCTCGCCTCCAGGAGTTCCTGCAACTTCATCCCAGCCCAAGCCGATACGTAAGCGAGGGCTCTCTCGCGAACCAAGGAAGCAATCGGAGCGGAATCAAAACGAAGGTAATCTTCCAAAAACTGCATGTTCCTCTGAAAGACCCAGTTGATTTCACGGGAGGACCGGACGTGGTAATACAACCCTAACGAGTGGGCGTATTCCTCTCCCGGTGGGCATCTCCAGGAGTTGCCATTCTCCAGCCGATAGCGATGAGGACTCTTCTGAGCAAGCCGGACCAGATCTTCTTCTGTCTTCCATTCTTCCCATCCCGCTTTGTCTTGACGAATGACGAAATAGTCCGGCGTATGTATGACGACCAGCTGCCTGCCTTGCGCCGCCGGGTAACGCAAACAGATCGAAGGCGGCTGATCGTAGTACTCCAGCACGCCACTATCGTGCTCCATCTCGTAAATGCCGGCGAGTTCAACGCGATGACTTTCGAACTGGATGGTGACACCCATTTTCCGGCTTGGATACCGCCCGCTGACATTCTGGCGGCCACCTCCCACACGGCGCGACGGGGGCGCTGATCGAATACGATCAATCTCTGAACGAGATACTTCGGACAAACCCAAGCGCCGGTACCACACCAGCAGGTCCTCCGGGCTAAGCATGATCAGAGGCCTCCTTCCTCTCACCCGCTATTTCTGTCCCTGTTTCCGACGCCGTTCCCTCTTCCTGGCGTGCAGATAGCGCACACCCTCCTCGCTCATTAAGGCTTGCAGCTCGCGCCCGTTCTCAACGGCCTTCTCAACCTCTGGCGCCAGATCTTCGGGTATGTAAAGAGAAATACGCTCTTTCCCACGGCGGCCATACAAGATGTAGCTCCGATGGCCTTGCCCGCTGGCGCACGCGCTGCAATTCTTACGAATACAAGGCGTCTTGCGAAAGGAAAGAGAGCCTTCCGCAACTGGCCACAGGCGACGTATGGCTTCCTGGAACCACTGCTTGACGTTTTCAGGCGTTTCGTGTTTGCACGATGTCATATGCGTACTATTACGCACATACATCAATTTTGCAACTTCTTCTTATGGTTCGGAAGAACGGGTCAACAAACTGCCCGAGAATGCAGGCAGGAGTAGGTCGTTCGGCTGCGAATAGAAATGCCGCACTCGCGGCCAACTCATGCTTTGTTTAGGTTCTCGGTCGCTTCAGGAACCCGCAGGGAAAGAACCCATTTCACTGAAAATACACGACTTGCTGGTGGTATATGCCGGCCAACTTATGCTTCAAATCCGGCCAACTCATGCTTTAAGTGACAATCCTCCTTTATTTGCAGGTTCTGTCCTGAACTGATCCTCTGGAAGCTTCCTCGAGGTGTCTCGCTGATTCTTCTTCTATCGCTGGACATTTCCCTTTGGTTGAAGAAACTTGAGGTCATTTGACGGAAACTACCCGACTGGCTATCTTGCACTTTGTATGGAAACAGGCATTCAACCCGCGAGCATCAGCGCCAAAGTGATCCCGAGTCGCGTGGTGTCGGAGGCTAAGAGGGAAGATGAAAAGACGGTCTGTCATTTCAATGGTGGTGGCAGTGTGCTCCTATCCAACTTCCTGGGGGCCCTTATTCGGCCCGGCGATGAAATTGATTTCCCTCTGCCCAGCGATTCGGGAGGAACTGGAACCGAAATCTACATCCGAAAGCCCCCATCGTCCGTGCGGAGTTGTGACCTTTACCAAGCTCCCATCAGTCGTGTTGCGAAGCCCAAAGCCGATAAGCGGGAGCGACTCTACGTGCGGGCGGAGGTTTCATCAGGCCAGCTCGGCATGTCCTCCATCCATCTACCTTGCGAGGTGGTACGCGATTACTTCTATGTCGCCACACGGCGACAGCCCTGGGAAGGCCAGACGAGCCTGTATGACGCTCTGCGGATCACTCCCGCCGCCTCGCTTGCTGAGCTGCGAGTAGCCTTCAGCCTCAGACAATTGGAGTTCCGCGCTGCCGGCGCTTCCAACCGCGACAGCGCTACGTTGGAGCGGGCCTTCAACATCCTGGCGCAACCTGAATCAAGAGCTTGCTACGACTCGTTGCTGAAGGACCCGTCAGCGCCGGCGCTCTTTCCGTATGGGGGCTTCGGTTCAATCCTGGTCGCCGGAGAGCGCTCGCGTGATGGTCAGACGTTCTTCGCGACCCAAATCCTGTCTTTCCAGCCCGAGCACCGGGAGCGCCGGTTCCGCGCACCGTTGCGGAATTTTGACTTCTACGATGACCGTGCCATCTACCGCGATGTCCGGCGGAAACTCGAGGTCACACTCGACCAATCAGCCATGCCGATCATTTGGGACGCCACCTGGAACCGGTGGAGACACCTGCTGGGGGCCAAGGTCGAGTTCCAGGGAACGTTCGTCCAGACGGGCAAGTACCATCACCGGAATGGCCAGTGGCACCTGGCCAAGTGGGAGACCGCCTTGCCGAGCCGCATCCACGTGAAGGTTCCTGCCAACATCGCCGAGCAAATTGAAGCAGCCCGCACGAGCTACCATCGGTTTGGCGAGTTCTCGGATGCCTTGCGCCAGATCCGCGCTCGCATTGAGCGTCAGCCTTTGGAAAGGGAACAACTGCGCAGCCTCTGTTGGGATCTGGGTATTCCCAGCGACTTTAACGTCGTCCAAATCTCGTGGAAACCAGATTACGATCCGTTGTTCTACCAGCAGCTCTGCCGACAAGCGCGACGGCTCTACCTTTTCCGCGAAGAGTATATCTTTGACCTCCCTAGGGCGATCGCCGTTGAGACACTGCAACTGGGTCACGCGACGTACCTGTTTTCCAAGCCCCAGAGTCTCGAAACCTTCCTCGCTGCTTACACCGCCGCCACGAAGGAGGCTAGCCGACAGAATCGTGCCAACGTGGCAGAACGGCTGGGATTCCTAGGGCGCGTCGTTCACGGATCCAATCCACGCATCTGGCTTCGTACCCTCACCACCCGTCTGGGCGAAGCAGCCGATTACGCGCAGGTCGCATCCGAGGGAGAGTGAATATGCAAAACGAAACGGACACGAAGGCTGAAATCATTGCCCTTCTCGAAGGCCGTACGCAGGCGAGCCTAGAAAACATTCGTCAGTTCATCCTGGACCAGGACGAACGGGATTACATGGATTTCGTGTATCCTTGCGACCCTGATTTCGCCCAAGAACTTGAGGGGCGTGCTGCTGAAGCCAAGGGAATGCTTGAGACCCAGATGGACATCGAGGTAACTCTTCGCGGCCTGGATCGAGGCAAGATCAGAATCCAGTGATCCTTGCCATTAGGTAGCTGCGCCATTGCGCCTTTTGATTCGCCGCCACAGCTCCGGGTCTATTCCGTCCTGTGTTCCGACATTCAGCTTGGTCTAGTCAGCCGTTTCCGCTCGTCTGCCTTTACCCAATTGCGGTCAGTTTGGGGGAGGCGACTCGCAATGAACTCTCAAGCAAGTTCGAGGGTGCGCGACAAAATTGTGACGATTAGGCGCACCTGCGGTTCTCCCAATAGTCTTCAAATTTGCCACTCAAGCGATTGCAGCGAAGGGCAAGGATGGCGTTGGCGCCGCGCACCGTCCAGAACATGCCCGAGCGTTTGAGCCTCGACCCGATCACGGTTTTGCACCCCGCCTCGATCACGCCTGAGCCCACAAACAAGTCTTGTCCCCGAAATTCGGGATAGCGCATGCGTGGGGCGTTGCGGGCGAAGTAATCGGCTTCGAGCCGGAGCAGCTCCGCCGCCTCGGGGGTGGGTGGGGGTAAGGAACGCAACTCCTTGACCAAGGACTCGATCTTGCCGCCATCGAGTTTCTGTTCCAGCTTCTTCGTCCATCGTTGGCGCTGGCGCTCCTCGGTGGTCCACAACTTTCCCGATAGGTCCCACAAGTGCTGCCGAGCGTGGTAGAGGTCCACGATCTGAACCGAACCTGGAAAGTGCTCGTCCGCCAAGTTCCAGATCCACACGGCACCGTCCCCCAGCACCACCTTCTTCTTCGCCCCGCTCCAGCCCCGCTGCCCGGCTTCGCTGTACATCCTGCGGCCAAAGGCCTCTGCCGTTTCGATCCCTCCGCTATAGGTCGTGGAAGCCTCGTCGCGTAGCGGTCGGCCCTTCGCATCCACCCTCGTCTGCGTAAACACACAGCCCAACTTCGCCTCCCGCGTGCGGGCCTGTTCTCCCTCTTTACCAGCTCGTCCCTCCGTCTCGCAAGCCACCATCGGCACCCCCGTTCCATCCATCTCGATGTACAGCACCGGGATTTCCGGTCCCTTTACCTGCGCCAAATCCAGTTCCTGGGCCTGCAGAATTTCCACCTGCTCCCGCGCCGCGATTTCCATCCCCAAGGCTTCTGCCTGCCGTTCCACCGCCTTCGTGGTGACCTCCAACGCCGCCAGCAGTTCCAGTTGCTCCCGTCCCTGCTCAAACGACGACTCGCTACCCACCAAGCCCATCATGCGCCGCACCCCGGGGGAATACTCGCTGCCCACCACATCCAGTTCTTGATCGCGCGGACTCTGGCCTCGCTGGCAGTGCGCACACACGTAGTAGGGACGCTCGGTCTCGACTCGCCCCAGCACGGTCAACAATTGCTTGGGACGCATCTCGTGATATCGAGCTGCCTGGCCGCAGAGGCAGGGAACTTGGTGGGAAAACTCCTCCTCGGTGGCGAGTAGTTCCTCCAGCATTCCCGCCCCCGCGCGGTGCAGGGCGGCGCGGGTCGCCATCTCCACGGCTTCCAAGTCCAGCCTTCCCGACTTGCGCCGTCCGGCAAAAATCACCGCCAGCAGGGACTCTACTTCTTGCGCCACTTCCCGCTGAATGGCTGCCGCCGTTTTTTTTCCTGCTCCTGCCTTTCCGCCTCCTCCGGGATCGGCCGCTGACGGCAGATCTTATCGTTCAGCTCTACAAAAGCGCGGCTCAGTTGCTGATACTTGCGGAACTCGGCAATCTCGCGCTCCGCCTTGCCTTGCGCCTCCGGACTGGAGAAGCTCTCGGTCACCGTCTTGCCTCGCGCCTTGTAGGTGAGGCGGAGCGTGGGGCCATGGCCCGCCTCCCCAGGCTGATGACAGTGACAGTGGGGGTTCCCGCAGCGCCCCTGGGCGGCGGTGATCGATCCCGGCCGAAAGTCACCCAGTTCGGAGATCTGCTGCAAAATCGACCGCCGTTCTGCTTCCAAGACAGAAAGAGAATCCGGCATAAGGTGCCTCCTTATGCCTAGCGTATCACATACGCACGGTTTACGCCCTCGGAAAAGCCAAACACATCACCCCCCACACTTATGTCGCGCGCCCCAAGTTCGACTTCCGGTAGCAATACGACGCAATGTGAGTTACAATACCTCGGGAGTTAGCAATATCTCCCGAGGATGTGTAAATGCCCAAATCTACCGAAGACAAGGTGATGACGCTTGTAAAGCATGCGGGAGTACTGCGCCCCCGCGACCTGACCCAGCACCACATTCCACGCCAATATCTCCTTCGTCTTCAGCGTCGTGGCCAGCTCCAAAAAGTTGGACGGGGTCTCTATATCGCAAGCGAAACTCATCTGACTGAGCACCAAAGCCTCGTCGAAGCATGCAAGCGGGTACCGCAAGGAATAATCTGCCTTCTTTCCGCACTGAGATTCCACGGCCTCACAACCCAAGCCCCGTCTGAAGTCTGGATGGCTATTGACGACAAAGCATGGCGCCCCAAGGTAGATAACCCGCGCCTGCGTGTCGTCCGTTTTTCAGGGGAGGCCCTCACCTCCGGCATCGAGGAGCATATCATCGAAAAAGTGCACGTCCGGGTATACGGCCCCGCGAAGACGGTGGCTGACTGCTTCAAGTATCGGAACAAGATCGGCCTGGACGTAGCGCTTGAGGCCCTTCGAGACTGCTGGCGGCACCGACGCGCCACGATGGACGAACTGTGGAAGTATGCGAAGGTGTGCCGGGTCGAAAACGTCATGCGGCCCTATCTGGAGTCGATCGTATGAGCCCCAGGGACATTCGTAACCTTGCCGCCTCCGTGCGACAGCGCCTTTTCAATGTGGCTAAACAGCGCGGAGACGACTTCGAAATTCTCCTCACACGTTATGCTATCGAAAGACTTCTGTACCGGCTCAGCCAGTCGCCTCATTCGAGCCAGTTCCTTTTGAAGGGGGCGACTCTATTTCACTGCTGTCCAAAATAATCGAGTCCTCAGGGTCCAGCCACTGCAACGAAAGGCTTTAGGACAGGATCGATCAGTAAATGAGAAGGAGGTTGCGGTTTTCATAAGTGCGTTGCCTGTCCAAATCAT
>JBEKME010000186.1:0-9263 GCA_050008675.1 Terriglobia bacterium
GCGAACCCGGCTTCCATGGCCAGCTCGAGGTCCTTGTGCATCAGCTTGAGCGGGAAGTAGGGAGTGAAGTCGCCCTTGAAAATAAATGGCGCCTTAAAATCCGTGAGTCCGGCGCGGGCCAGGCTGGACTGAAGGATCTCCAACATAGTTTGCGGCGCCACGCCAGCCTTGGCGGCCAGGACCAAACCCTCACAGAAGATTTCGAGCATCGTGGCCTGAATGGCGTTCTGTGCCAGCTTGGCTGAAAGCCCCATACCATTTAGGCCACAGTAGATGTGCTTCTTTCCCAGCACTTGAAGGATAGGCAGGGCGCGTTCGAATACGCCGCGGTCGCCCCCGACCATAAAAGTCAGTTCGCCTTTTTCCGCGCCGTGTTTGCTCCCGGTTACAGCAGCATCCAGCCAACCGGCGTCCTGGCCGGCGACGTGGCAGGCCATCTTGCGACTGACTACGGGGCTGATGGTGCTCGAGTCAATGACAATGGCGCCCGAAGCGACGGTCCCGAGGATACCGTCTTTGCCGAGTACAACCTCTTCCACCGCCGCACTGTCAGTCACGATTACGATGACGAAATCGGCGTCCTTCGCCGCTGCGGCAGGAGTCGAGGCCACCTGGGCCCCGGCCTGCTTCAGGGATTCAGCCTTGCTGCCCGTGCGGTTATAAACCGTCAGCTTATGTCCGGCCTTAAGTAGGTTCAGGGCCATGGGCTGGCCCATGATTCCGAGGCCGATGAAACCAATCGTGTGCGGCATCTTTCCCTCCCGATGTATATCTAGAATTAACAAAAGGGGCTGGGGGCTAGTGTCCTGTCACGCTTAGCTCTTTACAACGTTGCGACCCCCTCACCCGGCCCGCTCCGGCTGAAGAAAACGCCGGCAGCGGGCCACCCTCTCCCCCAAGGGGGAGAGGGGAGAGTTATCCGAACCTACTCGTTTTCCAAGCCTACCCCCCTCGCCCCCTTGGGCGAGAGAGGCCGGGGAGAGGGGGTTCGACAAGATCGGGCTGTCAACAATTAAGCGTGACGGAACACTAACAAAGCGCCGTAGGCAGCAGGCACTCGGGGCAAGGGAAAGGGCAATCCAAAATCGACTTGGCCCCCAGCCTCCAGCCGCCATCTCCTAGCCCCTAGTGTCCAGTTCCTTGGCAGGCTGCGTACTGCCTTCTGTCTTCTTCAGTCTTCTCTAGCCACCGGTCCCCCAACCCTGTCCTCCGGCCTGCTGCGTACTGCCGACCGCCTACTGCCTTCTGCCTACTGCTTACTTTGTTTTCCCCAGTCCCCAGCCCCTAGCCCCCAGTCCCTAGCTCATGTACCAGCCGCCATTCACGTTAATCGTCTGCCCCGTGATGTAACCGTTGCGCGCCAGCATGACCGCCACGTCAGCCACTTCCTCGACGGTGCCGAAGCGCCCGACTGGTATGAGGTCCGCGCGGGCTTTTGGATTGACAGCCACCATCTCGGTGTAGATGAGCGCCGGAGCGATGGCGTTCACCGTGATGCCCTCTTTTGAGAGAAGCGCCGCGTAAGAGTGAGTGAGGCCCAGAATGCCGGCCTTGGAGGCAGCATAGTGGGGGCCCACCACTCCGCCCAGTTGCGCGGCCACGGAGGACAGGTTGATGATCCGTCCCCAGTGACGGGCGCGCATTCCGGGGAGGACTTGTTGTGTGACCAGAAACATGGATTTCAGGTTCGTGTCCAGGAGCTCGTCCCAATCTTTCTCAGTGATCTCGTTCAAGGGCTGGGGGCGCGTGATGCCGGAGTTGTTCACCAGGATCTCCACCGGCCCCAGTTGCTCCTGGACGGTTTTCACCAATTGCGCGACCTCCAACGCTTGAGAGACGTCCGCCCGGATGGCCACGGCGCGTCGTCCGTGGGCCCGGACCCGCTCGCAGGTTTCCTGGGCGGCGCTCTCCTGCGTGAGGTAGTTCACGGCAACGTCAACGCCCGCCTCCCCAAGCGCCACGGCGATGGCCCGGCCGATGCCGCGGCTTGCGCCAGTCACGAGCGAAACCTTTCCGGACAGTTCGTCCAACACAGCCTCCCTCGCTGCTGTCTACTGCGTACTGCTTACTGCCTACTGTTCTTCCCCAGTCCCTAGCCCCTAATCCCCAGCCCGAAGTCCAGCCAGACCCGCACATCGCGGAGGTTGTTGTCCATATAGCCAATGTCCACCGTATCTCCGAGCGTCCGGAAGAAGGAGTAGGAGTCGCTTTCAGCCAGGTACCCCGCGGGGTCCATTCCCAGAATCTGGGCGCGAGAAACCGTCTGGCCGTCCGCCACGGCGCCGCTGGTTGGGCTGTTGCCGTCGCGCCCGTCGGTACCTGCACTCAAGACCACCCGGTGCTGTCCGGCAATGGACTGGGCCGCGTAAAGCACGTAGGCTTGATTGCGCCCACCCACTCCCGGGCCGGTGACGCGGCAGGTGACTTCGCCGCCCACGATGGAGCAAACCGGATGTCCCTTGTGCGTGTCAGCCAGCGCTTTGAGCGAGACGAGGTTCGACTGGGCCACCTGCCGGTAGTCCGCGTCCCATGGGCTGGAATCAATCTCGCTCACAAATCCGAGTTTTTCCGCTGCTGTCCTGGCAGACTCCACGGCGTCGCGGTTGGAGAGCAGGCAGAAGTAATGGGAATTCTCGAAGCGCTCGTCGCCCGGCTTGGGAGTTTCTTCCAGAGTGTGCTCCAGGAAGCGTTTCCGGATGCTGGGTGGAAAGTGGGACACCAGCCCGTTTTGCTCCGCGAGCGCGTAAGCCTGCTCCCTCGTTGAGTCATCGGGAAGGGTCGGGCCCGAGGCCACCATCGAGGAAAGCTGCTCCGGCACGTCGGAAATGTAAATGGTGAGCTGCTGCGCGGGGTGCGCTCGAACGGCGAGGCGCCCGCCTTTCACGGCCGAGGTGTGCTTACGGAGGACGTTGATTTGCTCGATGGGCAATCCGCAAGTGACCAACACGCGGTTGAACTCGCGCAGGTCAGACAGTGAGACAGCGGAATCAAAAGGTTGCTCGAAGATGGCCGAACCACCACCCGAAACAAGGAAGATGACAACGTCATCCGGAGTCAGATTCGACACCAGCTCCAGCGCGGCACGCGCTCCCTCGAGAGTTCCCGCCTGCGGGTAGGGATGGCCTCCCCAAAAATAGCGGAAACGGTCAAGTTTCCTAGCAGGCTCTCCGGGCGAAACGCAGACGCCAGCTTCAACCCGGCCGCCCAGGATTTCATCCAGCACAGCAGCCATCCGGTTGGCGGCTTTTCCGAAGGCCACCACGCGGGAAGGACGCGCCAGGGGAAGGGAGAATTCATCTGCCTCGAGCAGCTCGCCTTCGCGCTTCAGCTTGGCCAACATGGCGGAGCGAACGTCCAAGGCGGCCAGCGTGTCCAAAAAAACCTGAATGGCCAGTTGCTTTCCGCGGGAGTATTCAAGATCGGAAAACGTGGCGGATTGGGCAGCCTGGGTCATACGAGTTTTGCCAAAGCCTCCACGCCGGCCTGCGCCACTTGTACGTCCTCTTCCTCGGTGCCTGCGCTCACCCCGATTCCACCCACGCATTGGCCGTCCACTATCAGCGGTAGGCCGCCTCGAATGCAAGTGAGCTTTCCGCCAGTCGCCAGCGGCAACCCCAGGGAAAGAAGGACGCTGGGTTCGCCTGACGAAGGGGAAGGGCCGGTGGGCGCGCGGCGCAGGGCGGCGGCACGGGCCTTGGTGAGCGCTACCTCGACCGAGGAGAGCTTGGCGCCGTCCATGCGAGCGAAGACAAGCAGGTGACCGCCCTCATCCACAAGGGCGATATTCTGCGGGACGTTGATCTCCCGAGCTTTGTTTTCAGCAGCGGCCAGGATGGCGCGCGCCCCTTCAAGCGTCAAACGAATATTGTTGCGTGTGAGCATAAGAACATTATTGGGAAGTGGACGAGGAAAGGCAAGGGCAGGTTTCAGGTGTCAGGTTCCAGGTTTCAGGTGCCAGGGGAGAGCAGGCGGTAGTTCACAGCCGTTAACCGCTCGCAAGGGATCGACAGAAGCGAGCGTAGCGCAGGTCCCGTCCCGCACCGCGGGAGACCTGCGGCTCTGCAGTCGGGAGAAAGACAAATGCAATTCGAGATTCAGACTTACCCTCCCCCCCAGCCCCGCTTTTCAATGATCCAATGACTCAATGAATCAATCACTCAATGCTCTTGTGCCCCCCAGTCCCCAGCCCCGCTTTTCAATGATCCAATGACTCAATGAGTCAATCACTCAATGCTCTTCTGCCCCCAGCCCCGCTTTCTCCCACCTACCGCCTGCCGTTCTTCCCCAGCCCCGTTTTTCCAGTGGTCAGGCGTGGCCCTGAAGAAACTCTTCGACCCGCTGAAGAGTGGGAGCAGAATCGCCACCGCCCATGCCCAAGGTTGAAAGCGCGGCTGCAGCGTTGGCGAAGCGAGCCGCATGCTGGAGGTTGTTGCCGCGGCAGAGGGCGGCGAGAAAGGCGGCCTCAAAGCAATCGCCGGCGCCCGTGGTATCGATGGCGCGAACCGCAAACCCAGGAGATGAGAACGCGCCTTCGGGGCCATCTACGTAACACCCCGCTGGTCCCAGCTTGACGATGACCGTCTTCACGCCTGGCGGTCCGCAATGGCCGTGGGCTCCGTCTCGCCCGTGAGCTGCCGGCCTTCTTCCTGGTTGGGGCAAAAGTAATCCACATATGCCAAGGCCGGCTCGATCAGCGGCAGCCAGCAGCCCCTCGAGTCCCAGCAGGGATTCATCGAGGTCAGGCAACCAAGCTGCCGGGCACGAACCATAGTCTCCGCGAGGGGGACGCCATCGAAGCTCGGTAGGGCGAAGGCGCTGGCGTAGTGAAAGACTCGCGCCCCCTTCACCAAGTCCCAGTTCAAGTGGCAGGCGGAAAAGTGCGCATTCGCACCGCGAAAATGCAGGAGGCGTCGCTCGCCGCTCGACTCCACGAGCACCATGCTGACGGAGGTTCGGGCCTCCTTAACCGTGATCACGTTTGAATCATCCACTCCTTCGGAGCGCACTGACTGGCGAAGTATTTCTCCCAACCGGTCTTCGCCCACAGGCGCGGCGAGGGCCACCCGAACCCCCAGCCGCGCGAGCGCCATGGCGGTGTTGACGCCGTTGCCTCCCGGTCCGAGGGCCACCTCTTCCAGCCGCTGGCTGGCCCCGGGGGCGGGAAGTCCGTCCACGGGCCGCGCTAGGACATCCACCACGGCATTTCCGGCGCAGAACACTTCGCATCCGGGCTTCATGGATTGTTCACCTCCATTCGGTGTGTCTTTTGATTTCGTCTCTTCTTGACCATTTTCTTGCGCATGATAAAATGAGTGGGTTTTGCAAGTGCATTTCAGGCTCTCCTAAGGAAGTTCTCCCGAAGAAATACCGTCGGAGAATCTGGTCCCATCCTCGCAGGGGGCAAATAGCAAAGGAGATTCACTTGGAGGCAATTCGATGTACCTTCCCGCAATCCTGAGTATCAGTCTATTTTCACTAATCGTGGCATTTTTCTTCTCCCGGCAGGTGCTGGGCCGAGACACGGGCACTGCCGAGATGCAAGTCATTTCGAATCGCATCAAAAAAGGAGCCGAGGGCTTCCTCCGGCTCATGCGCGCTTGGGTCGCAAATGCCTGGTCCCAACGCTGCCGAATGGCCAAGACATTCGCAGCTACCTTTGCCGTGACATTGGTGGGGGCTGCCGGAGCTTTTGCACGGCCCCCCGAGGCAGCTCCCAGCGGCGAAGCCAATCTGAAGCTTCCGGACCTTTCCCAGGTCCAGTTCCTCGGCGTCACCGGCCACAGGTTGCTGGCCATCGGCATTCTGTTTTGCATCTTCGGACTGCTCTTTGGCCTGGTCACCTACAGCCGCTTGAAGAATCTGCCCGTCCACCACGCGATGGCAGAGATGTCCGAGTTGATCTGGGAAACTTGCAAGACCTACATCATCCAGCAGGGCAAGTTCCTGCTGCTACTCTGGTCTTTCATCGCCGTCATCATTCTGCTGTACTTCGGCGTGCTGATGAAATATGAAGCCCTGCGCGTGGTCTTCATCCTGGCGTTCAGCGTAATCGGGATTTGCGGCAGTTACGGGGTCGCATGGTACGGCATGCGCGTCAACACGTTCGCCAATTCCCGCACGGCCTTTGCCAGCCTGCGGGGCAAGCCGTTTCCCGCCTACCAGATCCCTCTCATGTCCGGAATGAGTGTGGGCATGATGCTGATCTCGGTCGAACTCCTGATGATGCTCATCATCCTGCTCTACGTTCCAGGAGACTATGCGGGACCGTGCTTCATCGGCTTCGCCATCGGCGAGTCACTGGGTGCGGCCGCGTTGCGCATCGCCGGCGGCATCTTCACCAAGATTGCCGACATCGGCTCCGACCTGATGAAAATCATCTTCAAGATCAAGGAAGACGACGCGCGCAACCCGGGCGTGATCGCCGACTGCACGGGCGACAACGCAGGCGATTCGGTGGGACCGACCGCCGACGGCTTTGAGACTTACGGCGTAACAGGTGTGGCGCTCATCACCTTCATCCTGCTGGGCGTGAAGGACCCGGTCATACAGGTGCAGTTGCTGGTGTGGATCTTCGTGATCCGCGTCATCATGCTGGTGGCTGCCGCCTTGGCCTACTTCATTAACGGCGCCATCGCCAAGGCCCGGTACGGGAATGTGGACAAGTTTAACTTCGAGGCGCCATTGACCTCGCTCGTCTGGATTACCTCCCTGGTTTCGATCGGGCTGACCTACGCGGCCTCGGCGTTGATCATTCCCAGCTTGGGCGGCGATGCCTCGATGTGGTGGAAGCTCTCGACGATCATCTCCTGCGGCACGCTGGCCGGCGCCCTCATCCCGGAGTTGGTGAAAGTGTTCACTTCCACCGAGTCGAGGCACGTCAAAGAGGTGGTGGCCTCGGCGAGGGAAGGCGGCGCGTCGCTGGACATCCTGTCGGGCTTTGTGGCCGGTAACTTCGCCGCCTACTACTTGGGGCTGACGATCATGGTGCTGATGGCTATCGGTTCCTGGATTAGCCTCCAGGGGCTGGGAAACTTCATGCTCGCGGCGCCGGTATTTGCCTTTGGTCTGGTGGCCTTTGGCTTTCTGGGCATGGGCCCGGTGACCATCGCAGTGGATTCCTACGGCCCTGTGACCGACAACGCCCAATCGATCTATGAACTGTCCCTCATCGAGCAGGACCCGACCGTCGTGCAGGAAATCAAGAGGGATTACAATGTGGACGTGAACTTCGAGCGCGCCAAGGACACGCTGGAAGCCGCCGACGGCGCGGGCAACACCTTCAAGGCCACGGCCAAACCGGTGCTGATCGGCACTGCGGTGGTCGGAGCCACGACCATGATCTTCTCGATTATCATGGCGCTCACGTTGGGCCTCACGGCGAACGTGGACAAGCTGTCGCTGTTGAATGCGCCGTTTGTCCTGGGCTTGGTCACCGGCGGGGCCATTATTTACTGGTTCACCGGGGCTTCGGCCCAGGCGGTGACTACCGGCGCGTACCGTGCGGTGGAGTTCATCGAAGCGCATATCAAGCTGGAGAGCGCGGAAAAGGCGTCGGTCGCCGACAGCAAGAAGGTGGTTGCCATCTGCACGCAGTATGCCCAGAAAGGCATGTTGAACATCTTCATCGCGGTGTTCTTCGCCACCCTGTCTTTCGCTTTCGTCGACCCGTTCTTCTTCATCGGCTACCTGATCTCGATTGCTATTTCCGGCCTCTATCAGGCCATTTTCATGGCCGACGCTGGCGCAGCGTGGGACAACGCCAAGAAGATTGTCGAAGTCGAGCTGAAGCAGAAGGGCACCCCACTCCATGACGCCACCATCGTCGGCGACACGGTGGGCGACCCGTTCAAAGACACTTGTTCGGTGGCATTGAACCCGATCATCAAGTTCACCACGCTCTTCGGCTTGCTGGCCGTCGAGCTTGCGGTCAAGCTGACCGCGACCAGCGGCAGCGGCCTGACGCACGTATTGGCCGCGGCATTTTTCCTCGTATCGTATTTCTTCGTATACCAGTCGTTTTACGGGATGCGGATTCGCGGTGGCGCGGCCGCTGATGTCGCCTCAGACGTGACACCAACGCCGTGAAGGGAATAGGGATTAGGGAATAGGGAGTAGGGAACAGGGAACAAGCAATACGAAAAAGGTTGCGGTGTCCTGGTTCGGGTTCCCTATCCCCAGTCCCCTAATCCAGGTCTCCTGTTCCCTACTCCCTATTCCCTGTTCCCTACACCCGATTCCCTACTCCCTACTCCCTATTCCCTAAAAGCCCCGCGCGGTCCCCTTAATCCTTTTTGCCAGCTTTTCTATCTTCTCCGCCTTGTCGACTATGTCCAATGAAAGGATATTCTCGTTGGACTTGTTGAGCTCTTCCTGCAGGGCCTTTGCGAGGTCAGCAAGCTCGCCGGCATCGCGCTTCATCTTTTCGAAGTTAGACTTCAGGAGGTCACTTTTCTGTTTTCGCGAAAGTGATGGGGAGGATTCCTCGTTCGATAGCTCAGGGGGAACGGCTGGATGTGCTTGTAGACCATTGGCCGCACTTGTTGCCCCGGAAGGCGAAGAGGCCGCGGCTGCGGACACCAGGGGAGGATGGCCCAACAATTGTCCGGCGAAGCTCACAGAAAGCCAGAGCAGGATTGCAGTCCGATAGAAAGATGATTTGCAGAAGAGAAGTGCCATCCTGATATCCTTTCCATTATGTACGGCAGCAGGGCTGGCAATGCACCCCGCCCCTACCCATCCACATCGATTGTAATCGCTGCCCATATGGATCGGCAAACGGGAAAGCTCGCCAGGGTATGTATGGGTAGCAGGTCGTGGAGCAGAAAGGACGGCTCAAGGTGTCAGGTGAGAGGCGCTAGGGGCTGGGGACTGGGGGCTAGGGGCTGGGGAACTTCCTTTCCCTTGCTCCTCGCCCTCTTGCCCCAGCACTTAATGATTGTCCCATCGTAGTTGGCTTCAATTACCGCAGTTTCGATTCTCGATATTCGCATCACAAAAGATGGTTAAGACATCGGTGGGATAGGCAGCACACAGTTGCCCCATTCTTCGCCTGTCGCTGGAGTTAGAATGTAACCGACACCAGCAATGAGTGGCGAAGATTGCCATCAGAGTTCGCCCAGCGCCTTTTCCACGTCAGCGAAGGCTGATTTCGACATCTCGCAGGCCAAAGGGTCCGTCGCAAGCCGGGCGTAAACATGCTCCCCGATTTTCGAAATCTCCAGCGTCTCACTCTGGTTCTTTTCGCCGAACTGCACCTTGAACCG
>JBEKME010000187.1:0-9048 GCA_050008675.1 Terriglobia bacterium
TTGTTCTCCTGGTGAATCGACAGAGTGAAGACGGTGTGATCGCCGCCAAAGATTGCCGCCGTGCCGTTACCCTGGTGGACGTCGCAATCGACGGTCATGGCTTGCTCGATGGTCTTATCCTTTTGCAGGCGGCGAATAGCCACGGAAAAATCATTCAACACGCAGAAGCCCTCGCCGTGGTCAGGGTAAGCGTGGTGAAACCCGCCGCCCACATTGACGCCCACTCCATCCTCGAGCGCCAAACGCCCGGCCAGAATCGACCCGCCGGTGCAAAGCCAAACGGCCCGGACCAGTTCGGGGGAATAGGGGATCTCCAACCGCAGGACCTCCAGGTAGGAGAGCTTGCCGGCTTGGAGCTTGCGCAAGTATTCCCGGTGGTGAACCAACGCAATGTCGTCATCCGAGGCTGGGGGAGGCTCGACGAAATCTCCCGGCTCGGCGATATGCTCGCGCACCAGCTTTTCTTTGACCAGACGATACTTGATGGACGGGAACACGTGGCTCCCGAGGTTTAAGTCATAACGATCTGAATAGACGAGTTTCAAGAGGATGCCCCCACCAACGGGATTCTAACACTTACTTCTCCATGGGCAAACCTGGCTGATCGGGTGGGTATTGGGTCAATTTGATGTAGAGGCGGCTTTACGCCGCCAGTTGGCGAGATAAACTCGCCGCTACTTGAGGGAGCGACGGTGGAGCAAGAGTTCGGCAGCACTTGCGGTGTTTCCATGCTAATCGAGGTCTGTCGGCCATTCCGGGTGGCGATAATGTTCGAAGAGCCGCGCAATTTGCTCCACTGTGACCCGTGACACTGACAACTCGGGTATCGCATCCTCCTCGAAGAACCTCGCTTCCGTCTCCGCGCTCCCGGCAGGCACTTGGCTTAAGAGTTCGCAGCGGATGAAGAGTTTATAGGCGTGGTGTGGAAAGGGAGGATGGGCGTGTTTGTTCCGGTCATACAAGGCGAGCAATTTGGCAGCATGGGTTGTGTAACCGGATTCCTCGAACACCTCCCGGACAACGGCTTCGCTGGGAGACTCCCCGACATCCGCCCATCCTCCGGGCAGACTCCACAACCCGTCGTCGGGCTCCTTCACAAAGAGCAGCGTGCCGTCGCGAAACACCACGCCTCTTACATCCACTTTGGGCGTAGCGTAACCCTGCTCGCGCGCAAAGAAATCTCGCACCACGGTGGTTTCAACCCCGGTGTGCGCCGCCATAATTTCCGCCGCAATATTCCGCACCGAGGTATAGCGCTCGATGTCGAAGGGATCGTGCGAAAAGGTGAGACCGTTTTGCGCGATGGCATTCAATCGGCTGGCCCAGTCGGCCCATCTTGCACTCATACGATGCTCCTTTGGCGGTCCTCGAGCGTGGTTGCGACTGAGCGGGGCGGGGAGGGCTCTGTCATTCCACCGTCACCGACTTCGCCAGGTTTCTCGGCTGGTCCACGTCGCAACCGCGAAGCACGCCGATGTGGTAAGCGAGGAGTTGGAGCGGGATAGCTTCCAGGATGGTCGAAAGCGTCCCGCTGGTGTGAGGCAGAACCACCAGATGGTCCGCCATGGCGCGCACTTCGCGGTCGCCTTCGGTCACCAGGGCGATGATCGTGGCGCCGCGCGCTTTGGCCTCCTTGATGTTGGAGATGGTGCGCTCGTAACGCTGCCGGGAAAAGGACGAGTCCCAGTTGCAGGTGGCAATCACCACCACCGGCAGCCCGTCGGAGATGAGAGCAATGGGGCCGTGCTTCATCTCTCCGGCCGGATATGCTTCGGCGTGAATGTAGGAAACCTTCTTCATCTTGAGCGCGCCTTCCAAAGCCACGGGGAAGTGTACGCCACGACCGAGAAAGAGAAAATCCGAAGACCTGTAGAAGTGTTGAGCCAACTCTGCAATCTCATCGTCCCTCTGGAGGACGGACTCCAGTTGTTTGGGCAGCGCGGCCAGGGCCTTCAACCAGGACTTGCTATCTTCAAACGAGAGCAGGCCGCGCACCTGTGCCAGGTAGAGCGCGAAGAGGTAGAGGGCGGTCAACTGGGCGGTAAACGTCTTGGTCGAGCCCACACCAATCTCCGGGCCCGCATGGGTGTAAATCGTGCCATGCGCTTCGCGTGAAACCATGCTTCCCAGCACGTTACAGATGGCGAGCGTCTTGGAGCCCTTGGCCCGCGCCTCGCGTTGCGCCGCGATGGTGTCTGCCGTCTCGCCGGATTGAGTGATGAGCACGGTCAGGGTTTGCGAGTCCACCAGGGGGTCGCGGTATCGAAACTCCGAGGCGTAGTCCACTTCCACGGGGACACGAGCCACCCGCTCGATCATGATTTTACCCGCCAGGCCCGCGTGGCGTGAGGTCCCGGCCGCCACAATCTTGATGTCGCGGAAGGAGCCGAATTCCTCCTCGCGGATTTCCATCTCGTCCAGAAACACCTGGCCGGTTTCAAGCGAGAATCGGCCCAGGGCGGTGTCGCGAACGGCGCGCGGCTGCTCGTAGATTTCCTTGATGGTGAAGTGCTTGAAACCGCCTTTTTCGGCCAGGATGGGATCCCAGGTGATGTGCTGAACGCGGCGTGAGACGGGGTGGCCGTCAAAGTCGCTCAGCTTCACGCCGTTGGGTGTCAGCACGGCCACGTCGTGGTCGGCGAGAAAGAAAAGATCGCGGGTGTGATAGAGGATGGCGGGAACGTCACTGGCCACCAAGTATTCGTCTTTGCCCAAGCCGATGACCACCGGCGGCCCTTGGCGCACGGCGATAATCTTGTTGGGGTCACGTGTGGAAATAATCGCCAGGGCAAAGACGCCCCGGAGCCGGCGCACGGCGGCGCGCACGGCTTCCTCGAGATTGTTCGAGTTTGAGGCCCCTGCCGCCTCGGCGTTGCCCTCCAGGTATTTCTCCACGAGGTGAGCGATGATCTCTGTATCAACTTCCGTAGCGAACTTGTGCCCTTCGGCTACCAGCTCCTTCTTCAGCTCCAGGTAGTTTTCGATGATTCCATTGTGAACCACGACCACCGTCCCATTACAATCGCGGTGAGGATGGGCGTTCTCTTCCGTAGGGGCGCCGTGGGTGGCCCAGCGAGTGTGCCCCACGCCGTAAGTTCCGTCCACCGGGTTCAGACGGACCACTTCTTCGAGGTTGTGCAGTTTGCCCGTCGCGCGGCGCACCTGGAGGTTGTGGCCCTGAATCACGGCAATACCCGCCGAGTCGTAGCCGCGGTACTGCAGCCGCTGCAATCCTTCCAACAAAACGGGCACGACGCGTTTGTTTCCGATGTAGCCAATAATTCCTGACATGATATCCCTTCAGGTTCTATATGAGGCGTTAATGGTGATGTAGTCGTGTGTCAGGTCGCAGGTCCAGATATGGGCAGAGGCTCTCCCCTGGTGGAGATCGAGCCGGAGGGTGATTTCCTTCCGGTCAAGCTCCTTACGTGCGGAGGCTTCGTCGAAGCCTGCATCCACCCCGTCCCGGCATAGCAGCAGGTCGTTGACGCGGATATCCACTTTGTTGGGGTCGAAGAGCGCGCCGGAATAACCCGCCGCGCAAATGATGCGGCCCCAGTTGGGATCGCTTCCGGCGAGGGCGGTTTTGACCAGCGGCGAGTTGGCGATGGCGCGCGCCATCCGTTCTGCGTCGGAAGGTTTTCTGGCCCCTTGCACCTCGACGATTACCAGTTTCTTGGCCCCCTCTCCGTCCCTGGCTATCATCTTGGCCAAGGTCTGGCAGAGTTGCGTAAGTCCCTCGAGGAACCACGCCCAGCTTGTATTGCCGGGGCGCACGCCGACGGCGGAGACGCCGCTTGCCAAGGCCACCACGGTATCATTCGTGGAGGTATCTCCATCCACGGTGATACGATTGAAAGAGACTTGCACGGCCGCCCGCAGCAAGTTCTGGAGTGTGCGCGGGCCGATGAGCGCATCCGTGGTAAGAAAGGAAAGCAGGGTAGCCAGGCGCGGATGGATCATCCCGGCGCCCTTGGCGACTCCCGCCAGGTACACGGGTTTTCCGCCTACCTCCGAGCGCACGACGCACGACTTGGGGAACGTGTCGGTGGTCATGATGGCGCGCGCCACCGCCGAGGCGTTTTCCATGGAAAGGCTCGCGACGAGGGTGGGAAGTTGGTTCGTGACCAGGCCGAGCTCGAGCGGCACCCCGATGACGCCCGTGGAGGCCAGCAGGACCTGCGCGGGCTGGAGACTCAACAGCTTGGCCGCCGCGCGCGCGCTCTCCCGCGCCGTTTGCATGCCCTTGCGCCCCGTGCAGGCGTTGGCATTGCCGGAGTTCACCAGCACCGCGCGGCAGCGCCCGTGGCTTTCCGCAAGGTTCTGCCGTGAGAGGAGTACCGGCGCCGCCCGCACCAGGTTGGTGGTAAACAGGCCGGCTGCCGTGGTGGCGTGCGCATCGCAGACGATCAACGCCAGGTCAAGCTCGCCCCGCGCCTTCTTGATTCCTGCCGCTATAGCCGCCCCACGAAAGCCTCGCACGGAAGCGAGGCTGCCTTCCACGATTTCCCACTTTTGCATGCTTGCTCTCCGTAGGCACCCGTTTGCCATGCTGTCATTCTGAGCCCGTTCGCTTCGCTCAGGGTAAACTCCGCGAAGAATCTCGCTCTGGACTTTCCCGCCGACAAGCAGCAGTGCGAGATGCTTCGTCCGCCGCGGCGGACTCAGCATGACAGTGAGCGGGCGCTCTCGCGAACGTCGTAGCGTCGGCCATTTGCTTTGAAGGTCTCGATTGGGCCAGCCTCACGCCGACGTCCTGACATCACGGATAGCCGTTTTCGGCTATGGATGCTCAGAATGACAAGCCTGTCACCTGACCGTTACGGTCGGCGAGAGCTCGACAACTCCGGGTGCAGAGGGGGGAGGCGGCTCAGCCCCGGCCACTTTTATTGTGCGCAGCGTCTCGTCGCACGCCTCCATGTAGAGAACCTCGTCTTCCGCTCCGGGGCAGCAAGCTGCCTCGATGATCCGTTCTCGGGAGATGATTCTCGCAGTCAAGAGCATGAAGCGGCCCCGGAACTGACGAATCAGCATCGCGTCACGATTGTTAATCTTCGTGTGCTCGAGATGATAGAGCGGAAGGTCTTCGACCGCGCCCTTGGACTCCCATTTCGCCAGAACCTCTGGGGAAAACTCCCATGTCTGGTCGGGGTTGGGCTGTGAAGTGATGGTGAGCCAAGGGCCCATGCTCCAGAACTTGGAGCGACTGATTTTCACCCCGCCCGGGAAAGTCTCGGTGTTCCCGTAGAGTCCTTGCGCGATTTGAATATCAATTCCGAGCGAATCGTTGTGGTAGGGGCGCTGCTTCAGGGTTTCCTCGCTGACCCGCTGCTGGTGGCCTGGATACCACTTCACCAGCAGGTATTCGCCCCCTGCCAGACCGCCGCCGACGATCAGGATTGAAACCGCGAGGATCAATTGACTTGGTATTTGCTTCTTCATGGCAGCCATCTTAACCCGTGTCTCAGAAGCGCGCAACCTTGCCGAAAGGGCCATTTCCGGTACGGTTCCAGCTAAAGTCTCAATTCCATTGTCAGGCTACCCAGCCTGAATGAGCGGATGTGTCTTCTCGATGACCTCGCCAATAGCTTGCGCGGGGATGGGTAGAGCCCGGAGGGCCGCGACGAGCTTAGGAGAGTCTTGGGCAGCCACGGAAAAGAGTAATCCTCCTGAGGTCTGGGGGTCGAACAGCAGGTTCCTGACCTCTTCCGGAACGCGGCTCGCGAACTCGACGCAACTTCCGATGAAGTCCATATTCCTTTTCAGGCCGCCGGGCAGAAAGCCACCCCGCGAATACTCCACTGCCCCCGGCAGGAATTCAACCTTAGTAGAGTCAATCACCAGGCTCACCTTGCTTCCCACGGCCATCTCGCGGGCGTGGCCCAGCAAGCCGAAGCCAGTGATATCGGTGGCCGAATGCACGTCGAATTGCAGGGCAACTTCGCTTGCGGCGCGATTCAGCGCGCACATGGATTCGCTTGCCGCATTCAGCGCAGCCTTGCTGGCCTGTCCTTTCTTCAGCGCCGTACTGATGATTCCGGTGCCCAGGCGCTTGGTCAAGATCAGTTGGTCGCCCGGCCGCGCCGCACAATTGGTGAGAATGCGTTGCGGGTGGACGAGGCCGGTCACCGCATAACCGAACTTGATCTCCTCATCGCCGATTGAATGGCCGCCGATCACCGCGCAGCCAGCCTCTTGCATTTTGGCGTGCCCGCCCTCGAGGATTCTCTCCAGTATCTCGAGGCCCTCTCCTTTATTAGGGAATCCCACGATGGAGAGCGCGGAGATGGGTCGGCCACCCATGGCGTAAACGTCGCTCAGCGCATTGGCCGCCGCGATTTGGCCGAAGGTGTAGGGATCGTCCACAACGGGCGTAAAGAAATCCACGGTCTGAACCAGTGCCAGGTCCGGGCTGAGTTGATACACTCCAGCGTCGTCATTGGTGTCGAAGCCCACCAGCACATTTGGGGCGGATTGTTTCGGCAGCTTGGCCAGCACGCGGTCCAAAATACTTGGACTCAACTTGGCCGCTCAACCCGCCGCTTTGACCATCGTGGTCAGACGAACCGGAGGCACAAGCAAAACCCCTTTCGACGCGGCGGGCTAAGCAGTCAAAATCCTCAAAAGCAGCCCCCCGCCGTGTCCAAAAATGGAGCCACCACCGCAGTATACCAAACCCCACGCATTTGCGGCGTCCATGTGCTCTGGAGTGCGGCAGCTTGCTGCCGCTTTTCCCGCACGGCGGGACCAGCTTGCTGGCCGTGCACAAGAGCGCGGTGCTCGGACCGGTGAAGCGCGAGCAAGCTCGCAGGGGAAAAGCGGCAGCAAGCTGCCGCACTCCAGAGCGCCTGCGGCGCGCCTAACCGGGCGTCTGTTTTCACGGTAATGAGGAATCCGTAACAAGCTAACCACCTTTCTTTTCAATAATATTCCCGGATTTAGCGGCTAAGTACCTTTGTTTTCATTCACTTGCCAGCTTAGTCGGCGAGTCTTCCACGGTGGTCCTTTGTTTTCAACAAGATTCCCGCATCGTTCCATCATTTTCTAAAGTTAATACTGTTGTTGCAAGGCGCTATCGATGACATATTGTCATCTCGGAAAGAACTATGACGCGGGACTGCACCGTATACGCACTTGGACATGCTGGAGACTCTCCAAAGCGCAGAGCTGCGCTCTGCGCCAGCCCCCCGCTTACCTGGAGCAGCCAAGCGCTCCGGCGGACCCTGCTGCCGTGCTGGAGCAGGCTGCCGCTTTCTATCAACGGCAACTCCCGCGCTACCCCGAGGCGCGGCGCTACCTGCAACAGCGCGCCGTGCGGGATGCCGACCGCGAATTTGGCATCCGCTGGACCGTCAGCGTTATCGTAGAGAGCGTCCATCATCAGATACGGGGAGAGTACTCGGCCAGTTGCTTGTCGCGTATAACTCTGAGTTTCCAATAACACCCTTTCTTTTCAATAACATTCCTGTATTTTGCGCGTAACTAGCTTTGTTTTCTACAACATTTCTGCTTCGCCCTGGGCCGTTGAAAGCCGATCCTTTGTTTTCATAGACATTCCCGCGTCGTTCGTTCAATTTTAAGCTTTCCACTGCTTCCACAGCCTGCGGGGTCGGGGACGAAATGTCGCTGTCAGGGATCTCCTCGACGTTCTCTGTACTCGCACCATCGTCCTGACCGGTAGGAGCAATCGGGGGGTTGGTAAATTCCTTCCGCAGCGTCAGCAGTATCCTCATCCCGCGCCTGCGGGATCGATGGAGCGGTCCAGGGCGGCTTCCTGGCGCAGCATCATGCTCCACGTCTCCCCTTCCGGGGCAAGGCAGGCGTCCCGTTCTATCGCCGCTCTCTCCTCATTCGCCTTTTCCGCATAGGCGAATTCTTCCCGCACGCTGGCGATTTCCTCTTCGAGCAAACGGAGAAGTTCCTGGCGCTCGGGCTCGCCCGGCGGCACGCAGTCGGCGCCTTCTTTGAGCAGGAACTGCCGGTATTCCTCGTCCTCCTCTTGTTGCTCGCGCAGGTGCAGAGGGTCACTGAAACGGTGCAGCAGACTGAAAATCAGCCCCGGCCGCCACCCCATCATCCCTTGGTAAAAAGATTCCAATACGGCGTACTGGCGCTCCCGGAAGGTGCGCTGGTTGATCTCCTCCCGTACGAGCTCAAGATAAGAAAGTGTCTTTCTCAGCGCCACGCCTCGATCTGTAGACTCCGGGAGATCGACATCAAGCACCTGGTGCGGGGAGGCATCGAAGGTGACGCGTTCCATCTCCTGCTGGCGGCGGTGTTGCCAGTCGTCGATGGCCTGCAAGGCGCGCCGCCTCACGCCCGCTCGAGCCTTTCAAGGGCCGAAACTCGAAACCGGAAAATCGAAATTGGAAAATCGAAACTCGAAATTCGAAACTCAACTGGTGACTCGCGGTTTTCGTTTTTCGAATTTCGATTTTCGACTTCGTGGTGATTTTCTTCCACGACATATCCGCCGTGCTTCAAGGCGTTGAGCTTGGAGTTCTGCTTGGCGTCGGCGCTGCGCGGTCCGGTGGAATGCTGGGCATTCTGGCGCGCGGCGGCGAGCAAGGCGGGCGTAAGTTGGGGTGATTTGCGTAACGACATAGTTCCTCCTGGGACGGGTTGCTGGGATGGCGAGGAAAGGACTTCCCCGCGGGTTAGACTTTTCACACTAATAGGCTATCACAATGGCGGGGCGTTGTCAAGAGAAATATATTTACTGGTGTAGCCCAGGAGTTCTTCAATTGACTCATTGATTCATTGGGTCATCGGGTCATTGAGTCATTGAAGAGCAGACTTGCCTCGTTTTTTTTCAATAAATCAATGATTCAATGGATCAATGGGGCAATCTCAATTGACTCATTGAAGAGCGGTTGAAGGGCAAGAGCAACTATGAATTATGAATTGTGAACGGAGGTTCTACGCGGGTGGCGCATACGTCCCGACGGTTTGAAGCTGTGAAAAAATTATCGGGGGCGAGGATCCGCTCTCCCGCAGCACCATCGTTTTGCGGGTCCTATCGACCGCGGCTGTGATTGATTATGGCCA
>JBEKME010000188.1:0-8852 GCA_050008675.1 Terriglobia bacterium
CTTCAGCCAGCATGCGAATATTCTGGCAGTGCTCGAGGATGCCATTCCTGCGCCCGAGCAACGCGCCGTAATCAAAACCGTGCTGGCCGATTCAAGCCTTACACAAGCCACCTACTACTTCCGCTTCTACCTCTTCCGGGCCATGAAGAAAGTGGGCCTGGGAGATGAATACGTGGCGCAGCTCGGCCCCTGGCGGCAGATGCTGGCGCTGGGCTTGACCACCTGGGCTGAAAACCCTGAACCCACGCGTTCAGATTGCCACGCCTGGAGCGCTCATCCCAACTTCGACTTGCTGGCCACGGTGGCGGGAATTGAACCTGCGGCCCCGGGCTTCCGCGAAGTGGCCATCGAACCCCACCTGGGCCCGCTTAAACAGCTTAAGGCCACCTTGCCTCACCCGGCAGGGGACATCATTGTTTCATATCAGCGCCAAGCGCAAGGGCTGGCTGCCGACGTGACTTTGCCGGATAAGCTCGCGGGGTGGTTCTACTGGAAGGGCAAGAAGGTTGCGCTTCACCCCGGGTCTCAACACCTGGAGCTCTAGTGCAGTGACAAGTGACGAGTGGAATTATGGATAGTGAATGGTGAATGAAGAATAGTGCATGGTGAATGAAGAACAGTGCATAGTGAATAGTGAATGGCCCTCTTCCCCTTGGGGGAGAGGGTGGCCCGCGCCGGCGCTTTCACCAGCCGGCGCGGGACGGGTGAGGGGGTCGGGGAGAATGTAGAAACTCGAGAATTCACTATTCATAATTCACTATTCACTATTCAGGAGGGCTGTCATGTGGATATTGAGGCGTGTGTCATTGCCCTTGCGTCGGGTTTATTTGATCGTACTGCTATTGCTGGTTTGGTTGGCGCCAGGCCGTTTGGCCTGGTCAAAGGAGAATTCCGTGACGGTGAGCGTTGGCTCTGCGGGAGCCGATGTGGTCGGCAATGATAATGTCGCCATACAGAAGGCCGTTGAGCGCGTGGCAGCGGCCGGCGGGGGAATCGTCCTGATTAAGGCTGGAACTTACACGCTCAATAACTCCGTGCGCCTGGCCAGCCACATTACCCTGCGCGGTGAAGGGCCTGAAAAGACCATCCTGAAGAAAGCGCCGGGGGTAAAGAGCCGGCTGGCGTTGGATGCCGACTACGGTGAATTCCAGGCCACAATTGAGGATGCGCGCGGTTTCGCTCCGGGCATGGGGGTCACCATTGTTGACAACACCTCACGTTCTGGCTGGGTTGCCAGCGTTCGCACCATCGTCCGCATGGAGGGCCAGACGCTATACTTCGACCGCTTCCTGCACATGGACTATTCCGTAGCGAGCGCGGGGGAGGTTTTCAACACCTTCCCCCTCATCGCCGGATATGAGGTCGAGGATGTGCGCGTGGAAGAACTCGCCGTGGATGGGAACCGGGCGAGCAGCGAGACACTGGACGGCTGCCAGGCGGGCGGCATTTACTTCTTCCACTCCAAGAGAATGACAATCCGGAATTGCGTGGCGCGGGATTTTCCGGGTGATGGAATCAGCACCCAATTTGTGGAAGACCCCGTGGTGGACAACTGCGAAGTCTATGGAAACGCGGAATTGGGCATCCACCTTGGCACCGGGGCGCTGCGCGGGCTGGTTCGCTATAACCGCGCGCATGACAATGGCAAGGACGGCCTCTTCCTCTGCTGGCGCGTCCAACACGCACGTTACGAGCAGAACCAATCCTGGAACAACGGCCAGGATGGAATCTCCCTGGGTCACAAGGACACGGATAACGTTTTCTTCAAGAACGTAGTGAGCGGCAACGGGCGGGCAGGTATTTTCTTCCGTGATGAGCCAGAAAGCAACGCCGCAAATAGTAATACTTTTAGAGAGAATACCGTCGAAGTTAACGGGCGCCCCGGCGCCCCCGGCTACGGAATCCGCATCGAGGGCGCCACCCACGACGTCAGATTCATCTCCAATATCATCCGGGGGACACGCCAGGGCGAAAAATCCACCCAGACAGTCGGCATTTACCTTGGTCCCAGGACGGACTACATCTTCTGCAACCGTAATATTTTCGAAGGCGACCTGAACAAGGCTCTGGTTAACGAGTCTCAGGGGAGCCACAACCAGTTGCAGGAACCGGCGGCTCAATGAGGCGGCGCTAGGTGCTGGGGGCTAGGGACTGGGGAAGAACAGTAGGCAGTAAGCAGTAAGCAGTAGGCAGTAAGCAGCGGGCAGTGTGCAGGAGGCAGTGGACAGTAAGCAGTAGGCAGTGCGCAACAAAACCGGGGAAATGGTGGCGGAAAATGCTGTACTTCTTCTCCCCATTCCCCAGCCCCTAGCCCCCAGTCCCTGCCCCTTGCTGCCTACTGCTTACTGCCTACTGCTCTTCCCCAGCCCCCAGCCCCTACTGCCGGTATCCCAGGCGAGAGGAAATCTGCTGGCTGGTGGCGCGAACCCAGCGGGCAATTTCAGGCAAGCGCGGAGGAGTCACGCGCGTAGCAGGTCCGGCCACGCTGAAAGCCGCAATAACACGCCCGGTATGATCGAACACCGGCCCGGCCACGCAGCGCAGGCCTTCGACAGCCTCTTCCTGGTCCAGCGCGTAGCCTTGCTCGCGAATCTGCTCCAGTTCCTTCCTCAGGTTCGCCAGACTCGTGATGGTGTGCGGAGTAAAACGCGCAAAGCCTCGTGTGTGGGCGATCTGGATCAACAAGTCCTCGCTTTGATAGGCCAAGAGGATCTTGCCGACGCCGGTACAATGCAAGGGCATCACCCCACCGAGGCGCGCGTCGAGGCCCACCGGTTGGGGACTCCCGAACTTATCAATGGAAATAGCCCGAGTCTCCTGCAGAATCGCCAACTGGACAGTCTCCTTGGTTTGTTGGTTCAGTTCGCGCAAGAGGGGTTGAGCAACCAGGCGGAAATCGAGGCGATCCAGAACCCGCAAGCCCATCCGTAGCATCTTGAAACTGAGTTGGTATCCGCCCGAACCAGGCACTTCTTCGACAAAACCCTGGCGAACCAGGTTCACAAGCAGGCGGTGGACGGTGCTGATGTGAAGGTGCAGATGGCGGCTCAATTGCGTGAGCGTATAGGCTGATTCCTCACCTTCCGCCAGAGCTTCCAAAATGTTTAGTGCCTTTACAAGCGACTTAACAATGTAGGCGCCTTCTGCCGAGGCAGGTGGGGCTTGGGCATTTTTCATAGGGTGAGAATTATTGCAGGAACCAAGACAGTGTCAACAGGTTTCAGCAACCTGCTATAATGCACGACCATGACACAAACGAACCCATCGCCCTCCAACTCACAAGCACGGAAACGCTTCCTTATTACAGGCGCCAAAGGCTTCATTGGCGCATGGATTGCCAAGGCTCTGCTGGAAGGTGGTGACCGGCCCAATGTTTTTGACATCGATCCCGGCTTCCAGCGTCTCAGCGCCATCCTGAGCGAGAATCAGCTCGCGCAAGTTAACTTTATCCAGGGCGACGTTACGAAATACGCCGACCTTGATCGCGCCATTGCGGCGAACGGAATCACCCATGTCCTGCACCTGGCAGGTTTGCAGGTGCCCGCGTGTGCCGCTGATCCTCTACGCGGAGCGCTGGTCAATGTCCTCGGCACTCTGAACGTTTTCGAGGTGGCGCGCAAGCGACGGGACCTGGTGCAGCGCATTGTCTATGCCAGCTCTGCGGCGGTTTTCGGTCCGGAAGAGTTCTATGGCGGCATTACAGTCCCGGAGGGGGCGCCCTTGCTTCCTGGAACCCACTACGGCGTTTTCAAACAGTGCAACGAAGGCAACGCGCGCGTTTACTCTTTGAATGACGGCATTCCCAGCGTGGGCATTCGTCCCTGGGCCGTTTATGGGGTGGGCAGAGACATGGGGATAAGCTCCGGACCCACTAAGGCCATCAAGGCCGCCGTTCTGCGCCGTCCTTACACTATCGGCTTCACCGGCGCCATCGACCTGCAATACGTCCGAGACACCGCGCGAATCTTTATTCGTTGTGCGGAGAGAGATATCGCGGGCGCCAAGGTTTATACTCCGCGGGGAAGTGTTGTCCGCGTGGAAGACTTCATCCACACGCTGGAACAGGTCCTTCCCCATACCGGTGGGCTTATCAAAGCTCAAGGCAAACCATTGCCCATCGCGGCGGACCTGGACGACAGCGCATTGAAGCACGACTTGGGCGAGGACCCCCGCACGCCTCTGGAAGAAGGAATTCGGGAAACCGCCGACATCTTTGAACGGCTCGATCGAGAAGGGCGTCTCGAGACCAAGGAGTTGGAAAGCTAGGCTTCCTTTTCGTATATTTCAAGTATCGGAGTCCCACTTATGCTGGAAGCGCACAACAACCCAAAGCCGGATCATGCGCCCCGACTGTTTTCAGCCGCCAATACCGTGCCCTTTATCTTGGTGACCGCGTTGTTTTTGCTTTGGGGCATCCCTAGCAACTTGAATGACATTCTCATCAAGCAGTTCATGAAGTCATTCGAGATGACACGCCTCAAGGCGGGTTTGATCCAATCAGCTTTCTACATGGGATACTTCCTTCTTTCCATGCCCGCAGCGCTGTTGATGCGAAAATACGGCTACAAAGCTGGTCTGGTGACGGGACTTTTTCTTTACAGTATGGGCACCTATCTGTTTTGGCCGGCCGCCCTCGTCCGGCAGTATGGCCTATTCCTGCTGGCCTTGTTCGTAATCGCCAGCGGCGCGGCGTTCCTCGAAACGGGGGCGAACTCTTTCATCGCACTGTTGGGTGATCCGAGAACCTCTGAACGAAGGCTCAATTTCTCGCAGGCCTTCAACCCTGTCGGGGCCGTGACTGGCGTGCTTGTCGGAACGGTTTTCATCCTTTCAGGGGTCGAACTGCGCCCTCAGCAGGTCAACGCCTTAAAGTCTGCCGGCAGGTACGACGCGTACTTGCAGACAGAGACAATGAGAGTCGTGACGCCCTACCTTGTTCTGGGCACGGTTGTCTTCATCTGGGCGTTGCTCATACTCAGAACCAAATTCCCCAAAATCGCGGAAGAAGCAGAACTCGCGGGCAGCCGTCAGCACGGCAAGCTCAAGGACTTGTTTCGCTACCCGCACTTTGTTCAAGGAGTGGTCGCGCAGTTCTTCTATGTTGGGGCCCAGGTGGGAACCTGGAGTTACTACATTCAGTACATCCAGGACTACACGCGGCGACCGGAAAAGGTTGCAGGCTATCTTCTAACCGGGACCCTTGTGGCATTTGGCGTGGGAAGGTTTACCGCCACTTATCTGATGAAGTTTGTTCAGCCAAGCCGGCTGATGGGGATTTACGGGTGCATCAACGTGACACTGGTGGGTGTTGGGGTTCTGTTTCCGGGCTGGGTGGGCGTCTGGGCGGTGTTCCTGACCAGCTTCTTCATGTCGCTGATGTTCCCCACCATATTTGCATTGGGTATTAAGGAGTTGGGTCCTAACACCAAGCTGGGCGGGTCCATGATCATCATGGCCATTATCGGCGGTGCGGTCGCCACACCCATCATGGGGCTGCTGTTTCAACTGACCCATAGCATGGCAGTGGCCATGCTCGTGCCTTTGGTCTGCTACACCTTCATCACGTACTACGCCTTCGTTGGCTCGAAGGTGCGGCTGCCCGAGATGGTGGAAGTTGCCGTCGGATAGGATTAGCAACTTGGCGTTGCCTTTCGTAGAGGTTGCCTTCCGGCGGGCACAAATCTCTGAAAAGGCATCCCCAAGGAGGTAAAGGCACATGAGTGCATTAACTGGCTTTGTGCTCGTGGTCATGGGTGGAATCATGGTAGGCACGTACTTCCTGGGTTTGAGATACGTCAAACCCTGGAAGTGGGAGAACGTCTGGTCTATTTACGCTCTGTTTGCCCTAGTCATTCTGCCGGTGGGTCTGGCGGTTGCCACGGTACCTCACCTTGGTGCGGTTTACGGCCAAACCCCTGGGAAAGACCTTTTGGGAATTTTCTTGTACGGAGCGGGTTGGGGGATCGGCTCAGTCCTTAGCGGCCTTGGGGTGGCCCGGCTGGGCATGGCCATTGGCGTGTCCGTCGTGATCGGCATCAGCGCCGCGCTCGGAACGCTGGTCCCGCTGGTTGTCAACACCCCCGAGTTGGTCTTTGCTAAGAAGGGACTAATGGTGATTGCCTCGGTGGTCACTCTGTTACTGGGGGTGTTACTGGTCGCGTTGGGTGGAAAGGAGCGGGACCGTTCTCGAGCTGGCGGTGCACTTCCTCCTGTTCTGGCGGGGTCTTTCGCTGGGGGACTGGCCATCTGTATTTTCAGCGGCATTTTCTCCTCGATGCTTAACTACGCACTTGCCTTCAGCAAATCGATATCGCAAGCTGCCCTCAATTTCGGAGCGACAAGTTTCGGGTCGGTTAACGCGGTGTGGATGGTGGCTTTGTTCGCCGGCTTCATTGCGAACGCAATTTACACCGTCTATCTCCTCTCGAAGAATAAGACCTGGTCAAACTTCGCGACTCCCGGAACGAGCCTGGGTTGGGTTATCGCCTTTTTCATGGCGGTCTTGTGGACCGGCGGAGTGGTCCTCTACGGTCATGGCGCGTCCAGAATGGGACAACTGGGATCCGTTCTGGGATGGCCGGTCTTCATGGCGACCATGATTATTGTCTCCAGCCTGTGGGGGTTTGCCAGCGGAGAATGGAAAGGCGCCAACTCTCGCGCCAAGAGATTGATGTTCGCTGGTCTGGTCGTGCTGATGGTGGCGTCAGGACTGGTTGGGATAGTCAATAAGCTGCAATAACGCGTCGCGGGCCTCAGGGCAAATGGTAAGGTCAACGTCTCCGCCAGCGTGGCCTGGCGCAATCTCCCTGACGTGCTTAAGCGTAGAAGCCAATCAGCCAACGGCACGTCACGATCCAGATGAGATCAAGCCGACTCTTCTATCATAGAAGAAAGGTGAGAATTGCTTATGGAACCTAAGACGCTGGATGACTTCGCCATTGTCATCAAACCCAAGAAAGATAACGTTGCCGTGGTGACGGCGGATCTCATCGAACCAGGGACCCAGCTTAAGGTCGGGGACCAATTGCTGACGATGTCCGCGCGCGCCCTGCGCGGGCAGAGCTTCGCCATCAAGGATATTCCTGAAGGAACGCCCTTTTTCTCTCTTGGTGATCCCATCGGCTTGGCGTCCGTTTCACTCCAGCCCGGCGACCCAGTCGACGAAACCAATATCCAGCGACGGCTCCCACGTCTGGTGGTGCGGTATCGCGACAACCCGCAGCCCACCCTGCTCGACCCCGAGTTGGCGCGCCTGACCTTCGACGGCTACTTGCGCAACGACGGAAGTGTGGGAATCCGCAACCTGATTGGGGTGGTGACCTCCGGGATGTGCTCGTCCACTGAGGTGGGGGAAATCGCCAGCCGCGCCATGCGAGAAATCTACACGCGCGAGAAGTTTCCCAACGTCGATGGCGTGGTCCCCATCGTACACGAATCAGGCTGCGGCATGCCGGATGGGCGGGCGGTCGAGATGTTGAACCAGTGGCTCGCCAACACCCTGCGGCATCCCAACCTGGGCGCGGCTGTTTATATTGACCTCGGATGCGGGAAGACCTGCGTGGAATGCTCGGCCCCGGTCTTCCAAACCACCGTCCCGGATTACAACCAGCGCGTGGTGAATATGACGATCCAGCATCTGGGCGGCAGTCGCAAGACGGTGGAGCGCGGGCTTGAAATCGTCGAGAAGCTGCTTCATTACGCCAACCAGTTCAAGCGCCAACCGGCGCCAATCTCGAAACTCATCGTCGGGACCGAATGCGGCGGGTCGGATCGCTGGTCGGGGGTGACTGCTAATCCTGCCGTGGGAGTCGCTTCCGACATGTTCGTGAAGGCTGGGGCAGCCGTCTTCCTTCCGGAAATCCCCGAACTCCAGGGCGCCGCCATGGTGGACCTGGCGCGCCGCGCCCGCACGCGCGCTGTGGGGAAAAAGTTGATGCAGGCTCTGAAACGCTATGAGGCCTATGTAAAGAATTTCGGCGAGGATTTTCGCGACAATCCTTCCCCCGGCAACATCAAAGGCGGACTCTACAATATCTTCTTGAAGTCAAGCGGGGTGAAGGCCAAAGGCGGGACATCCATCGTTGAAGACCTGATCGAGTACGGCGAGTGGTTGGGTGACCGAAAGGGCCTGTACGTTCTCTATACGCCGGGATACGACCACCTTTGTACTCCTGCCCTTTTCCTCAGCGGCGCGCAGGTGACGCTGTTCACCACTGGCCGGGGAACCGGTATCGGCTGCGCTCTGGGACCGGTAATGAAGATTGGTTCCAATCCCCAGCTCGCCCGTAGCTACGAGGATTTGGATATCGATGCGGGAACCATCCTGGAGCGCAAGGAGACCATCGAAGACGTGGGTCGCAAAATCTTCCAGGAAACCCTGGACGTGGCTTCGGGGCGCAAGCTCACACGCGCTGAGGAGTCCGGCTTCCACCACGAGTTCAAGATCTGGGAACAACTCTGGCCGGCGCTGTAATAGTTGTCAGTGGTCAGTTGCCAGTCGTCAGTTGCCAGTTGTGTGTTGTCCGTGGTCTTGCCGCGGCGGGTCCGCGGTCAGTTGTTGCTGGCCCCCGGCTGTCCATGGGCACCCGGAACATGAGACCGGTTTTGCTGCCGCTCTGGCATTCCGCTACGGCGCGTAGCGCAGAGTTGATTTGTAACTCTGCGGCTTTTCGACGGTTCCCGAGCATACGAGCCGCGGAGTTCAAGAACAACTCCGCGCTACCCGCTCCCCGAGATGGTCGTAGCCTGCAGCCGGCCGATGACACCCCGAGCAGATCACAGCCGAGCCCCGCCGCGGTCGCACCTGAACCTCGATGGTGGTTCGCTCCCCTCGGCTGAATCGCGCTCCCTCG
>JBEKME010000189.1:0-8841 GCA_050008675.1 Terriglobia bacterium
AAGGATGGCCTGATATGTCATTGTGGTCACGCATCGCAAACGTATTTCGCCCCGAGCGTTTAACCCGCGAGATTGACGAAGAGATCCAGTCGCACATCGAAGAAGCCATCGCGCAAGGCCGCGACCCAACCGAAGCGCGGCGAGCGTTCGGCTCCGCGCGGCGGCTGCGCGAAGAAAGCCGCGATGTCCGGCTCATCGCCTGGCTCGATTCGCTGCGCGCCGACGCGGTCTTCGGCTGGCGGCAGCTCATGAAGAGAAAGGTGACCTCCGCCGCGGCGAGGCCATCGACAGCATGGTATGCGGCGGATGCATTCTTTCCGGCGGTGTCGTGCGCAACTCCATTCTCGGCCGCGGCGTGCGCGTCCACGCCGGCGCCCTCGTGGAAGGCTGCGTCATCATGGACAACTGCGACATGGGCCGCCACGCCAAGGTGCGCCGCGCCATCCTGGATAAGAACGTCCGTGTTCCCGAAGGCGCCTTGATCGGCTACGATCTCGATGCCGACCGCGCGCGCGGATGGCCCATGACCGATTCCGGCATCGTCGTCATGGGCGGAGAACGCAGCACGGTGCCACTGGCGGCGCTGGTCGTCTGATGGAACAGTGAGAACCAGTATTCCCCGTCCTGAGCTTCGGCTCCTGTTCCCGCCACAGTTGCTTTTCTTACCATTTGAGCAATTCTGACCACCCCTCTGAGCGATTTTGAACTGCCTCGCGATTCACCTCCGTTTATAACGGTCGTGTAAGTCAGGATAGCCAACAGGGGTGGATTTGGGAGAATTCTATCGGTAACCGAAGTCATTTGGATCGTGCCCTGGAGCTGGGCCGTCAGCGGGCAGTTCTGGCGGTGACGCGGTGCGTCGACATGAACTGGTACCTGGAGGCCATGCAGATGGGCGCTGTGGACTACTTGGAGAAACCCCTCGCCGCGGGGGATTTGTTGCGGTTCATCGAAGACCACGTTCAGCTACCTTCTAGGTGAGAGGCGATGCGAAGCTCAAGGCAAGCTCCATGGATAAGCGACTACGATATGTATCTGCTGGAGGAAGGCACGCACTGCCGTGCCTACGAGAAGATGGGGGCACACCTCGGCGAGTTGGCCGGGCAGGGCGGCGTTCATTTCGCCGTGTGGGCGCCCAACGCCAAGCAGGTCAGCGTACTTGGGGACTTTAACGGATGGAACCCGCAATCGAATGCCCTCCTATCGCGGGGAGCAACTGGGGTATGGGAGGGCTTTGTACCGGATGTGGGGCCTGGGGCGCGGTACAAGTATCACATTACGTCCCAGTACCGGGGTTATGAGGTAGATAAAGCCGATCCGTACGCATTTGCCGCGGAAATCCGGCCGCAAACCGCCTCCCGGGTGTGGGACCTCAGCACTTATTCGTGGGCAGATAGCGAGTGGATGGCGAACCGCGCCAGGAGAAACGGCCTGGGTTGCGCCGTCTCCATTTATGAAGTCCATCTCGGCTCCTGGCGGAGGGTGCCGGAGGAGGGAAATCGTCCGCTGACTTACCGGGAAATGGCTGTGCAACTCGCCGACTATGTGCATGAGGCGGGTTATACGCATGTCGAGTTTCTTCCCGTCATGGAGTACCCCTTCGATGGCTCCTGGGGGTATGAAGTCATCGGCTATTACGCACCAACGAGCCGATTCGGCACGCCCGCGGATTTCATGTACCTGGTGGATTGCCTTCATCAACGTGAGATCGGAGTGATCGTCGATTGGGTCCCGGCTCATTTCCCCAAAGACCAAGCCGGCCTGGGTTACTTTGACGGCACGCATCTGTACGAACATTCGGACCCGCGGCAGGGCGAGCAGCCCGAGTGGAATACGTTCGTATTCAACTATGGGCGTTCCGAAGTTCGAGGTTTTCTGATCGCCAATGCCCTGTTTTGGTACGACAAGTATCACGTCGACGGCTTGCGGGTGGATGCCGTGGCCTCGATGTTGTACCTCGATTACGGACGCCGCAAAGATCAGTGGATCCCCAATCAGTATGGAGGCAAAGAGAACATTGACGGGCTTCAGTTCCTGCGGCAAATGAACGAGCAAGTGTACGCCGCATTTCCCGATGCCATGATGATTGCCGAGGAATCCACCGCCTGGCCGATGGTGTCGCGACCGGTGTATCTCGGCGGTCTCGGCTTCGGCCTCAAATGGAACATGGGTTGGATGCACGACACTCTGGAATACATGTCGAAGGACCCGATTTATCGCCGGTATCACCAACATAAGATCACTTTCAGCTTGGTTTACGCTTTCACGGAGAATTTCGTATTGCCTCTCTCGCACGATGAAGTGGTCTACGGCAAGGGTTCGATGATTACCAAGATGCCAGGCGATGACTGGTGTAAATTCGCGAACCTGCGGCTGCTTTACGGTTATATGTGGGGCCATCCCGGGAAGAAGCTGTTGTTCATGGGCAGCGAATTTGGGCAATGGGGTGAATGGAACCACGATGGCAGCCTGGATTGGCACTTGTTGGAGCATCCGCTGCATTCCGGGTTGCGGCGGTGGGTGCGCGATTTGAACACCTTTTACAGGGGGCAACCGTCACTGTACGAGGTGGATTTCGAACCCTGCGGATTCGAGTGGGTGGATTGCGGCGATTGTGAAGGGAGTGTCATCTCTTTCCTGAGACGGGCAAAGAATCTTGATGACGTGACTCTCTTCATCTGCAATTTCACTCCCGTGCCTCGGCACAACTATCGCGTCGGGGCACCCGTGAACGGCGATTGGAGAGAAGCCCTGAATAGCGACGCTCCACTTTACGGCGGCAGCGGCCAGGGAAACAGGGGCCGTGTGGAAGCGGTTCCCCTGCCGCTGCATGGCAGGCCTTACTCGCTAAGCCTGACGATTCCGCCCCTTGGCGTCCTGGTTCTCAGGCCGGGGAAGGTGTGAAAAAATCGGGTTGACCATTTGTAGCGGCGCTCTATGAGCGCCGAAGTCATCGATTCTAAAGTGCGGCGGTCATAGACCGCCGCTACAGCCCGATTTTTTCACACCTTCGGGGGCCTGAGACTTATCCTAACCCGGCGTTGCCGGAACTAAACAGGTGTCGGGTACCTGATAGCCTGCCCCGCTGAGAAGAACGGGCAGAACCTGCGCCGGGTTTTCCGCCAATATTGGGTCGTCTACGCCACGCCGCCTTACTCGAGCCCGAAATTATGCTCCAGCTTCACCGGAGGAGGTGCACCGTGGAATCAAATCGTTTGGGTCCTACCATACCAAACCATAAATCTCGTATTCCAGTCGCAAGCCAACGGTACGTCTACATCGCAGCTATATTTGCCGCGGTGGGTGGATTGCTGTTTGGATACGACACGGGTGTCATTTCCGGCGCGCTGATTTTTATTAAGAAGAGTTTCGGCCTTTCGACATTCGAGCAGGGGCTGGTTGTCAGCGTGGTGTTGGTCGGCGCGGCCGTTACAGCTATAAGTGGCGGCAGCCTCTCGGACCGTTTTGGACGCCGGAAGATGCTGCTCATCACTTCGCTCATCTTCATAGCGGGTGCGGTGGTATGCTCCGCGGCAGGATCCATCCCGGTCCTCATTGTTGGGCGCGTCGTCGTAGGAGCGGGAATAGGGCTGGCGAGCTCCGTCGTTCCTCTTTACATCTCGGAAATTGCCCCGGCTGACGCACGCGGTTGGCAGGTATCTCTCTTCCAATTGGCGATTACAGTGGGGATTTTGGTTGCCTATATCGCGGATTACACCTTCGCCGCATCCGGCAACTGGAGGTGGATGCTCGGTCTTGCCGTAGTTCCCGGCGCCATGCTGGGTGCGGGGATGCTGTACCTGCCCGAAACTCCGCGCTACCTTGCTCGGCAAGGGCATTTTGATTCGGCCCGTAGCGTTTTAATCAAGATTCGGGGGATGCAGGACGTCGACGCCGAATTTCTGCAAATCAAGGCAGCAACGCAGAAAACAGAGCTGCGCGGCCGGTTCTCGGATTTACTCCTCCCTGCCATTCGACGGGCTATGATTATCGGCATCGGTCTTGCCGTGTTCCAGCAAGTCACGGGGATCAACACCATTATCTATTACGCGCCGTCTATCCTTCGGTCTGCGGGAATCCCCTCGATTCGAGGTTCGATTCTCGCCACGGCAGGCATCGGTCTGGTGAACGTGATAATGACTCTAGTGTCGATGTGGCTGATCGATCGTGTGGGGCGCCGACCGTTGTTGTTGACCGGTATTGCGGGAATGATGATCAGTCTCGGCGCACTCGGTTGCGTGTTTCATTGGTCGGCAAAGAGCAGAGGATTTGCGGATTTTGCGGTAATAACCCTGATGATGTACGTAGCGTCGTTTGCGATCAGTCTCGGACCGATTTTTTGGTTATTGATTTCCGAGATTTACCCGTTGAAGATTCGCGGTCTTGCGGCAGGCATCGCAGCCGGAGCAAACTGGACCTCCAACTTTATTGTCTCACTAACCTTCCTGATGCTTCTAGATCTGCTCGGCCCAAGCTGGACGTTCTGGCTGTACGGATTGCTTGCGCTCGGCGCCTGGCTCTTCTCTTATTATCTTGTGCCGGAGACCAAAGGGCGCACTCTGGAAGAAATCGAAGGTTTTTGGCAGAGGAAGCGTTAGCCGAACCGAATCCAGACACCTATAGGTGTTGCGCATGGGGAACGGTTTCCACCGGCATCCTGGCCCGCCCAGGAACATGGGAAATAAGCTCATGGAGATTTTCGGAGGCAGATACGTGATAGGGGTTGTTCGTCATTCGTAGAAGAAAAGGCCACCGCCTGTCATTCTGAGCGTGCATAGCCGAAAATGGCTATCCGTGATGCCAGAAACGGGTACTGAAAGGGAGGATTGATGCGACCGTGGCAGGCCCCGGCAGGGGCCAACCGTGAGTAGCCGCAGGTTTTAACCTGCGGATAGCAAAGCCCACCCGGCCGCCCAACCCCCACGGGGTTGACCCTACGAAGGTTGGGCCCCTCCAGGGCCGGGACGATCCCGCGGCTTCGCTTTCCGTAGGTTTCATCCCGCGTGGCGGGACTACTCACGGTATGCCGCTTCGCGGCACTCGCAATGCGGTGACTGAACGACGGGCTCACGGGGCGTTCGAGGGGCCCCAAGGGACGAGAAAACGCCAGGCGCTCCACGAAGCTAACCCCTCACCCGGCCCGCGACGCCTGAAGAAAGCGGCGTCGCGGTCCACCCTCTCCCCTTGGGAGAGGGCGGACCCACTTTGCCATGCGCTGCATTTCTGACATCACGGATAACGGTCTTTGGCTATCCTCGCTCAGAATGACAGACAATGGGGTTATCCTCTACGAATGACGGACATTGCGTATGAGAACCTTAGTGCTAATGTTTTTTATGGCATCAAGTCTGTCGGCCTTCGGCCAGAGTGGCAGTGCCAGCGCTCTTCCCACGGATCAAAACGCTCAAGTGAATCAAAGTAAGTCATCGCTGACCCTCAAGCAAGAACCTGACGATCTCAAACAAGAGCTCGATGCCGACGCCATGGCATTATCGAAGATACCGGCAGATCCGCTCCTCCAGCCTGATCCCTTGGCTTCCATCTTTCAGCCGGTTAACAAGCTCGCCGAAGCACTTGCTCAACTTGAGAGATTGAAATTGGGTGCGACCTACACCTTCCTGAACCAGTACGCAACGGTCACGCCGGGTGGCGTCCGTCACGATCAACTCAGCGGACGCCTTGATTTCACCGGAGCCTGGGTTGCTTACGATAATGGAAGCACGGCAGGATCCATCAGCATGCTGGTACGTTCCGGAAGCAACATCGGTACAAGTCAGCAGTTCAATCTTAGCGACAGACTGGGCTCAGGTCTCTTCCTCAACTGCTTACAGGGGGGCGGTCCGCAAGAACCGATCACTGTGAACATCCTCTATTGGCGCGAGGATTTTCTCGCCAAGAGGCTGTCATTTTACGTGGGAAAGATACATCCCAACGAATACATAAGCCTGAGTATGTACAACAATGATGAACGCGCACAATTTCTAAACGGGCAAAACGATGGCAACCTGGCGTTTGCCTCAGAAGGAACCTACGCCGGTGGAGCGGCATTAGAATTCCAGGCTACTCCGCATCTTTACATCCACGCTCTCGCCATCGATACGGAAGGTGCAGCGCAGAGCAACATCAAAACTCTCGTTGATGAAAAGTATATGGAAACGATCGAGGTGGGATGGTTCTCGGGTTCCCCCGGTTCGCAATACCGGGACTATCGCATGGCCATTTGGCGTGACGACACGAAGAGCCTGGGGAGTGGATATGGCGGCGGCTTTGCCTTCGAGCATGAGTTTCCCAATGGTTGGGCGCCCTTTGGGAGATATGCCTTCGCCAGTGATCGTGGCACCTCGATCAAGCAAACCGATACGCTAGGGCTGGCTCAGGTTCACCCCTTCGGACGTCGGGGAGACATGTTCGGCGCTGCATTCAACTACACCGACCCGACCCACACCGGCATACATCGTGAAAGCGTATTTGAGTCGTTTTACCGGCTTCGTTTGACTCAGAGCATGGCCCTTGGTCCGGACATAGAAGTGTCGATTCATCCCACCTACGCCACCAAAGCTTACAGACCAACTCTCTTGGGCATGAGAATGGAGATTATCTTGTAACCATGGAGATTAGGCGGGCCGCTATCCAATTGCGCAGCGCTACGTGAATGCGCTACAAGGACTCGCAGCAGATTGAGGGGCACACCAACGTAGCACAACGGTTGACTTGCGAGGAATGACCGCCGTCGCCCTACGCGCTTTTACTGAAACACTGCGCGATCTTCCTCCATGCAGGCACGATAGCATGGAAGTTGACCATTCAGCCTAACTTCCAGATATCTGCCCATCATGAGCAAAACGGGACAGATTGATGTTTCCGTTGGTGCGATGCTGCCTAATGTGCGAGGACAAATGTGCTCCCGAGCGGAGTACGGACACTCGCTCAACGCGATGCGTCAGGTTCTCCACACTACAGTTTCTTCTGGAGAGAAGGGCACGTTCGACAACAAGTCTTCGTTCTTTGGTGGACTATGTTCCATCACAACAGGGAAAGGTCCAGCGCAACCACGAGACCTTCGATGACACTTTCGACGACCCGTAGCTTGCTCCGGGAGGTCAAGGAGAAACCATGATGCGCGTGGGAATCGCTGCGGACCATGGAGGCTTTACTTTGAAAGGGCGGCTGGCGGAGTCGCTGCGCGGCTCGGGATACGAGGTTGTGGACTTCGGCGCACATCAATTGAACCCCGAAGATGACTACCCCGACTTTGCCATCCCCCTCGCCAGGGCCGTCGCCGCGGGAGAGGTGGACCGCGGAATAGCCATCTGCGGCAGCGGCGTTGGAGCATCCATCGCCGCGAACAAAATTCCCGGTGTGCGTGCCGGGCTCATCCATGATGTTTTTTCCGCCCATCAGGGCGTCGAAGATGACAACATGAATGTCTTTTGTCTGGGTGGGAAAGTGATCGGGCCTGCGCTCGCCTGGGAACTGATCGAGACCTTTCTGACCGCTCGCTTCAGCGGCGCTCTACGCCACCAACGCCGCCTGGCTAAAGTCCAGGCGCTGGAGAACCAGGAAGTTGGGCTATGAAGGGTTCATTTGAGACGTCCTGATCGATTTGAGGAGACTCGCGGCTCCAGCGCACCGGTGACTGCTCCGGTACGACCTGCCCGCCCTGCTCCGCGCAGGCGGGGTCGGAAGTAACAAATCGCATCGGAACCTACTACAGGAGAGGAATAATGAAAGCGACCCAAAAACTCCACGAAATGGGCCAGAGCCTCTGGCTCGACAACATCACCCGGGGTCTACTGACCAGTGGCACGCTCCGCCGCTACATCCAGGAGTTTTCGGTCACGGGACTTACCTCGAACCCCACGATCTTCGATCACGCCATCAAGAACAGTCACGACTACGACGACGCCATCCGGCAGAAATTGCAGGAAGGCAAGTCGGGCGAAGCGCTGTTCTTCGAGCTGGCGCTGGAGGACCTCAGGCAGGCCGCCGATCTGTTGCGTCCGATCCACGACTTGACGAACGGCGTAGACGGCTGGGTTTCCTTGGAGGTCTCGCCCCTGCTGGCCCACGACACGTCCGGCACACTCGCCGCGGCCAAGGCTCTCCACGCCCGAGCGGGACGGCCCAATCTCTTCATCAAGATTCCGGGTACCAAGGAGGGCCTCCCCGCCATCGAGGAGGCGATCTTCGCGGGCGTGCCGATCAACGTGACACTCCTGTTCTCCCGCGCACAGTATGTCGCGGCCGCCGAGGCGTACCTGCGCGGCATCGAGCGGCGCATCACTGCCGGGCTGAATCCCCATGTCGGCTCCGTGGCTTCGCTGTTCGTCAGCCGCTGGGACGCCGCAGTGGTGGACAAAGCACCCGAGGCGCTGCGCAACCAGCTTGGCATCGCCATAGCCGGGCAGACTTATGAGAGGTACCGTCTTCTGCTCGACTCGGCGCGCTGGCAGCGCATTTTCAACGCCGGCGCCCGCTGCCAGCGCCTCCTCTGGGCCAGCACCGGAACCAAGGACCCCAAGGCATCCGACATCCTCTACATCCACGCCCTCGCCGCACCCCTCACCGTGAACACGATGCCCGAGGCCACGTTGAAAGCCCTCGCCGATCATGGGGATATCGGCGAGACCTTGCCTGCGCGTGCCCGCACCTGCGACGAGGTGCTGGCCAAGTTCGCCAAGGCCGGCATTGACGTTGACGCCTTAGCAGCCCAGCTCCTGGAAGAAGGGGCAGGATCGTTCGTCAAGTCCTGGAACGATCTGATGGAGTGCATCGCTTCCAAGAGCAAGACACTCAAGGCCGCTTGAGTCCGGATAGCCAAGACGGTTTGGTAGTGGGTCA
>JBEKME010000019.1:0-72413 GCA_050008675.1 Terriglobia bacterium
CTCCACCCTGGTTCGACTGGGATTGGTGGCTGGGCCCGGCGCCCAAGCGTCCCTACAATCGTAATCGCGGGATTTACAACTTCCGCTGGTTCTGGGATTACTCGGGCGGAATCCTGACGGATTGGGGTACTCACCTTATGGACGTCGTTCACTGGGCGATGGGAGTCGATGCTCCGCAGACCATCATGGCGACGGGAGGAAAATACGTTCTCGAGGATGATCGCGAGACACCTGATACGTTGGAAGTCCTGTACGAGTATCCAGCCTCGGCGGTGAGCGGGAAGGAATTCGTCGCCAGGTTTTCCAATCGCGTCGCCAACGAACACGGCCCGGACGGTCACTCCTACGGCATTCAGTTTTACGGGACGGATGGCACATTGTTTATTGACCGAAGCGGCTACACGCTATGGCCGGAGGCCTCGCGCCTTGGCCCGGAACGATTTACGTCTGGAAACGTCATCAAGAGTGGAGGCTCGGCCCAGCACTATCCTCACGTGCTGAATTTCCTGGATTGCCTGAAGTCCCGCCAGAAGCCCAATTCGGATGTGGAAACCATGCACCGCTCGACCAGCGCGGGCTTGCTGGGCGTCATCGCCTTCAAGCTGCGCCGCAAACTCGCCTGGGATGCACAACAGGAGCAGTTTCCGGGCGATGCCGAAGCCAACCAGTTGTTGACCAAGGAATATCGCAAGCCTTGGAAAGTCGTATGAGGCGATTCGGGGTCATCCCACGTCAGGCCTTGCAGCGCGTCTGAGTCAGGCTTGGACACGCGCAGACCGTTGGGGGCTGGTGTATCCCCGCGCCAGGCGTGGGGTGTGGGCCCCAAGGCAGTTGGAACGCGGACAGCGATTTCTGACTCCCATCGCGTTTGTTGACCCAACGTCGGCTTTGGCTTGACTCAAAGGGCATAAATTTGTGGAAATCATGATGAGAATTATTTTTCTTTAATCTTGAATGTGGTGTCGTACATAGGCTAAGTCCTTATGCCTTGGGCGTTTGGGTTGAGCAACGAACAAAATACGGCGAAAAAAAAAACGAAAAAAAGACTTGACAACGTACCCGAGGTCATTGTAATTTGGTTCACGAAATAGAAAGCCCTTTTAAAACCACGTTGGGTTACGGGACGCGGTTAGTTGCCCGACCCAAAGAAGGAGAACCAATAATGTTGAGCAAGCATCGCGTCGTGAGTCTTTCCCTGTGCCTGGTCGTTCTGGGATTGGTCTCTGCGGTGCCCGTATTTGCCGGTTCGGCGCTTGTCGGATTGGTGGCGGGCAGCATGAACGCAACCGTGGGTGGCCAGACACTTCTTCCCAACACGACACTCTTTAGCGGTGACAGCCTCCAGGTAAAGGATGGTGTGGCCGTGGTAGCGCTCGGGAGCGCAAGCCGCATAGTATTTGGTCGTGATACCGTGGCTTCCTTCCTTCGAGATTCCAACGAGGTAACAGTTCTTCTAGGCCAAGGTAGCGTTTCCGTGTTTCATGCCGAAGACGCTATGGGGGTTCGCGTGAAATTCGGTGACATATCCGTGGTTCCGGTTTCTGGGTTCAGGACCCTCGGTGAAGTGGCTACGCTGAATGGGGCGATGGTAGTGACAGCGAAGGAGGGCATGCTTCGCGTCGAGGGTAACGGCCAAGTGGTAAACGTTGCCAAGGGGAAAACTATTACGGTGGCCCCACGTGCGAGCGCTCCGCAGGGTGGCGGAAACGCTCCCAGCGGGCATCACACCTCAGGGGCGATGCTGTGGGGTGTGACGGGCACCGTCCTGGGTGGAACTGCTATTATTTTGGGGGCGATAGCAGAATCCCGTGCTAGCACCGCATCGGACAACGCGAATTCGGCGGCTACCGCCGCTGCGGCGGCCGCGTCCGCTGCGGCAGCGGCACTCTCGGTTGCCAATGCGGCAGCGTCGGCTGCGGCTGCCGAAGCCAACGCTCTTGGTTGCGCGCTGAACATACTTGCGAATGAAGAGGGCAAAGCGAGCCCTTACGCGCCGCCTGCGGGCGAGAGCTGCTCTTAGGCGACTCACGTGCGTGGCTTGTCAGGTTCTAAGTCCTTGGGGCGGAGTTGAGCTAAAAACGGTCAGCCCCGCTGATTTGTAAATCTTCAGTAAGAGTTGTCGGATGCCCAGCAAGGTGACGCTCTTGCGGCGTTGCCTGGGGCGAAGGAGGAGTCAAAGCCATGTTGGTTAAAAAGGTCAGTGTGTACCTAACCTTGTGCCTGTTGACACTGGGGATTACGTTTGCGGTACCGGCATTTGCCGGTTCGGCGGTCGTCGGATCGGTAGCTGGCAGCACGAATGCAACGCTGGGCGGCCTGACAGTTCTGCCCAACACCACACTCTTTAGCGGTGACGTCCTGCAGGTGAAGAATGGTGTGGCCATGGTAACGCTCGGTAACTCGAGCCATGTGGCATTTGGCCGTGATACGGTCGCTTCCTTCCTGCGCGATTCCAACGAGGTAACAGTTCTTCTCAGCCAAGGTAGCGTTTCCGTGTTTCATGCCGAAGATGCTACGGGCGTTCGCGTGAAAGTCGGTGACGTGTCCGTGGTTCCGGTTTCTGGGTTCAAGACCCTCGGTGAAGTGGCTACGCTGAATGGGGCGATGATAGTGACAGCGAAGGAGGGCATGCTTCGCGTCGAGGGCAACGGTCAAGTGGTAAACGTTGCCAAGGGGAAAACCATTACGGTGTACCCAAATGCTAGCGCTCCGCAGCAGGGTAGCGGAGGAACCAACGGTCCCTACCACCATTCGTCGTATTGGTGGGGGCCCGTGGGTGGCATCGTGGGTGGAGCTGGTCTGATCGTGGCGGGAATCGGATTGTCCCGCGCCGACAATGCAATGGACAACGCGGCCTCGGCGGCTTCCGCTGCGGCAGCGGCCGCGTCCGCTGCGGCAGCGGCACTCTCGGCTGCCGAAGCCGCCGCGTCGGCTGCGGCTGCCGAAGCCAACTCTATTGGGTGCGCGCTGAACGTACTTGCGGGTGAAGAGGGCAAGGCGAGTCCTTACACGCCGCCTGCGGGGTATAGCTGCCCATCATCATAGCTGGCTTGTAAGTTCACACAATCTTTAAAGGGCGGAGTTGATCCAGAGGATCAGCTCGGCCCTTTGTTTTTTCTGGGCGTTTGTCCCCCATTCAGGATGAAGCCGTAAGTCCCTATCATAAGCTTGATAGGGGCGACTTCGTGCGCAGGTGTATGAGCCAAATTGGTATGCGGAAAGATTCCCAAGCTTTGAAGCAATCGAAAGGTACCGTGTGCCGGACTATTAACGAATAAGTCGTGTTTTGCCCAACCAGCCCTCTGCGAATTATTTCACAGCGTCACATGCCTGTGCCACGTACTGCCGTCTGACTCCTGACTCCTGAATCCTGCTTTTCACAATCCGTTTGACGACTCGACGGTCTTGCCTGTATCTTTCCCAGGTGATGGCAGGCTACCACCCTCCGACAGGCTCAACCCGCTGCCCGGGCGCAAATCTCCGCTGGCTCTGCATGGCACTTCTGCTGTGCTCGATGGCGCTGCCCCTTCAGGGTGTGGCTGCGGACCTTTATGGGCCGCAAGGTGTGAAGCCCCAAGCGGTTCGGCAAGGGAAGCTGGGAAGTTGTTATTTTCACGCGGTGATCGCGGCCTTGGCAGAGTTCCAGGCGCAGGGGCTTCAGAGAATGATTCAAGCTAATAGTGACGGGAGTTACACGGTTCGTTTTGCGGACGGCGTCAAGGAGAATGCTTATGCGGAGGACGTTCGATACACGCGGGAGAGTGGTTATGATCTCTCGGAGGGCCTGTGGGTGGCGGTTTTGTTTCGCGCCTATGCGCAACGTGTATTGCGCCAGTCGCTGGTTTCAGGGATCGAGAAGAGCGAGCTGTTTCCGTTTGTAAAATTGTACGTGAAGGACTTCGTAGCCACGAACGACCCACTGCTGTTGGCCTACGACCGGGCCATCCGGTCGCAAGTGGACCAATATGGCAACATTGACCGGAGCAAGCTGGAGTGGCAATTGCGGGAGGAGATGAGGCCCCTCAGCGTGCCGGATGCCATGCAGGAGGCGGTGATTAAGCTGCTCGCGTCGGGAGGGTTCCTGGACTCGCTGGCCGAGGTGATCAAGCAAAAATGCCCACTGTTATACGGCGCTGGCCTACGACGGGAACGGCCCAACGGTCACGCTGCGCAATCCTTGGGCGAGGTTTCCCGAGCCGGATGGCGTTTTCACCCTCCCCATCAAAACCTTTGTGCCCGCATTTCGGGGGATTATTACGACGGAGTAGCGAGAAGGCCAGAAAAAGACAACACAACTCACCGCAGAGGCACAGCGCAGCATAGCGGCAACCCAAAGACCAAGTTTTCATTGCCGATTGCTGATTGCCGATTGAAAAAGTAGTGTGGCAACTCCTTCCAATGTCCATCAGCCCGCCACGGCGGGGCAATCGGCAATCGAAAATCGGCAATTCCAGCCATCCTGGGCCAAGCGATGATCGTGGAAAATCTTCGCCGCACGAGAAGAAGTGGAAGGGATAAGAGTTACCTCTTGCGGATGGCTTCGAGTTGCGCTTCAGGAACAGAAAACTGCTCAATGTGTTGCTGGTCGTCAACCCAAAGATCAATGTGTGTGACGTCGGTGGTTATTAGGAGATGTCGGAGATTGGCCGTGACTCCAGCGATTGCAGTTGCGGCATTCCCCATGTCTTCCACGGTTAGAAGGCTTGGCAAGGCTTCCTGCGGAACAAAGACGCGAAAGGTCTGTTTGCCTCCTCCCATCGCTTGGTAGCGAGCAATTATCAACTGGTAATGGTGGACTACATTGTCATCCAGAACCACGACATCGGGCGGAAGTTCAAAGTCCCTGTTATCTTCATTGCCGCTGATCGTCTTGTAGCGAACCCTGGCAAGTTTACCGCTAAAGTCCACCTCCAGCCGTGAGGATTGTGGCCCCTTTTGATTCCACGTGTAAGTAACGGGGCGGAGTTGAGGGTCCAGGACCAGGTCAGGGAAGCTCTGCACACTTACCGTCTTCCCATTCTGTTCAATGTGGAGACGGATCTCCCCTTGAGCTTCGACCTTGCCCGGGGATGAGTGAATCTTGAACCTTTCGGTGCCCACGGGGCGTCCAGCCAGGGAGATTACGAAAACGCCTTCGTCATCCACATTCACCAGGCGTGGGTTTCCCTGCGTCTCTTGACCCAAGGTTGCCACGCTACAGGCGAGGATACCCGCCAAGACCGGCGCGAGCAGGATCATCGAAGGATACAGGGCGAGTTCTTTTCGGCTCAGAAGACCCTCAGGCGTAAGATTTGTTCGGCTACTTCCCGTGGTCCCCGGCCTTCCGTGGAGACCCTATATTCTGCCAGACGATAGTAGGGAAGCCGAAGATCGAGCAAATGCAGGAAAGATTCGGGATCACGAAACAGGGGGCGATTCTGCATGGCGGCGCACCGCTGTCGCAAGGTTTCGACGGGGCAATCCAGCCAGATCGTGGCCCCGCCTGTCTCACGTATCAACTCCAGGTTGGGCTCGTACGCGAAAGTCCCGCCTCCCAGGGCGATCACTGCCGGCTCAGTTTTCAAGACCTCGGTCAAAGCGGCGCGTTCGAGTTGGCGAAAGAATAGTTCGCCCGATCTTTCAAATATCTCGCGTATACTCACGCCCTGTCCGGCCTCGATAACGGCATCGAGGTCGCTGAAAGGCCATCGCAATTCCCGGGAAAGAAGTTCGCCGACAGTGGATTTGCCACTGCCCATGAACCCGAGGAGATAGATCTGTTTGCGTCGGTGCCGGCTCATTCGCTCGAATTGAACTTCCACAATGAATTATAGTATTATGGCTGGCAGGAAAACAAGTTGAACAGTTGAAGAAAGTCGAGGAGTCGAAAAGTCGAAGAGCTGACTTCAACTTCTCGACTCCTCGACTTGTTCTCACTAACGCTGTCGAATCCGGATTGTCCCACTGAACGACTTCAGATTCACAGTGGCTTTGCCGGTAAGGTGAGTACCAAAGAGGCTGTTGGCGGAGGACACCGGGGTGGCTGCCCGGTGTCGGATGGTCATGGGCATTTCGTTTTCCAGTTTGCCCCGCACTGTCTTAGCGTTAAGTTCGAAAGACGCCGAGGGTGGGCAGAGTATATCCATATCGCCGCTATAAGCCGACAGTGAGTAGTCACCACCATCCGGAAAATCGCCCTCAAAAAGAATTCGTCCGGAGGTCGTGCTTCCACGCAGTTTGGAGGTAGTGGGAGAGACGAAGTGGAGGTCTCCCGTAATCGAATACCCTTCCACGCGCCCGGAGGGGCGAATCACTTCGATATTTCCACCCACCGATCGCAGGAAAAGGTGGCCAGTGAAATCTGAGACGAGAATGGCGCCTCCGACCGATTCCACCGAGGCGTCGTCTCCCTGTAACTTCTCAATCCGCACACTTCCTTGCGGGTTCCGGATTTCAAGATTGGTTCCCATGGGAACGTCCAAGCTGTAATCGACCGTCTGATCCTTTCCGGAAACCAGGGGGTCCAAGAGGTGTGTGGCAAAGTGAATCTTGTCGGCGGGCTGGTTGGGTGGGATAACCTCGGTGTCTACCTCCACGTGAGGGGACACGACGCTATAAACAACGTGCACTTGCGCCTTGTCCCATCCCCTGACCAGGATTTGGCCCGTCATGTTCGTAAGCGTAATGCGGGGATTAGGCGTAGCTTCGAAGGTCCTCTCTGACCTGTCGGCAGCAAGCAATGCTCCTGAGAGCACCAGTAAATACAGGACTAGCCCTTGGCCGTAAGGGGTAATCCCTCGCTTCTTCGTTGTTTGCTCCCGACGATCAGGCACTGTTGGGTCCCCCCTGGGCCGGCCTAGCGGCCTTCATCGAATTCCAATGCGGAAGATAGAACCTGAGCTTTTTGGGAATATGCGGCAAGCAAGTATTCGTGAGCAAGTGAGTTATCGGGCTCACGCTGTAGTGAATCGCTGCATTCCCGAATTGAAACGTCAAGCGAATTCAAGCTATTTTCATATGTGGCCTTGAGATCAGGCGCCAGAGACCCCTCACGCGCTCGGAACGTTTCTTCCAACTCCTGAACCACGCGCTCCAGGGCGCCACTGTCTCCTATGAAGGCCATGGACCGGGTGGCGGTTCTGGCAGGCGAGGCACTGAACCCGGAGGTAGTGTCCTGTTCAAGATAAGTCCGGGGAACCGAAACCAAGCACCCAAGAAGGACCAAGCAGGCAAAGGCCGTAACAGGAACGGGGCGATGAAGGAAGTCCAGTTGCCCGAGCCAATTCCAAGGACTTACCCTTTCGGCGAACGCTCCTGCTGCAACCAGTTGAGCACGGATATTTGACCAAACCGCGGGAGAGGGTTCTTCCAGCGGCATCGCCAGAGCTGCCGACCGGAGCGCTTCAAGGTCCTCGACGATAACGCTGCAAAACGTGCACTCACGAGTGTGAGCCGGCACGAAGGGCCCGTTTTCGCCCTCCATGTAGGCCTCGAGTTCCAGCTCAAATTGGTAACATGCTGGGGACCTGTCGTGCCGAGTCTCTTTCATATCCCCTTCACCTTTCGGTCGGAGCTTGATCGGAGACAACCGGCTGACCCGGAGTCATAAGCCCCTCATTCTGACGCAGCCAGTCGCGCAGTTTCATCCGTGCCTTGTGAAGTTGCGATTTGGAGTTACCGACGGAGCAATTCATGATTTCCGCAATCTCGTTATGCTCGTAGCCTTCGATGTCGTGCAGCACAAACACCGTTCTGTAGCCGGGCGGAAGGTCGGCAATAGCTCGCGAAAGGCCGATCCGGTCGATTGAACCCATCAACCTCCGGTCATTGTCGCCGTAATCGCGCTTGACCGGCTCATCCTGTGAAGAGTCGACCTCGTCCAGCGAGACCTGCTGCGGCACCTTCTTTCTCAGGTGCATCAGCACCACATTGACAGCCAGCCGGTGCAGCCAAGTGGAGAAAGCGGATTCACCGCGAAAGGTGGAGATCTTGCGGAAAAGCTGAAGGAAGGCTTCTTGGGTCAAGTCCTCCGCCTCCGCGGTGTTGCCGGTCATCCTCAAACACAGTGAGTAAACACGCCGCTTGTGCATTTCGAAGAGCGCGGCAAATGCTTCCTCATCTCCGTGCTGTGCACGCGCAATCAGTTGAGTCTCGGAAGCGGCTTTCGGAGCCGCTGTCTTCTGTTGGCTCAAGGAGTCTCACTTCCCGCCGCATCCAGACTCGAATTGTGTGATGCGGTGGCCCATACGAGAGTTGTCTTCATCCCTGCCTGATCAACCTCCATGCCTGGCTCCCAACAGGTCAGTAGTCGCGTGCCATTTTTCGGTTCACCGGCTTGCCCCCTCCGGTGGGGCAATGTGCAGTACGGCCTTTCCGACGCCGACATTTCCTGCTGTGTCATAGGCCCGCACCGACACGACGTGCTCGCCGGGAACCAGTTTAGAAAGCCTCACCGTAAAGGTCTCTTTTCGGGAATCCACAATCCCGTCGTCGGAAAGCAGGTCCTTCCATTCCTTCCCGTCGATCGAAGTTTCGGCGCTGCGCAGCGGCGAAATGCTATCCTCCACTTCGAATACGACTTCCCCCGCTTCTGCCGTCACGGTCTTTCGAACCACTCGAACCTGGGGTGGCGTATTGTCCACCCAAAATGGCGCACTCAGCAACTCCGACTTGCGAGCCATTTCAGGAGGGTTGGAGTCTTCGTCAGATGCCACCAGCTTGGCAACATACTTGCCATCGGGCAGGGTGCTGGGATCAATCGTATAATTCGTTTGGCGTATCTTGTCTTTCAAAAGGTGCCAATCCTGCTCGTCAGTCGCTTTTACGTAGAGCGAATACACCAGTAGGTCATTATTGGGGTCATCAGCTTGCCAGCTCAGCAACACTGGAATCTTGCCCGCGACACTTCCCGCAGGCGCCACAACCCCAAAAGCCCCGGAAGGTTGAACGCCAACGGAAATCGTCGTTCCGGCGGCCAGAGCGGATGAGCTGCTTCCTGTAGGGCTGGTTCGTTCCCCTGCCGTGCTCACGTTTAGGGAGCGGATTTGGGGGGCGAGATTCTGGTTCAAATAGGACACTGTGACATCATCCAGGGTGGGGCTGTTTGCTCCGTAGGCATGCAGGACAGCTTTCCACTGAATGTAACGGGCGGGAGGACTGGTGACTGGGCTGCCGTTGGAGCTGCGATAGGGGCCCGCCCAGTCGCTCCATGTTTGGTCCGGACGCTCAGAATTGCCGCAGCGTGTAAAGAACTCAAGCGTTGTCCCTGCGGGAACCTCGCCACGCCAAGCAAGCACTCCCCACCGGGAGATGAACTTCGTATCCTTGACGGGGGACTCGTAGCTCCCTTCTGGAGTAACCTCTGACTCCACCCGGAATAGCTTGGCGATATTGCTGGTGGCCACATAAAGGTCAGATCCTTCCAGCATCAGCCGCGTGGCAAGCGACTCGTGTGTTTCAGTGAGAAGAGTTACCCTTTGCGCGTCCCGCCCAGGAACCATGTCGAAGATGCGCCCGTTGGAATCCGTGGAAAACAGCACATGATTACCGCGCACCGCCAAGCCGAAAATGCTCTCGCTGTTTGAGCTCCAGATCATCTCGGCAGTAGAGTCAGGAAGTATTTCAATGAGCGCTCCGCGTCCCTGCGGGATCTGAAAGTTGGGGATTGCAGAAATCACAGGAGCCGGACGGATAAAGCTAGGCGCTGTCGAATCCTCGCCGGGTGGAGTTTGCGCTTCAGATGCTGTAGCGGCATGAGTTTCATTGGAAGCCGTGACCGTAACCGTGGTGACTCCGCCGGGGGCTGCGCCGGGAAGAGGAGGAATCAGAAGTTCGGGCGAACCTTTGCCGCTCGCGGTGCCCAGAGCGGCGGCATAGATGCGCCCGCTGGAGTCTGTCACCAAGTCATGGATTTCCGGCAGGGTGGCTTCATAAAGAATGAAGGCCTTCCCTTGCGGCGTAATGCGGTAAATAAGCCCCCTGGGGACACTTCCCGCAAGCAGATTCCCGTCCTTTTCGAGAGTCAGACACATGATGTGAGTCTGTTGGCTGTCGAAGAAAAGCTCGGCCTTCCCCGCCGGGTCGACTCGGAAGATCTGGCCCTTGTCTCCCGTGGCAACATACAACCGACCCTGCGCGTCCAATGTCAACGCCCAGATATACTTGGCGCCCGGGTCGTAGAATACTTTGGATTGCCCGTCGGGTGTAATCCGATAGACTTTGCCTTCCGGCGAGGTTCCCACGTACAGCGATCCGTCGGGGCCCACTGCCAGGGCAAAAACATCCGGCTCCCGGGCCGTAAACAGGAGGGCGGAGCTTTGCTTTGCATCTACTCGAAAGACCTTTCCCTGATGGCCTGTGCCGATATAGAGGTTGCCCTTCCGGTCGTGGGCGAGTGAGAGGGCCAGCGCTTCCTCAGGGTTGAAAACCACGCGCGACCCGGGCGCTAGATGCAGAGCCCCTTCTGTATCCAGGGAAACGTTGGAGAGTGTTCCCAGTAAGAACTCCTCGAATGAGCCAACCTGCCAGAACGCGGTTTCCACTCCTCTTGTGGGCGAGGAGAAAAGCAACGCGAGTATCAGAAGCTGCAATATCTTGTGTGGTTTCATGCTCTAACCTTTCCGGTCACTCCTCTCGGTGGGATTGCCTGCAAACGGTGACGCTCTCAGAGCTAGAGGCCCGGCCCGACTACCTTTAGCAAGAGCGTCTTTTGGCCGTGGATCATGAGCGAAGACGCTGCCGCCTCAAAGTCGCCGACCACCGAAGTGCCGCTGAAGTTGACGCTGGATGCAGCCGCGGGGTCCGTCATGAAGGTCTGTACCAGAGAGGGTGGAGGAGAGGGATATTCATCCCCTTGCATTATGAACGAGCGCTGGGGGGCCATGAGTAGCGCGTAGAGCCGATTATTCCGGCGCATACGATTCAGGGCCTTGACGACTTGATGAATGTCCCGCGCGGTGCTCCCCGGCGGCGTGAGCCGGAACTGCAAAGCGTTGATGTTTGACCCGCCTCCCACCGCCAGCATCAAGGCCCTGTCGCTCACGCTTTCAGGGATGTCAACAGGAATCTTCTGGGTCACCGCTTGCCCACCGGGGAGCCGCAAAAGGGCGATTACCTCGATGTGCTCACCGGGTTTCACCTCGGATTTTGTACTCCAAACCTGCTCCAACGTGGCCAGACTCCTCTCGTTCGTCGATTTTACCGAGAGGTCGATGCCCTCAATGCGCAGATCAGGAAAACCGCTACCCAGGAGATAGCTGAGGGGGGTGGCCACCACCGAACCCGCCAGCGCGGCGGTCCCCATCTCCCCAGACAAGACGTCTTGGAAGTCCACAGCTTCTCCGCCCCCCAGCCGGATCTTCCCATTGACTTCCAATGTGGATGCTCCGACAGCTCGTTCCGTGTTGCTTAGGGTTGAGACGAAAGCAAGATTCACCAGCAGGGGCGAGAGGAACGGTTCCTGAATAACCTCGAACTTGTAGTCCTCCTGGGTATTCAGTGTGCTTTGGATCTGGACGGTCACAGGGATCATCGGCGGGTTCTTTTCTCCCACCACGCCATAGATGGCGTCAAAGCGGTCCTGACGAATCGTCCCCACCACTTGCCCCGGAGCATCCAGCTTGAAGGATGCGGCGATGCTCGGTACGGTGACCAGAACATGGGAGGGCGCAAAGGGGATCTGAGCCGGGCCCAGCGAAAGCACCCGATGCCCGCAGGCATAGAGATTGTTCCCTTGCCGGTAGGTGACCGTACAGTCCACGTTCAAATTGAGATCGCCTCGGACCAGCAGCAGACTGATCATCGAACCGGGCTCTAATTCTGCCTTCACCGGTGTCGTGCTCTCTCCGCCCGAAAGTGCGCCGCCCATCATGGGTTCAAACCCCATTTGGCGGAAGAGCGGCAAGTAGGGTTCTAATGTGTCGGCGGCGAATCCGCCAAACCGTAAGGGCAACTGCAAGGCGGGGAGTGAAAGCTCCGCTGGGCGCGCCGGAAAGAATCGGCGGAGGCTTTCCGGGCTAAAATCTTGCTGGGGAATCAAGCGCGCGCTCTCGCGAAGGCCGGTCGCGGTTCTAGCCATGCGAAAGTCCAGGGGCATCTCCGCCTGAGCTTGCGATTGACCTTGCGCCTCGGGGACGACTTGCAGCATTTCCTTGATGGGCGTAATGCCGGCCAGGGGTTCTTTCGAAAATGGAAATGAAATAGCCACCGCGCCCACAAGCTTGCCGTCAATGTAAACCGGACTTCCACTCATCCCGGCGATCACTCCCGTCTTCTCAAGCGGGCCTCCTGAAAGTCGCGCCAGGATGAGGTCGTGTTTGGGCGCCAGCACGTTCGTCAATACGCCGAGAATTTCGACCTGAAACTCTTCAATCTTGTCACCCTCGAAGATTGTACGGCCCACGCCCTTCAGGCCCGGCTTGACATCAGCGATAGGGAACAGTTGGATGTTGCTCTGGCACCAGGCAACCGGAGTCAGTGCCAGAGCCAACGAGAATGCGACGAGAATGCTTCGGAATGGCATAGTTTTCGAAGTCGGCTCCATTTATGCGGGCAAGTTTGTAGTCTACGAGCAATGCTAAGACTCGTCAAGCAAGGCTCACAAGGTGAGATTAAATTGGGAATTTGGGCTGCTCCCTGTAAACCTTCCGATACCTGACTCGTCTTGATGGAATAAGGAGCGGGCATGGTCCAGAATGAACGAGCCGCGGTTTTGATTCCCGTTCAGGAGAAGGCAGGCCTCGGGATGACTGCACTCGATGACTTTACGCCACTTGTACGGTCGCACCAGCGACGTATCTACCGAGCTCTGCTCGGCATGGTCCGAGACCCCGACGCCGCGGAGACTTTGACTCAGGAGTGCTTTTTGAAAGCATATCAGAGGCGCGCTTCCTTTAGGGGTGAGGCGAGTGTGGGCGTTTGGTTGCTCAAGATCGCCGTGAACTTGGCTCGCGATCACCGACGAAGCCGCCTGAGGGAATTTTGGCATAGATTGTCCTCATCGTCCGAGGATGTTGCGGACCTCGAGCAGAGGCTGCCGGACCCCCATGCGTCCCAGGAGCGGGTCCTCCTTGGACGCGAGGAGGTGGCCACGGTCTGGTCGGCGGTTGAAAAGCTCTCTTCCCAGCAGCGGGCGATCTTCATCCTGCGCTTTGTGGAGGAAATGAGCCTGGAAGAAATCGCCGAGGTGACTTCTCTGAAGGTAGGAACGGTTAAGACCCACTTGTTCCGTGCGGTGCGCGCGATCCGGCAGCGACTCAAGGGAGGTAGAGCAGGTGAATAACCATCTGAGCGAGGACCAAATCACTGAGTGGATGCTCGGCACAAGAGACGATTTCGTCAGTCGTCATCTTGCGACCTGCCATGCTTGCTCTGTCGCGGTGGAGGAGTTGCGCAGCACCATCTCCTGCTTTCGCGATTCGATTCATGCCACTGCCCAACGTGACAACAGTTTCTGGAGAGAGCAGCAGCTCGCCATCCGTGAACGGGTTTCCGTAAGAAATTGGTATCCATTACATTGGGCTTGGGTTGCCGCCATGGCAATGGTTCTGATTGCCGCTATATTCCTGACGCGCACTGCGAACCCTCCCCAAAATAAAGCTACGGAGGATGCGGACAAGGCTTTGTTACAGGAGGTTCAAGGAGACCTTGTACGTGAGGTTCCCGAAGCCCTGGCCCCCGCAGTCCTGATCGCCGAGGAGCGGAATGAAATCCTAACCAATAAAGACACTCAACAAATGAAGAGCACTTTAAGGAAAAGGAGAGAAATAAAATGAAAGCAACCCTAGTAAGCTTGACACTGGTGATCGCGTTCTGCGGGCTGGCCATCGCCCAAGACGCCCCTCCACCGGCCGAGGGGCCAAGCACCCAAATGGGCCCTCAAATAATCGCGGATCTCCGGGGCCCTGGAAAATGGTGGAAAGACTCCGCACTGATGAGCAAGATCGGCGTCAGCGATGAACAGGTCCAAAAGATCGAGAAGATCTTCCAGGCCCACCGCCTCGAGCTCATCGATCTCCACGCCGCTTTAGAAAAGCAAGAAGCGATCCTGGAGCCGTTTATTGAAGCTGATCGGCCCGACGAAGCCCAGGTGATTGCCCAGATCGACAAGGTTGCTCAGGCCAGAGCCAACCTGGAAAAGTCGAATGCACAGATGCTGCTCGCCATTCGCCGGGTTCTCACCGTCGATCAGTGGAAGAAGTTGCGCGACCTGCCGGGGATCACCACCACCCGCACCGGGCGGCGATTTGGGCCTCCTGCTGCACTGCCTCCAGGTCCGCCGCCTTCCGCTCCGCTGCCTCCTGGTCAGTAGGACCCAGAAAGTGGTGGAGAAACCGGCGCAGGGCCGCACGGTGAACCCTGCGCCGGGAGGGGACCGCCCTTTCTTTGAAAGCGTCAACCCGAAATCCTAAAACGCCGGTCATTCCCGCGAAAGCGGGAATCCAGTCCGTCGACAGCGCATTTCCCAAAGTTTGCGAAGTGGATTCCCGCTTTCGCGGGAATGACCGCGGCTTGCAATGCCCATGTCTCGCAAATGACACCTCTACCCTCCTTCCGGGACCCGACATCTTCCTGGCTCTCTCAGGTTATAATTGCAGGTTCTGATTTGTCCCATGAGAGCCATGCTCGAGCGTTACAAGGAGTGGATTCACGCGTGGGAAACCCGTTTGACGGAGCGGGATAAGAATCGAGTGGTGTCCCCCTTGGATTGGGGACTGGAGTGGACCGCAGGCTGGCCGCTCGCGAACGGCAACTTTCGGGCCTCAGACTGCGAGCCTGAAGAATTCCTTGGCAAGCTGAACGAAGAAATCCTTGCGCAAAGTGACGTCTTCTACGCTTACAAGACACCTTCAGACTTTCATCTGGAAGGGGACTGCCTGTTCTTTACATCTCCCGTCAGGACTCCGGTCCCGAATAACAACCGGGTACGAGCGCTTTGGTTTCCGGCAGGGCGGCGCGGGGCCGTGGTGGTACTGCCGCAGTGGAATGCAGGCCTGGAAAGCCACAACGCGCTCTGCCGCATCTTCAACATGCTTGGGATTTCGGCGCTGCGCTTAAGCTTGCCCTATCACGACCTTCGCAAGCCGCCGGAGATTGAGCGCGCTGATTATGCTGTTTCATCGAATCTGGGCCGGACACTCGATGCCGCCCGGCAGGCTGTGGTCGACACACGGTCGTGCCTGGACTGGTTAGAAAGCCAGGGGTGCCGCAAGCTTGGCATTGTGGGCACCAGCTTGGGCTCGTGCTACGCGTACCTGGCCAGCGCGCATGACGAGCGTTTGAAGGTGAACGTTTTCAACCATTGTTCAACGACTTTCGGTGAGGTGGTCTGGACGGGTCAAGCCACGCGTCACGTGCGCGCCGGGCTCGAGGCCAATTTAAGCCTGGACCGCCTTCGCCGCGCCTGGATGGCCATCAGCCCCATTGCCCATGCGCAAAAGTTGGCTCGCTGGCCCAAGAAGTCGCTCTTCATTTATGCCCTCTACGACTTGACTTTCCTGCCTGAGTTCTCGCGAAAGATCATCGCTGAATCAGTTCGTCTCCAGCTTGACCCTAAGGTGGCCGTGTTGCCCTGCGGCCACTACACCACGGGAGAGACGCCGTTCAAGTTCCTGGACGCCTATTACATGGCTTCCTTCCTCGATTCAGCTTTCAGCGAGGTTTGATGTACGAACCCGGTTTTTCTTCACTCATCTGCGCAATCTGCGGATTCGTTTTTGCGCGCTGAAGCGGTTTCGTAAAATAGCAAGCATTTGGAGACCATCATGAAGCTCACCAGAAATTCGGCAACCTCTCGACGCGACTTCCTCAAGATGCCGCTGGCCACGGGCGTCGCCGCGCTGGTCCCCGGGCAGGCTCGGGCGGCTGCTGCCGCCGCGATCGTACTGAGAAGCAACCTCGCGTCGGCCGCCGCGGCTTCGGGCCGGCGCACACTGATGAAACTCGGATGCCAAAGCGCTCCTACTAATGAGACACACCTCCAATACCTTGCGCGCTATGGGGTCCGCAATATCTGCGGATATCCTGAAATCGGCGAAGGCCGCCTTTACGCTACGGTGGACGAACTGAAGCGCATGCGTGATGGGGCGGAAAAATATGACATCTCCATCGACTGCATCGCGCCACCCTTTCTGGCGTCCACTCACATCGATCAGACACTACATCCCGCGATCGTGCTGGCGAACAGTCCCGAACGTGATCGCGACATCGAAGCGCTCCAAACCCTCATCCGCAATTGCGCCGCCGCAGGTATCCCTTCCATCAAGTATAACTTGACCATTCTGGGGGTGCTGCGCACAGGACGCACCCCGGGACGGGGCGACGCAATGTACAGCACGTGGCGGTTCAAGGACGCGCATCCTAATCCGCCGCTCACCCGCGCCGGGCGTGTGGACGCGGACATGTTCTGGGAACGGATCACCTATTTTCTGCAACGCGTGATACCCGTCGCCGAAGAGTACAGGATCCGCATGGCGTGCCACCCCCACGATCCGGGCGTGCCGCCCGAGGGCTACCAGGGAGTGGTCCGCGTGCTGGGCACCGTGGACGGTTTGAAGGAATTCATCACCATCCGGGAGAGCCCCTATCACGGGCTCAACTTCTGCCAAGGTACGGTGGCGGAGATGCTCAACGACCCGGGTAAGGAAATCTACGATGTGATCCGGTATTTCGGCACGCGGAAGAAGATCTTTAACGTGCACTTCCGCAACATCCGCGGCCACCGCGACGATTTTCAGGAGGTCTATCCCGACCAGGGCGATATCGACTTCGTCAAAGCCATCCGGGTCTATAAAGAGGTCGGGTATCCCTACCTGCTGATGCCCGACCACGTGCCCCTCGCGGCAAACGATCCCGGGGGGTTGCAGTCATTTGCCTTCTGCTACGGTTACATCCGCGCACTGATTCAGGCCGTGGATCAAATGGGATGAACCTCTCCCTGTCCGTGGCACGGCCATCTCGGCCGTGGTCAGGGGAGAAGCTGTGGAATAATTCCGACGGGACCGGTTTTGCACAGCGGGTAGCGCGGACCCCCGTTCTTGGGGTCCGCGGTTCTTCTTTAGGAATAGCTCTGGTAGCGCTGACCCCGCGAGGCGAGGTCAGCATCCTTGTGTATCTCCCACATGCTGACCCCGCCTCGCGGGGTCAGCGCTACTTTAGGAATAGCCGCAGACCTCACCGACGGAGGGCTGCGCCACGCTTGCTCTCCTTTTGGGGTCTGTGATGTTTTTTTGGCTGACTGTGCAAAACAGAACAGCGCCCAGTGGTGCGACATTGGTACTATTCTCGCTGGCTACCATCAACTGCGGTAGGAGCATTTTGCGTTGAGCAACATCGCAAAGGAGAATCAAATGAAGATATTGCTAGGTATAGTTGTAATCTCTCTCATGTTACTTTTTGGCGGTTGCACACAAACCACAACGCCACAGCAAGGACAACCTGGAGCGCAGGGACAGACGGGACAAGCGGGACAGACGGGACAAGCGGGCCAGACCGGGCAGCCGGGCGAGGCAGGGCAGTCCGGACAAGCGGGCCAGACCGGGCAGCCGGGCGAGGCAGGGCAGGCGGGACAACCGGGCCAAGCCGGACAACCGGGCCAGGCTGGACAAGCGGGCCAAGCTGGACAACCGGGCCAGGCTGGACAAACGGGCCAGACCGGCCAGCAGGGCCAGGCCGCACCATGTCCGGCCGGACAGCATCGCCATACTAACCCCGATACAGGAAAAGTGAGTTGCGTGTCGGACTAAGCATACTCATCGTGAGAGAGATGAAACGATTAGTACAAACGCCATCTCTCTCTAGTGAATATTTCAAAGCGCTTCTTGCTGGAGTCAAAGCGGAGCGCGAACGTGCGTAGCTCACGTTGTTTTTTATGTATTAGCGGCTAGCGCGGACCCCCGTTCTTGGGGTCCGCGGTTCTTCTTTGGGAATAGCTCTGGTAGCGCTGACCCCGCGAGGCGGGGTGAGGATTCTTGCGTAGCTCCCACATGCTGACCTGAAGCGAGTAGCGCAGACCTGTTTTGGAGATCTGCGGTTCGTCCCCAGTTGACAACAAGAAGCCGCGGACCTATCAAACAGGTTCGCGCTACGCTTGCTTGCTCCTCAATCAACAGGGTCGTGGTTCGTCTACTTTCCACCCCCGCTGGTGCAGGTGATGTTGAAATCGGCGTTGTTGGAGCCTTGTGTGGGTATACCGTGATTGCCCGACGAGTCTTCCCCAATGGCTTGCAGGATGGCTGAACCGCCCATTTGATTGCCATACTTGGGCTCAAAAGTCATCACGTGCGTGACGGTTTTGGTCCCCGCGGCACTGAAGGTGATGGTTTGTCCCGGATCGAACTTGCCCGCGCCGAATTCGTAAAACACCGTTCCCGGCCCATCCGTAGTAATTGTGCCAACCATCTTAATGTGCGCCGGGCAGGGGCCGGTATAATTGGGGATCTTTTGGAGCGTCAGGGCGCTGACGTTGGTGGTGGGTTTTCCGCTGGAAGCACCAGCGCCCACCTCGGCATGGACTCCGTGTGCGCTGGCCTCGACTTGGAAGCCCACCTCGGCATGGACTCCGTGTGCGCTGGCTTCGCCCTGGATCGTGGCGCAACCCTCCGGAGGGGCGAAAGCAGAAGCGGGGGGCTTGGCAAAGCTGAGCTGCTTTACCTCGATCACCGTCTGCGCCTTGCCGTCCGCTCCGATGCTGACGACTTTGACGGGGAAGCCGCCCTTTTGCGCTACCCAGACCTTACCCTTGCCTTGGGCGGAAGTCACTTCCATGAGCTTGGTGGCGATTCCGTTAACGGTCTCCGTGCCGACCTGCTTCATCTGTCCATTGTCGCCGGTCAACTCCTTCATCAAAGCGTCTGAGCCACTGATAACGTCAAACTCCGGGGGCACGGCAGGATCGGTGTAATCCATAACCGAGCAGGGCACGGAAGCGTCGCTCACAATTTTGGTATAGATCTTGTGGGCTTGGAAGTCATAGAGGATGTGGTTATGGAATTCTTTGTCGCGCCCCGGCCCGGCAGGCATGATCTGGTCCACAGCTTCTTTGGGACCATCGCGGCTCAGCTTCACAATCGTGGGACCCATTATCGCGACCGCAGGATCCTCTGTAAATGAGTAAGTCTGTGGCGTGGGGCCTTGGGCCTGCAAACGCGAGAGCCCCCATCCTGAAATTACCGTCAGCACAGCTAATAGAATGATAAATCGTTGTCGCATCGCATCCTCCTGAATTCTGCCGAGTCTTTGAGAGTTCCGCGATGTCTCTGACCTGCCAACGCCCGCGGCTGGAACCCTGAATACACCCGTCAAGGTATTCGCGGTTCGCCAGTCCTGTGGCTTAAGGCGGGAATCCTTTGCATCACGGCAATGCCTTTCTTTACGGATACCCTTGACTACCCGTGGTTCATTTTATCCGAAATTATTGTTTCGACCGAAGCTTTTCTTGTTTTAGTTGCGCCGGACTCGCGCCAGGGAAGAATTCCCCGAGGCCTTTTTCTATGGGTGATCCCGCGCTTTCCCCTCCCACGACCAATCTGGAAATTAGCGGGTAGAGTATATCCACCTACAAAACAGGTCCGCGTTACGCTTGCTACTCTGACCCCGACGCGCTCGCCGACGCTGCGTTCGTCCGATTCCAGGCCGGCGGTGTCACCCCGAGCAGATGTTGCACGAAAAAGTCGAACCGCTTGTGGTCCCCGTAGGCGGCAAACTGGTCGCCGCGAGCCGCACCGTGGTCCGCTCCCGGAACGACGAGCAGGTCAAAATTCTTATTGTGTTTCAGGAGTTGATGGACCACTTGCATCGTTGAGGAAGGATCGACGTTGGTGTCGAGCTCACCGACGATCAGCAAGAGGTCGCCCTCGAGCCGAGAGGCGTTGTCGACGTTGGACGCCGCGGAGTACTGCGGGCCGATCGGCCACCCCAGCCACTGCTCGTTCCACCAGAGCTTGTCCATCCGGTTGTCGTGGCAGCCCGCGTAGGAAACGGCTGCCTTGTAGAACTCCGGGTGGAAAAGCAACCCGCCGAGTGCGCTCTGACCACCCGCCGAGCCGCCGTAGAGGCCCACGCGAGTGATGTCATACCACGCGTACTTCGCGGCCGCCGCTTGGTGCCACAGGATCCGATCCGGGAACCCCGCGTCGCCGAGGTTTTTCCACGCCATGTCCTGGAACGCCTTGGAACGGTTCGCCGTGCCCATCCCGTCAATCTGCACGACGATGAAACCGATCTCCGCCTGCGCCATCATCGACGAGTAAGTCAAGAAGGACTTGGGGACGAACGATCCCTGCGGTCCCGCATAAATGTTCTCGATCACGGGATATTTCTTCATGGGATCGAAGTTCGTCGGCCGTATGATGATGCCCCAGATCTCTGTCTTACCGTCGCGACCCAAGGCCGTGAACACCTCGGGCGGCTTCCAGCCCACTTTGGCGAGTTGACTCATGTCGCCTCGCTCCAGAGTTGATAGGACCGAGTTGTCCGACGTGCGACGCAATTCGAGGACCGGCGACAGGTCGAGGCGTGAGTAATTGTCAACGAAGAATTGGCCATCGGACGAGTACGAGCCGTTGTGATTGGCCTCTTCGGGCGTGAGTGGCGTGAGCCCTGAGCCGTCGAAGTTGACGCGGTAGTGGTACACGAAGTAAGGGTCTTGGCCGGGGTACATCCCGCTGGCGCTGAAGCAGATCTGCCGCTTGGCTTCATCGACGCGCTCCACCTCCCGAACCACCCAGTCGCCTTTGGTGATTTGGTTCTTCACCACCCCGCTCACGCCGTCGTACAGGTAGAGGTGATTCCAGCCGTCGCGCTCTGACATCCAAATAATCTCTTTGCCGTCACTCGCGTCGTAACGGAACTTCTTGCCGGAATCAAACTGACTGCCGTTGGCCGGCCGGTAATTGAAGAAGGTTTTGGGCTCCTCGGAAATGACCGCACGGGGTTTGCCGCTTCCGGCGTCAACCTCGATAATGCGGTAGATTTGGTGACCGCGCTGATTGTATTCGAACGTGAACGCGCGGCTGTCCTTCCGCCAAATAAGCTCCGACAGCTCGAACGGATTCGGGAACAACCCGTTGTCAATGTCGATCTGCTTCTTGGCGACGACGTCAAAAAGGACCGGCTGGTCGAGATCGAGAACATCGCCCGGCTTCTCGCAGGGCCGGGAAAAGAATTTTGGCTGGATCTGGTCCTCCGGCGACGACTCCACATAGTGGACCTCACGGTGGTAGCCGGGCTTGACCCGGTAGGCGGCCAGCTTCTTGGAGTCGGGTGACCACGCGATGGAGGAGAGCTCGTAGGAGTTGCCCTCGGAGCCGTCGGTGCTGAGGTGCGTCAGATCACGCGATCCGACCGCTCGTATGGCCACATTAAAGTTGTCGATGAGCGCTTCCCATTTGCCATCGGGCGAGACGCGCGGGCCCTCTTTCTGCTTGGGGGGGCCAAATTCGACGTCCGGACCGCCACCTTCACTTGGGGCGACTTTCTTGCAGACAGAATCCGCCACCGTGCACCGAAGCGGGGCGCCGTCGACGAAAGTGAAGAACGATGATCCCGTGTCGTCAAACCTGATTAGGCGAAAGGGCAGATCCTGTGCCTTGTAAGTCTTGCCGGTCGCCTTCCCGAGCGATGCCGCGATCTTTTCCTGATCGAATGCGGGCTGCTTCTTCAGCGTCGGCGCGTCTACGATTATGAACTCTTTCCTGCCCGTGGATTGCTTGCGGTACCAAAACCGGTTGGTCTTGCCAATCCACGCCGCTGGCCCGGCAAAGTCGATTGCGGCTGCCTCGTACTTGGCCTCCAGGCCGATGGCGCGCGCGTAATCGGCTGGGGTCCCCTGAGCGGCCGCGTCGGCCGGCAGGCAAAGCCCAATCGAAATGGCAATCGTCATCCATACGGCTCGTAGCCTTTTCGTCTGCTCCATGCGTTTCCTCCTGTCGAGCAACCCTGCGCTGGCTTTTCGCGGACCATCATAATGGCCTGCGGGGCCAGGCGCACATTAGCCAACATTTCTGCTTTCACTTCCCATGGGGCGGTATTCTACATCCAATTGCCTCTTTCCATGACAGGTAGTCACCAGCGGCGTCCTGACGAGGGCCAAGTAGAGGCGGCTTTACGCCGCCATTTGGCGATCCCGCTCGGAGCGGGATCGCCGCTACAGCATCAAATTGACCCACTACCTGTTGTCGGGTTTGTAACTATCGTCGCTGGGGCCGAAATCGTCCGCCGGCGTAACCCGTCGTTCCCGCGCAACCCGTCATTCCCGCGCAGGCGGGAATCCATCCGCACTGTGGGTTCCCGCCTCTGCGGGAACGACGAAGAACGGCGCGCGAAGGGCCACGCGGTGACGCAGCGATTGACGACGGTACCCAGTGCAGGTGCGCGGGCGGGCAACACAAGTGATGTGTTCCAAGTCGGCGGCAGCTTCCTCTGTCCAGCGAAGTTCCACTTTTAGGCGCGTGGCTGCTTTTCGGTCCGCGACTTTTCAAGGCGCGCCCCCACTTCCTCAGGGGTCAGCACTTCGCCCCGGGCGATTTGCGCCAAGCCCTTTTCTACCTCATTGACGAACCACTCGTCGTAGTCTACGAAACGCTCTATGGCTTCTCTTGCCAGCGCTTCGGCGTCGCGTCCGCGCTCAGCAGTAAGGCGCGCGAGCTTGGATTGCACATCGGGGCTAAGAGGTACTTCCATACTTGAAGTCTAGGCCGTGCATGACTGGTCGTCAACCGCGCGTCCGGTCCTGACTTATCGCGGTGCTTATATCGAGATGCTCTCTATCGGGAAACCCTCGGCGACCGACGACGTCGCGCATCGCAGAGCTACGCTCTGCGCCCGCCTACCCGTTTTGGCTGATAGCCGACAGGTGACAACCACCATGACTTTCAACTTTCGACTTTCCACTTCTCCAGAGGGACCGTATCCGAAGACATTCCTGCTTTCCGGTCAGCCCGCCATGTTATAATTTTGTTATACCGAGGGAGGCGACTATGATTACGACGATTCGACGTTTGGGAAACTCGCGGGGAATCATTATTCCCAAGCCGATGCTGAAGGAGGCCGGGTTGGACGAGGAGGCCGAGATCGCGCTCGAACGAGGCGCCATCGTTCTGCGCAAGCCGTGCCGCAACCCCCGCCAAGGCTGGGCGGAAGCCAGCCGCAAATTGGCGGAAGCAGGGGATGACAAGCTCGTCTGGCCGGAGTTCGGGAACCGCAATGACGGAGATCTGCAATGGTAGCTCGCGGAGAGGTGTGGCTGGTCACGCTCGATCCCTCGGTCGGCAGCGAGATCCGCAAGACCATGCCCTGCCTGATCGTCTCGCCGCCGGAAATGCACGACTACTTGCGCACGGTGATTGTGGCTCCTATGACTACCGGAGCCAGGCCGGCGCCTTATCGCATCGCAGTTACTTTTCAAGGAAAGCGCGGGCGGATTCTTCTCGACCAGCTCCGCACGCTGGACAAGATCCGGCTCGTCAAACGACTGGGAAACATTAGCGCGGCAGTTTTGGCTTCGACGCTGAAAACCCTGCAACAAGTGTTTGCCTGAGGCCGGCTGGCGCAGACCCTCCGGGCCTGCGATTAGGCGCTGCGAGAGCGCCGCTAGTTTCAACTTTCGACTGTCGACTAGTGTCGCGTAACACCTAACTTTTTACAATTGGCCAGCGGCTTTGCCGACCTGGTTGTAGGGGTACGGCTTGCCGTACCCGCTTCATTTTTATGGCGCGACCTAACCAAGAGGGTACGGCAAGCCGTACCCCTACAACCAGGCGGTGCCGCCTAGACATTGTCAAGAATTGGATGTTACAGCACACTAGCGACTTCGCCAGGCGTGGAAGAACGTGCATCACCATTCTGGTGTATAATGGTGTCATGCCTGCTTCTAACAAAGTCGTTCGCCAGACCGTGGGCCTTCCGGCAGACACGGCGCGGCATGTGCGCAGCCTGGCGAAGCAACGACGCCTTAGCGCCAACCGGATCATCGTTGAACTCGTGGAAGAGGGGATCGAGGCCCAGAAGCGCAAACAAAAAGAGTTCTTCGAGCTCGCCGAGCGTTATCGCGCGGCAACCGATCTTAAAGACGTTGCTCGCCTCGGGGATGATCTGGGCCGCATGGTCTTTGGCGACTGATGCGGTGGCGGAAGAACCCTTCCCTGTTGTCATCCTGAGCCCTTCGCTGTCATTCTGAGCGCAGCGAAGAATCTCGCTCTGCGCATTTTCATGGCGATGCGAGATTCTTCGTCGCCTGCGCCTCCTCAGAATGACCGTCCCGAAGCGTTTTTCCGCAGCCCGTGATGGCGCACCCCGAAAGCTGCGACAAGGGGAATCCGCCAACACCTGATGGACAGGATGCGGGATCGACGCATCAGCATCGCTGACCTTAATAAGCTTCGGATTTGGGTTGAATCCCATCCGCTTGTTCCGGAGGGCGAGTGGTACAAGGATTTCGGATCGTTCAAAATCTGCGGTGAGGGATCGTATCCGAAGACATTCCTGCTGTCTGGCCAGCCCGCCAAGGGCGAAAGCCTGTGAGCGCAGGGTGGCTGGGAGGGTGACCGGTGACGTCGCGCATCGCAGAGCTACGCTCTGCGCCAGCCCGCGAACTACGAAGAGCGGGCAGAAGCGCGGCCCTCAATAACGGTCATATTTCGAGCGGAGTCTTCACAAGCTGTGCGATCTCCGCTCCGAACCTAGTGAAGTCCCGGGTGTTCCACGTGAGCAACGCATCTGCACCGGCTTTGACGGCGCACTTGGCGATGAGTGCGTCGTACGCGCCTCCCCCGACGACCGTTCCCGACACCGACTCCAGCGCGGACACGTACTCTTGCTCCGTGAGGGAAATCACGGTCAGCCTGTCGCGGATCTGTTTCAGTACGGTCATGCCGTCGTGGCCGGTTATGCGCGGGCGAACGGGGAGTCCGGTCAAGGTCGCGTACACCTCGCCGAGCGTCCCAAGCGCACAGAAGTCTTCCTTTCCCGCAGCAAGGAATACCCTTGCGCTGGGATGATGATGGGGATGATCGGCGTAGAAGACAGGGACGAGAACGGAGCTGTCGAAAAAGAGTTTCAAGGAAGGTTGCCCAGGATACGCTTTGATCTTTCTTCGCGGGAGCGGCGCATGGCCTCATCGACGACCCGGGCGGGCAGGGGCTTCCCCGTGCTGTAGACGAGCAGGCCGTTCTCCGAAACCATGCCGCTGCCTTCCAAAGGCGCAGGTTCTAAGGTCACGGCGGGAAGCTCCCTTTCCACGAGCTGATGGAGGTAGTCTTCCACTGAAAGCCCCTGGGCGGCGGCCAGGCTCTCCAGGGCGGCGGCAACGTCAGATTTCAAGTTCAGCGTCATGGGTTACTCTTCCTCGCTACTCTCACAGTTTATGCCAGCCTTGACGCTAGCGCAAGAGCCTCTTTCCCCCATTGACAACAAAAAGGCGCGGATCTAAACAACAGGTCCGCGCTTGCCCTGTGGGTGCGGATGAACGATACCTGTCCGGAGTTACAACATCTTGAGAAGAGAAATCGTCTGACCGCGTCTGGCGCTTTGATGCCCAAGACACCACGAATATCAAGATCGTGAGCAATCCAACGGCGACAATTGCCCGTTCCATGGTCGAACTCTCCTTTGAAGGTTTCTGCCTTCCAATTAGCCGGTTGGACCAATCGCTCAAACAGCTTTCGGCGCGCTCCGGTTTTCGGGTTTTGCAAGCGCAGGTTTTCTGCATTTCCTTATCGGCGATCCACGGGTGTTTTGGCGTGCATCGTAGATTCCTCATTGAGCCCGTCCGGGTATGCCATCATCAAGTTGTATCGGTTCACGGTACGATTGAATTGCGCAACGGCAGCATTATAACCATCTACACGTGTGTTGAAATCAACCATCCGTCCTTGGAGATCAACTACACGCTGGTCGTGAAAACGACCTCTAGCTTTGGATGATTCAATTTCGTCATCGGAAGGCCAACCGTCTCCCTGCTCATTCGCATTAGAAATGCGGTGGTTCAGTTCATGCACCTCTCGGTCCAAGATAATCGCTTCGCGGTCAATTGCGTCCTCGGTTTGATCCAATTCGTATTTTTCCCTTTTGATCCACGCTGATTCCTCTTCGAGCCTGACAGATTCTGCGCCAACCCGGGACCTGAGACTTGACTTCTCCTCTTCACTGGCCGGTATCCCTTTAAATGCGCCCGCGTCAGAGAGTCGGCGTAATACGGCTTGGAATTTAGGCCCGTGGTTGGTTTCCTTGTCCCCAATACTGTAGAGATATTCGTGAACGACCTCATGGCAAAGCACCCTCCTTGTCTCAGCCGCATCCTGGCTAAATAGGGGGTTAAGAAGAATGAATGCCTTGTCACCAAGAGTTCTCCAGAGCCCTTCTTCTGTGAAACCCTCGGCCTTAAGTGGGCCGATCTCTCCTAGACGAGGCTCCCAGAGAACCGGTATCGCAGGAAGTTTGTTGTCAAAGTATTGCTCATTAACCTCCTGGTACTCCTTGCTTAATTCCGGGTCGCCTGGCTTGGCAGCGGCTTGCTCGGTGATCTTCCGCTCCTTCACTTCGGCTGGGTTTAGAGGGATAGGTCTTAGATCGCCTTCAGATAACTCTGGAAGAGGTGTAGGGTACGGTTCGGATTTCACGGTGGTGGTTGGTTCTGCCTTTGGTTCTGGCGTTGGTTCAGGATTGGGACTTCTGAATAACAGCCAAGCAAAAAGCAAGACACTTCCAGCCGCGAGGATAGCGAGCCCAATTCGTCTATCGCGATGCATTCGTTCACGATGCAGATCAAGAGGAGCGGTAGCATTTACGACCTCTTGCAGCAAGGAGCCCGGTTCGTTATCTTCTTGTATTTCAATTCGTATAATTCTTCCACATGCTGAATTTCGACACTTGAAGGTGCGTCCGAGGAGTCTCTCTTCGAAGGAGTACATTCTGCCACAGCCACAACGTATGTCGGTCACCGGAACCTCCTTCGGTTTACGCTGGGATGGCAATGCTGCTTAAGGAGACATAACAATACAACTGTTCCAACGACGATCTAAGGTTTTTCATCCACCCGACGGCGCTGGCCGCAGGCGGTCCATCACCAGGCTTGACGCATTTTGTCGCGGGTACCGCGGGTGGCGCATACATTGTCACGTATGTATGCGCCTCACGAGCGGGTAGCCACGGACAGTGCTTTCCTGTCCGTGGGCTTTTCGGTGCAAGACGAACCCACGGTCAATTAAAGGCAGATTGACCGTGGCTGCCACGTCCCGCATTACACAGCCAGGGGCGTGAGCTGATAGACACGGGCAAGGTGACCTGCCTTCCTTAGATCACCTTTCCTTAACGCCTCACGCACCTCATCCAGTTTTTGCGCGTCTTCGACAGACAAATAGGGCGACCACCCCGTGTCGGACTCAACCCGCTCAATCTCGACCGCAGCAGCGTATTGTCCCTCATGGATGAACTTGGTGTAATGCCTTTTCGTCATGACTATTCCCTGAAGAACGGGAGCGAGCGCTCAAGAACTAACGTCTTGCGGCTAAGCGGGCGCGTTCTCCAGCGGCCGACTTCGGGCGATTGTTCGAGGCGCCAGGCCGACGGCGCGCTGTACCTGCTGCCGCCGCTGCTGTATTCACCAGCAGTCGGAGTGCCCGGTTCACCGACTCCGAGTCAGGGAAGACGTCCGCCAGTTCACGCTCGATCAACGCGAGGTTGGTTCCGGGAGTGGCCTGACGGTAGTACTCAAGGCGCGCCGCACTCCGAGCAACGCGGGACCATGTTAGCCCTCATCCGTCGTGCTTTCAGGGCCCCCAGGCGCATTTCGGCCAAAGTGACAAAGGAGAGAACGACCTCGTTGTCCGCCAGGAGTTCAACGTATCGAGGGGCAAGCGGATGCCATTTGAAGATGTAGGAGACGACGTCGGTATCCGCCACAAGCTGTCTCATTCAGGAAGGACCCGCTCGCGATCCTGGCGGCGCTCCTCATAAATAAGGCGCACAAACCTCTCGGCCTCTTCCGCCGGACCCGGGTCAACGTACTTCCGGATCTCATCGACTGAGAAGGTTTTTCGCCCGACTATATCAGGATGGCTTCTGGCTTTGGCCGCGGGCTTTGCCTTGAGTCTCCTCACGTTGGCTCCCTCCCTCTTAAGTCTAACACTCGAGCCCAGTTCGCGGAGGGCAAGTACGTGGCATGATTTCACATTCTTGCGATGTAAAATCCACTTGCGCTGGTCCCGAGTCACTGTCACGGTTTTAACCACTTGTATTATCTCACGGCCAGCACCAAAGTTCGCTGACGAGTGACAAATGACGAGCCTTAGAACAAGGGCGGGAGTAGCGAATAGCGAATAGAGAGTGGGGGCGCGTAGGACGCCGTCCCTGCTGTTCGCAACGAGATCGATCGCGATTTGTTGGCGTTTGGAATCCGCCCGATCGCAGGCCTAGAGGAGGACGTTGGTATCAAGCGCGATCATGGATGTCCTCTCGCGTGGGCAGTGGCCCGTTCGAGAAGAACTGCATGCTCGCGATTCCGGCCTTCAATCGTGCCACGGCAGCGTCCCGGTCCCCGAAACCCTCCTCGATCGGCTCAACGATGAGGCGGACTCGTTGCTCCTCGCGGAGGTTCAGATCAACCGCAGGCTTCAGAACGCCGCGAGTGTAGATGGCCTCGGTGATTTGCGTCATGGTCACCTTCCCCTATCAAGATTACTATGACCTCGTCGCAGGCGCAATGCCTCGACCGGCCACCGGTCTCCATCGCGCACGCGAGGAAGGCCCTCTTTTTTCTAGACCGGAAGGTCGCGGGCGGCGCATACATTCCTTTGTATGTATGCGCCCCATGAACACGGGCAACATCTCTGTCAGCGCGCCCACAGTGCTTTGTCAGCCGCTTCTGCGCTTTGATGCGGGTCAATGCTGTAGCCGAAGAATGCGGGCGAGCGCTATCGACAAAAGTGGTAAGGAGCCAGTCGTCAGTGCGCCGTCTCCGGCGTGGCCGAGCTAACCCTCACCCTGCCTACCGGCGTTGGCCGGTCTTTGGAGGGCGGTCCCGGATGATGTGACCGAGCGCGCGAAGAGCTTTATTTACCGATCTCGGATCGGGGAATATTTCGGCAACGTCAGGGTCAAGAACCACCATGATCGTGCCCTTCGCAAATCGGCTGGCGTATTTTCCGCGAACGCCGCCGGAAAAGTCATGCTCCGGAAGCATCTCCTGGGGTGCGCGCCTGGAGCGTACCTTCCTCATAGTCTCTCCTATCACGGCGCGTTGCGAGTCTCGCGCTGATGATGCGGAGCCAGGCGCTCAGCCGCGAGCCGCGCGAACAGGCTTGGCCTTCCTGGCAGGGCGCTGGGCGCGGCTCGTCTGCTGCGGCGACTTGTTAGGTCGCGTCTCCACCGGAACATTCGTCTTGGCAAGCTGCACGAGCAGCCGCAAGACTTGATTGACCGACGCCGAATCGGTAAACACCTTGGCCACATCGGGCTCGAGAAGCACGACGTTTGTGCCGGCGCGGTAAGCCTCATAATGCTTCCCGCGGACACCTTCCCGCGAAAGCAGGAATCTACTCTCCAAACCTTTGGAAATGTGCTGTCGTCGGACTGGATTCCCGCTTTCGCGGGAATGACCGGCGGCTCGAGTCGACCCCCATTCGAAATGACACCAGCACCTAGGCCCTGCTTCTAGTTGCACGCTCAATCAGAATGACTTGTTTCACTCAGGGCTAGACTGACCTGTATAAACCCCTCCTGGCAAGGCTAACACGATCGAGAAAAGTCGTCAGTGAAAACGGCACAAGGCCCGTTGGACTGAGCCCCCAATTGACAACAAAAAGCCGCGGACCTAAACGACAGGTCCGCGCCACCTGCTGTGAATGAATTATGAAACAAACTTCCCACCACAGAGACACAGAGGCACAGAGAACTGATAAGCAAGGGCCTTTTCTCTGTGTCTCTCTGGAATTTGAAACCTGAAATTGGGGTTGCGGCCATTGACGGCGCTGTGGTGATAATCTGATCATGGTAAAGTAGGGGGGGGCGAAGAATGAATATGACTTCTGGTGACAGAGCTGTGCAGCGCAATGTGCTGAGCCGAAGGGAATTCTTGTATGGCATCGCCGGGGGCAGCGCACTCGCAGGCGCTCTATCCGCAAGCGTGGCCAACGGCGCTTCGCACCTCACTTCGCCGGTGGACCCCCTCGCTGTCCCTGACAAACTGGTTGTTTTGACCTTTGATGACGCTGCCAAGTCGCACGGGACGTTTGTGGCCCCATTTCTGAAAGACCTCGGGTTCCGCGCCACATTTTTTGTGAGTCATTGCTGGATGAATGACCATGAGAACTTCATGACATGGAAAGAAATCGCCAAGATCCACCAGATGGGCTTTGAAATCGGCAATCACACCTGGACGCATGACAACTTTTCAACACCGAGGAATGTGGCAAGGCTGGAGGGTGAGCTGGCCCTTATCGAGAGGGAGCTGAGCAAAGTGGCTGTTCCCCGGCCCGTAAGCTTCGCTTACCCGGGCGACGATTTTGGGCCGGAAGCCGTCAGGATTCTAAGGCGCCAGGGATACCGCTTTGCGCGAAGGGGCATGCAACCCGAAATTCCCTATGGGCAAATGCAGATCGGTCCAGCCTTCGACCCGAAACAGCACCATCCCTTACTGATCCCGACCACGGCGGACGCCTACCCAGACTGGACGCCGGAATATTTCCAGCAAGTGGTGGCGCGAGCCCGGGATGCAAGAATCGTGGTGCTTCAGTTCCATGGAGTTCCTGACATGGCGCATCCCTGGGTCTACACCCCACCGGAGAATTTCCGGCAGTACATGACGTACCTCAAAGAGAATGGTTTCCAGACGATGGCCCTGCGAGATTTGGAACCGTACGTAAACCTTGAAAACCCTCCCGACGATCCAGCTTTGAAGGTGTCCTATCCCGCGCTCAAATACGACTGCCAGGACCTGCCGGAAGAAGTGCTGGCGACTCGAAGCGACCTGCAATATTGGCTGGAAAACATGCTGCGCTTCCACCGCTACACGCTGGCGGAAGCGGCGGAAGTCTGCGGCCTGACCGAGACTGAGGTGGAGCATAAGGCCGTGGATCTTGGCCTTTACCCTGCCCGTCCGGAAACAGGGGAGGGGAAGCAGATTCGCATATTGCCGTACCCGGGCGGACGACATCCGCGCATAGGTTTCAAGGAAGGCGCTCTTAACCCCATGCGGGGAACCAAGGCCAGTGTCTTCTTGCCCTGGGACCCTACCAGCTACGTTGTGGTGGATCTCCCGGAGGCGATTTTCTGCAACCTTGGCCTGCTCTTCCTGGCGCACACCGACATCCCCACCATTTGGGACGAGCAGAACATTGTGCTCGAGAACCTCGACTGGGAGCGGGGCGCCAACGGCCTCCTGAGTTTCAGCCGTTTCTTGCCGAGCGGTATCGTCTTTGGCGCCTCCATTGAACCCCGCGAACAATACGTGCAAATGGAACTCTGGATACGAAACTTTGGCGGGCAGGATCTGACGGGGTTCCAAACCGAGCCGAGTCCACGTGGCCAGGTTTGCGTGATGCTGAAGGGTGCACCGGGATTCAATGCGCAGACGAATGACAACAAGATATTCCGCGACGGTGTCGCAGCCGTGCGCGCCGACTCCGGGCACGACCGCTGGATACTGACCGCCTGGGAACGCGCCGGCAGGGTCTGGGGTAACCCCCCAGTGCCTTGTCTCCATTGCGACCCGCTCTTGCCCGATTGCCCCTTCGGGAAAACGGTTCGCACTCGGGGACGCCTGTGGTTTTACGAAGGCAACGAGATCGAGCCGGAAATCGAACGGGCAAGGAGTTGGTTCACTGACTCGTTAGTTCATTGATACAGGCTACCAACACCCTCGGAGGGAGGGTAGTGGGTCAATTTGATGCTCTAGCGGCGATCCCGCTCCGAGCGGGATCGCCAAATGGCTCTACATCAAATTGACCCACTACCAGAGAGAAAAATCACTTGACACATGTTCGACAGCGCCTTAGCGTGACGGGTGGCGTGAGAATCGGCTTGACTCTGTTGGGAGGGCACAGATGGGAAATCGAACCGATCGTCGTGAATTCATCAAAATCATAGGTGGGGCGACCTTGTTGGCGCCTTGCATGCTGCGGACCCCGGAGGCGTTTGCCTGGGGAATCAGCAGCGCCTTTGGGACCCCCCGCGACCAACTGGTGCTAGCCAGCAACCCGGTTCCAAACCTGCCGGTCGGCGTCGCCAAAGGTCTTCATCCGGGGCGCGTCGTCTGGGCACACGACCCCAACGCGACCGACTGGGAGGGGCCGGGACAGGGACACTGGTGGGAAGGCGGTCATACCAACCAGGCTGTGGTCGAGCGCATGATGTCCGGGGTGGTTCGCCAGCTCAGCGGCAAGGCCGGCGATCGCGAAGCGTGGCACGCCCTAATTCAGAACTTCAACCAAACCCACGGCAACGGCAATGCCGGATACAGGAAGGGGGAGAAGGTCACCATCAAAGTGAACCTGGTGGGTTGCATCACCGGCTGGGGGGTCGATCCAAAGTCTTACGACCTGGTGCGCGACCTGGACTACATGAACGCCTCGCCCCAGATGATCCTGGCTCTGCTGCGCCAACTCGTCCACGCGGTCGGCGTAAATCCGCAAGACATTTCCGTGGGCGATCCGCTTGCCTTGTTCCCCAATCAGTATTATGACCTTCTCCACAGCCAGTTCCCCGAGGTCCACTATTTGGACCATGACGGAGGGAGCGCAAGCCATCCCCGAACTCGCGTGCAGTACTCTTCCATCCCTTTCTATTGGAGTTCTCGTCCAACCGGGACGGCCCAGGACTACGTGCCTGTTCCCTATGCCCAAGCGAAGTACCTCATCAACATGGCGAACCTGAAAAGCCACACCGGCGCAGGTGTCACGCTCTGTGGCAAGAACCATTACGGCTCGCTGATCCGGAAGCCGCCCGACCAGGGCTACTACGACATGCATGGAACCCTGCCGATGGGAGTCCTGGGCTCCGGGCATTACAGGGCCGTGGTGGACCTGATGGGGCACGCTCACACCGGCGGCAAGACCCTGCTCTATTTGATCGACGGTCTCTACCCGGGAGTGCATCCCATCGAACATTCTCCCCGCAAGTGGTCCATCCCCCCTTTCAACGGCCAATGGGCTTCCAGCCTGCTTGCCTCCCAGGACCCGGTCGCTATCGATTCCGTGGCCTTCGATTTCCTCTGGGCTGAATGGAACGATTACCCGCACATGTCCGGAGCCGACGACTACCTGCACGAAGCGGCCCTGGCCGACCATCCGCCCTCGGGGACGTTCTACGATGCCGACCACGCTACCCATACGACTCGCCTGGCCAGCCTGGGGGTGCACGAGCACTGGAACAACCTCCAGGACAAGCAATACAGCAGAAATCTGGGTAAGGGAGAAGGCATCGAATTGGTCAGGGTTGGCCCAAGTGCAGCGTAGCCTCCACCGCGAAGCAAGTAATTTTGAGATCGTGATTAACGAGCGGTTCAAGAGCCAGCGGCTTTGCCCATTCCTATCACGGGCCCCCGGCTCCGGCTCGGCGTTCACTGCTCGCACACATGCCAAACAGCGGCAGGTATGCGCCAGCCGCCGAGAGAGACCGTGCCGGTGGGTAGTGAACTTGCGTGGGTTCGTGCGGGGCATACATGCATGACAATGGATGCGCCACCCGCTTGGTTCATGCAAGGCTCACATACGAGGTACTGAGAGAGAGCAAATGCCAATTACATTTGTCCCGAATCCGGGCGACGTCCTGATGTGTGATTTTAAAAGCGAGGGATTCGTCCGTTCTGAAATGGAAAAGGTACGGCACTGCGTCGTGATCTCACCGCGACTCAGGAGGCAATGGGGCACTTGTCTCATAGTACCATTTAGTACTCAGCCTCCGTATCAAATCTATCCGTTTCACTATGTAATTGAGGCAAATAAATATGGTTTCTTCAAACGCGACACAGAGATTTGGGCAAAAGCGAACATGCTGACCCACGTCGGGTTCTCGCGCCTCGACAGGGTAATTGACGGCGGAGTTTATTGCAGAAGATACCTAGACGATGTTGATTTTAAGGGTGTCATGGTCGCAGTGCTCCACGCGGTCGGGTGCTCGGAACTTGTCGCACATTTTGCTTGACATAGGACCAAACTTACCCTACAGTCCAACTTAGAGTTGGCTAACTCGAAACCCGTTAACTCGGGATTGAATGAATTTACGCCCCGTCAAGGGTGTGAGCCTTTGGCGGGGCGGCTGCTTTCTAGGGCCTTGCGAGGGCGCTACCGCAGAGCTGTTTCTAGCGCAGGGTCACGAGGGTGGCGCTCCACCCTCCGGCTTCGCGGGTGGCGCCACCTGGATGCCGGGACAGGTTTCCTCGCGCCTCTTACCATGCGTGCGATGTAAAATGCGGGGGCGCCAGCACAGCCTGACAATAAGGGCCTCAGCCTCTCGCGCCGTTCAAGAGCCAGCGGCTTTGCCCATTGCGGTCGCTGGGCCCGCCTCCGGCTGGGCGTTCACTGCTCGCACACATGCCAAACAGCGGCAGGTATGCGCCAGCCCCGACGTTTTGTTTTGACCGTGTTAGAATACGCAAAGAGGGTTTTCTATGAGCAGTATCTCCAACCTTGAAATGCCTACGGAATTGAAGGAGAGGATCGAAAAGGCCGCCAGGGAGAGGAATCAAAATCCCTCCTCGCTGGTCGAACGTGCTTTCGCTCTCTTTCTAACCGTTGAGGAATCTCACCTCGTTGAAGTCCGTAAGGCAGCCGCTGAAGCCGACGCCGGCGACATTCTTCCGCATGAAGAAGTCGAACGCCAGCTCCGCGCCAAGTACGTGACTAACCTCTCCAAATGAGAATAACCTGGAGCCGCAGGGCTCATCGTGAACTCGACGCAGTCCTCGCGTTTATCGCTCAGGACAATCCCGAGGCTGCTGAAGAGATCGTCGAGAAGATCATGGACGCGGTAAGGATGCTGGGTAGTTTTCCACAGATGGGAAAACAGACTATGGATCCCAAGTTCCGGAGTTTAGCAGTTGCTGGTACACGGTAAATCGTGTACTACCGCCTTCTTGAGAAGGAAAAGCGGATCCAGGTAGATCACGTGCTCCACGGGGCTCAGATTATCTTTCCCCGTTAGCCGCGCGTGGCGCATACCTGCATGATTTCTGCGGGTGTGGCGCAGACATCTCGCCTCTTGCGATGTGTGCGGTGCAAGATGCGGGGGTGGCAGCACAGCATGACAATAAGGGCCTCAGCCTCTCGCGCCATCCAGGAGCCAGTAGCTTTGCCCATTCCTGTCACTGGGCCGGGCTCCGGCTCGGCCTTCACTGCTCGCACACATGCCAACTAGTGGCATTTATGCGCCAGCCTACCTGCGCCAGCGGCGACTTTTTGTTTTGACCGCAGGGGTGGCGGCGATCCCGCGCCTGCGGGATCGCCGCCCCGTAGGGTGTTCCGCTGCCGATGCCAAAGGCCGGGCGCATACATACACGTGAATGTATGCGCCACCCGCGTGAAGCAAGTAATCCCGGAGCCGTGAATTACAAAGGCAAGGGTGGCGGCGATCCCGCGCCTGCGGGATCGCCGCCTCGTAGGGTGTTCCGCTGCCGATGCCAAAAGCGGGGCGCATACATACACGACAATGTATGCGCCACCCGCGTAATAGTGTCCAAAGATGAGGACTTCCTCTACCTCGCCAGCCGCGCCGAAAGCGCCGCGCCTTTGCTGTGGGTGCGCCTGGGCAATTGCCGCACCAGCGCCTTGATCGAGGCCTTCGACCGACTGTGGCCGCGCATCGAGCAGGCTCTCGTGAGCGGCGAAGGCGTGGTTGAGGTTCGATAAAGTGGCAGGGTCGTCTGGGTGGCAGCGAGAGGCGGGACAGTGCTGGGTGGTGCCTCGTTCTGCAAACGCAGCGGCGAGCGCTGCGCCGACCGACGTGATATAGTTTTATTTGCGCGTTCGATCGGAACACACGATGATGGCCGTATTTACGTTCATCGACACGAACACTTTCCTTCACTACCAGCCGGTCGACCAGATTGACTGGCTCTCCGAGCTGGGAGCCAAGCAGGCGACCATCATTGTAGCCTCATCGGTTCTTAATGAACTTGATGCCCAAAAATGGAAGCACCCACTCGGGAAGATTCGGGCTCGGGCGGCTGCGGCAGTAAGAAAACTCAGTGGGTACGCCGACAGCCATCTACCTCACCCGCTCAGGAGTGGGGTGGAACTGGATATTTCCCCAGATGAACCCTCGCCTGACTATGCAGAGCTGCACCTCAACAAAGAGAGTGGCGATGACCACTTGATAGCCAGCATCATCGAATTTCGGGCGCGCGAGCCCAATGGAGAGACGCTACTTGTGACCGCGGACGTTGGACTCAAGCTTAAGGCCCGTCGGCACGGCGTCCAGGTTCGGACGCTTCGGGACGACCTAAGACTCCCCGATGAGGCAGACGCAAGCGAGAAGAGAATCAAGGAGCTGGAAACACGGCTTCGAGAGTACGAGAGTGCTGCTCCCGCATTGCAACTGTCTTTTCAGGGTGGGTGCCAGCGGGCAAGCTTTAGAATTCCGGCTAGACAACGATCGGCGCAAGAATACGTTGAAAAAGAGATGGCCCATCTAAGGGCGGAGCTGCCCCATTTGGTAAGCAAGCTGAACCCCCATTCTGATCTCACAGTCGAGTTAGCGCTGGGCTTCCAGCTACAGGAAGTCAAAGCCTACAACGAAGGACTTGACCAGTACTATGCCCGGTACGCCGAGTACTTACGGGAGTTCAACGACTTCGAGAACGAGAGACTTCGGACCATCGAATTGTCCATAGTTCTTGAAAATACGGGAAGCTGGCCGGCCGAAGACGTTGACATCCTTATGCAGTTCCCGGACGGTTTCGTGCTTCTCGAGAAGAAGTATCTACGCCAGCCACCCAAAAAACCACAGCCGCCGCCGTACCCCCAGAGTCTCCTGGAAAAGATGTCGAACATGTTCTCGACACTAGACGCCGCCTCCATCATCGGCCCCTTCATGACGTCGCCACGCTTGCACAATTTGCGTGACCTTCCCCCCAAAAACGTGTCGCCCCCTTCAATCAAGCGTTCACACAGCTTCGAAGTCACATGCCACGTACAAAAGCTAAAGCACAAGTTCACCGCGCCTCTCCACCCTTTGTATGTTGTATTTGATTCCTTGGAGGCAATTTCGTCGTTTGCAATTGATTATGGCATCCTGGCGAGCAACTCGCCAAAGGAGTTCCCGGGCCGCCTGGACGTAATAGTCGAGAGGGTCGAGTAGCTCGCCGCGAGCGGGGCCACCATCGTTTTCCCGTGCGGCCGCCACGTAGAGTGTTCCGTTGCCGATGCCAAAAGTCAGGGCGCATACATACAAGACTACGTGTGCGCCACCCGCCACTCTGGAGGTCCGCGCTACGGTTGCTCAACCGCGCCCGGGCCCTCACCCTCGATCGCCAGGATGCGGTGGTGCAGGCGTGTCTTAGCGTCCTCCAAGGATTCGTAGTCGATGAAGTTGAGCGGATGCGCCGTCATTCCGCGCTCGGGGCTTGGGCAGGGTTATTCCTGTCAAAACAGCCCCTCCTGCTGTATCTTTGTTTTCCTCTCCGCTTTAGCGAAGGTTTCGACGCGGTGGGCGGGGTATTCGAGTTTCTTGCCCGCCAGCAATTCGGCGATGGTGAGGATTTGGAGGCGGGGATAGCGGCCCGGAAAGTCTTTTGATTCGTAGAAGCCCGTGGCCGCAGCTTCCGTGAGCATGGGCTTGGTGGGCTCGCGTAGCGTGATAAGCGCGCCGATGGCGGCTTTCTCGCGCTCCAACACCCCTTTTAGGTCGCGGACATGGTTCACGCCGATATAACCACTCTTCACCTGCACGATCACCTGCTTGGCCTGGCCGCTTTTGTCGTCGAAGAAGTTAATGTAGCCGTCGATGCCGGTGTCCGCGCCCTTCTTCTGGCCCTTGGCGGGCCGCGCATTCACTAGGTCCACCGCCCACCACTCGAACTGGTGCGGGCTGATTTCTTTGAGCGCCTCAGCGCCCTGCGCGTCCGTCGGCGCACCGATGATTTCGTAAGGGCTAAGTTGTTCCCCGAAGCTGTCCCGCAGCCTCCGCTGCACGAGGTTGATGGCGAGATAGGTGATGTCGATTCCGATCCACCGACGTTTGAGTCCTTCGGCAGCTGCGATGGCCGTCCCACAACCACAGAAAGGATCGAGCACTAAGTCGCCCTCGTTGCTGCTCAGGTAGACTATTCTTTCCAGGAGAGCACTCGGCTTTTGCGTGGGATACCCAAGGTCTTCCGTGCCCATGGCGGGACTGATATCGCTCCAGAGATCTTGAACGGGTATCCCAGGCATTTCGTCGGCATACTGAACCAACCTGGGCATGCCGGTGCTTCTGTGAATGAGATGCCCGTTCCTTGCAAACTCGACCAGGTTTTGCTTTGAGTATGCCCAAAAGCGTCCCCCGTAAGGGGAAACCGCCTTGTACTCGAAGCCCTTCCGAGGCCTCACGTACTCATCCGTGAGGTCGGCCTCCCAGCGCCTACCCTTCGCCATCTGACGTTTTACTCGCCACTTGTACTTTACGTCTCCGCCGGGCTTTGCTGCCGTGAGGTCTGTCTCCTTGTACCTGCGACCATCCTGTGCCACGTGTCGGTATTCCGACTCGAGGTATTCCTTCGTGTAGGGCGTATAGGTCGGGTGCCAAGTGTAATTCTCAGATTTGCTGTAGATAAAAAGAACATCGTGAATCCGGCCACACCGTTTCATTCCTTGCTTTGTGTCACTGTGCGCACTCGAACGCTTCCACGCAACCTCATTCAGGAATCCGCCGTGCCCGAAGATTGCATCCAAAACGAGTTTTAAGTAGTGGCTTGCCGTTGGGTCGCAATGCAGATATATGCTGCCGGTGGGCTTAAGGACGCGGTGCAATTCCACCAGGCGAATCGCCATCATGACGAGATAGGCCATCATGTCGTTGCGGCCCAGAAACGCCAGCAGCGCCTGCATCAGGTCGGCCAGCCTGCGCGGGCCGCCGGTGACGATTTCCTTGTAGACCGCCTCCACTTCCACGCTCCATTGCCACGTATCCTCAAACGCCATGATCTGCGCGGCGGATTCTTCGCCGCTCTTTTCCTTGAAGAGCACGTTGTAAGTGGCGTTGGAGTTGAAGGGCGGGTCGAGGTAAATCAGGTCAACGCTGGCGTCCGGCACCTCGCGGCGCAGGATGTCAAGATTGTCGCCAAAGTAGAGTCGGTTCTTCCATTCCATGGCCAGTGAGCATACCACAAATCAACACGAGCGATGCGATGGCTGAGGACGCCATACAGTTTGTACTTGACAAACTCCCTCCAACCGGCTACAGTGCTAGCGTATGGAAAGGCACGGAACATTTTCAGAGAAAAGGGCCCATGGGTCGGTTGGCCTCACCCTGGCGACCATGAGTCCGTGCCTGCCGGGAAAACGGGCTTTATGCAAGCTTTGGCTGAGGACTGTTTACTGTCCCGCGGCGGCGGGTCGGCTGTCCTCCGGCCACTGCACCACGAAGCAAGAATTCTTTTTTTTGCGCGAACGACGCGGGAATGTCTATGAAAACAAAGGACCGCTGTGGAGAAAGTGGAAACGGAGCGGTAATGTTATAGAAAATAAAGGTACTTATCGGTTGGGTACGGGGATGTTGTTGAAAATACAGGTAGTTAGTAGGTGGAAGGTCGTAGGTGGGGGAAGAACAGGAGTCAGGATTCGGGATTCAGGGTTCAGGTGTCAGGTGTCAGGTGACAGGCGCACTGCGGAATTGTGAATGGTGAATGGTGAATAGTGAATTGCTCTCTTGCTTTTCGCCACCGCCCACTGCCTTCTGCTTACTGCCGACTGCCTACTGAATTTTAGAAAGGCGGGATGGAGAGGGCACTTTGCAGGCATGAGAGCTCTGGACAGGATGTCACTGCCGACAGGAAAGCAAAAGAGCAGTAACTTCAAAAAGTGAACGAACGACGCGGGAATGTCTATGAAAACAAGGGAGGTAGGTTGTAGGTGGTAGGTGGTATGTGGGAGGTGGGGAATGAAAAACAGGGGCCAGGGACTGGGAGCCGAAGGACGAAGGCCTGCCCACCGCCGGCGCGTGCCGGCATCACTCGCTTAACTTGTCACTCGCGTCATAATGGCGGGGGAACTTAAAGAAAGAACTCTTTTTTGACGGAACGACGCGCGAATGTCTATGAAAACAAAGGACCGCTGTGGAAAAAGTGGCTGCGAAGCTGGAATGTATATGAAAACAAAGGTAGTTATGAGTTAAACGCGGGAATATCTATGAAAACAAGGCAGTTAATGTTGTGCGGATGCGTGCAGCTCCGGCCATATAAGACAAACAGTCGTCTTGGCGGCCAAGGTAATCCATGCCTCATCTCGCACGCGATGCCGCAGGTCCTCGAGCGGAGGACGTGATGAACAGGAGACAGTTTGAGAGAAGATTGAGAAGTAGACGCAGAAGTATGAGTTGGGGGACGTGCTGTGGATAATGTACCCCATCCTTTATGCAGAGAATCTGGGCGACCTGGCGGGCGAGATCAAGCGGCGAAAGCTGTTTTTGTTCGACGTCTGGGCTTATGTGCCCGGTTCCGGTCCAGGGTGGATTGGGCAGCAATTCCAACCGCCCGCGGGTGTATTCGAGTTACTCGAGTCGAATTTGGGGGAGCGCTGGCTGGGCACTGTGGTTGGTGAATACACCCCAAACAGACATCGCGGGAAGGGTTTGGAACGGAAACGGCCCGATTCGGGGATACCAGGACAGCCAGAGCTTGGCGAAGATTCTGGCCATTGCCCCTGAAGCGCCGCTGGTGTTCGATGTGCTGTACAAGAACCACGATGAGGGGTACCTCGACGCCCAATCTCTCCAGGAGATACTTGCACAATCCACTGGATAGATGTTGTGAACTAATGTAGTAAGGTAATATATCTTTTACAATTATTCACGCACTTACGTCGTGCAAAGCGGGCCCTCACCGATGCACTGGGGGCCAACTTCATCGCGCGGCGCGAAGAAAAGCAGATCCTTCGCTGCGCTCAGGATGACATGTCCCGCCACGGCGGGATCAGGATGAGGTGTCCCGCGCGGGGGGATCAGGATGAGGTGTCCCGCGCGGGGGGATCAGGATGAGGTGCCCTGCCGCGGGGGGATCAGGATGAGGTGTCCCGCGCGGGGGGATCAGGATGAGGTGCCCCGCCGCGGGGGGATCAGGATGAGGTGTCCCGCGCGGGGGGATCAGGATGAGGTGCCCCGCTGCGGCGGACTCAGGATGAAGTGGCCTGCCGCGGCGGCCCGATTGATCCCGCCGAGGCGGGACTGATTGACGGAGGAGGGAGCTGCCACGCCGCTTCTTCAATCGACAATCGGCCATCAGCAATCGGCAATGAAAACCTGGTCCTTCGTTGCGGCTATGCCGCGCTGTGCCTTTGCGGCGAGAGTTGTTGATTGTTTCGCAGCAAAGGCAGTGGGCGGGTTTGGCCTAGCCTTCTTGCTGTCGGCGGCGCTCGGCCACAATAGTGACCTGGATATCGTGGGCTAAGCGGACCACCCGTTCCACCAAACCGCGGCCAAAAATCAGCGGCCATCTCTTCTGCTGGGGCCGGGCAAGGAAGATCTGTGTAATTTTGTGGAGGCGGGCAAAGTCGACCAAAGTTTGGGCCACATCTTCGCCCTGTAACACGCTGGGCTCGATATGCAAGTTCCGGGCGAATTTCATGTGCTTTTCCACGGCCTCGCGCTGGCCTGCCGGAATATTATGCAAACTGCCGTCGCGCAGGACGCTCACCGCGAAACACTCCGCCTTCAGGTAATCGGCCACGCGCTTGCCGCGCCGGATTAGCGCCGCTGAAGATGGGTCTTCGGTGACGAGAATGAGGATTCGGTCGGACGCCCGTGGCCTCTGAGATGAAAGCGAGTCATGGTCTTCGCCTCCAATCCCAACGGCCTCCGTTTCGTCCTGGACCGACTGCCGAACGTCAACCTCATGCGCGGTCTGGCGTATCGCCAACTCACGCAGGGCGACAAGAGTCGACTCCTTAAAGAAATTCTCCATCGCCTGGCGCGCCTTTTCGGGTGCATAGACGACGCCGCGCATCAGCCGGTTGAGCAGGGCCTGAGGAGGCAAGTCGACCATGACCACCTCGTCGGCTTGCTTGACTACCCAATCCGGGATGGTTTCACGCACTCGGATGCCCGTGAACTGCCAGACCTCGTCGTTAAGGCTCTCCAGGTGTTGCACGTTCATAGTGGTCAACACGTCGATGCCGGCGTCCAGCAGGACTTTCACGTCTTGCCAGCGCTTTTCCCGCTCCGACCCCGGGATATTCGTGTGTGCAAACTCGTCGATGACGCAGACTTGGGGACGGCGACGCAGTATGGCATCGACATCCGTTTCCCCAAACACGGCTCCTCGGTAGGCGATCTTGCGACGGGGTAAGAGTTCCAGGCCCTCGGCTTTAGTAATGGTGTCCATGCGCCCGTGGGGCTCGAAATAGCCAACCACGACGTCAATACCCTCATTCTTCAACTTGTGGGCTTCGTCCAGCATCTGATAAGTCTTGCCGACGCCCGCGGCGTAACCCAGGAAGATCTTAAGCGTGCCTCGACGGAAGGACTCGGACATGTGCGGCATCCTATACCGGGAAGACTCTGACGTCGATATTCTCCGCTGCCCGGATGAGGTGTTCCACAGGCCTGCCAAAGGCGCGATCCCACCAGTTGTTGCTCATTCGGTTCGCCAAAAAGATCTGAGTAATGCCGTGGGCCCGCGCAAACTGCATGATGGTGTGGGCTGGATCCTCGCCATCCAGTGCTTCAATTCGCGCGCCGGCAGCCTGGGCATGCGATAAGTTTCTCTCCAGGAGAGTCTTTTCTTCCAACGGGATGTCTGGCCGATTAATGTACGCGACAAACAATTCCCCATGGAATCGGTCGGCGTTGCGCCTTCCGCTGGCGATCATTTCGGCAGCCTCAGCGTAAGGGGAAACACAAACGAGAATGCGCTCATGGGCGCCCCAAAGCTGCTCGATGCCATGACGTGCCAGGTAAGCCTCGAGCTGATAGTCGACCACATCCGCAGCCAGCAGGAGCGCAATCTCCCGTAGTCCAGAAAGCTGTTGCGGCAGGCTGGTCGTAGCGCTAGTCTCACCAGCAGCCAGAGGGCTGGGTTCGCGCTGTAGAGCAAAATCGGGGGGTGCGTCCACAATTTCGATTTCGTCCGCATTGCGCAAGAAGCTTTCCGGAACGGTCTCCGTCACGTGCTTGCCCCAGATTCTCTCCACCTCCTCCCGCCGTTCCTCGATATGTTGGAGGTTGACCGTGGAAATCACCGAGATGCCCGCCGAAAGCAGGTGCTCTACATCCTGCCAGCGCTTGGGGTGCGGGCTGCCAGGGGGATTGTCATAAGCCAGACCATCAACCACGCAGACTTGGGGGTGACGACGCAGGATGGCCTCCACGTCCATCGTGGGCACGCCACCGATGGTTCGGAGGGGGATGATTTGCATTTTTTGCAGCAGGGCTTCGACTTCGGCTGAGGCCTTGGGCTGGATCGCACCCACGACAACATCCTCTCCTCGTTTCCGCCGGCGCCGCGCCTCATCAAGCATGCGGAATGATTTGCCGACGCCTCCCGCGTATCCGAGAAAAATCTTGAGTCGTCCGCGCCTGGAGTATTGCTCCTCTGCCTGAAGTTGGCGCAACAGTTGCTCGGGATCTGGACGGCGGTCGGTAGACATGTTCCTTATAAGGGCAGCGAGATTTCCAGCTTCCAAGATCTATTATCGGCGAGAAAGGCATAAAACGGAAGCCCTCCCGCCCTTGCGGGAGGGGACGGTCCCCGTGCCGACTGCCCAGGGATAACCGGCTGGGCTCCTCAGGGCAACATCGGACCCCAACACCGCCTGCTTCTGGTAACATGATTGCCGCCTAAGAATGACTTTGCCTGGGACCGTGGAAGCTGTTCAGCTTCCACAGCGAATTATGGGGTGCACGCGATGAACCCACCGACTGCCGAGAAACTTCAAGAGCTCTTGTCCCAAGGACGTTCGGAGCACGCCGTCGTGCTGCTACAACGTCTCCATCCCGATGTCGCCGCAGACTTGGTCATGAGCATCCCCTACGAAGAGCAGCAGATCCTGTTTCGTGCGTTGCCCGTTGATTTTGCGGCGACATTAGTTGGCCATTTTCCTTACTACCACTCCTATGTCCTGCTCCACTCCCGGCCGGCAGAAGAGCTGCGCGCCATTATTGCCAAGACCAGGCCTGAGGAGCGTCATCAATTCTTTGACGAGCTACCGGAGGAAGCCTGGCAGCATTTGATGGACGAACTCTCGGGAGAGCAACCTGCCGAAGCAGGGCGGGAAGAATTGGGGGCAGCTATTGCCAGGCCCCCCTCGGTGGTCAAACCCATCATCGCGGCCTTCCAAATTGAGAAGAGTTTTCTGCAGCCGGACGGCAGACAGATTCAGGTCATTGCTCCTCTCAATCTGTCTGTGGAGCCCGACTCGATTGTGGCCCTTCTCGGCCCTTCTGGGTGTGGCAAATCCACCCTTTTGCGAATCCTCACCGGACTCACACCACCCTCCGGCGGCAAAATCCTTTGGCATGATGAACCGCTGAGTGAGTGCCGGCCAAACGTCGCCATCGTGTTCCAAAGCTTCGCCTTGTTTCCCTGGCTCACGGTTCTGGACAACGTTGAGGTTCCGCTCCTCGCACGTGGTATGGCACACTTCGAACGACATCATCGCGCGCTCCGAACCCTTGACAAAGTAGGGTTAAAGGGGTTTGAGACGGCGTACCCCAAAGAACTCTCGGGAGGCATGAAGCAGCGCGTAGGATTCGCACGCGCTTTGGCGGTGGAGCCCGAAATTCTCTTCATGGACGAACCCTTTTCGGCTCTTGACGTTCTGACGGCGGAGAATCTGCGGGGCGAACTGATGGAGTTGTGGCTTGGGAAGAAGATCCCCACCCGAAGCATTTTCCTGGTTACTCACAACATCGAGGAAGCGGTTCTGCTCGCGGATCGGATAATTGTCCTGGGGCGTAACCCGGCAAGAATCCGCGCCGACTTTCGTGTTCCGCTGCGGCAGCCAAGGGAACACACTTCCCCCGAGTTCCTCGTCTATGTGGACTACATTTACAAACTGATGACACAGCCGCAGCTCGAGCCTGCGCCGCCCTCCACCGCAGACCGGCTGGCGAGAACGCCCTCCCAGATGCTGCCCCATGCCCGGCCGGGCGGAGTCGCGGGACTGCTCGAAATACTTGATGACCGCGGCGGCAAGGAGGACCTGTACCACTTAGCTGAAGAACTGTTGATGGATGTCGGAGACTTGCTGCCCATCGTCGAGGCGGCGACGCTACTTGCCTTTGCCAGATCAGATAAAGGCGATGTTGAGATTACCCCAAAGGGAAAGGTGTTTGCTGAAGCCGACATTTCCACGCGAAAGCTCCTATTCCGTGAGGCCGTACTCGCCAACGTCACACTGCTTCAGCAGATTAACAATGGTCTGAAGAGTAAGTCAGACCACGCCATGCCACTTGAGTTCTTTCGTGACCTTCTGGAGGAACACTTCTCCGAGGATGAGGCCCAAAGGCAGATCGAGACTGCCCTGCATTGGGGTCGATATGGCGAGATTTTTACCTACGATTCCGAAAGCGACAGACTCCTGTCGCACGAGGGAACAGGGAATAGGGAACAGGGAATCGGGAATAGAGAACAGGGAATTGGGAATAGAGAACAGGGAGTATGCAATCGGGAATAGGGATTAGGAGTACGGAGCTGGCAAGGAGCAGTTGGGAAGGGGGAGTTGGGAAGAGGAGGTTGGGACGTGAGGGGTTTGGGTAGGGATTTGGACAAGGATGGGTAGCCGCTGGCTGTTCCCTATTCCCTGTTCCCTATTTTTTGTATCACTGATGACGCCACGAACTGAAAAAGCCTCGTCTGCACCTCCGCCCTGGGGAATCTTTCCTCCCAGTGTCCCGTCTTTTCTGAGAGACTTACCCATCATGCTTGCGGGGCTGGCAATCTTCTATGGCTTGCTCACGTTTAGCCGCTACGGGATTGGCCAGGTCAATACTCAGGCTGAAATTCAACTCTATCCCGGAGCACTGCCAAAGTATGCCTTGTTCTCGCTCACTCGCATTGCGATGGCCTACGTCCTCAGCTTGGCTTTCACTCTCGTCTATGGATATATTGCCGCCTATAACGCGAAAGCGGAACGATTCATGATTCCGCTGCTGGACACCTTGCAGTCCATCCCTGTTCTCAGCTTCCTCCCCGGCGTGATGGTCTCGATGGTTGCCTTATTCCCCACTCGGCAATTGGGCGTGGAACTGGGGTGCATCGTATTGATCTTCACCGGGCAGGTCTGGAACATGACTTTCAGCTTCTACTCATCGCTCAAGAGCATTCCAAATGAGATGCGTGAAGCGGCGAACGTATACCGGTTGAGTTGGTGGCAGAGGCTCATGCAATTGGAACTGCCTTACGCGGCCATCGGATTGATTTGGAATTCCATGATGTCGGTCGCCGGCGCCTGGTTCTTTCTGATGGCGTGCGAGATGTTTGTCCTAGGAAATCGCGACCTTCGTCTTCCCGGCCTCGGTTCTTACCTCCAAACCGCCGCCAATGCGGGAGATACTCGGGCGATTATCTGGGGACTGGCCGCCATGGTGGCGGTTATCGTGCTGGTTGACCAGATCATCTGGCGTCCAACCATCGCTTGGGCTGAGAAGTTCAAGTTCGAGCAGGTCGAAGCTGCGGTGACGCCGCGATCACCCGTTCTTGATCTGCTGCGCCGTTCGATGATCCTTCCCCTTGCCGCCCGCGTGTCTGTCCTACCTCTCCGTGAGGCCTTGAATCTGCACTTTGCTCGAGCACAAGCATCCCCCCACCAGTCCCACTTGGGACGTGGGCTGGTGAAATTTACGTCACGTGCCCTGCTGGTGGTTGCGCTGCTTGGCGTCACGTACGCGGTGGGGAAGATGAGTAGCATGCTCGCGGCGCTCTCGCGACCAGAAATACGAGAAATCCTGTGGGGAGCCGGAGCGACCTTCCTTCGAGTCGAGGCGACTCTCTTGCTGGCTGCATGCTGGACGATCCCGGTCGGGCTTTATATAGGGTTAAGGCCGAAGCTCTCCGCTGTCGCCCAACCGATCGCTCAAATTGCAGCCTCCGTACCCGCCACGGCTTTGTTCCCCATCGTTCTGCTTCTGTTGATCCGCCTCGGCGGCGGACTGGGAATTGGCTCGATTGTTCTCTTGCTGCTGGGTACACAGTGGTACATCCTGTTCAATGTTATCGCCGGGGCCAGCGCCATTCCGACGGACCTCAAGGAAGTGTGCGGTGTGTTCCGCTTGGGTAACCTCGAGCGCTGGCGCAAATTGCTTTTGCCCGGCATCTTTCCCTACTTGATAACCGGGCTGGTCACCGCCTCGGGCGGAGCATGGAACGCCAGCATCGTCGCGGAATATTTCCATTTCCGAGGACAAACCTTCTCGATTATAGGACTCGGTGCGCTGATCAGTCAGGCGACAGACAGTGGCAACTTCCGTCTGCTCCTCGCGGCGACGATTTGCTTGGCGGCCATGGTCGTTACCATCAATCGGCTTGTCTGGCGACGCCTATACAACCTGGCGTCCACCCGGTTCAAGCTTGAAAGCTGAATTTTGCATGGGGTAGTTTCCCGACATGCAATCCTGCCAAGAACTCCGTCCACACGTTGATTGTTGAATCTGTCGGTTTCGCCAATGAATCAATGATTTAATGGATCAATGGGTCAATCGGCAGTAACCTTATCAATCCAGGATCCCAGAATGGAAATCCTGGTTGAACATTCAGGCGAGCGGTGTTTGAATGAAAGCCGGCTGGAGGCTATCAAGGAGGTAGTCATGTCGTCGGGCATGAAAAGGCACATTTCTGGAATCTGTCTTGTTATGGGCGCATTCATTTGGATGGCGGGCGCTGCAAACGCCCAGAAGGTCGTAGTGGACGCTGCACCATCGCACGCGGTGAACTCGTTCAGTCCCTTCCACGCTCTAGGTGCGGCGATCGATCGGTTGAGAACCGGAACTCCGGACAAGTTGCTGACTGACCCGGTTCTCAAAGAAATCCTCGGCGCAGGATGGCAGAGCGTGACCTATCGTCAGAATACGGAACTGATGGTGGAGGCATGGCACTGGAACGCGCGCGGCGCCTGGAGCAATCCGGAGAAGCAGGAGGGCTACTTTACGGGCAGCGCCGAGCCCAGAGAAATGATTCGCCACTCGTGGGCTTACCCACTTCCGCATCGCGGCTTCAGCCAAGGTGACGGAAACGGCTGGTCCCGGCTCACGGATGGCGACCCGAAGACGTACTGGAAGAGCAATCCGTATCTGACCCGTGACTTCACCGGCGAGGACGACTCGCTGCACCCTCAGTGGGTGATGGTCGATCTGGGCAGCAAGGTGGAGATCAACGCCATCCGGATTGCGTGGGCCGACCCTTTCGCGCGACGCTATGCGGTGCAGTTTTGGACGGGCGATTTGGAGCCCTTCTATGACGGGACCACCAAGGGTACATGGCAAACCTTCCCGCAGGGCACCGTCACGGAAGGCAAGGGCGGGACCGTCACGCTGAAGCTGGTTTCCTGGAGGATCCCCGTGAGATACCTTCGCATCTGGATGACGGAGTCTTCCAACACCTGCGACACGCACGGTACGGCCGACAAGCGCAACTGCGTGGGGTACGCCATCAACGAACTCTATGTCGGAACTCTCGCCGCCGATGGCCAGTTCACCGACCTCGTCAAGCATTTGCCGAGTCGCCAGCAGACCGTCACCTGGCCTTCCTCGGTTGACCCATGGCATGCGGCTTCCAATCTGGACGAATCAAGAGGAGACCAGGTCGGATTCGATTTCTTCTTTACCAGCGGGGTCACCCGCGGGCTTGCCACCATGGTGCCGATTGCGATGCTCTACTCAACCCCTGAGGATGCCGCGGCCGAGATCGCTTATCTCTACAAGCGGCATTATCCCATCTCCTGGATCGAGATGGGAGAAGAGGCCGATGGGCAGCATATGCTTCCCGAAGACTACGGCGCCCTGTATCTGCAATTCGCCACGGCCATTCATCGGTTGGTCCCCGAAGCGAAGCTGGGAGGACCGGCCTTCGAGGGAACAATTGAAGACGTCGAGGTCTGGCCGGACGCGGCGGGGAAAGTTTCCTGGCTCGGACGGTTCCTCGATTACCTCAAGGCGCGCGGACGATTGAACGACTTCACGTTCTTCTCATTCGAACACTATCCGCTCATGGACAAGCGCGCCAGCCTCTCCTGGAACGATCTGTATCAGGAGCCGGGGTTCGTCAGCCACATCGTTCAAGTCTGGAAAGACAATGGTCTGCCGCCGAATCTGCCCTTCTTCATGACCGAGGGAAACATGACGGGAGATGGCGAGCGTCCGGACGTCATGAGCGGCCTGTGGTTGGCCGATTACGTCGGCTCGATGATGACCGAAGGAGCCGGTGGCACATTTTATTTCCACTACATGCCAGTGGCGGGCAGCCCGCGCGGCTTCCTCATCATGGACCAGGATTATCATGTCAAGACGTATCCGCCGCAGTATATTGCCACGCAGGTGATTACCAGGGAGTGGGTGCAGCCGGTCGATTCACCCCACCGGCTCTTTAAGGTTTCGAGCGATGTGAGGGACGCGTCCGGAAATCTGCTGGTCACGGCCTATGCCGTCGAGCGGCCGGACGGGCAGTGGTCCGTGATGCTCATCAACAAGGACCACGACAACGACCACGACGTGAAGGTGGTTTTCGCCGACCCGGAAACCAAGCGTGACCGCTTCTTCACCGGCCGAGTGGACCGAATCACTTTTGGAGACGCCGAATACCAGTGGCATCCCGAAGGAAAGACCGGCCGGGCGGACCCCGATGGGCCGCCTTCAAAATCGACGGTCACCGGTGGCGAAGCGCTCTACCAGCTTCCCAAGGCGTCGATTGTCGTGCTGCGCGGCAGGATCGGGGGCCAATAACAAACGGGAGACCGCCTTGCCGAGCCGCATCCAGGTGAAGCTTCCTGCCGACATCACCGAGCAGATTGAAACGGCCCGAAACAGTTACCAGCGTTGCGGTAAGTTGTCAGACGTTACGGCGCGCTGGCGCGGTTCGCGATAGTGGTGTCATTTGCGAGACACGGGCGCTCCAGGCCGCAGTCATTCCCGCGAAAGCGGGAATCCACTCCGCAAACCTTCGGAAATGCGCTGTCCACGGACTGGATTCCCGCTTTCGCGGGAATGACCTGCGTTTCGTAAGGGATGATATTCCAAATGACACCACTACCCGGTTCGCGTGCCACTTGACAATGCTAAGAAGAACGACTATTCATTTTAGTCGACATTGAGGGCCCTTGATTTCCCGCAGGCTCAGGAGGTCCGCTGTGGCTCCCACTCGCAGGGATTTCCTCAAGATCAGTACAGTTGGCAGCGTTGTGACTTCGATGCTGGGCTTCGACTTGGCGTCGGCCTACGCCGAAATGCGGGCGCTCAAGATCGGGCGCGGCTCGGAGACGCGATCCACCTGTCCTTACTGTTCGGTGAGCCCGAACCCTTCGTGGAGCTTCCCGCTGAGCTCGCGGATGAAATCGGAATCAAGGGCGGCGGGAAGGTGAAAGTGACCAGCGCTCGCGGCGAATTCATCGCCAAGGCGATGGTCACGCGGCGGATCAAACCCATGATGATCGATGGCAAGAAGGCGTACCAGATTGGCATCCCCATTCATTGGGGCTATCGCGGCATTGCCGAGGATGAGGGTCGGACGGCGCGTACCCCCATCAATCTGCTCTCACCCACGGTCGTCGATCCGAATGCCTTTACACTGGAGTTCAAGGGATTTCTGGTGAAGTTGGAACGTGCGTAGGAAAGGCCTGAGCGATGGCGGATTTCATGAATGAACCCGAGTCTGAGATAGGGCTGCTGCAAGCGTGGGCAGCGTGGCGCCCCGGTTCCCCGCCTCACGTCCTTGAAGCAGATCGCCCGGCGCTCGCTTCCTCGACGGAGGTGACCACAATTCGGAGTTGGAGTGAGGCGTTTCAAGCAGAGAACTTCCCGTTCCGTGGCGACACCAAGCTCCACCTGGGTCTCATACCGCAGCCGTTTTGTGGAGATCTCCGGTGCGCCTCCGTTTACGTCCTGTCACTCAACCCCGGCCTTGGCCCGACCGACTACTTTGGTGAATATAAGGTGCCGGCGTATCAGAACGCACTCTTGAACAACCTGAAGCAGGAGTCACTTGGCTCCATTCCGTTCTTCTTCCTCTGCAAGCATTCTTAGCGTGAGGCCGGCGGCTAGCCCCAGGATAACGAGCATCAGAATGATTCGGCACTTAATCACGTGACCCTCCCTTGCGGGCTTAGTGTAAGTGATCTTTACTCGATAACAAGGCTTGCACTCGAATGTCCACGCGATGGAGCAGGGCGATGAGATGAGCAAACTGGCTTTCCTGCGCTACCTCGTTGCGCGCCGCCCAATGCATTCAGCTCTACCGCCGCCCCGATGACGGCACAGGTCCTCGCGTCGCGCCTTTCTTCGCTCATCTGCGTCATCTGCGTAATCTGCGGATTTGTTTTTGCCCGCTTGTTATAATCCGCAGATTCCGCCGATGACGCAGATTACTATCACGCCGACTTCCTCCCCTTTGGCGTGACTCGGATCGATCTGCTGTCCAAGGAACTCCGCCAGCGCGAGGACCGTGTGTTGTGGGCGCAGGCTCTTGCTGTGCTTGTGTAATCAGTCTGCTTGAGATTGTTGACGATGAACTCGGCCTGCGAGGCCATCTGCTTGGGAAGCGAAGGTTGCGGTATCTGGGTCATGCAACCAAAGATAGCGCTGATGAAGGCCAATATCAACGGCAGCTCGCTGAAATTCGCGGGGGGCGGTAGACACTGGCGCTGCATACATTGTCTTTCACGTATGTGCCCCACCAGCGCGCGGAGCATCCCTGTCACCGCGTTCTATCCATGGCCTGGCCCGGCTTCTTAACGGTTCCGCAAGACGGGATGTCGGCGCCACCCGCGAAATCGGGAAAGCGCCTCCACGCCCCAATTCGATCGTAGCCTGATACTTTTTTGAACGACCGCACGCGGCCGCATAGATTGCGGCAAATCCGGTCTAAGCTCCTGTTTCGCCGAGGTTGCAGCGGCATCATGATTGGCCGGTTATGGTGGCCACACCCCCGGAATCGGTCCAACGCGCGCCGAAACAGCGGCCAAGGAGCTCGAGTCCCCAATCCTATGGATAGGCTGGGGCACGAGAGGGTGCAGGTGTCGCCAGACAGAAGAGGCACGCCTGTGCAGAGAACCATGGGGGGAATCTCACTTGATGCAAAGGCGACTTCCCAGGCCGAATCCCAAGAAACCGCGGAACCTCCTGACGGGCAGTGACTTGCGGCGAGAAGAGCGAATAGATCCCTCTGCCACCACTTGAGAGTAATTTCGGAGGGGGCGACAGGGACCCTGCGCTTGGGAAAGAAGCGGGTCGCGTGGTGTCGGGAAAAGGCTGGGCGCAGGGCGGAAAACAGCTGCGTTGTATAGTACGAAGCCGCACAACTGACTCCCCGCGTTGCCGCTGTTCGGTTTGTAGCCGGACTTTGGCGCGTCTGGGCCCGCTACCTTCGATCCCGCAGCCGCGGCATCAAAAGCTGGCGGCGCCAGCAGGACGACCGTGGCCCCGGCGGTCTGGATGCGGCGGACCAGCCTGCGGATTCCGTTTTAAGTGTCTCGCTGAAAAAAATGGCGATGAATCCGCTTGAGCCCCGTTTCGAGATGAGTTTCATCAAAAACCATCACCAAGCTATTCGGCGAAGAGCCTTGGGAAATGAGATCCAGCCGCAAATCGGAAATAGCTCCCAAGGCCAAAGCCGCAATGCCCGGCTGCTGGATTAGTCCCTGCCCCACCAGGCAAATGGATGCTTTCCCCCGCTCAATTTCCACCGCACCCAAACGATGTAATTCCGGAAGAAACGGCTCAAACGGAAGGTTGGCGTCTAGCGCCAGTCTGCAGTGCATCGATGAGATGGCTGTCAAATCGGGCGTAACGCGGTGCCGGTCTAAAACATCCAGCACTCCTTTCATGAACTCTGAAATCGGCCGCTGCCGGTTCGAGACGACGTGAAGCAATGCCAAACCTCGCTTGAAGGTAATTGAGCGCACTCCGTGAGGAGCTGTCGCCGCGCTTTCTTGAATGATTGTCCCTGCGTCTTGCGGGCGCCAGAAGTTGACGATTTGGACAGGGATGCGCTTCTGAGCTGCTGGCCAAATTGCTCGCGGATGCAGTAATTTGGCGCCAAAGTAGGTCAATTCGGCCATTTCATCGCAGGTGGCCGCTGGAATCGTCTGCGCATCAGGAATAACGGCGGGATCGGCGCTCATCAAGCCAGGCACATCCTTCCAAATCTGAATGGCCTTCACATCCAAAGCCGCTCCCAGGAAGGTAGCGGTGAAATCAGACCCTTCAAAACCCAGGGTAGTCGTCGCCCCCGCCAAGGTCGCCCCGATATACCCTTGCATCACCGGCGTGCGGCCCCCCTCCAATTCGGGGAGCAGAGCGGCACACATTCGCGCTTGAGCGGTTTCCTCGATCGGCTCCGCGGCTGTGAAGTGATCATCGGTAATCATGAGCGTGCGGGAATCCAACAACTGCACCTTCACCCCGCGGGACGCCAGTCCCGCGGCAAGTATGGCCGATGAAAGCAGCTCGCCGTAGGCAGCTATGGCATCCTGGCTGCGCGGCGAAAATTCCTTCAAAATGGAAAGACCTTTTACCAAGTCATGCATTTCGCTGAAATATCCCGCCATGAGGGAAAACACCGCAGAGTTTCTGTGATCTTTCACCAACTGCGAAAGTTCGGCATGATGATACGCTTCAATGGCCGCCAGCCGGCCAAGAGCCTCGCCTGTTTTCCCTTCCGAAGCCAATGCCCCCGCGGCGAGCAGGTTCCGCGTGGTCTTGCCCATAGCGGAAACAACGATCACCGGATTCAGTGGCAAGTGCTCCTGGATGATTTTGATCACCCGGTCGATGGATACTGCATCCTTGACTGAACTGCCTCCAAATTTCATGACAATCATCGGTTCACCGGAAAGAAAGAATTTCAAGAATCCAAATCTGCACTACTATACCTTTAAATCCAGGGCTTCTCGCCAGGATCATTTTGAAAAAGCCATCTAAGCACAGATTTCCATTTTGGCATCCTGGCGACGGCAGTATGAATCTCAACGACTCCTTTGCCACCGCAATCTTGCCCTCATTACGCACGCGCGCCATCTGGTAGCCAGGTGTAAGTCTTCGGGATCGAGTCAACCGGCCCCTTGACCTGTTTCCGATGCGATTTCTCGGACACCTCGCCATCCCCCCTGTGATCGGAAATGCAGTTTCGCGGGTGGCGCAGACATCGTGGTTTGATGTCGGCGGCGCACCGATATGGCGGCGCGGCAAAATGTGAGGATGGGACGACAACGGCGTTTCTACGGGCTCAACCATCTTCATTACCTCACCACCCATACCTGTCGCTGCGCCCGCCCTTTCGACCGCCGCCTCGTTTCCTCTCCTGACCCGCGGCCGTGGTCGAGCTTCCGGTTCGGCTACCGCCAAGATCCTTTCCTCCTCGCAATGGATTTGATGCCCTGAATCTCATAACGCAGACATCCCAAAACGATGTCTGCGCCACCCCGCGACTACGAAGCGGTGAAGGCAGGAGCCCAGGCCATCTACCGAGCCGACAGTAATAGCCTCGCTATGGCGGCCTTTCGCAGCCTCCAGAAGCATTGGCAGGGTACCTATCCCGTGATGGTGCGACAGCTCGAGAAGGACTTGCCCGAACTGCTGTCCTTCTTCACCTTTCCCCGGCATCTGTGGAGACAACTGCGCACCACCAATGTGATCGAGCGCTGCTTCGTGGAAGTACGCCGTCGGACCCGACCGATGGTCTGCTTCGTCAACGTAGAGAGCGTGGATCGAATCATTTATGCCATTTTTAACGGTTTCAACGAACAGTGGCGGGATCGAACCCTCCGCCTATTTACACAAACAGCTTGACCTCACCGAAGAACCGATCCGCCTTGCAAATGAGCTGGGCTGGGTATATTCTGAACAAGTTCGGGACGGCAACATAGAAATGCTGTTTTTTGCGTCAACTCGCGTCGGGTCCAACCAGCGGTCTAACCAACGAGGAGGAAACATGAAGAAGCGTGTGCTGAAATATGTCTGCCCGATCGTCTTTGTTCTTCTTACCTACTCACCCGGCCTATTCGCCCAGGCGGTGGGATCCATCACTGGGACCGTCACCGATCCTACTGGCGCGGTAGTGGCGGGCGCCAAGGTCACGGCCACCCGGGTTGATACGGGAGTTACACAATCCACGGTAACCGCCGGCGCCGGAACCTATACGCTCCCGCGTTTGGACGTGGGGACTTATAACGTGGCTTGCGAGGCCACCGGCTTCAAGACCGGGACTGCGCTCGGGATCACTCTGGACGTCAGCCAAACCCGATCTGTGGATTTCACACTCGTGCTGTCGGGCGTAACCCAAAGCGTGGAAGTGAATGCGGCCCCACCGTTACTGAACACCACGAACGCCACGCTATCCCAGGTGGTGTCCACCGAGCAGGTGGAAAACCTTCCCCTCAATGGCCGGAACATTGAGGGCCTGATGACCATGCAGCCCGGCGTTGTGGGATACAACGGCGCCAACATGGGTTGGATGAGCGCTGAGCTGGCAGGCAACGGCAATCGAGGCGAGACAGCCGTAGGGACTTTGGACGGCGTTGATGTGAGTGACGCGGAGATGGGCACCCTCCAGTTCACCAATTTCAATCTCGACGCCATTGCGGAGTTCAAGGTCCAGCAAAACAATTACTCCGCCCAATATGGGCAGGGCGCCGGCACCATCACCCAAATCGTCAGCAAGTCCGGCACCAATCAGTTCCACGGGAGCCTCTTCGAATTTGTCCGTAACAACGCTTTTGACGCCCGCAACTTCTTTGGCAGCACGGTGGCGCCTTTCCGCCGGAACGAATTCGGCGGCACATTTGGCGGACCCATCAAGAAGGATAAGACTTTCTTCTTTGTGCAATATGCGGGCCTGCGTCAGCGGCTGGGCGAACCGAACAACGCCGCTGTTCCCACCCCGGCAGAAAGAACGGGTGCGGTGACGATCCCCGACCCGAGCTCGACGTCGGCGACCCCACCGCCGGATGATCTTCAGGTCCCGCTCAATCCCGTGGCCCAGAGCGTCCTCAGCCGGTATCCGCTCCCCAACAACCCGGGTGGACAATACGGGGCTAATACCTATACCTACGAGTTTTCTCAGCCGGTCAACGACGATCAGTGGTCGGCGCGCCTCGACCACCATTTTTCCTCCAGCGACACCTTCTTCGCGCGCGCATCTTACGTCAACCACATCATTAGGGATACTGACGCCTTTGCTGCCGTACTGGGAGGGTCCAATTTCTCCGCCAGCAACATTGGCGACGCGCGGAACTACGCTGTGGGCGAGACGCACATCTTCTCTCCCACCGTGGTGAACAACTTCACGTTTACCCTGAACCGGGGAATTGAAGGTGTGCCGGAGACGCCTGCCGAATACACCACCACCCAGACCTGCTTCGGCGGTGGCCTGCTGTCCATGAACTGTTGGGGGCCTGACACCTTTGAGACCAAATACGTGACCACTGTCTTCGATCCGCTGGACGTCGTCAACTGGACCAAGGGTCGCCATTCCTTTACCTTCGGCGGAGAGTTTCGGCGCGAATGGGACAACGGCACGGGTGTCACAGGCACCGGCCCCAGCGGCAGTTACGGCTTCAACGCCGGTACGCTACTTCCTGTTGCCATTCCCTCGACCAACGGAGGGACATCACTGCCGGTTGGCTACGCCAGCCCCAGCCCGCTGATCAGCATGATGGAGGGCACCGACTATCAATATGAGCGCGCGACTACGGTGCCAGGCTTTGGACCAGCCGGAGCCGGAGGAGGCGGCGTGTGGTGGGGATTGCGCCGGTGGACCATGGCGGCGTTTGCCCAGGACGACATTAAAGTCACGCGGAGACTGACCGTGAACCTCGGCCTGCGCTACGAATACGCTTCCGTTCCCTGGGAAGTTGGCAACCGTATGGCGCGCCCTGAAGACCAAGGCAGTCTCTACGGAACATTTGTAGTGAACCCCAACCCCTTGTGGCAGGCGGACTATCTCGCAGGCAACTTTGCCCCCCGTATCGGTTTGGCGGCTGACCTGGGGAGGAAAACCACCTTCCGCGGCGGCTTCGGGATTTTTACCAACATGATTCCCACGGTCCATCCGGACCAGGACCTGGTGAATTTTCCCCTGGCCAGTGAAAACTATATGCTCAACGCGCCGTATTCCCTTACTCCATTCTCCATTGCACTTCCCGTGCTGACGAGTACTTCCGGGCAGCCGATTGCGGCGAATGGAAATACCAAGACCATTCCCAAGAACACTCCGGTGAATCTTGCCCCGTATGCGGCGATCCTTGGTAACCTATTCGTTGACGACCCTTCGGACCGGATGCGGAATGGTTATACGATCAACGGCAATGTCACTTTGGAGCACGAGTTCCCTGGCAACATCGCGGTTTCCGCCGCCTACGTTGCAAACAACGGCGTTTCTCTTTACAACCAGTGGTACCCCAATGCGTATAGCGGAGCCGAACCCCAGTACACTCCCTACAGCAACATCACTCCCGGTCTCGGAGAAATGCAAGTTTTCTACAACGGTGGCTACTCCTCCTACAACGCTCTGCAATTGCAGGCACGCAAGATTTCCCCGTCACACGGCATTCGATTCCAGGCCAATTACACCTGGGCTAAGGATATGACGGATGCCGATTCGGTATGGAACACCGGAGCGACAAATATGCAGGATCCGAACTGCCTCAAGTGCGAGTACGCTCCCGCCTCTTACAATATCGTCCAGCGGTTCGTCGCCAATTTTGAGTACGAACTGCCCCTTGCCCACTGGCAGGCGCTCTCGCACCTTTCCAAACGGCTCACGGACGGCTGGCAGACCCTGGGCATTTTCCAGGCACAGACCGGATACCCCTTCACGGTGGGCTCGCCCTACGGAACCGTCCAGTACGGGAATGGCGCCAGTAACCGGCCATTCTACCTGCAAAAGGCAACCCTCAATCCGTCCGAGCGCACCAGCCCGCAGTTCTTTTCGAATGCTGTCATCGGGGGGAGTGATAACGGGGTTGGGACCGGCTACTTCGCTATACCTACGGTTATCAGTCCGGTAGCCAACGTTGGGGCGGTTATGCCCGGTCCGGGAACCCTGGGTCGAGATACGTTTACAGCTCCGGGGTGGTATAACCTGGATTTCTCGGTCATAAAGGACACGCGCATCACTGAGACGAAGATGGTGCAGTTCCGTGCCGAGTTCTTCAACATCTTCAATGTGGCAACGTTTGGAGGGCCCGTCTCGACCGTCGGATCGCCAGGCTTCGGACATACGGGCTATACCGCCACTGCCGAACGGGAAATTCAGCTCGGCTTAAGATTTGTCTTCTAGTATGTTGTCCCGGCTAATTCCTTGCAACAGGGAGGGTGGCGCATAGATTGACTTCAATTATGCGCCACCCCCCGGCTTAAGAGTTATCTTCTAGGAGCCTGTCGGAGTTACGGTTTCTGAAATTCGCTTTTTTGTTATCCGCCGTTCTCTGTTCCCAACTGATCGATCGCGAGGGCGTCCTCGCTTCCAGGGCCTCCTGCGCTGCATGAATTTCCCGCCGCAAGGCCGCCCGCGGCCGTTGGCTCCCCCTTTACCTTCGATCTCCGACTGCACGATGTTCCGTCCCTACCGTAAATGCGCAGTTGCGGAATCGACCGGCATAAATGACAAAAAGGGAGGACAGCCCTTCGGATCACCTCTGCCAGATTGTGCCTGTGAAACGCCCTTTCCACGCCGGAATCCAGCCCAAGCGGTGGGCCAATTGATGCGTAGCCGACTATACGTTCTTACGGAAGCATTGTGCAGCGTTCAGTTCTTCATTGCGGAGTTGACTCTTTGCCAACAACCACGATTCCGTCGCGCAGAACCAACATTGGTTTGCGCAACGTCCTCAGATCGGTGAGCGGTTTCTGACCAACCACCAGCAGATTGGCTGTGCAACCAGCGTCGATACATCCAAGCGTTTCGGGTCTGCCCAGATAAGCCGCGTTATTGCTCGTCGCAAAAGTCAGAATCTCCACAGTTGAAAATCCTGCACGCACAAACTGATCCAGTTCATCCAGAAAGCCGCTCCCGTATGCAACCAGCGGAGCATCCGTGCCAATTGTGATGGGGACGCCCGCCGCAGCCAGTTGGCGTACTGCGGTGTAGGAGGACTGCAGGCGTGTGGCACGCTGGTGTGCGGGAATGTTCTGCAGTCGCAGTGTGGTTTCATACTCACCAAACGTTGGGTCCGCGAAGGTATGCGCTTGGGCCATCTGGGCGATCAGTTGCGGTGGCAATGCGCCTGCTGTAGCTACATGTTCCACGCCGGTCGCACCATCGTTGACGGCATCCTGTATCTCGCCGGGTGTTTCCGTATGCACAACCGTAATGAAGTGGCGCTCGCGTGCCCACGCGATCCCGTCTGCCATCAGCTTGGGATCCAGAATCTTCGTTGCCCGACCGATGGTGCCGTCGATGAACTTGATGGCATCCGAGGGGCCCTCCCGCTGGCTCTTTTCGAGACCCGCCAGCATCTGTCGCTGGCTCCTGGCTAGAATAGCTCCCTGCCGCGCAAGATACGGAAAGGACTTCCAGATCGTTGCTACCGGATGGCCCTCGGGCGCAGTAACCAATCGGCCGACAGCAAACAGTTGCGGCCCCAGTAAGCGATGCTCAGCAATCGCTTGCCGCCAGCGAAAGAGTTGCGCCGCTGGTCCGCCGCAATCGCGGATCGCCGTCACGCCGCTTTCGAGATAGGCACGCCGGTGGTCGGCGTAATGAGAGAATTCTTCTTCGATCAGATAGCCGAAGTCGAAAGGCGCAAAGACAGAGCGAAGCGGCGCGGCCAGGTGCATATGCACATCTATCAGACCCGGTAGCACATAGGCACCGTGCAAGTCCATTTGTGGCAGCGCAGACTCGTCCTTTGCTGCGTCCACAATAGCCACAACGCGGCCGTGCTCAATATGGACATTCTTGGCGGACAGAATCTGTCCGGAGCGAAGCTCCACAAGTTTGCCCCCGGTTAGGTTCCAGGAATCCTTCTGCGCCTTGGGCCATGGGTACTGATCTGTTCCAAAGAAGAGAGACAATGGCCACGCAATCCCTGCAACAAAGACCAGGGTCGCCAGCGCCAGCACCGAGCGCCGGCTCCACAAACGAAAAGTTGTGAGCCATGCAAAGCAAACCACGAGCAGGAAGAGCGGGATAGTTCCGGCGAAATAGATGATCCATGCCTTGATGCCGGATGGATGGAAATTGGCCCCGGCAAGCGGATAGACAATCCAGAGACAGAGAAAGTAGAGGGGGACTGAAACTAAGAAACCCTGCAGCCAGCGCTTGATCCACGAACCCTGCCTGCCGAAGACCAGCCATCCAGCGGGAATCCAGTAAAAAACGGAGAAGCTGGCCCAGCGCAAGGCTGTCAGCGCGGTCAGCCAGCCACCTTCCTCTGCCCCCAGAGCCAAGTAGAACGGGAGCAAGTAATTTGGTAGAAGCAATGCTATAAGACACCAAAGCCGGAAGGAAAACTGGGGTGGAGAAACAGCGGATTTTGACTGTGCATCTGGCATGTGACTCACAATCTCGTTGAGCGCCAGGTGCATGGCGTGCACGCCGGATGCTGGCTCCGGGTTACCCGCGCGCCCGCGCCCAGTTTATCTCGGGTGAGCGTTGCATCCGCGAAGTTTCGTTTAAAGCCAGTTCGATTCTCAAACATGGAAAACATCCTGCGAGGCCTTCCCGAGTCAGCCCCCAGGCGCGTCAATGTTGTTAGCCCAGTTAAACCGAGATTTTCAAAACTCCCTCGCTACCGACCGCGGACTGGGATGGGCTCAAGGAGGGTATTTGCGGGTCGGAATCCTACCCCATCGGGAAAGGCGTCCCTGCCGCCGTGCTTCCTGGTCTGTTCGCGAGACTCTGTATGGTAATAAATCCGCAGGCAAAGATGAGTGTCACGCTCACCAGCAGCGGGGCGCGAGCGGGTCGATAGGTTTTCATGAGCTTTTTCCCCCCCCTACCGAAAATGCACTTCGTTCTTCGCCGGCACCTCGTCGGTCGAAGCCTGATTCTCCCCCAAGTCCACACGCGCTTGCAATGCTGGCGCGCGCTCGACCCGAAACGTCAGGGCGGAGTCTGCGAAGGAGTTTGTGTGGAACCCCCAGCGCCGTGTCTTACGCAAGCGCCATCGTCTCCGCCTCCTCGATCTGCAACTTAACCTCCTGTGCGCCCAGGGTGGGGTGTTTCGCGCGGAGCAGCACAGCTCCGGGCGTTTCTTTGGCTCGAATCCAAACTGCTCCCACTCCCGCGGAGAGAACAAAAGGATTTTCCCCCAGGATTTCTGCCGGTCCCTCGATCTCCAACGCCACCGCGCCCGTGGCGAACGGCCGCACTGCGCCAAACTCATCCGTCACGCGGAGCACGACGCGAGTTGTGTCAGCTCCATCTGCGACCAGAACGTTGTCGTCAGCGCGAAGCTCAAACTTCTGGTCGATCCCCTTGCCGGAATACGACTTCGTAATGACCTTCTTGCCCGCAATATAGCCTTCGATGCGGAGATCACCCCACTGACGGTCCGCCCTGTAAAGGTTCACCAAGAACGGAGGATGTGGGAGGTTCCCATATTGTGTGTGGTCCGGATCACCCTCGGCTATAAGGTGGTCGCCGACATAGAATTTCAAATGGTCGCAGTTCGAACACACGACCCCTCGATTCAACCAATCCAAATCGTCGCCTCGTGACCAGTAGAACGCCGGCTCGAGGACGATTTCGTCCTCCGCATCGCACTGTGACTTATAAAAGTACGCAGCCGGCTTCGGCTCGCGAAAGATGTCAGACACGCCGTGGTAGCAGATGCGATCTCCCGAACCGAAATCTCCATGCGTGTCGTAATCAAAGGCGCACCAGCCAATTCCCCCGGAGTATGACGGGCTGGAGGCAAGCTGGTTGTGCACGCGCGCGTGCCGCAGCGTGTGCTCCATCAAGCGCGTGACGTTGTCGAATGACTTGGTTGGGAAGGTGTGGCCGCAGAACTCCGTGTTCAGATAGCGCGGGTGATTCGGGGCCTTCAGCGGAAAACCAAAGTCATTCATGGTGAAGACGTCTTCCAGGAAATCAGATTCCTGGAAGTATCGAATGCCGCCGGTCTGGCGCGTCGGGTCGAGAGAGTGGGCCACGGCGTTCGTGCGAGTATAGAAGTCATGATCGTCCAAGGACTCGTTGATGCGGACGCCCCAAAGAATAATCGAGGGATGATTCCAATCGCGCCGGATCATGCGCCGCACGTTATCAATTGACAGCAGCTTCCAGGCCTCGTCGCCGATGTGTTGCCAGCCGGGAATCTCCTCGAGCACCAGCAGCCCGATCTCATCGCAGCAGTCGAGGAAGTGGCGCGACTGCGGGTAGTGGGAGGTTCGGACGAGGTTGCACTTCAGCTCCTTTTTGAGGATGAGCGCGTCGCGCCGCTGGACTCGTTTTGGCATCGCTTGCCCGACAAAAGGAAACGTCTGGTGCCGATTCAAGCCGCGCAGTTTGACCACCTGCCCGTTCAACTTGAAGCCTTCCTCGGTGAACCGAGCTTCGCGAAAGCCGACCCGGCGCACGTCTTCATCGATGACTTTTGATCCTTTGCGGAGGCGCGTAACGACCGCGTAAAGATGCGGCTGCTTCAGGTCCCATAGCTTCACCTTGCCCAGCCCAGTCAGTTGGAGCAAATGCGAGGCTGGCTCGGCAGAGACATCCGCCGCGGGAATGTTCTTCTCCGCGCGGGCGATAACCTGATCGCCATCGCGCAGCTCTGCTTCAAGGGTCAGTGACTCGAGGCCTTTCTCGAGGGTCCCGACAAAGCACTCGACTTCAACGCTCGGATGATCGCTGAGAATGTCTTTCGGCTTGGCGAAGATGTTCTCAATGAAAGTTCCCGGCGCCACGCGCAATGCAACCTCGCGATAGATGCCTCCGAAGGTCATGTAATCAATTTGACCACCGAAGGGCGGGATATCCGGCCGTTCGGTAGAGTCCACAGCGACAGCCAGCACGTTCTCTCCGTCCCAGTCCAGGTGGGGCGTGAGATCGAAAGAGAAGGGAGTGTATCCTCCCTTGTACTCACCCAGCCGTTGCCCGTTGATCCACACGGTTGAGGCGGTCATCACACCTTCGAAATCGACGAAGACGTGACGCCCTTTGGCTTCGGGCGGAAGCTTGAAGCGGCGCCGATAGGCCGAGACAAACTCGTAAGCCTTGTCATCAAAGCTGTGCCAAGGCAGGCGAATGTTCGTGTGCGGAATCGTGACTTGCTCGAATCCCGAATCGTCGAAGGCACGCGCCTGGAATCCCTCGACGGCGTGGTTGCTGTATCGCCAGTTCCGGTTGATCGGCAGCAGAAGCCGCCCGCCCGGACTCAACGCTGCGCCGTCCGGCGAGAGCGCCTCGGCAAGTGTGTTCGTGCCCAGGGTCGCTCCTGCGATCATCGTGCCAGTATTCTTCAAGAAGTTGCGGCGGTCCATGATGGCTGCACTCCCTTTTGCAGATCTCGGTAATGATTCCGTCACCTATCTCCGAAGGCAGACGGAGCTGGAACATTAGCAATGGGAATTGCCAATTTCAATTGGAATTTCCATTTTGGCCTCCCAGCAGCTCCGAGTTTACACCCATTTGTCTCCCAGCGAACCCTTCCATTTCCTGTTTCGTGCCCGGATTCTCGACTCGGAAATCATCCTAGTGTCCTGAGTCAGAAGTTAGCTGACAAAGTCTCCCCGTTTCGAGTGCCCTGGTAGGGGCGTAATCCCGCGGACGCGGGACCAGGGCGCCAGCCCTGGGGGAAGGGGCCCTCACCCCGTCCCGCAGAGCGGGACGCCCCTCTCCCGCAGGAGCGGGAGAGGGGACGGGGGAGAGGGAGGGTTCGCATACCCACGGCTGACGAAGCTGTGAAAAAATCGCGTTGTAGGGGCGGCCCTTGTGGCCGCCCTGGGGCAACCACAAGGGTTGCCCCTACTTCCCTTCTTTCCCTACACGCTCGATCATGGGAATCCACTTGGGGACCAGATTGAGGAAGTCCGGAGGAAGTGGAGGGCGTTTTTTTGGTCGCGTATCACGGCTCTTGGGGTCGTCGGTTCCGGTATACCAGACCTCCAGAGCATTGCCGGCCGCCTCCCCCGGGAAATCGGGCGCCCATCCCAAAACGTCGCCACCGGCACGCTCGCTGAGCCGATAGCAGCCCAGCACCAAGCCCTTGCAGATTTCCAGCGCCTCCGCTTCGAGTCCCAACTCGAGGTGGCGCTTCATATCCTCGCGGAAGGGCTCCACCGTTTCCTCGAGAATTTCCCAGGCCGCCTCCGAAGGCTCAACGTACCCCCACTCATGACTGCCTGCGCGGGCGTTAAGGACCTCGTAATCCAGCGCCCGTATTTCATCTTCAATCTCCGCCGCGACGTCCTCGTAATCCACTTGCTGCAGGAGCGATCGCGCCATCTCCTCGGCCTCGCTCGCAAGATCGGGATGTACTTGCAAAAGACGCTGCAAGACACCTGCAGCTTCCTCCGGTTTCAAGCGCTCCAGTGTGCGACGCCCCGCGCCCTCTCGTGCTGCCTGCCCCTTGGGCTTACCCTCTGGTTGAAATGTCATCGTCCCCCCCGAATCAGGATTCCACAGCCCCTGTCGTGCTCGGCTGTAACGGAGTATAAGCCGCGTGAGTCGCGGGGAAAAGACCCAAATGGGTTCAGCGGACGCTTACGATGCCCGGAGCTTGCCGCGGGTCAATGCAAGCCGGGCGGAGATCTGCGCTTTGTGCTGGCAGACTTCCCGCGCCTGGGGAGCGTCTGTCGCATTCACACCTGTTCGTACCGTTCCATCCGCCAGATCCACTCCGCCTTGCAGGAGATCCAGACCTTCACGGGCGGTCGCCTGGCGGGGATCACCGCCAAGCTGACGGTTCGCCCGGAGGAAGCCACCTACTTCGACCGTAGGGAGAACAGGAAGAGAACTGGTTCCATCTGGGCCTTGAGCCTCGAGGTGGAGCGTGACGACATGCGGAAGCTCATCGCCAACCTCACCGAGAACGCCCGGCTGTTTGCCGAGACTCGGAAGTTGCTCGGCTCGGGTGGCAAGGTATTTGAGGTTGTTGAAGACGATCAAGAACAGGCAACAGAAATCGCTGCGGAATTCTACCCCACGCCAGCGAATGGCACTGTGCCTGCGGAAGGCGGTGAAGCCACTTTTTGTGCCCCGCGCAGTCAGCCTCTTGCGAATGGAGAGCCACATCCACCGGCCGATATTGCTGAACCCACTCTTGTCAGTGATGCGACCCCTTCGGCAAACGCGCCGAAGCCCGCTGCGCAACCTTCCTCGTCAGGAAATGGTACTGCCTCTGCTGGTGGAAACGGATCTGCTAAGCCACCTGCGAACAGGACGACCTCACTCGCTGCGCACAACAATGGTAACGGGTCAGCGAGAGCTTTCGGATTCAACCAGCTCCGCAATGAGTTCCTGACAGTGGCACGCCGCGTGGCCACAACCAAGAAGCAAGCCATCGCTGTAGTGGTCGAATGGGCAAGGGGCGGCGCATTCAAGTACGGTGACGTCGGGCGCATGACCGAAGCGGACGTCCCGAAGCTGCGGGCGGCCACTGAACTCATAGCGTCCGCCCTCCACGGCACAGCCCGCTGACGGAAAGCTTCCTTCCTTCGCACGCCAACCTTCCTTCTTACCTCCGCCCCAATTACCACCCCACGCTGGAGTGCCGGCATGTGACTGCATTGGTGCCGGCGCTCCAACCCTCATCCACGCTCCGCCCTCGTGGTACTTCCGGGTGCGCCATCAGAACCGTCCAGACCGAATCGATCAATAAACGCTAGGCGCCAAGTCAGGAGTAATATGCGATGGTGTGGACAAACTTCCGAGTAGCCGATACAGGAGTTGAGGAGTTCGGTCTACACAACAGCGTCAGGGGTAATGCGGTCAAGTGTCCAGCGGACACCCTGCGGCTGCTAACTGGCAACTTCCGAGTAGGCCACATAGGGCCGACTGCCGAACCGACAAACCGGTCTTTGACCCCTTGAGGCGCAAGGAGGAACACCGTTTGTCGTCATCAGTCCAGCCGCTCAGGCAAGAGCTCAAATTTATCCTTCGCTAGGCGCATCTGCCACACTTCAATGGCCTTACGCGCACAAATCTCCGTCAGCTCCCCAACCTTTGCTGCTTCCATCTTTGATCCAAGGAGAATCCTACTTGGCGTGGGCACCTGCCAATCGTGGTCCGCGATTACCGTGTTTGTTATCAAGACCTGACGCCACTCCTCCTCATACCTCCACCCATCGAATTTGTGAATCACAGACAATATAGGCAGCTCGGTGTTGAACTCCGCACGATTCGGGGTCGTCACCAGCGTTTGCACCCACGGTGTTAGGTCATAGATCTCCTTCGAATAGACAACCGGGTAGAGCTTTTCGCGCAGCGGATGGTCCGCCCTCAAGCCCTCAAGGTTGTACTCAAGACAAAACCCCTGATGATTGTCTGCGTAGTGGCTCCACATGAGCAGCGAATCGTTGATTGCGCTAAACGAGCACAGTTTTGTCAGCTTCTTCCACTGTCGAATCTTGCAGGCTGTGTTCTCCACCACGCCTCGCGCAGCTGTCGAAGCAGCGTCTGCCCTCTGACTCAGGCTCGATTTGGCATCCCGTGACTCTGAGACAGACTCGGCAATCGCCTTGAGCGGATTGTGGCTTTCCTTTGCAGCTTTAATCTGCTCTGCGGAGACAACATCTTGAAGCCTGTGGGCTGTCACAAACTTTTCCACAAGCCATTTGTTGAGAGTTGCCAGCAGAGTATCCTCGGAAAATGTGAAACAGCAGTCATACGGATCGTTGTAAGATTCTGGTGAACTAAGCCAGACGGTGTCGGTTTCCAAGTTCCTGCGGGAATTAAGGCAATCGCGGCGATACTTGTATATTCGCTTTGGCAAGTGTTGCTCTTTAATGGCGAGTGCTTCAGCGACTCGCGGCTGCCGAAGCGTCGATCCTTCCAAGCAATCGACGAAGTCCCGTACCCACATCAAGCGCGACCCCTGAATCGGTGATTGCCAATCTTACCTCTATCGGGGCTATCAGCAGAAGCTTTTCCGCCACCCTGTGCGATTGATCCTCCCTAGTCGCCTTGTGTTTGTGAACGCGTGGGTTGCGAATCAATTCAAACTGACCCACCGTCGAAAAATCTGTAGAGTCTGATATAGAGTTCTTACCGCGTCTCCGCCGATGAGGATCTCAAGAACCTGGCTCCCTTTTAACCTGGTGCTGACATAGGGGATTTACCATCAGCCCCGAGGCCGGGATGATTTTGTTGTCCCCATGGATTATTGTGATATGTAGACCGAATGAAGTTTTTGACGAGGCTGTGAAGGGGGTAAGTTTCATGGATGGACGGAACCGAAGTGACGTGGCGCGTGGAGCAGACGTTTCAGTTGTCCTCAAAGAGGACCAGCCCACAGGGAAACAGACCCGGGGCATCGTCCAGGACCTTCTCACGAAGTCCCCGTTTCACCGGCACGGGATCAAGGTAAGGCTGCAGGGCGGTAAAGTCGGCAGGGTTCAAGTCATCCATAGTGCCGGGCATTCTAGTCATGCTTAGTCGCGACGGCCCCGGCGGTCGGAGGCGTGAAGCCGCGTGAGCGGGTAGCGCGGACCACCGCTTTTGTGGTCCGCGTCTTTTCGGCCCCGTGATGGAGCGATCAAATTCGTGCGCGCGGATCGGAGGGCATTCTCACCCGGTCGACGATCAAACCGCAGCGTTCGTTTTGTACGTCGGCGCTCATGCCAGCGTATTCGTTGTAACTTGACCACCGCCAATCTTCCGGGCGGCTGACCAAACCGGCTCTCACCGGGTTTAGGTGAATGTATTCGACCTTTTCGTTGTATTCCTTGACGGTGCGCAGGGCGCGGTCGAAGAACCTGGGCTGCCAGAGTTCGCCGTCGGCACCCCGGCGCTGGTTGACCGCGCTCATCGAGCTCTGCTTCACCGACTTCATGGCCAGTGAAATCGTTACCGGATACACCGGCGCGCAAATGCAGTGCCGGTGGTCGGGGAGAAAGACCCAAGCTGTCAGGTGAAAAGGGTGCAGTGCCCGCGCTCGCTTGAAGGCTCGCGCCAACAGGGCGAAACCAGGCTCGGTGAATTTCTCTCGCCGCCAGAGCAGGCGCACGGCGATAAAGAAATATCGATCGGAGAGAAAAGGACGCCGGAGTTTCGACACCGCGATAGAATACGGTACGGTGGCGATGATGGCTACGGAAAAGACGCGGACCGCAAAATCGGCGGTCCGCGCTACGCTCGCTCATCGCGTCCGCCCTCCACGGCACAGCCCGCTGACGGAAAGCTTCCTTCCTCCGCACGCTAACCTTCCTTCTTACCTCCGCCCCAATTACCACCCCACGCTGGAGTGCCGGCATGTGACCCATTCGTGCCGGCTATCCGTGATCCGCCGTTGTGCTACTTCGGGTGGGCCTTCAGAAGGGTCCGGACCGAATCGATCAGGAAACACTGGGCAACTACGCGTTTCTGCTGCCGAGACGGATGGAAGTCTAGGACCGCTGTCAAAGTGCAATCTTCTCTCGTCTTTTTCATTCAGGAAGCTGACGTGGCATACATTCCTGTGTCGCAAGAATTGTAAGAACCGTTTGTCCGACCGACCGGAGGCGGCGATGAGCCGCCTCCGGCTGATCGAGGTGCGTAAATCGATGTAGGCGTCCCGTGCCGTCGATTCAACGCCGAGCTTGATCGTCAAGCCAACGATCGGCAGTGTGTTGATGGCGCGGAGTTGGAGCTAGAGACCGCTCTCCTTCAATAGCTTCAGTACGTCGTCGGTCGTGGCCGTCTCGCCCAGCCGGGGAAAAATCTTCTCGACACTATGACGGTGCGCGCCGGCGTCACGGTCCGTCATCGCATCCACGACCAGCACGACATTGTAGCCATGATCGTAAGCGCTGCGCGCTGTCGATTCCACACCGAGACTCGTCGCGACGCCCGTCAAGAACACTTGGGTCACGCCGCGCTGGCGCAAGGTTTCATCCAACGACGTGCCGATGAACGCTCCCGCTCGTTGCTTTGTCACGATGCAGTCGCTGGGTTGCTGCTCCAGCTCAGGAACAAGCTCGGTCCAATCCGGCGGAAACGAAGACTTGGAAGGTCCGGCATCGGTGCGGCCCGGAGCCCTGCCTGAGACGTTGACGAGAACCACCGGCAGGCCGCGGTCGCGGAAAGCGCGCGCAAGCTGGGCAGAGCGATCGACGATTTCGCCAGCAGGGTGCACGGTCGGCAGACCGACAATGCCCTTTTGCAGGTCAATCACGATCAAGGCAGCAGTGGTATCGAGTTTCGTAAGAGGCATGGCTTCTTCCTTTCGGTTGGGGGCACATCGCGCCGGCCTTCGCTCAGGCGGTTACCTCGCCTGTTTCTTTGCAAATTGCACGCTTGACATTGTGCTTATTGCAGCGATGCCTGCGAAGAAAATAACATGTGCTGAGTCGTATCCGCTCGAAACCTTTCCGACCCGAAACAGGATGTAACCGACGACCAGATTAAATAGTGCCCAGACAACGTTCAACGTTGGTGATGACAATCCTTTTCCGGGAGGGTGAGCGAATGGCGTCGGGAAACGGTCGCCAGAAATGCCATGAACGAAATGAGGCACGACATTAGCGAGAAGCATTCCGGCGAAGAAACAAGCGATGTAGTCATACCATTTCATTGTGGTTTTTCCTTTCGGCTGAAGTCGTTAGAAAGTCATATTGCCGACTCGGGCTCGTCGGAAATCAGATCTATGTCGTGCGCAGGCAGCAGCCCCATCTGCTGGTAGATCGGCCGCATGATCGCTCTGGTTCTTGGCAGCTCGAGCGTGAACCATAGCGAACCGGCGACGCAGAACGAACCAGTAACGATGACTGTGTGGGGCGCTCCTATCCGGTTAGCCAGCGTGCCGGCCAGCAGGCTGCCGAACGGCGCCGAGCCGAAAAAGGCCATGGTGTAATAGCTCATCACGCGAGCGCGTTTGTCCTCTGGCACCAGCGACTGGATGATGGTATTGCTGGCGGCCGCAGCCTGAATCAGGCCGAAGCCGACAAAGACCATCAGTACAAGCGATAACCACAACGTATGCGACAGGCCAAAGAAAATCAGTCCTCCTCCGAGCATCGCGGCTGCGATCTGGATCATGCGTGTCAGCCCGACGACCGACTTGCGGATCGCAAGGGAAAGCGCCGATACAAGCGCGCCGATTCCTGAAGCTCCCGTCAGCCAGCCGAGAGTAGCCGCGCCGCCGTGCAGCACTTGGCCGGCGAAGACCGGCAGCAGCACACCGTAGGAATAGCCCATCAGGCTGAGAAGCGAAAAGAGCAGAAGGATACTGCGGATGGGCCGAAATGTACGGACGTAGTCCCAACCCTCGCGCATCTGTTCAAACATGCTGGCCTTTTTGCGGTGGATATCCAACGGCTTGATACGCATCAGCAGCAAGGATGCGACTACGGCAAAATAACTGACGCCATCGATCAGGAAACACCAACCTTCGCCGAAGGCTGCAATCACGAGGCCGGCGATCCCCGGGCCGATCAGCCGCGCTCCAGTTGCCATCGAGGAGTTGATGGCGATGGCATTACTGAGGTCGTTGCGATCTTCGACCATCTGTACGAGGAAGGATTGGCGCGCCGGCATGTCGAACGCATTGATCACGCCCTGCAAAGCGGTGAGAGCGATGATTTCCCAAAGGGTGATGACATGTGCCAGCGTGAGCGCGGCCATGGCCAGTGACTGGACGGCGGCAGCAGCTTGCGTGCACACCAGCAGCTTGCGGCGATTGAGGCGCTCGACCCAGACGCCGGCAAAGGGCCCCAGCGCAAACGAAACAATCTGCCCCGCGAAGCTGACGATGCCCAGCAGCAGCGGCGAATGGGTGAGCCGATAGACCAGCCAGCTTGTCGCCAGCCGTGTCATCCAGGTGCCGATCACCGAGATGCTCTGGCCGGCGAAGAAGAGCTTGAAGTTCCGGTGTTGCAGCGCTCGCCAAGCGTGTGAGACCGAACCGAGGAGAGAGGTCTCCTGTATATCCGAACTGGTTGCGCGCTTGTTCACAATCTGCGTGCATCCCTCATGGCTGGTCACTTTTCCACCAAGCGCTTGATGATGTCGCCAGCCTTGAACAGCGTGTCCCGTTCCTGTTCGTCGAGCTGGGCGATGGCCTGCGCCAGCCACGTCAGCTTCGCATCCTTGGCACTCCTCCGCACCGCGGCGCCTTCGGCGGTTAGCTCAATATTCACTTGGCGGCGGTCGGTCGGATGCGGCTTGCGCTCAACGATGCCCCTTTCCTCTAGCGCCGCGATGGTGGCCCCCATCGACTGCGGTTTCATGCCTTCCGCGCGCGCCAGGTCGGCGGTCGTTGCAGGCCCGTCCCTAGCCAAGCGCGCCATGACGGCAGACTCGGTCAATGAAAGCTCATGCGAGGCGGCCGCGGCGCGCACGCGGCGCACCAATAACCCCAGCGCGTGAATAAAGTCGATTACGGCGGTGTCGAGTGTTTTTCGTGGCATAGGAATTCTATGATATCAACAGACAGGTACACTTGCAAGTTAAACTTGCAAGGTTGGCTGTGTACATTAATTGCCCGCAGCGGCCGGTCACCGTTGTGACAGCGAACTCTTGCTTTGATGGTCAGAATAGGCGCTAATTGGCCGCCCCGATATAGATCCCTGGAACGCCGTAGTGTACACCGGCGCAGTAAAACCCAGAACCGGCTCACCTGTCGTCAATGATGGTGTGAACCGTAGCCCCCGCACAGGAGCCTTAGCGATTGCCTCGATAGGGCCTTTTCACCAGCCGGCGCAGGTACTTTCAACAACTACGGCAGAGAATTTCAGTAATTCTCTAACCTACAGTCTGTTTGACGGAACAATCAAAGCCAATAAAGGAGGTGTAACAAAATGTTCGGCCAGGTGCGAATCACTCAGATGCTCGAGTTGAGTAATCCCGCAACTGTGGACGAAGCGGTTGCCACACTGTTGCAATTTGCTGAGTACCCCAAGGTCGTTCGCGGGTGGCGCATACGTCCCGACGGTCTGAAGCTGTGAAAAAATCAAGAAAATCGAAAAAATTAAGAAATTTTCTTGTCTTAGCTATACAGCTATGATATATTAGCCTCTGACCGCACTTCCGGCGG
>JBEKME010000190.1:0-8767 GCA_050008675.1 Terriglobia bacterium
TCGTCCTGCCCTATTTCTTAGGTGTAGATGGAGCCGCGGTCGAAACCCGACTGAAGTAGGTTGTCAACACGCAACTTGCCCCCACCGTTTCGTTGGGATGAAGCTTGAACGCTCCCATGCCCCCCCCTGAGGGGAACCCAACGAAAGACCGGAAACACTGACAATGCGCTGTTCGTGAGCCAGGCGGTCGAAGAAGGCAAGCAACTCATGGTAAGTGCCGTCGAGTCGCAGGTTGAAAGGCATCTCCGTGTAAATGTCCTTCGGCGCCAGGGCCTGCGGAATAAAAGTGCGGATATTCACCTCGGTGGCTCTCCCGTCTTCAAACACCATCCTCATGAAATCATCCGTTGCCTGCTCTTCAGGGACAATCGAACGCAGCATGTCGAGTTGCTTCTCCAGTTGCGCAATCCGATTCAGGTACTGTGTCCGCTCTAGCTCGAAAATCTGGTTGAGCTTGTTTTCTGCCGTAAGCCTGTCTACTTCTTTTCGCAGGCTGTCCCGCTTTTCCTGGAGTGGAAGGACGTAGAAGTAGAAAACTGCGCCTCCCAGAAGCACTGGGATCAGCACAAGAATCGCAATCTGTACAGCCGCCGGAAGATCATTGAAGCTCTTGGGCATCGTGATTACACTCTCCGCCTACATTCCTGGCCGCCGCGGGGGAGTCGCTGCGCTCGCTCCCGCGCCACCCTGCGTCGGGGAAGCTGCCGCCGAAGGCGACTTATATGCGCAGTCCATATTGAACTTGTAGCTTACTAGATCTTGTACGTCATCTTCGTAGAATTGCCTGAGTTGCACGTCATCGAAATACCCGGAAGTCTTCAGGGAAGAGAGCAAAGCGGCAACAGAATTCGCAGAAGCCGCCAGCCCGTGAATCACCACCCGCTCACCCTGGGGAGCCACGGAAAAGAGATAGAGGTCATTGGTGGTCTTGTTCACCACATTACCCAGGGCATTCATGAACTCTGTCGGTCCCACACGGCTGGCCTGGAGCACCTGGATGGTATTGATGCGCTGCTCGAGAAGCCGGCGCTCCTGTTCGTATTTCGCGTTTTCCTTCTTGATGGCCACCAGGCGCGCCTGCTCGGCCTGCTGCTTTCTGAGTTCGACATTCACGCTGTCAATCGACGCGCTCCAAATCATGTAGAACAGGCCCACGATCCCGAGGCACACGACGAGAGCGCCGATGGGAACCCCCCACTGCACCACCATGCTCGCCGGCCCCACAGCCGCTGCCTTAGGCTTCGGCGCGGCCACTCCCAGCAGGTTAATCTTAATCATGACTAATCAAAGCTCCTAAGCGCCAGCCCCACTGCCACGCACAGGCAGGGAGCAATATCTTGCAGGTAAGCCTGGTCAAACCTCTCGGGATCGACTTTCACCTTCCGGAAAGGATCGATGATTTCCACCGGAACACGAAATTCCTCTTTCAACTGCTCCACCAACCCTTCAATCTTCGCTGTTCCCCCAGCCAGGTAAATCTGCTGGGTGTTTTCCGCCGAAGTCGTCTGGCGGAAGAAGTCGAAGGTCTTCTGAACCTCCAGCATCAGGATTTCCGTGACGGAGCGAAGGTGGGGAGTTTTCTGCTCCCGTGTTATGCCGCCCACTTCCTGCCCCTGCTTCAGTTTCTCCGCATCCTCGTAACTCAGGTCGAGTTCTTTCTGGAGGGTGTCCGTGTACTGATTGCCACCTACGGAAACATCCCGGGTGAACAACGGGGTTCCTCCCCGTCCCACCACAATGTTGGTGATGCTGGCGCCGATGTTGAGGAGCGCCACGATGGTATCCCCAGAGACCTCGTAGTTGGCCTCGAAGGCATTAAACATCGCGAAGCCATCGTAGTCTACGACACAGGGCGTTTTGTTTGCCTGGCTCAGGACATTCGTATGATTGAGAATTTTTTCGTGCTTTACCGCCACCAGCATGACGTCCATGCCTTGCCCGGAGGAAGATTCCCCCAGCGGCTGGTAGCTCAGGTTCACGTCTGAGATGTCAAACGGGATGTGCTGCTGCGCTTCGTAATGTATGACCGAGTCCAGTTCCTCGTTGTTCGCCGCGTTGACCGTAATTCTCTTCACGATCACGGAGTGGCCGGAAACGGAAGTGGCGACATTCCAAGTCTTGATTTTGTTCTCGGTGAAAATCCTCTGGATGGCGGCGGAAACAGAGAGGGCATCCATGATCGCGCCGTCGACCACAGTGTCCTGCCCCAGAAACTCCACCCCGAAGTTGACCAGTTCGTAAGAATCTCCCCGCTTCTTTAGCTCGACGGCTTTGACGGCGCTTGATCCGACATCCAGCCCTACTAAGCCCTTCGCTTTCCCCATTCCAAACATCGACTTTGCTCCCTATCGAGTGGTCAGGCGTTACTTCCGTGAGGAACGATGTTCAGATTGCGCGCTTTGTGTCTCCATCCAACGGTCCAGGAGCGTTTTCTTGAACTTCCACCGGTTACCTAACTTGAAAGCAGGAATCTTCTCCTCATAGACATACTTGTAAAGTGTTTCGCGGGACACTCCCAAATACTCTGACGCTTCCCGGATGTCCATGACCTCTCTGGTTTCTGCCATGCGTTCAACCCCGCGACTGAATTCTCCCCCTCCAATGCCTTCCAAGGACCAGCACTTGAACCAAGAGAGCAACTACAAACTCTCTATTGTTAGGCATATACCCTTGGGCTTGGGAGTTGTCAAGTGATTTTTGCAAGTTGTGGGGGTTTCTTAGAAAATTCTTAGGCTTTCTTAGAGGGTTTGCCCCGGTTTGTACATTATCTTGCGTTTTCCTGGGGACAACACCACAACATAAACCACCTTCGGGAATTTTCGGTCTTTGTAGTACTTTCGTACTCGTTTTAGGGGCGGGGAGGTGAAGTTTTGCGGAAATTCACCCCTAAGAACCCTGTTAGGATGTGTTTTTGCCTATTAGAACGTCCAGGGAACCTCCGGCCCTATGTTATGGGTAGGGCCAATGCTCAGCCTTCCACCTCTCCCGGCAAAGCCAGGGCTAACTTTTTGCCTTGCCCGCCGAGCCAAAAGCCTTAAGGAGCTTGACTACCTCTAGCTTCACAGCCTCCCGGGCCGCCACCAGGATATCCTTCCTGCCCCCCATGCCCACGAAAGGATGCGGGTTCATCGGTTCGCGGTACTTCCTCAGATTGCCTTGAAGAGCTCGGAGATAAGCCTGCTTGAGTCCCGTTCCAAAGTTGAATTTAGCCACGCCGTAGCGCACCGCCTGCCGAGCCTTCCTGCATGGAAACCCTGTCCCGCCATGCACCACGAGGGGCAGCCTGACCTGCCGTTCAATGTCAGCCAGCAGCTTCAAATCGATGGCAGCCCCGCCGCGAGTCATGACGTGGACGTTTCCAATCGAGACGGCTAAGGCGTCAACACCTGTTGATTGGGCAAAGGCGCGCGCGGCTTGCGGATCCGTGAGAGAGCCGTGATGACCGCCCGCCGAGCCGTGCTCGGGCAAATGGCCAATTTGCGCTTCGACGGCTACAGCGTGGCGGTGAGCCCAGCTCACCACCTGCCGGACGAGCTCTTGATACTCGCCGGCACTCAAGCGCTCGTTTTCTACCATGACGCCGTTGAACCCAAGCTCGATGGCTCTTTTGATTTGATCGAAACTATCGGTTTCGTTCAGCAATAAAGCAACGGGCACACTGGCCACGTGGGCCGCAGCGAGGCCAAGTCCCGCGTAGTACTCGAGCGGCTCCGGGTGGGGCCGCTCCGCTCGCAAGAGAAAACCGCCTCCAAAACCAACAATCACCGGTGAGCGTGTCTCCTCCGCCGCCTCGACCACTGCCTGGAGGGATTCGAGATTCCAGGCCTCGCAATAACAGACGGCGTAGTGCCCGCGGCGAGCCCTTACCAGCATATCCTTCATAGACGTCAAGGCCATTCTGCACCTTCCACTTGTACCTTAACCGCTGCACTCCTTTTCTGCGAGTTTCCGGCTTCTCCTGGCGGATTTTTTGTGAAGATTGGCGAGCCGCTGGTTAATCCCCGTGTTGAAAAACAAGAAGCTATTGCAGGAAACTCCGGTAAGGGAATTTCTGCTCCATTTCGAAAACCTCTTCCCAGGGCCTCATGCCGCCGGTCGTCGTCAAATCGCTCAGGTTCATAGCTCCGGCACATACAGCGAAACGGAGCGTCTTTTCGTGGCTCCATCCTCTGTACAGTCCATAAAGCACGCCGGCACAGAACGAGTCACCAGCGCCAGTGCTTCCCACAATATAACCCTCGGGGAGATCCAAGGAAGGCTGCAAAACCTCACCTCGGTCCTTCGTTAGAAGGTAAGCTCCTTCTGGGAAGTGAATCACCACCAGTTCATCGACTCCGAGAGCCAAAATAGCCGTGGCGATTCTCTTCAGATTACCCAGGATCAGCGCGCGGTCCTGCCGAATCGGTATTCCTGAAAGCTTTTCGGCTTCGAAGTCGTTGATGATGCAATAAGTGGTGAACTTTAGCGCCGGGGGAACAATCTGCCTGTAACGGTTGCTGTCCTCTGACACCAAATCAATGGAAGTCTTGATGTTCCTTTCCCGCATTTGGGCTAAGAATCGCGCCGCCACGGTCTGGAATTGGTCATCCGGTTGATACATCGCGTCCAGCAGATTCAGATATCCCAAATGAAACAAGTCGACCGGCAGCTTGCCCAGGTCAACATCGTCCGGACAGAACAGGCGGTTTGCTCCCCGATAATGGAAAAAGGTCCTGCGCCCCGTGGAAGCAACATTGAAAACGTCCGTGTACGACGTCCCATCCTTGCTCGTCCTCCTGAGCTGCTCGAGATGGACATAGGGATACTTGCGAAATTGATCGAGCAGAAAATCTCCGTACGAGTCGTTTCCAATCATGCCCAGAGCATATAGCTCGAGACTGTTGTCGAATATGGCGAGGTTGAGGGTCACATTGAAAGAGCATCCACCTCCACCCATAGATTCGGCTGTGATGTTGGCGATGGAGCTCTCGGGGGGATAAAGGTCGACGACCTTGACGAGATCCAGAACCCAGTTTCCCCCGCACGCAATGCCCTTCCGTTGGCCAGTTGTCATATTCACGAACCAAGATTCAATCGCTGGCGTTGTGGAAAAGGAGCAAGAAACGCCTTCTCACACACACTCCTCTCCGGGCGAGGACTGCCTCGACGGAACTTGGGGCGGAGTTATGCGCTGATTTCGCGCACTTCCACCCCTTGCTCCAAAAGAACGCGATTGCTGGGGGAGTTCTGCAATCTCCGGCAGCGCTAGGCCTCGCTCGGACGTACGTTCGTAGCCCGGGGTCCTTTATCCCCTCTCTCCACTTCGAGTTCGACGCTTTCCCCCTCCTTCAAAACGTCGAAGTTAAGACCCTGAAGGTTGCTGCGGTGGAAGAAAACCTCCTGGCCCTCAGCAGTGCGGATAAACCCAAACCCACGGTCACGGATAATTCGCTTGATAGTCCCTTGCATGGCCACCTCGGACAGCGTATGGGGATCTTCGCGCCGGGTCGAAAAAGAATAAGCCAGCCTGCGCGTGAAGTCACCTCACGAACGCATTGGCGCAACTGTACCAACACCCAAGCGGCTTGTCAAAGGCCAACCGGCGGTGTCCCAGTCCCCTGCCAGTAATCCCGCCACTGCGGCTAGGTAGCTAGCCTTCTGCGCTCAGCTATCCCGCCGCGGCGGGTCAGCTTTCAGCCTGCCTGCTGGCTTCTGAATCCTGGCTCCTGTATCCTGCTCGTCACTCGTCACTGTTCTTCAGACCGCTTCACGGTCGAACGCCTGGAGGGCCGACTCCAGGCTTTCATGAATCTCGAAGACGGTAACGAGACGTGTGATTTGCAGCAATTGATGCACGCCTTGGGGCAAGCGCAGGAGCTTCAGATCCCCGCCCTGTTTGCGTACCGAGGCGAAACTCGCTACCAAGATAGAAAGGCCCACACTGTCGATGTAGGTGATCCCCCCGAGGTCGAGGATCAGACGCTTGTAGCCGGCATCGATCAGTTCTCTGATCTTACGGCGAAAAGTCTCGCTCTCGCGCCCCAGGATGATACGTCCGCGCAAGTCGAGCAGGATTATTCCGCCCATCAGCTTTTCGACAATATAGAGAGGCATGAAAAACCGCCTTCGATGTTATGAACTACTGCCGTCATTGTCCCGACTTCCGACTGGTTTCGGCTTATCGCGTTCCACCCGCCTCCTGACTGCTGGGGACTGGGGAAGAACAATAAGCGGCAGGCAGCGCGCAATTCGTAATTCAGAATTCAGAATTCAGAATTCAGAATTTCCCCTGCCCCTGGCTAGGGCGCGGGCGTGGGGGCAATCACCCAACGGTTGCGGCGCAGGAAATCACTCACCGTGCCGATATCCGGTGCGTCGCACAGCAGCAGGCGGCAAAAAACCTCTGCCGTCCCCACCTTGGGCTCGACCTTCGCAGCCTGGCGGAAAGCGGCCTGGGCATCCTTCTTGCGCCCGAGCTGCCACAGGGAGATAGCCTGAAGGGCCAACATGGAGGCGGAGTCCGGCTCGGGCCCCAGCGCCATGGCGGCTTCTGCCAGCGCCCCCTCGAGGTCATGCTGCTTCCAGAGGATAAGCGCCAGCAGGCGGTGCCCCTCGGCCGCCTGAGGCTGACTTGCAATCAGCGCACTCGCCTTGGCACTGGCTTGCTTCAAATCCCCTCGACGCACCAGTCCCATGACCAACTGCTCTTGTGCGGGCAGAAAATCCGGGTGCAGGCGGGTGACTTTCTCCAGCAGGTCCGTGGCGCTCCCGGCTTCCCCGGCCTCATTCAGCAATACCGCAAGCTGATACTGGCTCTGCCAGTCTTGCGGATCCAGCGCCACGACTTTTTCCAGCATGTTGCGCGCTCCGGCGGAACGACCCTGTTGAATGAAAATCTTCGCCATGCCCCCATACGCCGGGGCGAGGTTAGGAGAAACCTGGATGGCTTGCTGAAAATTCTCTGCCGCCTGCGCATATCGCCGCTGGAAGAACCGGATTTGGCCGAGCGCGAGATACGCTTCGCCGTCCTTTGGGTTGAGCTTCAATGCTCTTTCGTATTCTGCCGCGGCCTTGTCTTCTTCTGCTCCGGCGAAGTAGGCCCGGCCGAGGACCACGTGCGCTCCGGAATTATCCGGCGCCAGTCGGACAGCCTCTTGCGCCTCACTAAGAGCGTCCTCTTTCCGTCCCATCTCCAAGTCGATCTCGATCAGGATTTGCCGAAGCGAGGCATCTTGAGGCCTGAGCGCAGCCAGCTTTCTGAACTCCCCGGCGGCCAGCGCGCCGTAGTCCTGGAGCGGCGCCCCCCTGGCACGCTGCGAAGCAGAAGACTGGTTCCTCAAGGCCCAGGCGGTCATGGCCAGCGCATAATGCGCATCCGCGTCTGAAGGGTCGAGGCGCGTAGCCACTTGCAGTTCGCGCAATGCAGCCTCATCCTGGCCGCGAGCCCGCAGAGCCAGGCCCAGGCCGCGGTGCGCCATCTCGAGTTCCGGTTGCAGGTCGATGGCCTTACGAAACGCGGCTTCGGCGCCTGCCGCGTCATTTCGTGAAAGCAGGTCGAATCCCTTGTTTACCTCCTCGGCGACTCCCGGCAAGGGCTGAGTGGCGGCCGGTAAGACGGTCTGCTGCGACATCGCGGACGCCCGGGCAGGCTGCAAGCCACTTAGGAAAGAAAGCCAACCAGCCAGGACCAAAATAACTCCCGCGCAGCAACGCATAGGGCCTTTCAATCCGGCAGACTCCAGGCTTTGGGAAGCGTCAGGGCGCCAATCGAATCTGCTCGGGATCACGGATAATGATTTCGGGTCTTCCCTGATACACGGTAATGGGCCCGCGGATTTCAATTTGCCTCCCTGCCAGGGATGCGAGATCCCCAAACTTGTTCTTGTCGGAGGAGAAAATCACGCTGGTGAATGGACAGTCGCGATAGTCTTCGCAAAAGTCGACAAAAGTATTGCCGCCCCGCGAGGCGAAAACCCTCACCACGCGTCCGGAAACGCAGCCCGTCTCGCCCGCGTGCGGACCGGCGTCGTGGAAGTCCACGCATCCCGCCATCTCTCCCGAGGAGGAAGAACGCGAAGCAAAGGAAGATGTGGTTGAGGGAGAGCGCCCGGCGCGGCGGCCCACGAAAACTCCCAGGCAGAAAACCACCAGAACAATCACCGCCACGAGTATCTTCTTTCGCCTCATCTCGATACCTTGGCAAAAGTCGGGACGCCTCCGGGCTTCACCGTGCAGGACGGAAAACCTGCGAAGCGGCAGGCGCCCCCTCAAACGCTTTCACATGGGCAGGCCTGTCTGGGAGCACGGGCTTCCCCGCTCGAACCCAGGCAGTATACCAGAGACTCGAGACGAACGAAGCCCCGGCTTCCAGCCGCTTCTCTGCCAGCGGCCCTGCAAGTTTATAGAACGTCGCGTAGTACTGGGGATCGAGGTAGTTCCGGCCGGAAACCGCGATGCGATCGGAGGCGAAGACAACATTCCTGTAGGAAAAGCTTTCCGTCATCTCTCGGAAGATGCGCGCGCGCAGGTCCGGCTCGAAAATCGCAGGCCGGGGCTTGAGTTGCCACCCATCCGCGAGCGCATTCACCAGCTCGGTCTCGAAGCGAGCGTGAACGCCTCTTTGGCCGGTCAACTGGCCGTCGTAGTTCCTGACTGTGTGGAGGGGCTGGGTGAGATCGGCGGCGTAATGCGCGGCGAAAATCGCGTCGCGGTCCGCTTCCTCCCAACGCCGGCGCTGAAGGGAATCGGCCAGTCGCAGCGTGAAGCGCTCAATCTGCCAAATCGAGTC
>JBEKME010000191.1:0-8672 GCA_050008675.1 Terriglobia bacterium
CTGAAGTTCCTCCAAGCGCAGGGAAAGGGGGTTCATCCAATCCTCCTATCTATCAGTAATACACGCTGACAGATAATAACCCCGCCTCCCAACTGCCGTCAAGCTCTAACTTTTTTGTCGTGCACCCTTCTCTGAAGAGACCGTACCTCCAACTCCGAAACCGGCGTACAATGCTCACGGTTTCGAAGGCAAGGAGGAAATGCCACCTAATCGGACTCTGCGGCAGGTACAGTGCGAACATAGGACGGGCCTTAATAACTTATCCTTATGAGAGGGCAATTGTGAGCGGTCAGGTTGACGATGAACTGGGTGCGGGGATTTCGGTGTTCGTAAAGTTGTGCTCGGAACTCGGCCTTGCGTGTACGCCTACGAGGTCGTTCGGCATGGGAAATCCGGTGCGATTCGATTTGTCGAAGGGTAACAAGGAAGTGCAGGTCAATCTTGGATATGAATTCCTCACAGACCTTCCAGCCACCGAACGATACCACTCAGCACTTCGGTCCTATTTGACCGAATTAGCTCTGAGACTTCCAAATCTTAGTTTCGCAGAATACGCGACCCTATCTGGCATTCCGATCACGCTGAATATTGAGTTTCCCTTGTCCAGGAGTACAGAGGGCGGAGATTTCCAATTTGTTCATGTCCACACCAAGACCGGTATCGACACGGTTTTCGAAGCTAACTTCTCCGTCCATCTGACACATACAATTCTAGTAAGCATAGGCTCGCTGGAGTTTGTTATTACTGAACCACTCGTTGTCAATGCTGTACGAAAGTTTGTTGATGCCAGGCAGGCATTGTTCTATCCAGAAGGCAAGCACCCGATTGACCTCCAAGTGGTCACAATTGGCAGTTCAGCCTACGACTCCAAGGCGAAGAGAGTTGTTTTCCAGAGGGCGACGGATGAGCAGGTAGCCGCTTTTCTGAAACGCAAGGTCTATTGGCTCGGATTTAGGCGGGGAACTCAAGCCACGCGCGTATGTATCGCTGACCTGTACGACGCTGAATACCTGGGCGTGTCTCACGAACGTTTACAGCAAGCCAGAGCGATCCTTGCTGCGGAGGGGTTCGTTCAGCTGGATTCGTCGGGCATGTATGCGAGTGCTAGCACCAAGCTCTTGCAGGAATCTCGTACTTTTGATAGCGAGCGTGCAGCGTTCTTCGGTATAACATCTTCAGGGTCGGGACCTGTTCATGTGCCGTCCGGGACGTCTGAACGGGAAGATACCCCGCTCTTTGACGTCTTCATCTCCCACGCGACGGAGGACAAGGAGTATGTGCAACCTCTAGTTGACGCACTTAAGGCCGCCGGAATCAACGTTTGGTTTGACAAAACTACGCTGGAGTGGGGGGACGACCTAAGGGCGTCAATAGACCGTGGCTTGGCTGGTTGCCGGTACGGTATTGTCGTATTCTCTCAGGCGTTTCTGCGCAGGAAGAAGTGGACAGAGTACGAACTGAATTCTTTATTCGCGCGCGAACAGGTCGGCAAGAAGCTGATACTGCCCATTTGGCATGAAATCACGCGTGACGATTTGATTCAATACAGCCCCGCATTTGCGGACCGACTCGCGAAGCTTACATCCTCCGACAGCTACGCTGATATTGTCGAGAGCCTGCTCGCGAAACTTGGACGAACGAACCCACAACAAGGTTCCGAAGCACGAAGCGAGATTACGGTCGCCGAAATGCCCGGCGAAGCGAAACCGAATGCCGTTGCCTTTGCGCATTACGAAACGAAAGGGCCAAATGCCCTCAAAGCTGAAGCGTCCGTCCGTCCGTCGACCCAGAGAGAGGGGTGGTATACGTTTGAGAACTCGCTTGGCGAGAAACAGCATGGGACTATGGAACAGATCGCACTGCGGTTTGTCGGGTTCGATCGAAGCCTAACGATAAAAGGTTATGTCCGTATGCGTCATGGAAACTTCGACGGCCGGGCCTTCGACCTTTAGGACCAACACGCTTCGGCATTGAATTGGCGAATTGGAAGGGCACAGATTACAAGCAGTTGACAAGGTGAACAACGATATATATTGCGCTTCCAATGGCAGCCGCTAGGAGCAAAAAGCCGACAGCCAGCCAGAGGAATCCACGAATACCCTTAAATTGGCTTTCAGATTCAGACACGCAGGGATCCCCCTTTGTTGCATTGCGGGTGCGTAAATAAAGGTGTCTCAGGAGTTGCAGCACGTGGGACAGGGCGTGATTTCCCGGCGTGGTCCTACGCTCTGATCTTTTCACTCTTGCAGCGCCGGCGGAGTCGTCTCCACATAGAGGCATCGATCGGCAAACGACTGCCTATACCCGTCGCGAGGCTGATGAATCCGCCGTGGTAACAAAGCGTCCCGTATCGGAACAACCGCGCCAGCAAGGCCAAGGAGTGTTGTGCGAGGGTTGAGTTGATAAATGGTTCCTGTCTTTCTAGGGCAGCCGCGGCGCTACAGCTTGGCTCGCCGTCATTGTCGAGAGTCGAGTCCACTATCTCAGGAAATAACTCCGCCGCAGTTCGGAGTCGCAACCTTGCCCTGCGGTTCCGCTCGTTGAGCGGTTCACCCAGAATGAACTGCCCGCTGTCAGCATTGTTGCCCAGATCGAGCCAGTACGAAACCGTGCTCCAGTTGCTGAGGGCATCGCGAATTGTGGCCCTTGCTGCCCGCGTATCCACGCACCCTACAACGATGTGAGCACGGAGGTCATCACCAGAGTAACTGCGTGAGATGAAGGTTCCCGGACGCAGGTAAGCAGGGACCGCTTCCCACTTTAGTCCCCAGAAGAGATCCAGCCGGTTGACCAAAACTATCGCCTTATTCAGGCCGACCTCTGACCTCGCGAAAGGCTGGCGTATGCAATTGGTAGGCGAGATCGTATCGCCGTCCATGACCGTGACATGCAGCCCTCCGGGATGTCCACGCGCCATGAGGGACTGATGCAGGTAAGGCAGCCCTGCCACAACGGCGCTGCCAGTGCCTCCACAACCGACCACCAGCACGCGCACTTGCCGTTCGAGCAACTCCGGGTGGATGCGGTGGGTTTCCATGACCAACTCCTCAGCGTTCGCTCCCGCGTGCGACGAATTCCTGTAGCGTCTCTCCCGTATCGGTCAGGTATCGAACTGGGAACCTCTTCCTACCGACCAGACTCCTCCACAACCCGATGAAACCTCCGGGGTGGCTGGTGAGTCGCACTGCTCCGGCTGCATGTGTGAATTCGGATTGAAAATATGCGCCTTCCCAGCCGGGTATCGAGGCGATGTCGGCCGATTCGGGTACGCGCATGCTGCCGGCACAGACTAAGCCCCGAGCATCCGTGTTCCAGTATGGGGCCGTCTTCATGGGAGTTTCGGAGCTTGGCCGTGAATTCGTCGCCATCGCCCGCACGAAGAGGTCCTTGCCTGCAACTTTGAAGATCAGCGCCGGATGCGGGAAGAGGAGACCGTTAAGCTTCCGTGCTTCTTCATCCGTCCCTCCGAAGAACATGATCCTCCGTCGTGGCCGTGACCACCACACCAGCAAGTCAGGAGTGCGTACCAGGACATTATCGGGAAGGATGTCCGGCTTGACCTGTGCTCCAAGCCCTTGAGCAAGGGTGCGCACGAAAGCTGTGGTGAGGTTTTCACCGGGCGCGAGGTAAGGAACTCCATCGCCAGTCTGCCTAACCTGGTGGAGGCTTGCAAATGCCCCACCCCCTCCACCTCGATAGACAAGCACGGCTTCGCTGAGTTTGAATTCGCAGTTGGCTCCTATGCTGACGTACGCTTGCATGGCTCTTTCCCTCAAATGACCCACTTGTCGTTGCCAGGCATGAGATCGATCACCTTGCTTGCCGCCGCAATGGTGTCGCAGGCGACTCCGAACACATGGAAGGCAGCACGAACACTTTCCGTGTGGGTGGAATCGAATGGAATAATGAGATTGGGCTCCGGTGTCACTTCCAGCATTCCCTCGGCCTCTTCGTTGAAGCAGCCCACGACTGAGTCACCTTCAACAAAGCTGGCGAGCAGGCACGGCAACGGCGGATTGCAGTCTGAGAGCTGTTGGCCGATGTCATCACCAAGCTCTGGCCTCTCCGCTCGGGCAGACACGCATCCAAGATTGATCGCAGCTTCGACCAGGTTAGCTGCCAGCGGGTCGTTGATCTTGGCCTTAAGGCGAGCAAGCTCACCCTCATCCAGCGCCGTCTGCCGCATGCACGGCGGAATCGATCCCTGCACGTCTGGGATTTCGTACTGGTCAGCATCCGCTTCCTGCGCGGCCCATTCCCGCAGCATCTCCGCTCGTTCCTCGGCATCACGAAAGTCATAAATCCTCGTCCAGCGGTTGAGGGCTCCGACAAAGAGGTTGAAGAGGGTCACAGGCAGTTGTGGATGAACTTTCTCCAGCAGCTCTAGCGTTGGGCCAAAGGTCACACATCCACAGCTTGCCTCGGAAGGCTCGACAATGAGGAACAATTGGTTGGGCTTGGTTTCATCACGCTCCGCCCATTCACAGGGAGTGTTGCTAATCACGGCGGAAAGCAGGAATCGGTGGCGAATGGCTGGGCCCCCGTGCGTGTCAATCCAACGCTCAAGCGTAAGCCTGGTGAAGGATGTTGGGTCACGTTCCGCCCTTTTCCAATCTCCAGGGACGGCAATGTCCAGCTCGACGAGAGCCTTGGCCAGCATCACTGCCAAGCGGTCATCGGCTACCAATCGGTGAACCAGCGGGACACCGCCAAATCGTGGCAGTACGAGTCCACTTCCTTGACCCATCAACTGACCGGAGGAAACCAGCCTGGTGAGGCGGCGAGTGGCGTGCCGTTGTAAGTGCGAGCGCTGGCCGCGACTGCGGCAGCGCACAGAGCGGCGGCTTGTTGCAGTTCTCGGCATCTCGCAAACCTCCCGAGGAGTGTCCGGTAACGGGCGTGGCGGTCCTGGTGAAGTCTTTCAAGTTCCGCCAGGACCGCACGCTTCGTCACCTCCTTGCTTTTTGCATTTCGGCTCATCGGGTTATCCCTTCGAGCCGATAGCTCGCGTGAACTGATAGCGCAGCTTGTCTCCGACCGCCTCCGGCCCGGTGATCGAGGCCGTGGCGATGTCAGGATACTGATGCGCATACAAGGTGCGAACTTCCTCCGGAGAAAGCTTGGGGTCCGGGTCAGGGAGCCTCACACCATTAAATTCGAAGATACGAGAAAGAACGTGGCTCTCCATTAGAGTGCGAGACCTCCTTTGGATTGAGTTGGAGCGGGTTCGGGTGTCGTAGGTGGGAACAGCCCGAGTGTCCCCGTCGATGCTGAACAGGGCACAGGCTCACCAGGAGTTGAGGGTGCAGAAGAGGCAGGTTCAGCCGTGGTGGCAGTTGCGGGTGCCTTCTGAGTCACCTTCTTGCGCTCTTCGGCTTTGCGCTTGGCTTCCTCCTGAGCTGCCTTGGCGGCAGCCTCCAGGGTGGCCTTGGCTTCGGCCAGGGTGCTGGCGGCCTGCTGGTGGGTTTGGACGTAACCGGCCAGATGCTTGCCGAGTTCAGCGTCGAGTTCCTCGGGTGGGCCGGTATAGGTGAGTGGGGTGGTTAGAGCCGGGTTCTCGTCGGCCTTTCCATGGGGGATTACATTGACGCGGAGCGTTTTGTCATCCACCTTGGCCACTGTGATGAGCACAGTGCGGCCGGCAAGAAGCGGCATGAGTTCAACGAACACAGGACCTCCTTTTCGTGGCAGAGGCGCCACGTGTGTTGTTAATTGGGAAGAAGATTGGTTAATGGGGATGCGCAACGCGGGTGGGAGCGATGACTGATGAGTCTGCTCGCCGCTGCTATGAGTAGGTTGTGACGCGACACACTGGAAGGTACCGAAACAAGGTCCAAGTGTGTGCGGCGAGCAAGAAGGGGTGAAAAACTCACTGGGCGCAAAGGCGAGTTTTCAGGCCGAATCCCTAGTAAAGGCAGAAACTCGTGACCGGCAGTAACTTGCGGCGAGAAGAGCGAGTAAAAATCTTCCCCGATCACATGAGAGTATTTTCCGAGTGCGACTATTCCACAAATGACAACTTCTGCGTGCAGCGTGTTAGACGGCGCTCATTTCACGTGAAGCCTCCACTGGCGCTGACGGCAAGCTTTCCATTAACAATTGAGCAAACAGCAGGAGACGGAAGCGTGCTATACTACCCCGTGCTATCTACGCGCCGAGGAATCGCACGGCGTGCTCGGCAAAGGCATACGATCAAGAGATGGAACTCACCGGCTTGAGAGGTGACTATGGTCAACAAGAACAAGGCCGCGTTTTGGGGGTGTTTTCTCGTCCTCCTGGTGGGCGCCGGGAGCAGCCGGGCCGACTTCAAGTATGCGCAGTCGTCAAAGGTTACGGGCGGGGCGATGGCCGGCATGATGAAGGTGGCCGGCGCGTTCAGCAAGCAGGCCCGCGAACCGATCGTGACCACGGAGTATCTGAAAGGCCACAAAATGCGGCGGGACTCGAGCGATGGGCATTCCACCATCATCGATCTCGACGGGCGGCAGATCATCGAGATTGACAACAAGAAGCACACCTACTCGGTGATGACGTTCGACCAGATGCGCCAGCGCCTGGAGGAAGCGAAGGCCAAAGCGCAGGAGCAGATGGCCAAGCAGAACAAGAGCAACCCGCAACAGGCGAACGTCAAACTCACTCCGAAGCTGTCGGTGACCGACGGGCCGGGCACGCGCACCGTCGCGGGTCTGCCGACGCACGAGGTGAAGGTTGACCTTGAGATGGTGATGGAAGCCACCGATCCCAATCAACCGGCTCAGAGCGGCCAGGTTCAGACGTGGGTGAAGTCGGACCAATACGTAACGCCCTCACTGCCCGGTTCCGAGCAGTTTCTCGAGTTCCAGCAGGCTATGGCCAAGGAGCTCAACTGGGTGCCCGGCGAGATGTTCGGCGGGAATGTGCAGCTCTCGTCAAGCATGGCGGAACTGCAGAAGAATTCGGCGGCCATCAAGGGTTTCCCGATGCTGCAGTACATAAGCATGGGCATGGGCGCTCCGGGACAGCCGAACGCCGCGAATCCGAACGCAAGCTCTGGCGGGCAGCCGCAACAACGATCGTCCGGCTCCGGCGATGTTAGCAGTCCTGGCCAAGCCGCCGCCAAGGCGCTAGGCGGGATGTTTCGTCACAAGAAGCAGCAGGATCAAGACCAGAGCGCCAGCAGTGGGGCCTCGCAATCAGGGCCCGCGCCCGCAAGCGAGCCCGGTGCGCTAATGGAGATGACCGTCGAGGTGACGTCCTTCTCAACCGACGCGCTGGACGACTCGCTGTTCGCTTTTCCGGCGGGATACACGCAGGTGCAGCCGAACCTCGATCGGGCGCCGGGCCGGGAATAACACTCTCGTGAGCGCGAGACTCCTCCCCGCGCGCCGTCATGGAGTCTCATCCTCGGCCTCGTTTACGGCTACCTGGCGCAGCAGACGAAGACGATTCGCTGGACCGCCGCGTCCCACGTTCTAGCCGGCCTCGCCCGCGTGATTGCGCTTTACCCGATCGGCAGCTGATGTCCGTTCCGGGGGCCTACTCCACCTGATTACCGTGGCCACTCGCTCGCATCCGAACCACCACCGCCTCCTTTAAGCCTGACGCACACGCTGCGTAGAACAGCCAGATTGGCGTTGGTGCTTGGATCACGGCGCACTTGGAAACTATGCTGAGTGGGTACTTCGCCTGATTGGGAACGAAAAACGCCCATTCAGGAAACTGACCCACTACCGAAGGTTGAGTTGATCGGGACGAGTAGCTTATACTGCCTTAAGCACTCTTGGCGTTGTCGCGTCTGTGGCTGATCGGAGCGGACTGTGCTCGCTCGTCTCCCTTCACCGAGAATCTGGAGGCGTCTCCTACACTTGATGTTCGCGGGATAATGAAAATGCCAAACGACGAGTGGATTAGAACACTTGCAGACGGCAGAAAGGTGAAATTCAGTAACGACGAACTGATGGACACCACGTTTATCACCGCTCAGATCGAAGGTAGCGAAGCCGTTTATTCGATCCTGATGAGCAAAGCAGAAACTAAGCTGAGTCGTGAAGAGGTCGAAGGGCGTTTCGAACGCGAGCTTTCGAGGAAGTAGCTGCGGTGACTAACGGTTATGACGAGGCCACTGCGAGTCTTGTCTGGTTCACGCCCCCTTTCTCGCAGACTTGGCGATGCGGGGCTGCGCCATTTCTTTCTTGATGCGGGCGAGTGTCGCTTTGTTAGATTCGTTCCTAAGTTCCCTAATGGTTCCCATGTCTACCCCCTAATTGTAAGAGGAAGCTCTTCTTACTCTTCCCCTAAACATCATAATAGAAGCGGCGAAGACGCGTGTCTGTTCAATTACGCACAGATGTCTGTGCAATCATGACCAACCCTCGTATTTTGGTTGGACATTCGCGATAAGAGGTACGACGATGCCCCACAAATGATTGTCCGTAAGCCCAGATTTCCTGACAGTGAAGGATATCCTGACTCAAGCAACTCGCCATGGCCTGACGGCCAGGCTCGTACGTGAAGCAAGTCTGATTACGACGTTTGTCGCGCTCACTCCTCGACGTGACTCATTATCGTGGCACATGCGCTGACTTTCACCAGCGCCACGTGTGTTGTTAATTGGGAAGAGAATTGGGTTGATCGGGAGGGTTACAAATACGGGGCTGTGCAGAAATGCACAGACACCTGGTCACAATAGGGCA
>JBEKME010000192.1:0-8146 GCA_050008675.1 Terriglobia bacterium
AGAAGGCGTGCGTCATCAGATGGAAGATTCCTGCGCCGAACGCCCCCACACCACATGCCAGAAACATGTACCCGAGCTGGCTGATCGTCGAGTAGGCCAGCACGCGCTTGATGTCGTTTTGGACCAGCCCGATACTTGCCGCCCAAATGGCGGTCGCGGCGCCAATCCCAGCCACCAGCGCCATCGCCGTCGGCGCCAGGATGAAAAGCGCGTTGGAACGCGCCACCATGTAAACACCCGCCGTCACCATAGTGGCCGCATGAATCAGAGCGCTCACCGGCGTGGGACCCTCCATAGCGTCAGGTAGCCAGGTGTATAGAGGAATCTGTGCGGACTTCCCCGTGGCGCCAATGAAAAGCAGGATGCAGATTGCTACGATCACGCCGCTCCCGACTGGAAAGCGGCCACTTCGTGCCAGTGCAGTGACCCGTTGGAAATCCAGGCTGCCAAAGGTGACCGCCATCAGCATGACTCCCAACAGAAATCCCGCGTCCCCGATGCGATTGACAACAAATGCTTTCTTGCCGGCATCCGAAGCAGACTTGCGCTGGAAGTAGAAGCCGATCAGCAGATAAGAACAGAGGCCAACACCCTCCCAGCCGACGAACATCATCAGGTAGTTGTCCGCCAGCACCAAGACAAGCATCGAAAACATGAAGAGATTCATGTATCCAAAAAACCGGTAGTAGCCCCCTTCATGCCCCATATAGCCAATGGAATAAACATGGATAAGAAAGCCGACACCCGTCACCACCAGCATCATGACGGTGGAAAGCGGGTCAAGCTGAAATCCCACATGAACGTTCAAACTGCCCAGCGTGCCGTCGGCCAGCCGGAAAGCTCCCGCCGGTAGCCACGAATAGATAACTTTGCTGAAGACGTGGACATCCGACGGCAGTTTAAGAAACTCCAGGAAACATCCCAGCGCCCAGAGGAACGAAACGCCCGGCAGCCCTACGGAGACCGCGGAGACAGCATTTTTCGAGAGTCTGCGCCCTACGAGGAGCTGAATCAGCGCTCCAAGCGCGGGCAGTAACGGGATGACCCAAATGTATTTAAGCATGTCGTCTAAAGGTTAAAGTCTAAAGGGTAAAGGATAAAGGGTGAAGGATAAAGGTTAAAGGGTAAATGAGTAGATTCTCGCAGCGTGTATTCATACGACCGTCTCCAGGATTCGTGCTCATTCTTCTTTCAGCCTTTACCCTTTACCCTTTACCCTTTACCCTTCGCTCACCATTTCAGCAGATCGATCTCGTCCGCGTTCACCGTTTCCTTGTTGCGAAAGAGGGCGATAATCAAACCCAAGCCGACCGCCGCTTCCGCCGCCGCATCTGTAATCACGAAAATCGCGAACACTTGCCCGTCCACGGAGCGGAAATACTGGGAAAGCGCCACCAGGTTGATGTTGACGGCGTTCAAGATCAGTTCGATGGACATGAGGATTATGAGCACGTTGCGCCGCGTCAGCACGCCAATCACCCCAATGGTGAAGAGGCCGCTGCCCAGCAGGATGTAATATGCAGTCGGGATCATTCGAACTTCCTTTTGGCCATGATCACTGCGCCTACCATGGCCACAAGTAGCAAGAGCGAAGCAATTTCGACAGGCAACATGTAGGTTTGGTAAAGGGCCTGACCTATCGCCTGCGTATTGTGCGCCGGCTCCGGACCAAGAGGCTGGGTCGGCAGGCTCAAACCAGCCCCTATCTTGTAAATCACGTAAGCAAGCTGTGCGAACACCAAGACGGCGGTGAATAATCCAAGCTGCCACTGGCGGCTGAACTGAGCCTGCTTCAAAGCTACGTCAATGTTGACCAGCATGACGACAAACAGGAACAGCACCATAATGCCGCCCACATAAAGAATGATCTGCACCGCAAAAAGAAACTCGGCGTGTTGCAGCAGGAAGATCCCCCCCACCGAGAACAGCGTCACGATCAGCCAAATAACGCTATGGATGGCATTCCGGCGGGTAATTACCATTATGCCCGAGGCCAGAGCGACCACCGATAGGATTCCGAATGCAATCAGAGTAAGCATGCGATTATTGTCGAAACTCGAAAATCGAAATTCGAAAACCGAAAATCGCCAGCCACACATCGGATTTCGATTTTCGGATTTCCAGTTTCGATTTTCGAGTTTCGATTTTCGAGTTTCGAATTTCCAGCTTCCATTCTGACTCCTGACTTCTGACTCCTGTCTTCTAGTTACCGTGTATACCGCGTGGGCCGCGGTCCCTCCTCCAGCGCCTGCCGATCCCAGATCATTCCTTCGCGGGAATAGTGGGCTATCTCGAAGTCCTGGGTCAGTTCCAGCGCGTCCACGGGGCAAGCGTCCTCGCACAAGCCACAGAACATGCAGCGCGAAAGGTCATAGGTGAAAGTCGTCAATCGCTTCTTGCGATCCTCGGTCCGCGCCCATGCCACCACAATCAGGTTTTCGGGACATGCCAGCGAGCAGAGGTTGCAGGCGATGCAGAGTGTCTCGCCGGTTTCCGGATGGTTGTTCAGGCGTGGGGCGCCCCGGTAGCGTTCCGCGACCACGGGGCGCTCCAGCGGATACTGTTCAGTGCAGGTGGCGCTGGGGCGTTGATAGGAAAAGGTCAGCCTCAGGCCCTTAACGAGATCAACCAGGAATACGCGACGAACAAGATCAGTCAATCCCATCGGCGTTATCCACCCAACCCCGCGGCCGGAGTGCTCGGCGTGTGTAAACTCACAAAGTATCGGACCAACGCAGTCACAATAACGTTCCCCAAACCTATCGGGATCATCCAGTGCCAGCCAACGTTCATGAGCTGGTCATAGCGGTATCGCGGGAAGGTGGCGCGATACCAGATGAATGCATAAAGAAAGGCCAGGACCTTTGTCGCAAACCAAAAAATCCCCTGAATGGCATTCAACACCACAGGGATTGCCACCATGCCGGCCAGCACAACGCAAGCCGCGGCCAAAGCGACAAAGAAATATCGCTCCAACGGAACCAGACTCTTCAGCCCCAGCCAAAGGATAAACGCTGCCGCGCCGAGCAATGCCACGACAGGCGCAAACCTCAAGAAATCCAGTGCCCGAATATTCACAAACGGTCTCAGCCATCCCCCCAGAAACATAGTAACGGCGATGCAGGAGACCACCACCATGTTGGTGTATTCGGCGAGGAAGTAAAGGGTGAAGCGGAAACCGCTATACTCCGTGTGGAAGCCTGCCGTGAGTTCCGACTCCGCCTCCGGCAAATCAAATGGGTTGCGATTCGTTTCAGCCACCGCCGCAATCAAATAAATGACAAAGGCCACCGGCTGAAGAAAGACGTTCCACACGCCCATTTGCTGCTGGCGATTCACGATCTCCACCATGCTGAGAGAATTCGAAATCAATAGCACACCCACCAGCGCCATGCCCGCAGCCACTTCGTAACTCACCAATTGTGCTGAAGACCGCAGCGCCCCGAGGAGCGGGTAATGGCTATTCGATGACCAACCACCCAGGATGATGCCATAAATCCCCAAGGAGGAAACACCCAGGATGAAGAGGAGGCCAACATTGATGTCGCTGATGTAGAAGTTTCCGGCGAACGGGATGACGGAGAAGACTGTAAAGGCAGCCGCCACGCTTATCGTGGGCGCCAGCAAAAACACGAACTTGTCCGCTCCTGCCGGAATAATATCCTCCTTGAGAAGGAGTTTGATGGCGTCGGCAACGGGCTGAAGCAGGCCCCAAGGCCCCACCCGCATGGGGCCCAGCCTCGCCTGCATGAAAGAGAGGACTTTGCGCTCCATGTAGACGAGATAAGCCACAATCCCGGCAACCACCGCAAGCACAATCAGGATCTTGATGACCGCCAGGATGAACGGATGGACTTGGAAAAAGTCAATTGCGTTTTGGGCCATAGCCTTTATCGAAACTCGAAAACCGAAACTCGAAAAGCGAAAAGCGAAATTCGAAACTCGAAAAGCGCCAGGCACATATCGGATTTCGAATTTCGGTTTTCGGTTTTCGGTTTTCGAGTTTCGAATTTCGCTTTTCGAGTTTCGGATTTCCCATTACCGATCTACTTCCCCGAGCACGATATCCAACGTTCCAATCACCGCCACCACGTCTGCGATGAGGTGGCCGCGTATCATGATGTCCAGAGCCTGCAAGTTTACAAATAACGGGGGCCGAACCCGCACACGGTAGGGGTTCGTGCTTCCGTCACTCACTACGAAATATCCGAGTTCGCCCTTCGGTCCTTCGATGGAATGGTACACCTCGCCGACCGGCGGCTTAATCACCTTGCCGACTTTCCCCAATATGGGTCCGGGAGCAAGACGTTCCACACACTGGCGGACAATGCGCACGGACTGCCGCATTTCCTGGATCCGAACGATGTACCGATCGTAAGTATCGCCGTGCGCGCCCGTGGGCACCTCGAACTCCACTTTGTCGTAGGCCTCATAAGGCTGCACTTTGCGAATGTCCCACTTCACCCCCGAGCCCCGGAGTACTGGCCCGGTCACTCCATAGGCGACGGCATCTTCGGCGCTCAGGACACCCACACCTCTGGTTCTGTTTATCCAGATGCGATTCTTGGTGAGCAACTGCTCATATTCATCGATCTTGGGCGGTAAGTAATCGCAGAACTTCAGGCAATCCTGTTCGAATCCGTCGTAAAGATCGTACTGCAATCCGCCGATGCGAAAGGCGTGGGTGGTCAGCCGGGCCCCGCAGTATTTCTCAAAGATTTTCAGGATTTCTTCCCGCTCCCGGAAGGTGTAAAAGACGGGCGTCATAGCGCCCATGTCAAGCGCGTGCGTCCCCAGCCACACCAAGTGGCTGGCAAGGCGCTGTAGTTCGGCCAGGATCATGCGCGTGTACTGGGCGCGGGGAGGAATCTCCACTCCCAGCAGCTTCTCGACGGCCTCGACATAGCCCATGCCGTTGGTGACCGCAGCGACATAATCCATGCGGTCCGTGTAAGGTGCGAACTGCGCGTAGGTCCTGTTCTCGGCAATTTTCTCCACCCCCCGGTGCAGGTAACCGATGACGCATTCCGAGCCCAACACCCTTTCACCATCCAGCTTCAGTTTGACGCGCAAAACTCCGTGCGTGGCCGGGTGCTGCGGCCCCATGTTGAGGTGCAGTTCACTAGCGTCGAGAAAAGTAGTTTCGGGCATCGCTTACTGTCCGCTCTCGATTCCCAGGTTTGACTTTACCCAGGCATCATCCTGGCGCAGGATGTCGTAATCCTTGCGCAGAGGATGGCCGGTCCAACCGTCGGGAAGAAGGATGCGCTTCAAATCCGGATGGCCCTCGTAAACCACCCCAAACATGTCGTAGACTTCGCGCTCCAGCCAGTTTGCCGTGAGCCAAATGCTTACCACTGAAGGAACCGTTTCGCCCTCACCGACCATAACCTTCAGTCGCAATCGGTCATTACGCTTGAAGGAGTAGAGGTGGTAGATGATTTCAAACCGCTTCTCCCGTTTGGGATAATCCACCGCCGTCTCGTCCGTGAGCAGGGTGTAGTCGCCGCCTTCTTCGCCTTTCAGAAACTGGCAAATAGACAGCAAGAATTCCTTGGATACGACAATGGACGGCATCTTTCGGAAAGTGACCGCCTCGTGGATGGCCCCTGGAAACCTCTTCTGAAGTTCGTCAAGAAGTGGGTTTGACCAGGGCTCTGGTTTTACTGGAGGTTTGGCTGCCGCTGGAGGCTTCGCTGGCGCAGCGGCGGCAGGTTTGGGCGGAGTGAGAGTTCCCGGGGTTCCCGATGGGGGACTACTCGCCGATGACGGAGGTGACTTGGGAGCGGCAGTGGCCTCGGCCCGAACCGGGGGAGTTGCCCCACTAGCTCCCGGTGTGGGCTTTTGTGCCTCGCCTCCATTGGCCGCCTTGGGCGGCGCCTTTTGTTCGTCAGCCATTTCCGTCCATGCTTACGGGAAAGCCTCTCTCTAGGGCCGGCAAAAGCATGAATTCTTACACATTGCCGATAAACATGTCAACCGCCGCGCAGGATTCAGGAGTCAGGATTCAGGATTCAGGGGAGAGCCTTACTTTTTCCCTGGCTCCTTGCCGTCCTGGGGGGTACTGGTGTCATTTGCGAGACATGGACGCTCCAAGCCGTCGTCATTCCCGCGAAAGCGGGAATCCACTCCGCAAACCTTCGGAAATGCGCTGCCTACGGACTGGATTCCTCCCGCCATGGCGGGACGGGAATGACCGGCGCTTCGTAAGGGATGCCATTCCAAATGACACCACTACCGAAAATTCTGCCGTTTACGCTAAGGCCTTGTTGGATTCTTGCCGCAACTCGCCCAGTTTGGGCGGGAGGTCCTCCATGGGCCCCATCCATTGGAGCTCGCGTTGGATGTCCGGGTGCAGGCTGTAGTTCCGCTTGACGGAGGCGATGGGCGCGCCGAGGACATCGATCTTGGCGAGATCGTACTGCCCCAACCCCACCTGCCCGCAGTAAACAAGGTACCCGATCCATCTCGAGTCTATCCCCATGGCATCCAGAGCAACGCGGTCGGCGGCAATGTAATCGGTCGAGGCAATGGCGATGCGCGAGGGAACCGGGGTGCCTGAGCCCGGCCCATTCCCTTCCATACCTTCAAAGCCGTCGATGAGGGCTGCGCCCCAGTTGGGCTGCAGCTTCTGCGCCGTCAGCAGCATATTGTAGTGAGTCTGGCGGAGGCCGACGTGGTATTTGCGCTTGTCGCTCCAGAGGGGAGTTTCACCTCCAACACTGTGCAAGGGCGAGCCGAGCACCATGTTTTTCACCGACAAGGTTGCGATCACAGTGTTGTGCGTCTTCATTACCGCCGAGCAAATCACGAAGGCATCGGGATCGAGAAGCCGCGCCGCCAGGCGTACGGGCGTTACGTGCAGATCAAAGTCGATGAGGGGGATGGTCTCGTACTTCGCTTCCCGGTTCAGATCCACCAAGCTCAATTTCGCCTCGCCATACTCCGACAGCAGGCGGTTGTATCCGTAGCTCTCATAGACTTCCAGGGTATCCTCCGAGGAGGATTCAGCGATGACCACCGGCCCTTTGAATCGCGGCGCCAGGTAGTCAAGGATGCCGCGTATGGCGTCAGCACTGGTGGCAGCGAGCGGGTTCTGTGAAGTGAGACCATTGGGCTTGATTACTACGTACTTCTTACGTTGCAACCCTGGCCTCACTTGGTCATCGATCGCCACCAAGGCGTCGTGCACATTCTTGCGGCGGTCCTGCCCGTGGATGAGCGCGACTTTCGAGCGACCCGGAAAGGGAGCGACGGGCTCCAGCGGCGCCATGGCAGGCGCCTGTTCTGCCTTCAGCGGTCGCGATTGGCTGAGCAACAATCCTGTCCCCACCATACCGAAAAAATGCCTGCGTGAGACAAACATAAGATGTAGTCCCCCTTACACCCTTAAATAGGATCTCCCCAAGTGATTGTAATGTGAGTCCGGCGCATTGTGAACCTGAAAGTGGGACCTTACTGGGTAGCAAGGGAAGAGGAATCGTCGCTATCACTCAGCGGTGAATTTTTTTGCGCCGCGCAAAGATTTCTCCCCCTGTCAGTAGTGCCTCCGTGTCCTCCGTGGTCAGAAGAGCTTAAACACAGAGTCCACTGAGATCCTCCGTAGCACTAGTTCCTGGGACGTTGTTGTGGCGCGAAGATTTTGCGCGTCGCGTAGGGGCGAGCGGCGCTCGCCCCAGGGCCAAACGCCGTTCGGCCCTACGTGTTGGTTGCGGCTATGCCGCGCTGTGCTCTCTGTGTTAAAGCTTGAGAGGCACGGAGGACACGGAGAGTCTCGTTTTGGTTGGGGCGAGCAGCCGCGCTGTATCGCTAACGCTCAATTTCTTCGCGTCCTGCGCAAAATTCTAAAACTGCACATCGACGCGTCATTCCCGCGCAAGCGGGAATCTGCGCCGGGGAAGATGGACCCCCGCCTTCGCGGGGGTGACGCGGCTGGGCAGAGCGTTCATCCGCCCGGGCAGACACGGGACGACGGGTCACTGCGGCGAAGAAACCGATGCGGATGGCACGACACCCACTGTAATGCCCGATGCCAGCTTCGCCGACCGGTACACCCTTTGGGTAGCCTTCTGAAAGTCGGAGGGCCGCGCCTCATCAATTTTCATGAATTTCTGCGGGTTGCGGTCCACCAGCGGGAACCACGAGC
>JBEKME010000193.1:0-8049 GCA_050008675.1 Terriglobia bacterium
AAGGCGTCGGAACAGGACTCGGCGGCCACACTGGAGTTGAAAATGTAGTGTAGACCTTCGAGACCGCTTTGCTGAAAACACAACACTTACTGCCTCAATGACCCCTCAACTGCGAAAGTTCGGTTAGTGCCATCTGGGATCGGATCCCATTCAAAACGCTAGTCATTCCCGCGAAAGCGGGAATCCAGTCCCACGACGCCGCACCTCCAAAGGCATAAGGAGTGGATTCCCGCTTTCGCGGGAATGACTGCGAGTTGCAACGCGCGTGTCTCGCGAATGACACCAGTAGCGGAACTCGGGATCAAAGCCCCAAGCTAAGCGCCAGGCCTAACGCCAGTGCGCCCGCAACGCTGGTGCCCGCGAAGTTCACAATGCCATTTGTGACCAGACCCCGGCGCTGAATCGTGGCGCCTAAAAAGCTATCGAACAAGTTGCCCGCGCAGGCGGCGCCAAGTGCGATGGCGGGGCCTGCGAACCTGTACGGCCCACACAACCCTAATCCAAGACCCAGCCCCATTATGATTGCTGAAGCCGCAAATCCGGTCGCGGTCCCACCCAGAGAAATCCCTCCGTCTTCGCCGGCCGGAACAGCCTCGAAGGTCGTAATCAGGTAAGCGCGGTCTGAACCCCACTGGCCGATTTCGCTCGAGACCGTGTCGCCCGCCGCCTCTGCCAGCGCCGCCACCAGCGCAATCAGGAAGGCAGCTTCGTGATGGGTTGTAATCACGAGGACGGCGAAAAATGCCGCCGCGAGCAGATTGGCCAGTGCCTCGCGCCAGCTTCGCGCTCCGCCCCGGCGCTCTGCAACACCACGAGCCGCTTTCTTCGAAAAGCCGAGGCGCGTGGCAACCGAACCCAGCAGAACAAACGCGAAAAGGAGAAGGAAGCTCTTGTAACCGTATCCGAGATAGATCGCCGTTCCGAGGAAAAAGCCGCCGACTGCGCCGGAGCGCGACGCGGCTTTCAACGCGCAGGCTAACAATGCGAACGCCAGATTCACAGCAATCGCGAGGATTATGCGGCGGCCGAGGTAGGGCAGGTTGCTGTCGAGCGCGGAACGTTCCACTAGGAAAGCGCAAAACATGAAGGCGCCCACAACCAGCGGCACCGTGAGGTTGTCGTCCAGAGGAATCGGAATACTCTCAACCACGGCCCCGAGCAATGAGGCGGCAGCGCAAACCATCAAGGTCCTATGGGGAGGAATTTCAGGAGCAATCCAGCGTGTAAGAATGTACGCGCCCACCGTCCCCGCAACCGCGAAGCTAATAAAGCCGGGCCAAGTCTTCTGCCGGTTCCAGGGGAGCGCAGAGCCACGCAGAGCCTCTCCGACTACAGTCGCCATGCCGTCGCCCAGCGCCATGATGGCCCAGGCTGCTGCTGCAATGTGCAGGTGGTTACGGTAAAGTCCAATGAGAGCCAAAACGGAGATGGGATACAAGACAATTCCTGTCCACGTGTTGACTGTTGGCGCCGGGTAAGTATGAGCCGCCGCACCGATGCCTTCAGCGACGCCTGGGCGTTTGCTCACGTCAACATCCAGCCATGGCAGAATTAATGTATTGAACAGCAGGAGCAGGAGGGCACACCCTGCCGCTTGTTTCCAGGTGAGACCAGGGAACAGAAAAGCGAACAGGAGCGAGGACATAAACAACCGCTTCCGCGCGGGGAAGAGCGGCGGACGCCTCCTCGAATTATCGGGTGCCTGCATCGTCAAATCAGTGCCTCGGCTCAGGGAGGATTGCCGGGGGCTAAACAAAAACCTTCAACGGCGGCTGGCGAATCCCCATGGATTTCCGGCTCATGGCGAGTATAGCAGAGAGTAGATTGTGCTCAGAGGGCTCGATTGGGGGCAAAACGGGTGTATACTTGCAACCGCCGGAGGGCCAAAAAGCTAATTCCTGCTGAGGAGAAATAATGGACTACGTCAACCTCGGTAAGACCGGCCTCAAAGTTTCCCGCATCTGTCTGGGCTGCATGACCTATGGAGCGCCTGCCACAGGCGAACTCAAACCCGGCAGCCACGCCTGGGCCCTTAGCGAAGAGGAAAGCCAGCCCTTCCTTCGCCAAGCTCTCGAACTTGGGATCAATTTTTTTGACACTGCCAATGTTTATTCACGCGGCGACAGCGAGAACATTCTCGGGCGATTCCTGAAAGCCAACACCCGCCGCGAAGCCGTCGTCATCGCCACCAAGCTCCACGGCGTCATGCGCGACGAGCCCAATGGCCGCGGCCTGTCCCGGAAGTCCATCTTTTTCGAACTCGACGAGAGCCTCCGTCGTCTGCAGACAGACTATGTGGATCTCTACCAAATTCATCGCTGGGATTACGAAACGCCGATCGAGGAAACTCTCGAGGCGTTGAGCGACGTGGTGAAATCGGGCAAGGTGCGCTATATCGGGGCGTCTTCCATGTACGCTTGGCAGTTCACCAAGGCACTCTATCTCGCCCAACTGCACGGCTGGACGCGCTTTGTTTCCATGCAGAATCACTACAACCTGCTCTATCGTGAAGAAGAGCGCGAGATGATTCCCCTTTGCCAGTCCGAAGGCATTGGCGTCATCCCCTGGAGTCCCCTCGCACGTGGCCGCCTGGCCCGCCCCTGGCAAACCGAAAGCACCAAGCGCTATGAAACCGACCAGTTCGGGAAAAGCCTGTACTCGCAGACCGAAGAAATTGACCACCCAGTCGTCGACCGCCTGGGGCGGATCTCCGAGCAGCGTGGTGCTTCCCGCGCTCAGGTAGCGCTTGCCTGGATGCTCAGCAAACCGGCGATCACGTCGCCCATTGTCGGCGCTACGAAGCCGCACCATCTTTCGGACGCCGCCGCAGCGCTCTCGCTGCGTCTTACGCTCGAAGAGATTGCCTCTCTCGAGGAGCCCTATACCCCGCATCCCGTCGTTGGCTTCATGTAGTCTGCATCCGGAAACACAATTCGTTTACATCGCGAAAAGCATCGTGAACGCGCCTCCCGCCGCTTGTCATGGTGAGTCCTCTCTTCTTTTCGCCGGGCCAAGAAGCCCCTGAAACGTGACACCCGACACCTGAAACCTGTCCTTCTGACTCCCGCCCGTCCCGCCACGGTGGGCGACTCGTCACTGCACTTAAGGGGTATTGGTGTCATTTGGAGCGCAGTCATTCCCGCGAAAGCGGGAATCCACGCGGCGACAATGGCGCTACCGCTTTGTACAAGTCCGTCTGGCCTAGAATTGCTCGGCTCTAATGAGCGTAACCTCCCACTGGATTCCCGCTTTCGCGGGAATGACTGCCTTGACAGGGCCGCACGAAAAATCAACTTCCCCCAAATGACACCAGTACCACTTGATGGCGATACTGGACTCGGGGCTTTTTCTCGAATAGAATCCACGCCAGATACCTTGCAGGGAGGCGCTTTTATGGTACACGAGGCAATCACACGCAGGAGATTCATAGGTAAGACAGCGGCGGTGGGGCTAGGGGTGCTGGCGCATCCCACCTTCAGCGCCAAAGTTTTCGGGGCCAACGACCGTCTGGTGATGGGCATCATCGGCGCGGGTGGCATGGGTCGCGGCCACATGGAGAATTTCAAGGACCAGGGCGTGGAGTGGGGCGCGGTCTGCGACGTGTACGGCGTGAACCTCGACGCCGGCCTGGAAATCGCCGGGCCGCAGGCGGAGGGCTACACCGACCATCGCAAGCTGCTGGATCGCAAAGATATTGATGCCGTGCTCGTTGCGACCCCGGAGCACTGGCATCATGACCACTTGGTGGACACGCTGCGCGCCGGCAAAGACGCGTATTGCGAGAAGCCTATGTCCTGGTCCATTGAGCAAGGCGCCAGCATGGTGGCCGAGGTGCGCAAGACCGACCGCATCGTGCAGGTTGGAATGCAAAGGCGAAGTTCGCCGACTGTGCAGGAGTGCAAGCAACTCATCGATGAGGGTACACTGGGTGAAATCAACTTGGTGCGCGCCGAGTGGTACTGGAACATTAATCTGCGGCCCAAGTCCGTGCTCGAGAGTAAACTCGACTGGGAGCGCTTCGTAGGGCCGGCGCCCCAGCATGCTTTTGATGTTTACCGGTTTCGCTACTGGCGCTATTTCTGGGACTACTCCGGCGGGAACATGACCGACCAGGGAACACACTTGATTGACGTAATCCAGTGGTTCACGAATTCCTCGCAGCCCACGGCCGCGCAATGTTATGGTGAAGTCTATAAGTTGAAGCCCTCGGAAACGCCGGACACGTTCTGCGCAATAATCGAATACCCGAAATTCACCTGCACGTGGACCCTGACCTATACCAACTCTTTCCAGAATGGCTGGGGCATCGTTTTCCACGGGCAGAAGGGAACCCTGGAGCTCTGCGAGGACGGCTATCGGTTATATCAGGAGCCTTGGGCAGGGACGCGCTGGGTGCGGCCTGAGCCGGTGAAAGAAAAACTGCCCGGCGGGGTGACCCGGACTGTACCCCACATCCAGAACTTCCTCGAATGTGTGCGGTCGCGCACACAACCGAACGCCCCTATCGAGATCGGACATCAGGCGGTGCGCACACTGCATCTCGCCAACATCGCGCAACGCAAAAAGGCGCGCGCGGTGCTGAGTGAGGACGGGAAAACAGTGACCGTGTGAAGAACTGGTGTCAGGTGTCAGGTTTCAGGTGTCAGGGGGCAGAAGAGCACCACCGGGGGACGAGCAGGTGTCACGGGGGGGGGGCAGAAGCGCACTGACAAGGGATGGGCAGGAGACAGAAGAGCAGGTGAAAGGTTACAATCCAAGTGTCACGCGATTCGCATGTATTGTTGAAGCGCGTGATATATGCTCGACGAAAAGTCTCAGGCGTCAGGGAGACTGTGACGAGATGAGGAGGTAATTTCATGGCCGGATTCTGCACCAAGTGTGGTTCACCGGTAGGAGACGACGTTCGGTTTTGCTTACAGTGCGGTACGCCCGTTGGCCCGCCACCTACAGCAGCACAGGGGCCTGCGCCCGCGGCGCGTGCCGGGGTCGTGGCAGCGGGAGCCGCGCCTGGCGCTGCACCCGCCAAATCGGGAAGTGCCGCAGTGAAAATCATAGTCGGGTTGCTGGCGTTCCTTCTTCTGGTCACGCTCCTGGGAATTGGGAGCTGTGTCTATGGGGTTTACCAGGTGAGGAAGAAAGCCAGGGAACTGTCCCAAACGTACCATCTAGACATGACGCAGAGCGCAACTTCAGGGCGGGCGGCTAGCGCGCGCGATGTGTGTTCGCTGGTTACGAAAGAAGAGGTGGGCGAAGCGCTGGGAACAACCATGTCCGAGGCCAGCGGTGGGACATCGAGCTGCCAATATAAGTCATCAGCGGGTAATAACCAAGCCCTGGACGTTCATGTGACGTGGCAGGGTGGCGCGATGGCGCTGAAGTTTTCAAGGGCAGTTTTGAAGGGCACCGAAGGAGGCCAGGAATTCTTCCAGCCGGTTGCGGGAATCGGCGATGAAGCCTACATCGCACCCATGGGCACCACGTTGATGTTCCGGAAGGGCGACGTCCTGGTCAACCTCCAGTTGCACATGGTTGGAAACAACGTCGACGCGGTCAAGGCCATCGCCCAAAAGATCGTTGCGAGGTTATGATGAATCTGCTATTACGCTGGGTGGTGAGCAGTCTCTCGTTATTCGTGGCCGCATGGCTAGTGCCGGGCATTCATGCGGAGAAGAATAGCTGGACCTTATTCGCGGTGATGGCGATCATTTTGGGCTTGGTGAACGCGATTGTGCGGCCGGTGCTGAAACTGCTGTCGTGCCCGCTGGTCATCCTCACACTGGGCCTGTTCGTCCTGGTGATTAACGGAATCACGTTGTGGCTGGCTTCCTATATCGCGGTCAACTGGATTCACGTGGGCTTTTACGTGGACGGTTTTTGGGCGGCGTTTTGGGGCGCCTTGGTGGTCAGCATCGTCTCTATGGTGCTCACCGCGCTGCTCAGGGAGGAGCGGGAAAGGCAGTGACAGAAGAACAGGTGTCAGGTGCCAGGTGTCAGGGAGAAGAACAAGTGACTGGTTACAGGTGGCAGGGGACAGTAGAACAGCGCCGCCTTCGGCCGCAACCAAAAGCAGATTCTTCGCTCCGCTGCGCTCCGCTCAGAATGACATGTCATCCTCAGTCCGCCGTGGCGGGCTGATTGCCGATTGACGATTGAAAAAGTGGTGTGGCAACTCCTTCCAATGTCCACCAGCAATCGGCAATCGAAAATCGGCAATTCCTGGCGCGAGATTGTTGGCAGGCGCAATTACAACTTGGAAAAGAAGGGAGTTAATTGCTATGAAAGGACCCGTGCGGCGGCTGTTGTTCTGGTCACCGAGGGTTTTGTGCATCGCGTTTGCACTCTTCGTGAGCCTGTTTGCCCTGGATGTCTTTAACGAAGGCCTCGGCTTGTGGAAAACCATCCTTGCGCTCTCCATACATCTTATTCCGACTGCCTTCATTGTGGTCGTGCTCGTCCTTTCCTGGCGTTGGGAGTGGGTTGGGGGAATCCTTTACATTGCTGCGGGAACATTTTATCTAATTGAGGCCGGGCATCATCCCGACTGGGTCGTCGTCATATCCGGGCCCTTATTCCTGGTGGGCGTGCTCTTTCTCCTTAATTGGCTGAAGAGGGCGGAGATTCGAGCCAAGCAAGGAATCCCGGCCAGCGGGATGTAATTTTCCAGAACTATGCGGCGGGGTGTACACTCGTACCTAGCCCGTATCCCAACGGGGAGACTCCTGGGGGGATGCGCGCCCGGATAATCGAAGCTCACTACGCCGAGTGAGAGTGGATAGAGGAGACGGGCCATGGAAGGCTTTAAGAACTGCAAGGAGGCGTGCCAAATGCAGGATATTTCTTTCACCGTCCACACGTTTAGGGAAGGGAAGGCCTACGTTGCCTACGTCCCCGAATTGGATTTGTCGAGCTGTGGCTCCACGGACGAAGAGGCACGCAAAAACATCCGAGACGCCGTTCGCGGCTTTCTCGAAACCAGCACTGAAATGGGGACGCTGCCGGAAATTCTCGAGGAGGCCGGCTACGAGCGTGAGGGCGAGACGTGGCGAGCGCCGGAATTTGTATCACTTGATCGATTGACAATGAGCGTAAAGTAGATGCCCCCGCTCCGACCCGTCGACTACCGGACGCTCACCAGAGTCTTCGAACGGGACGGCTTCGCCTTCAACCGGCAGCACGGTGACCATCTCATCTACACCAAAGCCGGAGTAAAACGACCGCTCGTGATCCCCACGTATAAGGAACTTCCCGTGTTCATCATCAAAAAACCTCCTCCGTACGGCAGGGATGAGCCGCGAACGGTACTTCGACCTCCTCAGGAACTGTTGGCGTTCGCTCTTCAAGAGCCGCCTGTCGGCTCTTTGAAAGAAAGTGGGTGGAGGAGACTGGCCATGGAGACCTACTATCATCCCGGAGATCTCGCTAAGTTTGCCGAGGTTGGGACAGGGAACAAAGAACTCTGGGAAAAGTTCCAGACCTATTACGCTGCTGTCTTCGCGGATGGTGCCCTGACAGAGCGAGAAAAAGCCCTCATCGCCCTGGGAGTGGCGCATGCACTGCAATGTCCTTATTGTATTGACGCTTACTCGCAAGCGTGCTTGGAAAAGGGCTCCAACATCGAGGAAATGACTGAGGCAGTACACGTGGCCTGCGCCCTTCGGGGCGGCGCCTCACTGGTGCATGGGGTTCAGATGCGCAAGGTGGTGGAGAAGCTTTCGATGTGATATTCCCACTCGTCATGGGCATCCATAAGGGCAAACATGGGACTCAGTTTACAATCAGGCGCTAGCCCCTCAGCTCGGACTTCTGAGCAGTTGCGCATCCTCGGCCAGGCGAATGGCATTCCCCGTTTTGAGGAAAAGATGCGCACAGCGGGTCTCGATCCGCTTCGCGCCATCGGCATAACCGTCTTTCAGATCAACGTGGGGAAACTGTGTAACCAGACCTGTCATCACTGCCATGTGGACGCGGGGCCTGACCGCAAAGAGGTCATGGGGCGAGAGACCGCTGAGCTTTGCATTCGCGCCTTGGCGAAGACGGAAATTCCCAATG
>JBEKME010000194.1:0-7980 GCA_050008675.1 Terriglobia bacterium
TTATGGCAGGTCGGCGTCCACGACTTCACTTTCGAGGCCTGCTCAGGCTTCACACGTGTTACGGCCTGCAGGGTTGCTCAGCCACCCTAGGTGGCCTTTGTCACAAGGCTTCGGCCCGGTCCGGCCCATCGCCGGCCTAAGCCGCTTGTCAGCTACCAGACTTACCGACAACTATCTGGGTGGGACTTCCACCCACTGGCGATCCGCGCCGTTGGGGCGCACACAACATTCCCGCTTTATTAAGTTAACTTGTTTGTTTTCTGTAACATTCCCGCTTCTCTCCGGGCTGCTGAAAGCCGGTGCTTTGTTTTCATATACATTCCCGCATCAATCCTTCAATTCTTAAAGTTACTAGTTTTTTCCTTCCCTGTCGGCGGTGACATGTTGTCGTAGACTGCGGTACGCGCCAAGAGTCCCTCCAGCTCGAACTGGCCTCAATTGCAGTAGGCAGCCGGCAGCAAGCAGAAGGCAGAAGGCGGAAAGCAGATGCTCTTCATTCTGGCTCCTGACTCCTGTTCTTCCCCCACCTACGACATACCACCTATCACATCCCTAGGCTCGTGTCAAGAGCAAAAACGCTGGATTCACAAGAGCGGAAGCGATGAACTTGGCCGTGCGCTCCTCCAACCGCTGCACAATCTGGGTGGGGCCGTCGCCGTCCGAGGGGCAGAGCAATAGGTGGCAGTCCCGCCCTGCGGGATGAGAACGTATCCGACGATGCGGGAGCCCATCCCGCCCTGCGGGATCGCAGGTCGGCGAGCGTGGTGAGGAATTTGCGCCTAAACCGCTCCGAGTCGAAGAGGCGGGCGCGATCTCCTGTGCTCTTCCCCACCTACCGCCTATGACCTGGAATCTGGTCTTTCACTTCCTGAATCCCGAATCCTGAATCCTGTTCGATGCTGGTGGTCACGTAATGAGGGTGATTGAGCCCGTAAAAATGCCGCAACTGGGGCTTGCAAAGATTCTACCTCAGCCTCAAGCGGAGTCAGCAATGTCGCAGACATCACAAACCGACGTTTGGGCCACCCGCGCACAAGCGCGGCAGCGTCATTTCGAGGGGAGGATCGTCGCGGGGGTCTTCCGTCCTCGCGCCGTGCGGTCGAAGTCCGTGTCGAAGCTCAACAGGGTGAGATTGTATTTTTCGGCTGCCGTGTACTGGTACGCATCGTCAAAATCCAGTCCAAATTGCTTTCGCGCACTGAGCAGGTCCTTCATTTCGGCCGAACCCAGGCGAAGCAACCGTGTGCCCGCCTGCTCCAATGCGTCGGCGACGAACTGCGCGAAGGCTTGATCTTTACTCAAACGGGTAAGGACAATGCCAATCGAATAGAGCGACAATTCGGTAATTGCGAAGTCGGAGCCCTCGCGCTCCTCAAACAACTCCCGAACCTCCTGGGCCCGTTGCTGGTTGAGTAACAGTTCCAGCCCAAGGTTGGTTTCTACCAGAAACTCCATCAGTCACCCCACCACTCGAGCGCTTTTTTCTGGAGCTCGAGGGATGTAAAACGCTCTCGAAATTCCGACAACGCGCCCGCCCAGTCCATGCGCAGCTTGCCCGTCTTGGGCTCCGCTCGCGTCTCCAGTAGGAATCTGGCAAAATCTTCCACCTCGCGCTGCAGATCGGGAGGAAGCTTTTGAACGAGCTCGTCAAGCGTCTTCACGAGAAACCTCCATTCCGATGATCTTTCGTGTTCCTGAAACCCGACACCTGTGACACCTGAAAGAGTACTTGAAATCATTCAATGACTCAATGGCCCTATCCGAGCCGGATCCCTTGTCATCGGAAACTGCCTTCGGCCTTCATTCGTAATTTAGCATTCGCAATTCAGCATTTCATAACGTCCCCTCTTCAAGGCTCGCTTTCCAGTCCGTCAGCCGACGGACGGCTTTTCCACCGCGCCGTGATTTTGACGGCGCGGCCTGGATGTCTTCAGAAGCCGTATTCGGCGCGGGGCCAAGCCTAAAGCGGATTGTCCGGTTTGCGACGCGCCAAGAACCCGCGTCGCTGGAAGAGCCGCAGGGCCGGACTGCGGGCCCTGCGCTACAAGCAGGCTGGGTGGGGTTGGCGCCGTCCGAGGGCCAGAGCAATAGGTGGCAGTCCCGCCCTGCGGGATGAGAACGTGTCCGACGATGCGGGAGCCCATCCCGCCCTGCGGGATCGCAGGTCGGCGAGCGTGGTGACGAATTTGCGCTTTAACCGCTCCGAGTCGAAGAGGCGGGCGCGATCCCGCCCTGCGGGATGCTGGTCGTCACGTAATGAAGATGATTGAGGCCGCAAAAATGCCGCAGATGGGGCATGGAAAGATTCTATCTCACCCTCAAGCGGCATCAGCATGTCGCAGACATCACAACCCGATGTCTGCGCCACCCGCGGCATACATGTGCAGAAAATCCGCGAGAAGAGTCTCATCCTTCAGCCTGACCCTAATGAGATACGAAGCAAAGAGTGCCTTACTCATCTCATCCCGGAATACAACACAGCGCCCCACGTTTTCCCTCGTGGCGTTTGTCCGCGCCCCCGCCCTCGCGTGGATTCCCGCTTTCGCGGGAATGACGCGCGCCCGCAGGGCGGGACGGGAATGACTGCGCTCCAAATGACACCGGCACCAAACGCCGGGAGCGGCTTGCAAAAGGAGGCTGGGTTGAGCACTATGGTGAAGTGAAGGACCTGTGCAGCCGCTGACGCAACGGCCTCGGTTCTGCGTCCGTGAATCTTGGAGGACATGCGCCCTGAAGCAGCCGAAGACGCTGGAAGAAATCGTAAAGTATCTGGCCGCTGCCGACCAAGACGAAGTGCGCGAATTTGCCGAGCGTCTTTTGGCCAAAAGAAGGAGCGAAGCGCACGGTCAGCCGAAGTTCACCTGGGCTGGAGCTCTGCGGGATCTGCGCGAGCGCTACACGTCGGTACAATTGCAGCATCAAATTGCGCGTTGGAGAATCGAGGGCGAATGAGGCTGCTGGTTGACACCAACGCTTTCCTGGAGGTGCTACTGGGGCAAGCGAAGGCCCAAGAAGCCCGGCACCTTCTGGTTTAACCTGGACTTTGACGACGTCTACCAATACGTCACTGCGGAAAAATTTCGCCTCACCATCGTCAGTTTCGACGCTGACTTTGACCGAACCACTTGGGGAAGACAGACCCCTGCCGCAACTTCGTGACGACCGGCTCAGAGGTTGAGGCGACGCCTGGCGCTGGACGGCGGCGACCCTTCAAGTAAAGGGAGCGGACGTGTTCGCGAAGCCAGGCGGCAACTTCGTCGCGGCTCAGGCGACCGGCGGCAATGTCGAGCATCAGACGTTCCCGCTCAACGATCGACGCTTCGATCTCGCTGCCGTTGAGCACGAGGAACGTTTCCATCGCGGCGTGCCGGACGCGCTTGTTGCCATCCAGAAACGGGCTGTCACGCACGCGGGAGCAGGCAGCGCCCGCGGCCGTTGGCCGCAACCAAAAGCAGATTCTTCGCTCCGCTGCGCTCTCCAGAAACTCGACGCATTACTCGTTTCCATTGAGCAGCTTGGGCCGAGCCTGTCTGAGTCGTCCTCGCCCCGCAACTAACCCCTCACCCGGCCCGCGACGGCTGGTGAAAGCGCCGTCGCGGTCCACCCTCTCCCCTTGGGAGAGGGCGGACCCACTTTGCCATGCGCTGCGTTTCTGACACCACGGATAGCCATTTTCGGCTATGCACGCTCAGAATGACATGTCATCCTAAGCGCGACGAAGGATCTACTTTAGAATTTTGCGCAGGACGCGAAGAAATTGGGCGTTAGCAACACAGACATGACCCGCGCCAGGATATCGAAATCATCCTCGTTCAACACGGCCCGCGTGCGCAGAAGATTGCAGGTCACGAAGAAGTACCGGCCCGAGAGCACCAGGCGCCGCAGACGCGACTTGGGGAAAGAGTATTCGCTGTTTCAATAATCGGCAACACCCAAGAGCCGCAGAGTTACAAAATCCGCCCGCCATTAAGATCGGCGGACCGTAGGCCGCGGCGGGCGCTACCTGCTCTAGTGGCCAGGGAGAACAGAACGGAATTCACGGTCGTCCTCACCGCGGGCGGCATCCTCAGGTGCTAATTGTGCATCCATAGTAATTGGACAGAGGGATTGGGAGAAGTGCCTAGCTGCGGTATCAGGAGCCCCTTTCGGAATCCCACGCGACGTTCGAAGTCCTAACCCATACGCCTCGGTGAAGCAAGAACCAACCATCTGCAAAGGGTTCGACCAAGAACCCGTCGATTACGCCATGCTGGAGCGCAGACTTTTCGATCTGATTGAAGGTGTCTCTCACAGGGAGCGGGAGGTGGGAGGGTTCATGCGAGCGTTGCTGGAGAGCATGCTGCGCGAGTTCGGAAACTCCCTTCACCTGCTGGCGACTGCTGAGTTCCGCCGGGAGGACGGCCGCTATGAAATCACATGGTCACAAGGTGAACCCCTTTGGGATCTGTTGGACCGTGGATTGTCTTATCGCAAAGTGCAACGCCGTCTGTTGGGCCAGCCTTGGTGGATCCAGCGGGGGCTGCGCCGACAGGCCGAGGGTGGCGAAGACTGGTACGACCTGATTTTCATTCCGGTGGACCGCGAGTTGCGTCAGGTGCTTGGCCTGATCACTCCCTCCATGGCTGGTAAGGAGGGCCAGCAGCGCGAAGCTGACTTCCAGGTACTGGGACGGCTGATCCGGTTCTTTGGTGATCGCCAGCATCAGCAAGCGAGGCTTCAGGAAATCTTGACGCTCGCGCGGGAACAGCAAATGAGCTTATTGTCGCCAGAACTGCCCTCCTTGCCCGGTTATCAAGCTGCTCAACGGTCCGTTCCGGCGCAGGAAGTAGGCGGCGATTATCATCAGATCATCCCCTTGGGGCCGGGCAGTTTTGCCGCGGCGGTCGCCGACGCCAAGGGCAAGGGATTCGAGGCGGCAGTCCTGGTGACTGCACTGCATGCCACGCTTCATGTGGTCAACGCCACACCATTCCAAGTGGTGCACAAAGTGCGACTGATCAACCGCAGCCTGGCTGAGCAGGGCAAACAGCGCAATCTGATTTCCCTGTTCTACGGGGAGTTTGACGATCAGGGCCGCTTGCTCTACGTCAACTGCTCACATCCATCGCCGATCGTAGTCCGGTCCGATGGCCTTGAAGAACTGGCTGATGGCGGGCTTTTTCTCGGCCTTGATCCGGCGAGCGAGTACCGCATGGGCGTCTGCGACCTGCGCTCCGGCGACCTGCTGGTTGCTTATACAGACGGCTGGACGGAGCTCTCGAACGAGCAGAATGAGGAATTTGGTGCGGAGCGGCTCCGGGAGGCCGTGCGCCCCGCGCATGGCGCCACGCCAGACAGCGTCATTGACCTCATCGAAAAGGCCTGTGATGCCTTCCGCAACGAGCTTCCCTTCCACGACGACCGCACTCTCCTGGTCATCCGCCGAGACTGAGCAGGCAGCGCCCGCCGCGGCGGGTTTTGTAACTCTGCGGCCTTTGTTCAGATCCTCCCCCTTTCATCCACCCGAGTCCTCACGCGGTCAATCCACAAGTGCGGCTGGCGTCGCGCCTCCGGCAGTGCCGGGAACGCGTCCTGTGAATCCGGTAACTTTCCACGAGCGGAGCAAGCCTGGGTAAGGACATGCAACGCCTCGCACCACCCCCGCGTGGCCAAAAGCTGTATTCGACTTGGGGCTGTTAGAGGAGAGGCGGAAGAACTTCTCCCGTGTTGTTGTGTCCTACTTCGATGCGGTGCTGAAGTCGCGCCCTGAGGATTTATTCATACTGTTTGATTGCTGGGAGGTGAGCAATGGAAGATCAGACCAACAGACGCCAGAGACTGGTTTCGGCGCTGCGATGGACTGCAAGGGTCTGGAGTGTCGCCAGCGTTGGCTTGGTGGTGGCCTTCATCGTGGGCGAAGGCTCCCACCCCTCCGGGCCGAACGAGTGGCTCGGGTTTGTGTTGTTCCCAGTCGGGATCTCTGTCGGAATGATCCTGGGGTGGTGGAAGGAGGGCCTCGGAGGGAGCATAACAGTAGGAAGCCTGCTGGCGTTCTATGCGGTTCACCTCACGACCGCCGGCACGTTCCCGAAAGGATGGGCGTGGTCGGCGTTCGCAGCGCCCGGATTCCTGTTTCTTCTGTCGTCGTATTTGTCTCGAAGGCCGAGGATCGGAGCGGCCTAACAGGTGGCTGCCCCCGTCGGCGGCCGCGCTGCGATAGATCTTTCATGCCTCGAAAACGCGAAGTTCGGAGGGGCGACCAATGTCCCGGTTCATACTCACAGACTCAGCCCAGGATCCCCAGACCGCCAACCACTACACATTGGGGCTACCCGCTTCAAACCCGGGAGGACCAAAAAAGCTTAAGGGGAGACAGTCGGCAAACCGACCGCCCCCCCCCTCTAATTAGCTTAATTAATATAGCAGCGGAATTGTGCCCGATCTCGCCATTCCCTGTCAAGACCCTTTTGGGGGACCTTTTTGGGGGAGCACATTGACTGCTGACGCTAAGTTGTAATACATTTTGTATTGGTAAAGAAGGAGGAATCAGCATGGAGGAACATCTCATTAAAGAGATAGCGCGCAGATTCCGGCGCATGCCTGCATCCAAAAGAATCGCCGAAGTCAGAGAGTTCATGGGCAGATCGGCTGCCCACCGGGAGCTCATCGAAAAGGCTTTTCCTGAGCTTCACCGTGAGGCTACCTCACCAATTCCTCGGCCTTCGGCAGTCTCCTCGTCAGAATCAGCCCGCCCTATTGAGCTATGCGCAAAGCCTCGCTAGCTTCTAGTCCCATCAACTCTCCCCACTGAATAATGATTCGCTTTCGGTTGTTGGCTCCAAGAACACCAGTGATGGCTCTCCGAAGAATCTGAATGTCCGACATTCCGTTTATGCGGGCGAGTTCGACCAAGAGCTTGCGCTCTGCGTTCGAGTATTCTGGACGCGCCATTGTGATCCTCTGTTGCTTCGGAATGTGCGAACTGGCCTAATTCCGTGCAGGCGACCCGCTGCACACGGCTTCACAGCTACACGTTCGCCCTTCGACGTTGATTCGAGGTTGCCGCCCGGTCGTACTTGCTCGCTCCCTACTTGTTTCCTGCTGCTTGGGGTGTGGAGGCCAGGCGGTTTAGCACTTCGCCGAGCTTCTTCACCTCCTCGCCGTAGCCTGCCCAATCGCCTTGGCGTTGCAACTGCAAGGCGCGTTGGTAGTGCTGGTTGGCCTCGCGGATGAGCGCCTGGGTATCGAGCGCAGGGGCGCCAGGCGCCTTATTGGGTGCTTGCGCGGCTGGCCCCGCAGGCGGAGGGGGGGCCGCGCTGGTGTTCACCGTGCCGCTGAAGATGCGGCTCAGCGCGGCGTCGAGCGTATCCTCCATCACCACGTGGTCCGAGTAGGCCACAATCACACGCTTCAATTGCGGCAGACCGCCTCCGGCCTCAGCGGCGAGGTAGAGAGGCTCAACGTAGAGGACCGAATTCAAGACCGGGACGACGAGCAAGGTGCCGCGGATCACCGTCGAGCCGCCCTGCCCCCAGAGCGTGAGTGCCTGGGAGATGCCAGGGTCCTGGTCGATTCGCGATTCGATCTGCTGCGGTCCGTAGACGAGCTTCTGCTTGGGGAAGGTAAAGACCAGCACCTTGCCGTAGTCGGGGACATCGCAGCGGGCCGCCATCCAGGCAATCATGTTGTCTTTGCGCGCGGGAGTGAACGGCACCATCAGGATGAATTCTTCCCGCACGCCCACTTCCGCCAGCTTCATGATGGTGTAGTAGGGGCTCATCGGCGCGGCAGCGCCACGCGCGGCGCTTTGCGCAACCCGCCACAGGTCTTCCTTGTTGTAGAAGACTCTCGGGTCCGTCATGTGGAACAGGGCATACTTGCCGGCCTGGATGGAAAAGAACTCTTCCGGATAGCGGATGTGCGCGCGCAGATCCTCGGGCATGGCCGAAAGCGGTTCGAAAACTCCCGGGAAAATACTGTTGTAAGCCTGGATGAGCGGGT
>JBEKME010000195.1:0-7937 GCA_050008675.1 Terriglobia bacterium
CCATCTCCGGAGAGGCTCACGGTAACGTGCCGGCGCGTCAAGGCGGAAACCAGGTAAGTTGGAATCTGGGAGGAGTCCGCGAAAGGCTCGTCGTAAAGAGTCGGCAGCTTGGGGATGACATCCATGGCTTCTTTCGGGGTCACGTACAGTTCGGTGTGTTCGGTCCCCAGGTGGGCGGCCACAGTCTTGGCATGAGCTGCCTCATTGAATTCCTGCGCGTGAAAGCCGATTGTGAACGTCTTCACCGGGCGATTGCTCTGCGCCTGCATCAATGCGACCACCGTCGAAGAATCGATGCCGCCGGAAAGGAAGGCGCCCAGAGGCACATCCGCTATCATCCGTAGCCGGACCGATTCCCGAAGGAGCCGATCCAACTCCTCGACAGCTTCACCTTCAGAGCCTTTGAATGGGTTCGCGGCTCCGTTCTCGTAAACCTCTTTGGCAGACCAATAGGAAGCCGTTCCCGACAACTCAAAGGAGGTCTGCGCTCCCGCCCTGATGCTGAGAATGTGGCCGGGAGGCAGCTTCCAGATTCCCTGATAAATGGAGTAGGGTTGGGGTATGTAGCCGTATCGCAAATACAAGGCGAGAGCCCCGCGGTTGATTTCCGGGTCGAAATCAGGATGTACGCGGAGCGCCTTCAACTCCGAACCGAAGAGGAAAGTCTTGCCCTGCCAGCCCCAGTAGAGTGGCTTTATGCCCAGCCTGTCCCGCACCAGGTGTAGCACCCGCTCGCGCCTGTCCCAAAGCGCGAAGGCGAACATGCCGACGAATTTCTTGACCGCCGCCTCCAGGCCCCACTCGCTCACTGCCTCCAGCATGACTTCCGTATCGGAGTGGCCGCGAAAGCCGTGTCCTCGTGATTCCAGGTCTTTTCGCAATTCTCCGAAGTTGTAGACTTCGCCGTTGAAAACCATGACGTATCGGCCACTCGAAGAGGTCATGGGTTGGTGGCCAGTCGGAGAAAGATCCACAATCGCCAGGCGTCGAAATCCCAAGGCGATGCCGGCTTCCGCATCAACCCAGACGCCGGAATCGTCCGGCCCCCGGTGAATAAGCTGGTCGGCCATTCGGCAAACCTGTGTCCGCAATTCCTGCTCCGGCGCCGAACTCACGAATCCTGCGAATCCGCACATAGGGTGAAAACCAAAACGAAAGAGACGCAATTGCTAAGTGATCCATTGTAGTCGAGTTTCACCTGCGGCACGTGGAAGGAATACGTCGTTTCAGCACTACCGATTTCCTCACCGAAGGGTTAGAATCTCCGTTGTTGCGACGAGGGAATGCTCTATGGCACTAGTTTTCATCTTCTTCTCGCGCCGCGAAGATTTCTCCACGTGTCGTTAGCGCCTCCGTGTCCTCCGTGCTCAGAAGAGCTTCAACACTGAGGTCACTGAGATCCTCTGTGGTCTCTGTGTTCAAGCTTGAGAGGCACGGAGGACGCAGAGAGTCTCGTTTTGGTTGCGGCGGTGCCGCGCTGTATGACTTTGTACCGAGTCCTGGTGGTCGCCAACCTCTGGCCTTACGAAGCCGATCCAAGTTACGGTTGCTTCGTGAAAGCCCAGATGGAGTCCTTGCGGCCCCTGGGGGTGGATTACGACGTGCTTTTCATCAACGGCCGCAAATCCCGCTGGAACTATTTGCGCGCCCTCCCACAATTGTGGCAGCGGCTGCGCACCCATCGCTACGATTTGATCCACGCGCACATGGGCTTATCCGGACTGGTGGCCCGCGGCCAGATTTCCGTCCCTCTTGTGGTCTCATTCATGGGCTTTGATGTCACGGGGAAGTTCAAGGGGAGCGACCACATTTCAGCTTTCGGCCGGTTCTACCAGCTCTCGAGTTTCTTGCTGGCACGCTTCGCTTCTGCGGTCATTGTCAAGACGGCCGAGCTGAAAAGCCGGTTGAGGCTCGAGGCGGCACAGGTAATCCCGAACGGAGTTGACCTGGATCTCTTCAAACCCGCCGACCAAGCTGAAGCTAGACGGAGTCTGGGCCTTGATCCGCAAAAGAAACTTGTCCTATTTCCTTACGACCCAGAGCGCGCCGAGAAGCGCTTTGACGTCATTGAGTCGGCAGTGGCGCGGGCACGGCAAGCCATCCCCGAGTTAGAAATCCTTCGGGTTTCCGGCGTCCCGCAATCCCGCATGCCACTCTATATGAATGCTGCCGATGTCCTGATCCTGGCTTCCCAATCCGAGGGTTCTCCCAATACTGTCAAAGAGGCCATGGCCACCAACCTCCCAGTGATTACCGTGGATGTGGGCGACACAGCCGAGCTGGTCGGCCAAACGGAAGGATGCCATTTGGTGTCGCGTGATTGCGGAGAGATGGCCGCAAAGATCGTGGAGGTCTGCCGTAAAGGGATGCGCACTCGCGGGCGCGAGCGGATTGCCAGGCTCTCGATGGAGAACGTCGCCAGGCAAATCGTACAAGTCTACTCAAACGTTGTCCGACACGGCTAGTTCCGGCAGGATTTGTGAGATGTTAGAATCCGAATTCGCCCCAACTTGATGCAGATCGAACTATACAGGGATACAAATGAGTAGTGACCGCCGAATCGGGGTATTAATAATTATTGAGAATCTACCCTTCCCATTTGTGCGGCGCGCCTGGCAGGAGGCCTGCGCCTTGCGAGACGCCGGCTACCGTGTCTCCGTTATTTCCCCTAAAGGTGCGGGCTGCGAGCGAAGCTTTGAGACAATCGAGGGAATCGAGATCTACCGCTATGGAGTTTGGGAGGCATCGGGGCCGGCAGGTTACCTGCTGGAATACGGTGGCGCGCTTGCCGCACAGCTTTATTTGGCTCTGAAAATCTACTTCCGCACCCGTTTCCGCGTCGTTCACACCTGGAACCCGCCGGACATCATGTTTCTGATCGGGCTATTCTTCAAGCTCTTCGGAGCACGCTATATCTTCGACCACCTGGATTTGAACCCCGAACTGTATCTGGCTAAATTTGGCCGGGAAGATTTCCTCTACCGCCTGGTTTGCTTTGTTGAGCGCGCAACCTTCTGGACTGCGGATGTCTCGCTGGCTACCAATCAGTCCTATCGCGAAATTGCCATTCAACGCGGCGGGATGCCGCCCGAGCGAGTCTTTATCGTCCGAGTCAGCCCTGAACCCGAGAAAATGCGTCGTGGCCCGGCGTATCCGGAGTTAAAACAAGGCAAGAAACTCCTGGTCGTGTATCTCGGCGTGATGGGGCCACAAGATGGGCTCGACCTCTGGGTCGATTCGATCGAGCACATCGTAAAAAAGAAAGGCCGCGACGACACGTTCTTCACTTTTATCGGGTCGGGAACCGAGCTACCGCACCTCAAGGACTTGGTCGCCCAAAAAGGATTGCAGCCGGTGGTAAACTTCACGGGGCGAATCCCCGGTGAGGAACTCGCCAAATACCTCTCGACGGCGGATGTCGGCGTGGCGCCTGACCCGCTGAACCCCATGAATGATAAGTCCACCATGGGGAAGATTCTCGAATACATGGCTTTTGGAATGCCGGTGGTACTTTTCGAACTCACGGAGGGACGCCGCTCTGCTGCGGACGCAGCCCTCTATGCTCGCCCCAATGACCCGGTCGATTTTGCCGAGAAGGTGCTCAGCTTGTTGGATTCCGAATCTCTGCGACGAGAGCTTGGCGAACGCGGCCGCAGGCGAATCGTCGAGTACTTTAACTGGGAAACCGACCGGAACGCCCTGCTGCAAGCGTATGAAGTGGCGCTGCGTTCCCCAAAGTAAGGGCGCGAGGCTAGAAATTGCCGGCCTCTTTCACTGCCCCCTCTTTCACATCCGCATCAACTTGATATGGAGACCGGACTTCGTGCAATTCGTTGCCGACGAGGTAGACGTGCCGGCTCTTTGGGCCCTTCACTTTAAGGAATACCTGCGTTCCGGGTCGCGCCTGGGAGTTGCAGATCGTGGCATCTTCAACCTGATTGAGAACTACGGCGGGAATGTCCGTCTGCAACTTCGCCGGGCCTCCCACAAAGTTCTCCAGCTTCAGTCCTTCCACATCCTGGAAGTAAAGCGCGCTCTGCCATTGGCTCAACTCGGGCTTGTCCCAGATCACCTCGAGGTCCCTTACCTTGAGATCTCTGGCATATCGAAACTGCATAGCGTTCACAGTTCGGTCATAGGCCGCCGAAGGATCGGTGGAGAGAAACAGCTTGATGTTCTCCAGGCTGACGTTCTGGAGCCAGCTCGAGGGATGCCCCAAGATCAGGCAGGAGCCTTTGCCGTGTGCAATGACATTGCGGATAATGACGTTCCGAATCGAGCCGGCGGGCGGCTCATCGGGCTTGAGCGGCAGGCCCTGGCTCTCGCTGCGGCGCTGGATGGTAAAGTAGATGGGATCGCCATTGCCCCACCAGAACCAGTCGAAACGCTGGCAATTGACAATCAGGTTCGACAACACCACGTTCTCAATATAACCTCCGTCATACACCATGAAGGCAATGCCGCGATTGGCGCCGGTGATCACGCAATTGTCCACCGTCACATTACGGACGCTGTTCATGTTGCCATCGCAGAATTTCAGGGCGCTGGAGGCCGAGGAGAGGCGGCAATTGGTAATGGTGATGTTCTCGCAGGGAAGCGGAGGGCCCCAAATGTTCGAGGAATAGAAGACAATGGCGTCATCGCCGGTCTCAATCGTGCTATTAGCGATGCGTACGTCCTTGCAGCCATCCGGGTCGATCCCGTCGGCCCACACGCCGTCTTTCAGGCTGGTGTGGATGTAAATGCCGTCGATGGTCAGCCGCTCGCAAGCGTAGGGATTTATGGTCCAGCTCGGCGAATGCAGAAACGAGAGACCGGCAATCCTGACGTCTTTGCAGCGCAGCAGCAGAACCATATGCGGGTACACGCTGGGCTTCGGACGCGCCTTGGGAAAAGAGCGCATCAGCGATTTGCCCAGCGACTGTGCCAGGAGCTGGTTATCGCGGATGTAAGCATCATCGATATCATTCAACCGCCATTCGTACTCGGCCTGGCCGTCCACAGTCCCCCGGCCTTCAATCGAGATATTCTCCAGATCCTCGCCGTAGAGCAGGGTGCTCTTATCGAACACAGCAGAGTCCTGGGACGCGAACAGCGTGGCGCCCGCTTCAACATAAAGCCTGACGTGGCTGCGCAGGTGAATCGTTCCTGACGTGTATTCGCCCGGAGGCAGATAAACTGTGCCTCCACCGGCTTCCGCACAGGCGTCAACGGCTTTCTGAATGGCCTTCTGAGCGTTGTCCGCTTTCTTCCCTGTAGCTCCGTAATTCTTCACATTGAAAATTGAGACGTTTCCTTCGGCGCCCAGGAGAGGCGCGGGAAGCGAAACGAGTAGGGCGAAACATAACCAACCCATTCTCCTGGCAGGCTGCTGTGACATCTTCCCCCCTTACCGCTGGGTACTGGTGTCATTTGCCGAGCACTGGCGGCGCAAGTCGCGGTCATTCCCGCGAAAGCGGGAATCCACCCCGAAAACCCTCGGAAATGCGGCCTCGACGGACTGGATTCCCGCTTTCGCGGGAATGACCGTGATTCGAAAGGGATCGCATCCCAAATGACACCAACACCGGCGGTCGGACCAGCTTCGTGGCAAGTCCACTGTTCCTACACTCTGAAGCCCAGACACAATCACGCCTATTTCCGACAAGCCGTAAACATTATATACAGCCGAGCCGAAGCGTGTTTATAATGCGCCGTCGGCTGCCTGTCAACGAGTTTTTGTGCCTCCGATACGGAATACTTTTGCACTGCGCAACAGAAGTATCGGGATAAGGCAGGGGGTGTCCTGTGAACCGAAGAGCTTTTCTTCCATTCCTACTAACGCCTGCGCTTGCCACCTTGCAGGAGCAGGCGGCCGGCCAAGCCAGTTCCGCGCCGGCAATGAAAATCATCCGGATCGACACGACCTATTGGCGATCCGGGGTTGAACTGCCCTGGAAGCCCAATTGGGTTTGGGTGCGCGTCTATACTGATTCCGGGCTGGTCGGTCTGGGTGAAACTTACCCACGGAACGAGGTCGAGGCAAGCGTTGTGCATTCCAGCGTCGCCGGCATTTTGCTGGGCCGTGACCCGCGCGATACCGAACGCATCTGGGCTGATCTGTACCGCACCTTCGACTTTCAGGTCACGGGAGGCGCAGAAATGCGGGCCCTGAGCGCCATTGACCTGGCGCTCTGGGACCTGCTTGGGAAGTCCCTCAACCTGCCCGTTTATCGCCTCCTCGGTGGGAGGTCAAATCCCGAGGTACGCCTCTACAACACCTGTTTTGCCCACAAGTACGACTTCGAGAAAGAACCGGAAAAAATCATGCGCGAGCTGCTCAGCCGTTACGGGATCAAAGCGATCAAGATATGGCCCTTCGACCGGGCGGCGCTGCGCAACCGGCATGAGTACGTCACGAGCGCCGACCTCGAGGAAGGCCTTTCCCCGGTCCGCAAGCTGCGCGACGAGTTCGGAAACGAGATTGAAATCCTCATGGAGTTTCACGGGTGCTGGGACCTGACTTCGGCGATTCGCATCGCGAAAGCGCTCGAACCGTATCGGCCTATGTGGCTCGAGGACATGCTGCTGCCGGGCAATTTCGAGCAGTACCGTCAATTAGCCAATGCCACCTCGATTCCCCTGACCATTAGCGAACGCATGGCGGGACGCCTGCAATTCCTCCAACTGCTGGAATCTCGTGCGGCCAAGTACGTGATGTTCGATGTGACTTGGTGTGGCGGGCTAAGCGAGGCAAAGAAGATTGCCAATCTGGCAGAAGCCTTCCAACTGCCGGTGGCCCCGCACACTGCTGGCGGCCCCCTGCTGTTTTATGCCTCCACGCACCTTTCAACGGCGATAACCAATCTCGCCATCCAGGAAAGTTGCCAGGTGTTTTACGAATCTACTTGGCCCACCATGCTGAACAATCCCATGATGCCCAAGGGTGGGGCGGTGCGCGTTCCCGAATTGCCGGGTTTCGGAATGGAGATCAAGCCGGAAGTGTGGACACACCCCGCCGCCACCACCAGAACTACAAGCGTGTAGGTGCGGCGCCCCAAGAGTCCGTCGCCCCACAGCGGGATCCAGACAAACCCCTCCGCCACGGACGAGAGGAGTGCGAAATCCCCCTCCTTCGTTAAGGAGGGGGTCAGGGGGTGGTGGTTGGTCGGCAACCGTCTCCAGGCGCAAGAGAACGGCCACAATCAAAGCCGTAAACAATTAGGCGGGATAAGACAGGAGAGGAGGGAGGTTGGGGACGTCTTTCCCCACCCACCACCTGCAACCTGCTCTTCCCCACCTACCACCTACGACATACCACCTATCCCCTTTGTTTTCAATAATATTCCCGCTTTCGGCTAATATCTCCTTTGTAATCAACAACATGCCTGCTTCGTTCCAACTTTTTCCACAGCGGTCCTTTGTTTTCAATAACATTCCCGCGTCGTTCCGTCAAAAAAAGAATCCTCTCATATATCTCCTATACTTTCCGGCAGCAAGCGGCGGACTGACTGAATGACGCTGCCAAGAGATATAGGGGCATTGTCGCCTGCTTCGCAGGGAGAGGGAGGGGAATGAAAACCCGACAAAATTGCTCATACCAACTTTTTCCACAGCGGTCCTTTGTTTTCAATAACATTCCCGCGTCGTTCCGTCAAAAAAAGAATCCTCTCATATATCTCCTATACTTTCCGGCAGCAAGCGGCGGACTGACTGAATGACGCTGCCAAGAGATATAGGGGCATTGTCGCCTGCTTCGCAGGGAGAGGGAGGGGAATGAAAACCCGACAAAATTGCTCATACCAACTTTTTCCACAGCGGTCCTTTGTTTTCAGTAGAGTCGAGGATGGGCGCGGTAGCGACTCGAGCGTCGTCCCGTTTCCCATCCCCGCTCATCGAACCGGACGTGCGGATTTCCCGCATCCGGCTCTCCGACAGGATTCACCGCCAGACTCACG
>JBEKME010000196.1:0-7847 GCA_050008675.1 Terriglobia bacterium
ACAAGGCTTCGGCCCGGTCCGGCCCGTCGCCGGCCTAAGCCGCTTGTCAGCTACCAGACTTACCGACGACTATCTGGGTGGGACTTCCACCCACTGGCGATCCGCGCCGTTGGGGCGCACATAACATCCCCGCATCCTTCGTGCAAAAAAAGAATCCTTCTTCCTGCTTCCAGTCCATCCTACGATGGCAGCGCAGGGGCAGTTTACAGTGAAAGCCGACGAAAAGATTGCCTTTTCCGGCCCGCATGGACTTGTTGTCTCCAGGCTAGGCAAGGGTGCAGAGGTGGCCAAGGTTCCCTGGAATATCCGCTGCGAAAGCATACGCTACAACGATAGCCGACTGACGGGAGTTTGTCAAGCCTTAAATTGAATCCTATCGCAAGCACAAGATCCACATCGCACCCAGGTGGTGGTGTCATTTGGGATGGGATCCCTTTCGAAACGCCGGTCATTCCCGTCCCGCCATGGCGGGAGGAATCCAGTCCGTCGACAGCGCATTTCCGAAGGTCTGCCAAGTAGATTCCCGCTTTCGCGGGAATGACTGCGGCTTCGAACGCCCATGTCTCGCAAATAACACCAGTACTCGCACCCACGCTGACTTGCGAATTCGGGTCGAACAGGTGCGTCTGGCAGAAGGGTGTGAGAGGGGGACATCCGAAAAGCTCACGGTCAGAAGAGTCCTGACGGTGGCTACTCCACTCAATCCAAGAAGGCGCCGCCCCAAATCAGGCCCGGCCCGACTGCTGCCATGAAGATCAAGGGTGGCTGTGAAGGATTTGGTCTTGTGCGAAGGTCGGTGAGCGCCTGGCACAGACTGATGCCGCAGGTTGCGGAGCCGAGATTTCCGCCGGTCGCGGACGGCAGTGGAATTCTCTCCAAAGGGATGTTAGCTTTTTCAGCCAATATTTCGACAACGCGTGGGTTGGGCTGGTGGAATGCAAAATAATCGACTTCGGTTCGCGCCCGCCTGCTCTTGTTCTCCAGGATCTCAAGAATACGGTCCATTTGCGTAACCGCGGCGTGGGCAAGCTGTTCCCCTTTGAATTGAACAGTCAGCCTGGAATTCTCACCCCATTTTGCGCTCAGTGAAGATGCGAATGTGGCGGAACAGCCCCACACGAAATCTCCCAGTCTTACGGCGGCATGCCCGCCTCTGTCTGTGGCGCGGGTGAGGACGAACGCGCAAGCCCCATCACCGAAGAGCCCTCGAAATTCTCCCGGCACACGAGGCGCGTTGAGTCTGCGGCTGTGGACTTCCGAAGCCACGACGAGCGCCACCCCTTGAGTCGCCATGCGAAGAAGGCCCTTGGCCACTGCCAGCGAATAAATCAAGCCCACGCAAGCTCCCCCGACGTCAAGAGCGCCGCCGGTTTCCCGCAGAAGCAGTCGTGAGTGCAAAGAAGGTGCGAAGGAAGGGAGATTCAGGAAGGTTGTACTGGTTGCCACCAGGAAGTCGATTCTTTCCGCTGGCATCTCAGCCATTTCCAGAGCGGCGTCGGCTGCTCTCTGCCCCAAAGTCAGTTCGTCTTCGGTGGCGGCCGCAACCTGCAAAGTTCGAATGCCTGCTCCATTGCGGATTTTGTGCGGTGGAACATCGCACTCGCTTTCGATCTGGTCTGCGCTAACGGTCACCGCGCCCAGAGCGTACCCCCAAGCTCCGATCGAGACTTGCGACCCACCCTGTGCACCCGCGGCGGGGCCTTCTCCTGGCTTTTCTTCTGAAACTCGCCTGCGAGCCTCACGAATCATGTCTGCCAGCGCTCGAATACTCTTTGCCCGGCCCTCGGGCCAGGTGTTGCCGAAATCTCGAATATCCGTGGCCGATTCGATGCCAATGAGTACGTCCACCCAACCCATCGAGTCGAGTAGACCTGTTTCTACAAGGTCATCATCATCTCCAGGGAGCGCCTGAAAAGGAAGCTTGCTTGCTACGCACTGGCGCGAAAGCTCGAGGGCGCGCGATTCGTCCTGGCTTTCCGATGAGCTCATTGCAACCACCTCGTGGGTGGCGACGATCCCGCGCCTGCGGGATCGCCGCCTCATGGGGCGTCCTGTTGCCCCTGTCCAAGCAGGGCGCATACATACAAAACCATGTATGCGCCACCCGCGACTGGTTCAGGGGCCGCTTAACCACCCAGCATTCGGTTGCGGAAACAAGGAGTCAAGCATCAGCCAACACTTGCCTTCCATCTGTTTGCCTCTGGCGAGACCTATCCGCGCAAAGCAGTAGGGAGCGGGCATGACTTTTCCCCAAATTAATCGGTTAAGAAAACCCTCAGGGGCAAGGGAAACACCAGACTCAGAAGAGCGGTGAATAAGGTCGCTCAAGAAACGACGCCACTCGCGATCAACAACCGGCAGGCTATTCAGGGTTTCCCCGGACTGTAGCACCAGCCTGGCACGAAGGGTCACTTCGCCGGCGTCCTGGAAGACACGAAAGCGGATGTTCTTGAATTGACACCCACAGATTGATCTGGTTGCAGAGCCTGGGTCCACCCAGGCATTGCCTCCGTGGGTGTCAGTGTGCAATTCGCACCCGAAGAGTTTTTCCAGGTCGGCGGAGACCTCGGCCTTGTGCAGCATATCAACCAACTCGACCTCACCCGCGCACCCACCTCCTGACAACAATCCGTGGGTATTCTGATCTTCAAGGTGGGGCGGCGAAGCAGAAGTCGGAGCCGGGATAAAGCGAACCATACTTCCCCGTCCGTGGGGAAATGTGGCGGGCCATGCGTAGCTTTTCGGCGGGAGTGGCCGGACAGAGCGAAAGGCATCCTGAGCAACTCGCTCTAATCCAATCACGCAGTATCCAGGCCCCATCACGGTGATGTCAGATAGAATCAGGTCCCTCATGGCGGCTACCGGTTCGTTTTTTGCGAGGCACTGGCTTGGGGGAGCACAGGTGCTTGACTTCGATCTGGTGGCCTTGCGAAGTCCAATGTTGTGCCAGCATTTCCGCCACCAGGCGACGATGACACATGTCAGGTTCAGCCTCCGAGCATAGAAGCGTCACCCTTCCTTCAAACGAGGCGGAATCCACGCCATCCAGAACTCTCCTTTGCATCATCAGTTCCCGAAAAGACTTCTCGAATTGCGCCCAGTCGCGCGTCTTGCGGTAGGCAGTCCGAATCTCCAGGCTGGGAGCGAAGATGGGTTGATAGTCATAGGCGATCCCCAAGATTCGATCGAGGAAGAAGGGCAGGTCGGGATACTTCGCAAATCCTGCGAGTTGTCCGACGCGGTTCTCCCGGATGTCAATCAGCTTCTGCACTTGGGCCTCCTGAAGAAGCCGGAAGAATTCCTCCGCCGTCTTCTTGGTGAAGCCGATGGTGAAAATCGTTGAGATCATACGTAGCGCTACCAAGAGTCGAGCGCGAAAGGCTTGACGCGAAAGGCGAACCTATCCGCTTGCAGTCGGTAGGCATCCTCCAAAGCATCGGTACGAGCCTGGGGGAAAAGCGTGTTGGCGGCAACGGCGGCAAAGCCGTTGGCAGCGAGCAGGCGGTTCTCAGCGGCTTCTTGCGTTTCAATTCTCGAGTCCTTACGGATGTGCAGCGTATGGACTCCAAGCTTGACGAGTTCAGGGCAGACCATGAGAAAGCGGTGACACTCGAGAGGGTCTTCCTCCGCGCACATCATCGCCACCGAGCGGCCCTCCAACTCCTTCAACAGACGTTCCAGTCCCCTCTGGAAGGCGTAGGATTTGCGGCGCACCTGATAGTCAACCAACCCGTCGGGGCGATAGGCATCGACGTCGTCCGGGCGACCTCCCAGCTCCTCTCCAAGGAAGAGGTAGGAGATGCGTTCGGCGCCCAGCAACTTCTCGAATGCCGGCTGGCTAAAATGGGCCAAACGCGCGCTCTGCGGCACGCTGCGCACATCGGTCACCAGCTCGACTCCGAAGTCCTTGAGCAGCTTGGCGAAATGCTCGAAATCCAAGATCGAGTGACCTACCGTAAAAAGTGGGTTCAGGCCGCCGGAATTAGTTGGGCGAGAGTTCTCAAGCTGCACCCCGACACCTCCTTGTAGCGCATCTTACCAAAAACTGGCTGCGTTGGCACCCACTTTCCTGGCGCACGTTGCCTGAGTCAACAGTTCTCTTGTAGGGCCTCCATCCCGTGCGCGAGGCATTTATGAAAGGGTCGGCGGGATTAAGCGAACAGGTGTGACGGTGGTGTGTCCTAAGTGTGTGTTGATGAAATCCCATAACTAGCCCATACTGTACTTGTTCTTGGTCGTGCGCTGACACAAGGGGTACTCGCTTCTTTTGAGCCAAAACGGGGAGGAAAAATGCCTGATATGATGTCTCCTCATCCGCTTCTGTTCATGTTTAGGGACGCAATCTCTGGCGATGGCTTCTTGGCTGGTATTACGCTATCTGGCAGAACCCTGATGCTGGAAGAGGACGGAAAATGGTGGATGCTCGGAGTGCGTCCGGGCGGGATCGCGGAGTGCGGTGACACGGCGCAAGAGACCTTCCTGCGTTTCAGAAACAGATACAAAGAAATCTTGTTCGATATGGCAGAGGAATGCAGAACGTTTGAGGTATTTAGGCAAGAGGTCGAGCGCTTCTTCTACGAACCGGACGGACAGGAAGAGCGTAGGTGGGAGGATGCGCTGACCGCTATCCGGGCCTCGGATTGTGCGCCTCCTGCGCCATTTTCCGATTTACCAAAAGAATCTCCAGAAAGATGCCCCTCTCAGGTAACAGTTGAACGGCTCGATGGCGGAAGCAAACGCTTCATGCCAAGCGACAACGTGAGAGACACGTATCTTGTGCCAATAGCGGGATGAAATGTCCGCATCAGCTTCCTTTGGTGATGTGTGTCGGATGCTGAACGAGTGTGCCCCGGGCCACACCCTGAGGGTGGCAACACACGCTCGGGTCGTCAAGTACAACGGTAAAACGTATCCATCCTTGCCAAAGTATCCTAACATTGAGTTAGGACATATACGCAAGATGGTTCGCTACTTAGAGATTAACAGAGAATGTGCCGAAGGACATATCCCCAACCTTTAGCAAGGCTCAACCTATCAATCCCTGAATATTCCAGGTGTGGTCAGTGATCTTAGCTTCCATCGCGGGCGTTACTCTAAGTGTCGAATGGACACGGCAAAGGTTCAGATCTGCTGACCCCCAAGGAAATTAGCATAAGCCGACTTTGTAAATGAGGCGCAGGTCCGTGCCTGGGAACAGGGTCTCGGTAGCGTTGAGTTCATTGCAGAGATGACGTACTGCCCCTCATTCGCCGCCTGCGTCAGATGGTGCAGGCGCACGGCCAAGGTTTTGTTTTGGGCGTCGGGAAACAGGCCCCTCGGTATTGTAAATCTGACGGAGCAAAGCCCGTGCATCCTCTGCCCGACCACTGGCACGGTGCCCTGGCAATTGACCGCGTGCGTTTGCCAGCCGACGAGAACGCGAGGCTTTGAAACTGAAAGCCGTGGACCTACAAGACAGGTCCGCGCTATCTCGCTCAAATTGTGCTACTCTGCGGTCTATGGGCATCAAAGTTGTCCGTTCGGTGGCGGAATATCTTTTTCGACTGTCAGTGCATTCCGCAAGATGTGGAAAGCTCCCAAGCGCCATGAGCTGTGGTTCCGCGCGGAGGACGAACTACACCGCAAAACTCGACTTCAACCCGGGATTTATCGGCCGAACGAAAGTAGCGGAAAGCGAAAATCAGTTCGAAAGTTGCTGGAGTTGGAGAACGATTTATACGAGGAGTTCGGACGGTGCTCCACTCAGCTTTCAGACGTCAAATCGAACCGGGACGATTGGGAGTGGGATTCATTCTTCCTCATGCAACTTCACGGAGTTCCGACCCGTCTTCTCGACTGGTCGGATGGGGGTCTGATTGCGTTGCATTTCGCAGTGAGAGATAAGCCGATACCACCCAAAGGCGGCTCCATCATCTATGTCCTTGATCCCTATTGGATGATGCGGTACTTGGACGAGCATCCAGACCGCAAAGACGCCAAGGCCAGATGGAAAAAATACTGGACGGAAAACCCGCATCCGCATGATGTATACGAGGACGATTGGGATCGCCTGTATCTGCCGTCAGATGAGGATGACTTCGAAGATCCGCTGGTGGCGACCCCAGAGATTCCCATCCTATGGGACTCACCTCACGTGACGCGGAGGGTCGCGGCGCAGCGTAGTCGATTTATGATCTTCGGCACTGATCCATTGTTCCTGACAAAGTTGGAAAAGGAAAAAGACTCCCGGTTGGTTCCGATCAAAGTTCCTGTTGGTTCAGTTAACAGGGTTAAGCAGGAACTCAAGGACGCAGGTATCACGGAATCAGTTGTCTACCCCGACCTCGACGGTCTCGGGCGTGAACTCAAGCAGGTATGGAAGGCGCGGAGATAATTCGTGAAGCTGATAGCGCTTGCTGTTGGGCAACCTGTGGGTCCAGCCGGTGTAGCATAATCGGCAGGCAGCACCTTGGAGCCAGATATGGCATGTACTAAAGCTGATATTGATGCTTTCCGTCGCGAGCTGAACGACATTTACAAAGAAGCCGAGAAGTTTTTTGCCGAGGTTGTTGAGGCTTTCAGAGAGTCGGTTTCTTGGGGCTACCACCCAGATGTGTGGTCCAAGCTTGCGCCGGACGACCAAGCGACAGCAGATAGGTTGCGAGGTAAACTCAAGCCGTTGATGTTGAGGATCATGGAAGCTGGGAGGGGTTCTCCGTTATTGAGTGAGGTTGACCAAACCGACCTTCAAATCCTAACAAGAAAGATGTCATCAGCTCTCCAATTTAGAGCGTACCGTCGCTGGGACCCGGAGGTTCTTCACGACGAGGGGACCGTCTTAGGCCTGAGCCCAGCAGGGCAGTCGGAAAAGGGAGTCGAACCCAAGGACGCCTGCAAGCATTTTCGTGCCGCTTATGAGAACGTGCTCGAAATCGTTGACTTACTCTCACCGACGGCGGGAGAGCTGCCTTCGGCGATTATTTCGACCGAGGTTCCGACCGTGCGGCGGTATAGGCCGAACACGGCTTTCATTATGATGTGGATAAGTGATGAGCACCCCGAGCTTGAAGATGTAAAGAACTGTTTCAAGGATGTGTTCAGAGCTTTCGGAGTTGGGGCGGTGCGGTCCGATGAGATCGAGCACGGGGACGTGATCACCAGGCGGATTTTGGACGAAATCGCTACCTCTGAATATCTAATCGCTGACCTCACCGGCGAACGACCAAGCGTTTACTATGAGGTAGGATACGCACACGCAATCGGCAAACGGCCGATCCTCTACCGTAAGAAAGGGACCCCTCTTCATTTCGACCTTGCCGTACACAATGTCCCCGAGTACGAGAATATTACAGACCTCAAGCAGAAGCTCCGCAAGAGGCTATCGATCTTAACCAACCGGGAATTGAAGGACTGAATGGCGACTGTGGGAACTCTTGTGGGAACCTCTTATTCAAGCGCACCTTAAAAAAGCCAGCGTAGCGCGGACCTGTCTTGCACGTCCGCGGCTCTTCGCTGCCGCCAGCGCCCGCCCGGTTCTTTGTTGCCTCCGTCCCGCGCCGCGCGCAGATTGAATGCATGTCCAGGTTGCGGCGCCCGTTCCTGTACGACCTCTACATCTTCGCGACCGTGGATTTGGTAAGCTGCTGTAACGCAGGGCTCGCTCTCAAGCCCTGCGGCCTTTCCACCAGCGGGGGCCTTTTCCGCGCCCGCCAAAAGCCCGTCGCGATGGAAGAGCCGCAACGCTAGCCGAACTTTCGCAGTTGAGGGGTCATTGAGGCAGTAAGTGTTGTGTTTTCAGCAAAGCGGTCTCGAAGGTCTACACTACATTTTCAACTCCAGTGTGGCCGCCGAGTCCTGTTCCGACGCCT
>JBEKME010000197.1:0-7162 GCA_050008675.1 Terriglobia bacterium
CTGAAGTTCCTCCAAGCGCAGGGAAAGGGGGTTCATCCAATCCTCCTATCTATCAGTAATACACGCTGACAGATAATAACCCCGCCTCCCAACTGCCGTCAAGCTCTAACTTTTTTGTCGTGCACCCACCATTCGCAGGCACCTTGACAACCTCTGGATTCTGGGAGGAGAAATCATTCGCGACCTGAACGAAACGCCTTCTCTCCGAAAAGTGCCCGTCGAAGATCTGGTCCTCGATGTCCTGAAGGAGGGAGGGCCACTGCTGTATCACTGTGACTCCGAGGAGCAGCTACGCTCCTTTGAATCGACCTGCCGCAAATTGCGCCGCTTCCTCGAACAGCAGCACAGTTAGCCCAGACAATTACCCACAGATTCCCCGGAGGATCCCCCACATGCTTTGGCGCCCGACAAACAGCCGATATCATCCCGCCGGCCTCATTTTTTCCACACTGGGCGCGATCCTGGTTCTCTTCATTTGCTATAAGCTGAACATTCATTTTCCCCACGTCCTCGTATCCCGATAGGACGGTCACGTCTCGGGCTGCTTGAGACCTTTAAGATGATTCGCATAACGGTGCCTCCACCGCCCTCATGGCGGAAGTCTCATCGCCTATCTCCTGGCGGCTCTCCTCCTCCAGGTTATTCCGGTTGATTCGGAAGAAGCTGTGGGCTAGGTTCCAGCGGACCGGCTCATTGCAGTCGGGCACCTCAATCCGCTTCTGGCGCAGGGCGCGTCGAATCCATTTCAGGAACAACTTCTTCGTGCCGCTGACTAGCACCGGAGAGCATCCCAGCCCGATAAGCGGTTTGATCGCTCCACGGCGGTTGAGTTCCCTGTTGAACCAGTCGGCCCACTCCGGCACGACCGGTAATCCGAACTGCTGCGCGATGCGGTACAGCATGAACGTCTGGTCGTTATCACACAGGATGGTTCGCCTGCCTTGGGGGTCTGCTCCCGGTCGCGTTTTGGCCAAATCTGCCGAGACCGCCACCAGGTGGCGGATGGGTCTGCGGCCGGCGATAGTGATAGTCCCGCGGAAGCATTGGGCGTCTTCACCTAGAGTCGCTGCTAGCGGCTCGATCCCCGGGGCTTCCACGGTAAAGAGGTTCTGCTCGATGACGGCTGCCCAGATGGCGCCAATGTCGGAGTCGCCACCCAAGACCGAGATGAGGTGGGCCTTACAGTTCCGCTCGTTATCGACCTCAGCAATAAACCGATACAGCCGAAGCCGGATTCGCGTGGTGGTATCTTTCATCCGCTTCGTGTATTCCAGAACCCCGAAGCGCTCGTGGGCATTCTTCATGGTTTCCTCTTGTGGCTCATGGGTTTTAGCTGTGCGGGAAGCTTGAGGGGGTGGAGTGGCAGCGTTACTTCAATATCGCGACCTGGCCGGTGCTGAACACGACTGTTAACTCATTGGAGAAGCGTTCTTCCTCCCTTACCGTGACCACGCCCTGGTCATCTTCTTCTTCTGTTTTTTCCACTAACTTTACAGCCTGCCAGAAGGAGATATGGCGCTGATCTCCGGATCCAAAGATGCCGTTCAGAAGTCCTGAACACGCCAGGAGGCCGACATGCCCTGCGTGCAAGGGTGTGAGGGGCCGGCCGGTGGCACACACGGGCTCAGCAAATAGAATGCGTTCCGCCTGTCGATACGCTGCTGACTGCGGCAACAGATCCTCGACCTCATCCAGGGGCAGTCCACGGTAGACCAGTTGAGCTGGTCCGCTCACGGGCACGGCGTATCGCATCTCGGGCTCAGAAGGTAGGACTGGGATTTGGGAGGGATTCCTTGTGAGGCTGGCGTAGTAAAGTCGTGCTCGGGTGATATCGCTGTCAGTGAGACGCTCTTTCTCACGTCGGCTCCGTCGTGCTCCGATCACCACCACCTGCTTATAGCGGACACACTCGGATGCATCCAGACGGTAAACCCGGACGTCACGGAAATGCGTCGCGAGAATCTGGCTACATTCGGCCAGTCTGTCCCCTGGGATGACAAACAGCAGGACCCCACCGGGTTTCAGCCAGCGATACGTTTGGCTCAGGAACAACTGCTCGGTGCGACGACTGTCAGCCGGCCCGAGTGTCCAATCATAGGGTGGATTCAGATTGAGGAGACCAGAGCATTCAACCGGGCACTGCACTTCCAGCGCGCATTGCCTTGGACTATGTTCTGAATCCGCTGCCTGGCTTGCTCGGCGCGGCAGTCATCAAGCTCAATACCATAGCGAAACACCTCAGCACCGTTAGTGATGGTCTCAAACGCCACGCCATCACCAACGCATGGGTCGATCGCGGACGACGGACCATCCGGAAACCAGAGGAAACTGCGAATCCGCTGTGCCTCGGACAAGGGCAGCGGGTAGAAGCCGAGTCGACTTTTGCCCTGAAAGCGCAAGGGCGGGCTCCTTTCTCAGAGAAAAGCGTATTTGTGAGTGAATTCATCACTTGCCGTGCGGGCAAGTTTAATGCGTGGAATCAAGCGCGAGATGCGGTTGACAGAGTTGGGGGTTCGCATCACGGTGTCCTGATAGACGATGCCGATGCAGGGACCGGAGACCGCATCCGGCGAATTATCCGCTCACTAGACATTGTTGTTGGCAGACGGACAGGAAAGCCAACCCGGAGTAAGCGCAAATTTCCGGACAATAAGCGGTCGCAGGTTCTCTATTCGATCTTTGTAGCGCCCCACTGTGCTGGTTCGCATACCTTCGCGGCGGCCTCGCTTGGATTCAGATTTGTGTCCCAACGAGAGGCATCGAGGCGTTTGCCACTGACCTCATCGGCGGAGTCCGAGACGAGCCAGAGCAGCGGCGCCACCATGATCTCCGGAGAGATCAACTTCTTCCGGAGTTCCGGAGGAACTTCGTCTGGAATCATGCCCGTGAGACTCGCGCCACCCGGAAGCAGGGCATTGACTGTCACACCGGTTCCGGCAAGATCCTGGGCCCAGATGATCGTTTCGGATTCAAGCGCGGCTTTCGATGGACCATAGGGAGTGAAGCCACGCCGCCGCATCGTTTCGTGATTCATCGAAATGTTGATGATCCTGCCCCATGCGCGGGCGATCATGCCGGGCGTGACGGCCCGAGACATAAAGAATGGGCCGTTCACGTTCGTTTCAATGATCATCCGCCATGTCTCCGGGGCCGTCTTCCAGAAAGGGGGAGGCTCGCTTAGAAACCGTTCCGAAACATAACGCATCCCACGGCCAGCGTTGTTCACCAGAACATCGACCGGCCCGAGCCGGGCTTCGACTTCTTTGATCAGGGCAGCGCAAGCAGACTCGCGGCTTACGTCCGCCATCACGGGGTAAATCTGTCCTGGTGGTGCTTCCATGGCAACGGCTTCAATCTCATCGCGGGTCCGGGCAGCCGTAATGGCCACGCGGAAGCCGGCGCGGCTCAGGCCCAGCGCCATGGCCCGGCCAAGCCCTCGGCCTCCGCCAGTAACAATTGCGATTTTTGCATGGTGCGCCATAGCTATAGATTGATGCTGCACATCCGAGCCAGCAACTCTTCCTTAGTTGGCTCTGCCATTGGGACCTTCCTCCTGTCGCCGCCGTAGCGGCGGGGTGTGCTTGTTCAATCTCCGGGTGCGTTTCCAGCACTGCGGGTTGATCCTTAGCACGGAGGTCGCACCAGTTGCCAGGTTCACGAACCCGCCATGATAACTGATTTCGCCGTAGCGAAACAGTCGGGCCGGCAATGCCAGCGCGTGCTGTGCGAGTGTCGAGTTAACGAAAGGCTCCTGCCGCTCCAGGGATTCAACCGCGCTACAGCTTGGTTCTCCGCCATTGTCGAGGCTCGGGTCACCGATCTCAGGGTAGAGTTCGACCGCGGAACGTAGGCGCAGCCTTGACCTGCGGTTACGCTCGTTGAGCGGTTCACCCAGCATGAACTGTCCCCTGTCTGCATTGTTGCCCAGATCGAGCCAGTGCGAAATCGTGCTCCAATTTCCAACCGCGTCGCGAATGGCAGCCCGTGCGGCCCGCGTATCCACGCACCCTACAACGATGTGAGCACGTAGGTCATCCCCAGAATAACCGCGCGAGATATAGGTTCCCTGTCCCAGGTGAACAGGGACCGCTTCCCACTTCAGTCCCCAAAATAGGTTCAACCGGTTGACCAAAACTATCGCCTTGTTGAGGCCGATCTCCGACCGAGCGAAAGGCTGGCGGACGCAGTTGGCGGGGGAGATCATATCGCCATCCATAACCGTGACATGCAGTCCTCCAGGATGGCCACGCGCCACTAGCGATTGATGCAGGTACGGGAGCCCCGCAATTACCGCGCTGCCCGTTCCCCCGCAACCCACTACCAGCACGCGGACCTGCCGTTCGAGCAATTCCGGGTGGATACGGTGAGTCTCCATGACCAACTCCTCAACGTTCGTTTCGGCAAGCGAGGAATTCTTGTAGCATCTCGCCAGCATCGGTCAGGAACTGAACTGGGAACCTCTTCCTCCCAACAAGACTTCTCCACAACCCAATGAAGCCTTCAGGGTGCTTGGTAAGCCGCACCGCACCCGCCGCGTGTGTGAACTCGGATTGAAAGAATGCGTCTTCCCACTGTGGTATCGACGCGACGTCAGAAGTTTCGGGCACGCGCATACTGCCGGCACAGACTCGGGCGTCTGTGTTCCAATAGGGAGCGGTCTTGAGGCGGGTTTCAGGTCTTGGCCGTGAATTCGTAGCCACAGCTCGCACGAAGAGGTCCCTGCCTGCAACTTTGAAGATCAGCGCCGGATGCGGGAAGAGGAGACCGCTGAGCTTCCGTGCTTCTTCATCCGTCCCTCCGAAGAACATGACTCGCCGTCGCGGCCTTGACCACCACACCAGCAGGTCAGGAGTGCGCACCAGGACATTATCAGGAAGGATTTCCGGCTTGACTTGTGCACCGAGGCCCTGGGCAAGAGTGCGCAGGAAGGCCGTGGTTAGGGCTTCATCGGGGGTGAGATAAGGAACTCCATTCTCAGCTTGCTTGACTTGGTGCAGGCTCACGAAGGTGCCATCGCCTCCACCCCGATGGACAAGGACTGCTTCGCTGAGCCTAAATTCGTGGTTGGCTCCAATGTTGACGTAGGCTTGCATGGCTCTCACCTTGAAATGATCCATTGGTCGTTGCCTGGCATCAGGTCGATCAGGCGGCTTGCCGCGGCAATGGTCTGGCAGGCCCCTCCGAACACCTGGAAGGCACCACGAACACTCTCCGTATCCGTGGGATCAAAGGGGATGATGATATTAGGCTCCGGTGTTACTTCCATCATTCCCTCGGCCTCTTCATCAAAGCAGCCTGCTATTGCGTCGGCTTCGGCAAAAACGGCCAGCAGACAGGGCAGGGCCGGATTGCAGTCCGCGAGCTGTTGGCCGATATCGTCGTCAAGCTCGGGTCGCTTCGCCTGGGCGGACAGGTGATCGAGGGCGATTGCGGCCTCCACCAGCTTCGTCGCCAGTGGGTCGTTGATCTTGTCTTTGAGGCGAGCAAGCTCACACTCATCCAGTGCTGTCCGTCGCATGCACGGTGGAATCGACCCCTCGACATCCGGGATTTCGTACTGGTCAGCGTCGGGTTCCTGCGCCGCCCATTCCCGTAAAGTCTCTGCCCGTTCTTCAGCATCCCTGAAGTCGTAGATCCTGAGCCAGCGATTGAGAGCTCCAACAAAGAGGTGGAAGAAGGTCGCTGGCAGTTGCGGGTGGACGCTCTCCAGCAATTGCAACGTTGGCCCAAAGGTCACACAGCCACAGCTTGCCTCGGAAGGCTCGACGATGAGGAATAATTGGTTGGGCTTGGTCTCATCACGGTCCGCCCAATCACAGGGAGTGTTGCTGATCACGGCGGAAAGCAGGAAACGGTGGCGGATGGCTGAGCCGCCATGCGTGTGAATCCAACGCTCCAGCGTAAGCCTGATGAAGGATGTTGGGTCGCGTTCCGCCCTTTTCCAATCTCCAGGGACGGCAATGTCAAGCTCGACGAGAGACTTGGCCAGCATCACAGCCAATCGGTCATCGGCAACCATCCTATGAATTAGCGGGACAGCAGTAAGCCGTGGTAGCAGCAGGCTACCGCCTTTGGCCATCAACTGACCGGAGGAAGCCAGCCTGGCGGGGCGGCGAGTGGCGTGCGATTGTAGGTGCGAGCGCTGGCCTCGACTGCGGCGGCGAATGATGCGACCGTGGTTTGCAGGTGTCGGCATCTGGCAAACCTCCCCACGAGTGTCTGGTAACGAGCCTGGCGGCCCTGGCGAAGCCTTTCAAGTTCCGCCAGGACCGCCTGCTTCGTCACCTCCTTGCTTATGGGATTTCGGCTCATTGGGTTATCCCTTCGAGCCGATAGCTCGCGTGAACTGATAACGCAGCTTGTCCCCGACCGCCTCCGGCCCGGTGATGGACGCCGTAGCGATGTCGGGATACTCATGCGAGTAGAGACTCCTGATTTCCTCCACAGTAAGCTTCGGATCAGGGTCCGGGAGCCTCACACCGTTGAATTCGAAGACGCGAGAAAGTGGGTGAATCTCCATCAGAGTGCGCGACCTCCTTTCGATTGAGTTGGAGCGGGTTCAGGAGTTGTAGGTGGGAACAGCCCAAGTGTCCCCGCAGATGCTGAAGATGGCGCGGACTCAGCAGGAGTTGGGGATGCGGAAGAAGAGGTTGAAGTAGGCTCAGTCGCCAATGCAACGGTTCCCTTGTCAGGTGGCTTCTGAGTCGCCTTCTTTCGCTCCTCGGCTTTGCGCTTTGCCTCCTCTTGAGCTGCTTTGGCCGCAGCTTCCATGGTGGCCTTGTCTTCGGCCAGAGTGCTGGCGGTTTGGGTGTGGGTTTGGACGTAGCCGGCCAGATGCTTCCCGAGTTCAGCATCGAGTTCCTCGGGCCGGCCGGTATAGGTAAGTGGGGTGGTTAGAGCCGGATTCTCGTCGGCCTTCGCTTGAGTGGGAATGACGTTAACGCGCAGCGTCTTGTCATCCACCTTGGCCACCGTAATGAGCACAGTGCGGCCGGCAAGAAGTGGCATGAGTTCAACGAACACAGGACCTCCTTTGTGGCACATGCGCTGACTTTCACCAGCGCCACGTGTGTTGTTAATTGGGAAGAGAATTGGGTTGATCGGGAGGGTTACAAATACGGGGCTGTGCAGAAATGCACAGACACCTGGTCACAATAGGGCA
>JBEKME010000198.1:0-7135 GCA_050008675.1 Terriglobia bacterium
GCCCGGTCCGGCCCGTCGCCGGCCTAAGCCGCTTGTCAGCTACCAGACTTACCGACAACTATCTGGGTGGGACTTCCACCCACTGGCGATCCGCGCCGTTGGGGCGCACATAACATTCCCGCGTCGTTGCTTCAATTTTTAAAGTTACTACGCTTCCTCAGTGGCCAGAGGCCCGGACGGAATGTCAATCAAGAGCAAGGCAGAGTAGTGGTGTCATTTGGAATATCATCCCTTACGAAACGCCGGTCATTCCCGCGAAAGCGGGAATCCAGTCCGTGGACAGCGCATTTCTGAAGGTTTGCGGAGTGGATTCCCGCTTTCGCGGGAATGACTGCGGCCTGGAGCGCCCGTGTCTCGCAAATGACACCACTACCCAAGGCAGGTGTCCCGTTCCATGGACGTTTTCTCCTCATTCGCCCTTTCGGCATACTGGAATTCCTCCTGCACGCTGGCGATTTCTTGGTCGAGCAGACGGAGAAGCTCCTTTCAACGAGGAAAGGACTTCCTCGGGGGTTGGAGTTTTCACATTCGTAGGCTACCACAGCAGTGGGATGTTGTCAAGAGACATTGTGTCAACATGGCGATCCCCGGCAGATTTGCCAACCCTAGCCCCGCTATGGAGACAGTGTTATTCTTGACTTGGCAAGCTAGGAGAGGGCCTTTCATGACGGGATCGAATCTCACAGAGCGGTTGCCAGGCGGCCTGGAAGCGACGCTTCGTGACGACAACCCCTGGTGGCGAGGCGAGCGGATGGCGACTTTGCCTCCTCTTCATCGCTGGGCCTTTCAGCCCGTCCTTGACGGAATCAAGACCGGGATTGCGCCGGTTACTGTCTTACGAGGTCCTCGCCAGGTCGGCAAGACAACGGTTTTGAACCAGGTGATTCAAGCCTTGCTCGATGAAGGAGTGGTGCCGCAGCGGATCCTGCGACTCCAGTTCGACGCGCTCCCCAGGCTCGAAGAGCTTGTTGAGCCCATCCTCGAACTGCCGCGCTGGTATGCGAACAAGATTCTTCATAAGTCCCTCAACCGGGCCGCGTCCGAAGGGCAGAAAGCGTTCGTCTTCCTTGATGAGGTGCAGAACTTGCCGGAATGGGCGCCTCAACTGAAGCATCTCGTAGATATGAACCCTGTTCGTGTCCTGGTGACGGGCAGTTCCTCACTTCGCATCGAGGCAGGCAGGGACAGCCTGGCGGCCCGGCTCAGCACTTTGGAAATGGGGCCGTTGTTCTTGCGAGAGATTGCGCAGTTTCGCGGCTGGGGTGAAATCAAGCCCCCCCTGCCGGCTAACGGCCTTGCTCCCTTAAAGCAGAAAGCCTTTTGGCAGGGGCTGCGAGCACTCGGTGGGGCGCGCCGTCCCACACGCGACGCGGCCTTTCAGGCTTTTTCGGAGCGAGGTGCTTATCCGGTCGCGCATGTGAGGGCAGACCAGCCTTGGGAGAAGATCGCGGACTTCCTGAATGAGACCGTGATTCGGCGGGCAATCCAGCACGATCTGCGGCTGGGCGCGAAAGGCCAGAAGCGGGATGAGCATTTGCTGGAAGAGGTTTTTCGTCTCGCCTGCCGCTATGCCGGGCAATCACCCACGGCGGCCTTCTATCTGGAAGAGATCAAGCGTGCCATGAACGCCAATATTGGACCCCAAAGGGTCATGGCCTATTTGAAGTTCCTGGATGGAACTCTCCTCGTGCGCCTGATTGAGCCCCTTGAGCTACGCCTCAAGAGGCGGCGCGGCGCGGCCAAGATTTGCCTTTGCGATCATGCCTTGCGAGCCGCGTGGCTTCAGGAAATCGTACCTCTCACTCCAGAGGGCTTGACAACCTCTCCCCATCTCACAGAGCTAGCGGGGCATTTGGCGGAAAGTGCAGTGGGCTACTTCCTTGGCTCGCTTGTGAATCTGGACGTGGCCCATTTCCCGGAACGGGGTGGCGAGCCCGAGGTAGATTTTGTGGTTACCGTGGGCGAGCAACGAATCCCCATCGAAGTGAAATACCGCCGCCGCATCGACCACGAAGATACTGTGAGCCTGAGGGCTTTCATGGAAAAGCCGTACTACAACGCTCCTTTCGCCGTCCTGGTGACGTTGACGGACGACGTGGGTTCGGACGACCCACGGATTGTCTCAATGCCTTTGTCCAGCTTGCTGTTGATGCGGTAGGACCTCGATGGCGAATGAAGCAAACCCTGACGCACCTTCACCCGAACGGAATGGGGATGTGGGCCAACCCGCAGGGATTGCTGACACCGCTCCCCATCTTCCTGCGTGGTGGGGGATTGTCGTTGTGCTCGCCCTGACCTTTGCGGTTTATGTTCCCACGCTTCGCTACCAGTTCGTACACGACGATCGCGGGCAGATCGTGGAGAATCCCGCGGTTCATTCCTGGCACGCCGTCCCCACCTATTTTACCTCGCACGTGTGGGCAGCAGTTATGCCGGAGGAGCTTGGGAACTATTACCGCCCACTTTTCCTGTTGTGGCTGCGAATTAATGACGCGGTATTTGGGAATCATGCCTGGGGTTGGCATCTCACCACAATCCTGGCCCATGTCCTCACCACATTTCTCGTGTACCTCTTGGCCTGGCGATTGGGCATCGGCAGTGATGGGGCGCTTTTGGCGGCACTGATTTTCGGCCTTCATCCCGCCCACATTGAAGCCGTCGCCTGGATTTCCGGTGTCACTGAACCGCTGTTGGGAATCTTTTTGATTGCCTCGTTCCTTAGTTACGTGCAGTCGCGTGTCGAGGGAGCGCGCGCTCTAAAATGGAAAGTCATTTCCCTGGTCTTGTTTGCTCTCGCCATGCTGGAGAAAGAGACCGCACTGATACTTCCCGGCCTTCTGCTTGTTTACGAGTGGATCTTTGGGATGGAGTGGGGAAGCCCGCTCGAGGTGAGGAGGATTCTCACCTGGTGCGGAGGAGCTCTGGGCAAAATCTGGCCTTACTTTTTCCTCGTGGCTCTTTATGTTCCGGCGCGCATTTACGCGCTGCAAGGGTTCAATCACCCGGTGACGCCGCTCAGCACGGGGCAGTTGGTCTTTACTTGGCCGTCGTTGATGGGGTTGTGGGTTCGCCACCTGATCTGGCCTGCCGGCCTCAGTACCTTTTATGATTTTCCTGCGGTGGTTCATCCCACGCTGAGGAATTTCATTCTCCCCGCCATTTTCGATGTCTGTGTGGGGCTCGCGCTGTTCGCCTGCGTGCGGAGTTCCCGCCCGGCCGCCTTCTTCGCGGTTTGGCTGGTGCTGCCCTTAATCCCTCTCCTCAATCTCCGCGTTTTTGTTGCCAACGACTTTGCCCACGACCGGTACCTGTACCTACCCTCGGTGGGGCTGGCCGTCCTCATGGCTATGCTTCTGAAAAAGGTGTGCTGGCGAACGCCGCGATGGCTGGGCATACCCGCATCACTTCTAGCTGCTGGTTTGTGCCTGACCGCCGCGCTGAGCTATGGAACCATCACCGAGAGTTTCTACTTTAAAGACAATCTAACGTTTTACGCATATAACCTCACCAAAGCCCCTCACAATCCCGACGCCGAGGCCAATTATGCAACCGTCCTGGCGGAGGGTGGCCAGTACGGTCCCGCTCTCGAAAAATTCCTCGAGGTAGTGAATCGCCATCCGAACCACTGGGCTGCGACCTACGACCTGGCCTTCACCTACTACAAAATGGGAAATATGCCGGAAGCGGAAAAGTATTTTCTCCAGGCGATGCGCATCAATCCCAACAAACCGGACGAATATCTGCACCTGGGCATGACGCGTTTCAAATCCGGCCGGACAGCCGAGGCCATTGCTTCCGTGCGGCAGGCCATCGCGATTCGCCCCATGGGGTTTGCTTATCATTTTGCGCTGGGAGTGATGCTGAAAACCCAGGGCGACCTGACTGGCGCTCTCCGGGAATTCAAGCTGGAACTGGCAAACAATCCGGGGGAACAAGCAGCGACTGCGCAGGTGAGGGAGGTTGAGAGCCAATTGCAGGCGCATTCCGGGAGCGGGCGCCCGTGATTGCCCCATCATCCGGGCCGCGCCTCCGGGAGCGCCGGGAACGCGTATTCGTGGAGGCTCGACCACTTCCAATCTTCCGACCGCTTTGCCAGTCCCCGCCGTAGCGGATTCCAAGGAATGAATTCGACCGTCCCCTGATATTCCTTCACCGTTCGCAAGGCACGATCGAAGAGGCGAGTGGGACGGAGCAAATAGCAGATCGCAGATTCCAGATTTCAAAAGTGTGAAATAGTCCGCTAGTTCCTGTTTCTGATTTTTCGTCTCCCGTTTCTGCTCCGAATGATATGCCAATGTTACGCAGAGTGGCAAAGGGTCATTTGGCGGCTCTGACTCTTAACTGTCAACTGTCGACTGTAAACTGCTTTTTTCAGCCACCTCCCAGAACGTACCTACGGATAGCAGCGGCGACGCCATCTTCGTCGTTGGGGAGAGTCAGCGTCCAGTCAGGCCGGTGCAGCTCGGGGCAGTGATTTCCCATCAGGACGGGAAGCCCCGCATACTGAAGCATCTCCAGGTCGTTGAAGTTGTCCCCAACAGCCATCACGTCGCCGGGTTGGATTCCGCACCGGTCTGCCCAAATCTTCAGCGCGCGCCCTTTCGAGCAGCCCCGGTTCATGACGTCGAGGATGGAAATATTGGTGGTCAGGTACTTGGTCCAGGTGAGATGAATGCTGGAACGGATGGGGGATTCTGCCAGTAGCATCTCCGCTGGTTCGATTTGTGCAGGAGGCCCTCCGATCATCACCTGGATAGGATCTGTGTCAAGCGCCGCCTCCAGGTCTGGGACGAGTCGCAGGCAATCAGCGCTGGTTTGGACATACCAACCGAGAGGCCCTTCATCTACCGCGTTGTCCTGCATGGTGACCTGGCCATAGCCCGGGGTGTGGAAGATGGCCACGGAGTAAGGACGATATTCGCGCGCAAACTCCAGAACCTGCTGAGCCACTTGCCGGGGAAGGAAATCCCGATGGAGAACCTCTCCCGAGGCGTTTGCGATCAGGGCGCCATTGGAGGTAATCAGAGTGACGGGGCAGGGGATTTGGCTGACCAGCAGGAGGGCAGAATAAAACCTGCGCCCGGTGACGATGACCACCTGGACTTCGCGTTCAACCGCCTCGAGCAGCGCCCGGCGGTTACCTTCCGATATTTCCCGACGGCTGTTAAGGAGAGTGCCGTCCAGGTCAACGGCTACGAGACGAATCGACATGGCAGTAGGATAGTAGCATGAAGAGGTTTCCCCTTGCTCATGGGCAGAGGCAGGGTCGCGTCAAAGTCGCGTCGGCGGGCCGGCCCCGAAGGGGCCGGATGTCATTAGTCCCGCAGTCGCGGGATGAAACCCACGGGAACCGTCGCCCGTGGATATTCGACCCCTGCGGGGTCGGATATCTTTTTGCACCCTGTCCGTAGGTTTCATCCCGCGACTGCGGGACTAATGATCTTGTTCCCCTTCGGGGAACTTCGCGGACTTTGACGCGACCCTGGGCGCAGAGGTGCGCAGCAAGAAAGGTGACGGGCGCCGCACTTTCTTGCCCGATGAGACAATCAACTTTTTCAGTCAAGAGTCGGCAATCGCCAATCACCAATCACCAATCGCTAATCACCAATCACCAATCGTTGACCTGGCGCACGCTGCTTGCTAGACTTCAAATCCCATGTCCCTTGTTACTCACCTCGAGTGTGCCCGCTGCGGAGAACTCCGCGAGCCCGGCCGGGTCTACAACCTCTGTAGTTGTGGAGCGCCTCTTCTGGTACGGTACGACCTTCGCCGAGCGGCGGAGACATTGGTACTCGGCCGAATGGCCTGGCGTGAACCCACCCTGTGGCGGTATCGGGAAGTTCTTCCGATAACACAGGATTCATCAATCCTGTGTTTGGGTGAGGGATTCACGCCGTTGATACATGCCCGGCGTCTCGGCAAGAAGCTCGGACTGCCCAATTTGTACTTGAAAGATGAATCCCAGAATCCCACCGGCTCCTTCAAGGCGCGTGGGCTCGCTGTGGCAACCAGCATGGCCAACGAATTGGGCATTCGAAAGCTGGCGATGCCGTCGGCGGGAAATGCCGGCGGCGCATTGGCCGCGTATGCCGCCCAAGCGGGCATGGAAGCAGCGATTTATATGCCCAAGGAAACGCCCGCAGCGAATCGGCAGGAGTGTGCCTTGCTGGGGGCGAAGGTCGTGCTCGTCTCGGGCAGCATCAAAGACTGCGGTCGAGAAATGAGGGGGTACCTGAAGGACGGCGAGTGGTTCGACGTCTCAACTCTTCGCGAACCCTACAGGCTGGAAGGGAAGAAGACCATGGCTTACGAGGTTGTGGAGCAGCTAGGCGGGCGAGTTCCCAATGCCATGATCTACCCAACCGGGGGTGGGACGGGGCTCATCGGTATGTGGAAAGCCTTTGCGGAGATGGAGGAACTTGGCTGGACCGGCGGGCCCAGGCCACGTATGTTCTCAGTGCAGGCGCAGGGCTGCGCTCCCATCGTTCGAGCTTTCGCCCAGGGTAGCGACCGGGCCGAGGAGTGGGAGAGCCCGCAGACGATCGCCTCCGGTCTGAGAGTGCCGTCGGCAATCGGCGACTTCATGATGTTGCGGGCCCTCCGCGAAAGCCGCGGGGCCGCTCTGGCCGTATCCGATTCTGAAATGCTTGTTGCCATGCGGGAACTTGCGGAAAACGAGGGTGTGCTCACCTCGCCGGAAGGAGGAGCAACCCTCGCGGCACTCAAGAAGCTGTTAGGGGACGGGCTTCTGGCAGGTCACGAGAGCATCGTTTTGTTCCTCACTGCCAGTGCGTACAAATATCAAGAAGTGCTTGAGACAATGACGGCAAGCCACGGTAATTGAATCCTATGGCAAAGACCGAGAGGCTCTATTACACCGACTGCTATTTGCGTGAATTTGAGGCACGTGTCCTTCGTTCGGAACCCGCGCCCAACGGTTTCAAAGTTTACCTTGACCGGACGGCCTTTTACCCCACCTCGGGTGGGCAGCCGACGGATTCCGGCACCATCGCGGGCATCCAAGTCCTCGAAGCTGTTGACGAAGGAGACGAAATCGCGCACATCCTCCGCCAAGCGCCGGAGGCAGAAGGCGTGAGTGGGAAAATCGATTGGGCGAGGCGGTTTGACCACATGC
>JBEKME010000199.1:0-7040 GCA_050008675.1 Terriglobia bacterium
CCCATAACAACCGCGCCGAGCGCGAACTCCGTCCCCCGGTCATCGCCCGCAAAACCAGCCTCGGATCGCAATCCGATGCGGGAGCCAAGACCCGGGAAATTATTATGACCCTGGTCCACACCCTAGCCCAACTTCGTCACGGAAACTCATATTCTAACTTTTTTCGGGGCGTTTTGATTGCGAAGTCCTTGGTGTTCAACGAACGCGTTCAGGAAAGGGCGTGTAGTGTAAACCTACCCTCTTGATTCGCGCTGGGAATGCTGGCAAGTTGGGCGCATGTACTTGCGAGAGCTGCGGCCGAAGAAGGATGGCAAGGAGCACAGCTACTGGTCGCTGGTGGAGACGGTGCGCACGCCGGAGGGGCCGCGGCAGAGGACGCTGTGCTACCTGGGTGAGTTGAACACGTCGGCGCAGGCGCGCTGGCAGAAGACCATCGCGCTTTTTAACGAGCAAGGTGAGAGCCGGCAACTGAAGTTGTTTCCTTCCGAGGTGGAACCGCCCGAGAACGATCCGAATGTTGCACGGGTGCTGTTGAACAAGGTACGGCTGGAGCGGCCGCGCCAATTTGGAAATAGCTTCCTGGCACTGGAGCTTTGGAAGCGACTGGGGCTGGATGAGTTCTGGCCAGGACAGTTGGATCGGGAGCCCGCTGAGGTGCCCTGGTCGCGGGTGGCAGCGGTGCTGGCGATCAATCGGCTCTGCGCGCCAGGCAGCGAGTTGGCCATCGAGGAGCGTTGGTACCCCGCGACCGCGCTGGACGATCTGCTGCAGATCCCGCAAGCAAGCCTCAATGACACACGGCTGTATCGCTGTCTGGACCGGCTGATTCCGCACAAGACGGAACTGGAGCGGCATCTGCGCGAGCGGTATGGGGAACTGTTTGCGGCGGAGTTCGACGTGCTGCTCTATGACTTGACCAGCAGCTACGTGGAGGGCGCGGCGGCGAAGGACCCGATGCTGCAGCGGGGCTACTCGCGGGATCATCGTCCCGACTGCAAGCAGGTGGTAATCGCTCTGATTGTAAATGCGGAAGGCTTCCCGTTGAGCTACGAGAACCTAACCGGACTCCGGGAAGTGGCGAACCTCAGCCTGGGAGGTTTGCTATGAAACTTAACCAACTGATTGCTCAATACGTCGTCTTTCGAAAAAGTCTGGGCGCGAAGTTTGAAGGCAATGAAACTGTCCTGCATACCTTCTGCCGCGTTGTAGGCGAGGGCCGGCATGTCGGCAAGGTGAGGCCCCACGAAGTGGCGTCCTTTCTTGACGGATGCGGCCCCGTGACCCGCCACTGGCACCGGAAGTACATCGTGCTGCGCGGCTTCTTCCGCTACGCGCTGAGTCGTGGGTATCTTTCGGCATCGCCGCTGCCTACCACCGTGCCCAAACTGCCGGAACGCTTTAAACCCTATATTTATTCCCGAGAGGAACTGCGCCGACTTCTAGACAGCACAGCGTTTACTCAGACGCCCCGATTCCAGATGGAGGCCCACACGTTCCGCACCCTTTTGCTCCTGCTATACGGGGCCGGATTACGGGATGGCGAGGCTCTTTCCTTGAATCTGAAGGATGTGGATCTGCAGGAGGCGATCCTCACCATCGGGAACACGAAGTTCTACAAAACCCGGCTGGTTCCGTTGGGAAGAGAATTGAATGACGCAATGACGGAGTATGCGAAGCAGAGAAAAAAAGCAGGGCACTCGCAGAGCGGTGATGCACCCTTCTTTGTTACCCGGCTTGGCGCCCGCGTACCCCTCTATCTTCTGCAGCGCGGCTTCCGGCGCCTCCGTACCCGGGCTGGCGTCCGTCGCGAAGATGGAGCCCGCTATCAGCCGCGGCTCCATGATCTGAGGCACGCCGCAGCGGTCCATCGGCTGACTGCGTCGTACCGAGAAGGTAAGGATGTTCAGAGATTGCTGCCGCTGTTGTCGACCTATTTGGGCCACGTTGACATCGCCAGCACGCAACTCTACCTGACGATGACCCCGGAGCTGTTGCACGAAGCGAGCAAACGCTTTGCCAAATACGTCTTTGGGGAGGGCGGCCATGACTGATACCCAGAAGCTCGGCCCTTGGATCCGCCGGTTCCTCCTTGAACATCTGATTCAGGAGCGCAACTTGTCGCGGGGCACGCAACGCAGCTACCGCGACACCTTGGCTTTGCTCATCCCTTTCGTCGCTCGTCAGACTCGCAAGGGCATCGATGATCTGAATGTCGTCCATGTCTCTGCCGACTCAGTGCGAAGGTTCCTTGTTTATCTTGAGAACGACCGAAAGTGCGCGATTTCGACCCGGAACCAACGCTTGGCGGCCATCCACTCGCTGGCCCGTTTTGTGGCCCTGCATAGCCCCGAGCATCTCGCTTGGTGCGGAGAGATCTGTGCCATACCCTTCAAGAAATGCACTCAGAAGCCCGTCACCTACCTGGAGAAGGCCGAAATCGATGCACTCCTCGCGGCCCCTAACCTCCGGAGTGCGCAAGGGCGACGCGATCACCTACTTCTTCTGTTCCTTTACAATACGGGCGCCCGTGCGGACGAAGCCGCCCAGGTCCTGGTGAGAGACCTGAACCTTGCCCACGTCCCCAGCCGGGACCTTTCCTGGGTCAGAATTCGTGGAAAGGGTAACAAGCTACGTGACTGCCCTCTCTGGCCGCAGACCGTCTACGGGCTCCGCCTGGCCATCGAGGGACGGGAACCGGGCGAGCACGTCTTTCTGAACCGGTATGGCCGCCCCCTCACCCGTTTCGGCGTTTACCATCTAGTGAAACGACACGTCGCAAGGGTCCGAGGCGAGATGCCCTCGTTGGCGACGAAGAATGTGAGCCCACACACGGTTAGGCACTCAAGTGCGACCCATCTCCTCCGTAGCGGTCTGGACATCAACACCATACGCGACTGGCTCGGCCACGTTTCCGTCAACACGACTAACATCTATGCCGCAGTGGATCTGGAAACCAAAGCCAAAGCCATCGCGCACTGCGAACCAGAAGTGACAACACCTGTAGGGCGGTGGTCTAGGGACAAGGGGCTCATGACGTTCCTGCGGAGTCTCTAACCCTCGACTACTTATGTGGCGTTCGGGTCGGCGGCGGCCACACCAGCACTTGCGTCCCGTGTCTGAACGCCACATAACGGGGATCGCCACAAAATACGATTTTTGTTGTCGACAACAAAAGTCATAGACCCTGAGCCAGCGATTGAGAGCTCCGACAAAGAGGTGGAAGAAGGTCGCTGGCAGTTGTGGATGGACGTTCTCCAGTAACTGCAGCGTTGGGCCAAAGGTTACACAGCCACAGCTTGCCTCGGAAGGTTCGACAATGAGGAACAATTGGTTGGGCCTGGTTTCATCACGCTCCGCCCAATCACAGGGAGTGTTGCTGATCACAGCGGAAAGTAGGAAGCGCCGGCGAATGGCTGAGCCGCCATGAGCCTTGATCAGCCGCTCAAGCGTAATCCTGAGGAAGGATGTTGGGTCACATTCCGCCCTTTTCCAATCTCCAGGGACGGCAATATCCACTTCCACGAGAGCCTTGGCCAGCATCACAGCCAAGCGCTCGTCGGCTACCAACCGATGGACTAGCATGACGGAGCCGAGGCGTGGCAGTACGAGACCCCTTCCCTGAGCCATCAACTGGCCGGAGGAAGCCAGCCGGGCGGGGCATCGAGCGGCGTGCGGTTGAAGGTGCGCGCGCTGGCCTCGACTGCGGCAGCGCACAGAACGGCGGCAAGTTGGAGTTCCCGGCATCTCGCAAACCTCCCGAGGAGTGCCCGGTAACGGGCGTGGCGGCCCTGGCGAAGTCTTTCAAGTTCCGCCAGGACCGTCCGCTTCGTCACCTCCTTGCTTTTGGTATTTCGGCTCATCGGGTTAGGCTACGACTAAACATGCTGCGTGCGGATTTCCTCGAGATAATTGGCGACCTTGCATGTGCCAAGGAGCTCGCGGCACGAATTTGGCCGGAGGCTGAGGCCATGGGATTTGCTGATATCGCCGAACGCGCAAGAGAGCTCCTCGATGACAGGACAATTCTCATGGAGTTCGAACGTGATTGGAATCGGTTCAAGCACACTGATGAAGACATTTCGTTCGGCAATCTTAGTGATCAAGAGCTCCGGGTGTTCGCCCGTGACGGACTTGAGAGCTTGGGTCTGCCTCCGGATCGGCTCGAAGTACTCGAGCAGTACTGCAAATCCCTCCGAGAGGTGGCGCGAGAACGGTCGTCGTGGTGTCGCCATCTTGAGATGTTGGAGGACATGAGACAAACAAGAAATCCGGCGACGGCCTTCAGCGTTCTACCGAGCCGCAAATGCGTGTGCGTGAAGCTCGGTTACGAGACCGAGAACGTCAGTTCCGACGCGCAGGCGTTGATCAGTGACCTTAAGCGCCTGTACTGTGGAAACTGCAAAGATCGAAACCCGAAACAGCAATAGTCAGAATGGGATCTCCTGGTCAGATGCCTCGCCGACGTTAAACGGGTTATCGCCCTCATCGACCGGCTCTGCATTCCTCGTGGAGTCAGCCGGTTTTGAGCCTTTACCATTCTTGGGAGGTCCGAGGACCCTCAGTGTGCTGATGACCACTTCCGTTGCTTCACGTTTCTGGCCATCGCGATCCTCATAACTCCTTTGCTGAAGTCTACCTTCGACGAATAGGAATTTGCCTCGGGTCACAAATTCGCCCGCTATTTCTGCCCAGCGCCGCCATGCAACGCAGCGCACCCAAAGCGTATTGGTTTTCTTCTCTCCACTACCGTTCTTGTAGGTCTCCTTGACCGCCAAAGAGAAGTTCGCCACCGGTATGCCGCCAGAGGTGAACTTCATTTCGCAGTCGGCCCCAACGTATCCAATAAGAATTACTTTATTCAACATATCGGCTGTGACTGAAACCATAAAATGACCACTTTGGCCATGTTATGGTCCTAAATCCTTGTCACTTAAAGCATGAGTTGGCCGGATCTAAAGCATAAGTTGGCCGTGGATCGGCCATTTCACCCATCCTTTTGCAAAGTTGGGGCCGTATCTTTGCAAAGGCGTTGACCGTAATCTGAACGAACCTATCCGCTGCTGGTCCGCAGAGCTATCTGTTGGCGGACCTCCCGCAGGGCTGTACGGCCCTCTTCGAGGTTGAAGTAAGCTGAACTGGTCAATAACGGGCGTATGTGCCGGCGCGTGAGTTTTATGTCTTTGGCATGAAGTTCCCAGGCAACTCGTCTCACCTCTTCAACGGCTTTTCCCTTCCTTTCGATGGCGCGCTTCGCACGGTATTCCGCGTAGTGCCGCGCGATCTGACGGCAGAGATCCGGAAAGTGCCGATAAATAGTCGCGCTGCCATGCCTGAGGCGTCGAATCACTTGCTCCACTGAGAGGTTGTGACTTTTTTGAATTTGCCCGCAAACCAGCACTGAAAACAAAAGCTTTAAGAGCCCTAAAAAGGCTCGTAAATCAAAAAAAGTCACAGCCTCTGAGGGTGGCGGGGTTTCACTAAGCGCAGTATGGAGTACTCGGGAGACCTCCGCACGGTTGATGCGCCAGCCATGCCGCGTCCTTCGTCGTTGGCTGCGGACGTTCACTCCCACCGGCGCATCTCGGACGAATCCCCGCGAAGACGCGAGAGTTGGGGATCCGAGCAGCAAGTCCCCCAGTGAGATCCCCAGGCGGTAGGCCATACTCAAAAGGAGAGCCAGCCCCGGTGTGGTTTTTTCCCTTTGCCAACCGCTGACGGCCCCTCTGCCGACACCCATAAGCCGGGCGAGTTTGGACCCATTCCCAGAACAGAATCTTTCGACGCATAGGCGAACCGTCCGCGCGAGGCGGTCCCTTCCGGGTGGGCATCTAATCTGCGGCGCAGTGGCAAGCAACTCACCCAAAGCGCTCGTCACCCATGAGGCCCACACCAACTCCTCGCTTGGCAGCATCCGGGAATCTGAGGCTGGATCAATTCCGTTGGGTACAAGCGACTGCCCACAGCGCGAACAGCAATCGCGCCGCGAGCGTGAGTCCAGAGGGCCAATCTGACGCTCACAGTGCGGGCACGCTTGGCGCAAGATCCGGCGATGGTACGGGCAGATGGTTACGGCCTGCAGGGTCCAGAGAAGGGGCTCGTAGATCGGTTGGTTTGCTTCTCGCCAAGCGTACATACAACTCTCGCACCACGCCCGGCAACGGCGAAGCAACGAATGGCCAGGTAGAACCCGGCGCCAAGTGAGTAGCGTCAGGCAGGACAGATCGCGACGCCCAGTGAGAGTCTCTAAGGCACGCACAAAATCTGCTGCTGGGGAGCCCAACCCGTTGATGGTGTGGGTGGAGTAGCCGGCGTCGTTTGTAACGTGGAAGGTAAAAATGTTGCCTTTGGCCGCCAACGCCCTGATCTCTTTCCAATAGAGGACACCCGCTGATACACAGTGTGCCTCCGCAAGCCGGACGATGTAGCCTGTCAGACTCTCCACCATCGGCGTCCCCAGTCCGGTGGGAGAGAAATGATAGAGACGGGTGACGGGCGGAATGAGGGGCGTGTTGTGATCCCAGGCTTCGTATTCGTGGAGCACCATCTCGGCGCCCTCTTCGAAGCAGCGAGTAAACAGGGAGATGCAGATTCAAGCTGCCCGATAGATGCCCACTTTGTCACGCGCAGGGCTGCGTGAACTGACACGCCGGCTTCTTCGCTTCAATCGTCGCTCGCCGCCTGGCCGTCCCTCCGTTCCCGGCGCCATGCCGACTAGCTTTGCGACTTCCGCACCCGCCATCCGCCCGAGCCCTAAAAGTTCTCTGAGGCGACCAGCCGATTCAGGCTTTTCAACGAACGCGGATTCGCCCTCCAAACTGTCCTGGGCCATCTTCTCGCATTGGTCGAGCGACCAAGCGTAATGCTCCAAGTCCGCTCGCGTCAGCGTGGGTGCGCCTTGTTCGAGGACCGCCGCTAACCCAACTTCCGCGCTTGGCTGAACGAAATGCCTTATTTACACGGGGTTGCCATTTTATTCCGTCACTATGTGGAGAGCTCATGCCAAGTTTTGACCGGCTTCATGACCTCCGCGGGTATCTTGA
>JBEKME010000002.1:0-167066 GCA_050008675.1 Terriglobia bacterium
TTGCGGTTCTGGGCGAGAGGCACAAGACTGTTTCGCGGGGATTATTCCTGGCACTGGTCCCACTCGGAGTTTTCTGCTGGGCGGGCTGGATGGTCTGGGCTGCCATCCTGCTTGTTCTCGGTCTTCGTCACCCGGTGGTAATGATTCCTTCACAACCGCTCGATAAAGGAAGAAAGGCCCTTGCCCTGGTAGCGGCATTGATCTTCCTTCTCACCTTCGTCCCCACGCCGTTTGCAGTACGGTGACGAAAATCGAAATTCGAAAATCGGCCCCGAGGCGACGATGCGCTTGGACAACCCCTTGCGGGGTTGGGGCAGGCTTTGAGGGGATCGCCGACCGTGGGCTTGCGCCCACGGCTACTCACCGTACACCGCTTCGCGGTGAAGCTGCGCCCGGGATTCGAATTTCGATTTTCGCATTTCGATTTTCGAGACTTACATGATGCTGACGGGGTCCACATCGATCATCACCTCGCGCGTCTGGACCCCCGACCGCTCGCAGTGGTCGGCCAGTTGTTTCAGCAGCGCATGAAGGCGGGCGCGTGAAACCGATTTGAGCAGGAACTGGATACGGTAGCGCCGCTCCACTTTGGCCAGGGGAGCCGGTCCGGGACCGAGAATCTTGATGCCCGGGAATTGCCCTTCGACCTTGGTAAAGAAATCTCCCATCTCCTTTGCCACCTGTGCGGCCCTCTCCAGCTTCTCGTGCTGGGCCACGACGTTGGCGAGAGCGGTGATGGGCGGATAATGCATCATGCGGCGGAAACCCATCTCCTTACTGAAAAACCCGTCATAGTTCTGGTCTGCGGCAAGGCGAATGGCGTAGTGATCGGGAAAGAAGGTCTGCACAAGAACACGGCCCGGGGCGTCACCTCTGCCGGCGCGACCCGCCACCTGGGTCACAAGCTGGAAAGTGTGTTCTGCGGCCCGGAAATCGGGCAGGCCCAGGCCAATGTCCGCAGATACCACGCCGACCAAAGTAACGCCGGGGAAATCATGCCCTTTCGCGATCAATTGCGTACCCACGAGGATGTCGATCTTCCCCTCCCGGAAATCCGAAAGCACGCGGAGGAACTCGCTGCGGCGCCGGGCCACGTCGCGGTCCAGGCGGGCCACCCGCGTGCCGGGAAAAAGCTCGGCGAATTTCTGCTCGAGCTTCTCCGTTCCCTCGCCGACATAGTGGAGGTATTCACTTCCGCAAATCGGACAAACGGAGGGAACAGCAATCGAGTAACCGCAGTAGTGACAGATCAGGCGGTGCTCCCGGCGATGATAGGTGAGCGAGATGGAACAATTCACACAGCGCAGCGTCTGGCCACAGCTCCGGCATAACAGGAACCACGAGTAGCCTCGCCGATTGAGGAGGAGCATAGTCTGCGCAGAGGCTCGAACCTGGGCCTCGATTTCCTCTTTCAGGCGGCGTGAGACGGGCACATGGGTGTGCGTCTCGCGGAACTCCTGCCGCATGTCCACGACCTCGACCGCAGCCAGTTTCCTGCCCCCCATGCGCTCTTCCAGTTTCGCCAGGTGGTATTTGCCCTGCCGCGCATTCCAGTAAGATTCCAGTGATGGCGTAGCGGAGCCCAGAAGAGCCACGGCGCCGGCGAGCTGCGCCCGCACAACCGCCACGTCCCTTCCGTGGTAGCGCGGCGTTTCATCCTGCTTGTAGCTCGAATCGTGCTCCTCGTCCACGATCACCGCCCCCAGGTTCGCGAGGGGAGCGAAGACGGCAGAGCGCGTTCCCAGCACCACTTTTGTTTCGCCGCGGCGGACGCGCCACCAGGCATCGTCCCGTTCCCTTTCAGTCAGTCCGCTGTGCAGCAAAGCGACCTGTTCTCCGAATCTCGAAAAAAACAAGGATTGCATCGCCGGGGTAAGCGCAATCTCCGGCACCAGCATCAGGGCGGACCGGCCCCGTTCCAGGCAGCGGGCAATCAGGTGAAGGTAGATTTCTGTTTTCCCACTCCCCGTAACGCCGTGCAGCAGGACGACGCTGAATCCTCCGGAATCAAGCCGGGGGAAAAGATCATTGAGGACGTTGGACTGCGCGGGTGTTAGTGAAGGGGAGGGTTCCCTATCGCCCTCCGGAAACCCGCCCTCTCCGGGCTCCGATCGCTTACCGAGCCACGATCCGCGCGGGCCTGCTTCGCCAAGTTCTATCAATCCCGCCCGGCTGAGCGTGCGCAAGTTGCCGAGGTCGGCGCGGGCGGCATCAAGAAGCTGGCGGTGATCTTCGGCAGGCCCCTGTTGTTCGAGCGCCTCGATAATCCTTCGTGCGACGGGAGAAAGCCGGGGCGGGCGTTCCGGCAAGGGTCCTGCCAACCGGACGGAAAAAGCCTTCCGTCGCGTGCGCTCTCTTTCCACTTCCGCGACCGTCACCCATTTCTGTGCCAGCGCCCGCTGAAGCGCGCCGGGGAATTTCTTGTCCAGGATCTCCACCGAAGCGCCGGGACGCCTGTCGAGGTATACCAGCAGAGCGACTTCCTGGCTTCCCCGGCTCTCCTCCAGCAGGCTGGCCAGGAGTTCCTGCATCTTTCCCCTTCCCTCATCCGTCAGGTGGACAAGCCGAGCACGCCGAGTCTCGTGTCTCAGCGGCAACATGGCACGGAAGACTTGCCCGGGTGGAGCAAGGTAGTAATCTGAAATCCAGAGTCCGAGCCTTACGAGTTCCGGAGAGAGGACAGGTTCGGGATCGAGTACGCGCAACGCCTCACGCACGTCGATTCCAGGCGCCAGCCGGCCTGTTGGACGGAGCACGATTCCCGTCGCCTTGCGCGCCGCCAAGGGGACCAGTACCCGCTGGCCGGGAGAAACTGAAAGAGAATCCGGGAAACGATAAGTAAGCGGATGAGGGATGGCCGCCATCACCGCTACATCAAACAGAGAACCTTGCGGCTTTTTTCGTTCTCGATCCACGTCGGCATTCTATGCCAGCCGAGTCGCCATGGCCAGCAGAAGAAAAGTGGATGTCATTCCGATCCCGCAGTCGCGGGAGAGGAATCTCGCTCTGCGTGAAGTGGATCGGAGCTCAAGGGGACCAGGGGGTAGGCTGAAGGAAGAACCAGGGCGAGATTCCTCGCGGAGTTTACCCTGAACGGGCAGAGCGAGATTCCTCGCTGCGCTCGGAATGACAGTGAAGGGCTCGGGATGACAGAGACGTCCGTGCCACATCGGCTGACGAGTCACACCAGGCTGGCGCGGGCGCGCGCCGCCACGAGGTTGGTGTAGAGATTACCAAGCCGATCCAGCATCTTGATCGCGGGTGAAAAATTCCTGCGGTTGATGTGCTCAATGTTGAGCCCGAGGGGCGGCGGGTCAGGAGGCAGGTTGTCGAAAACATCCATCAGGATGCGCTGCGCCAGGTCGAGCGACCTCTCCAGGCACGTCTCGGTGGGAGCCGTGGCGCCGTCTTCCGAGCCCAGCAGGAAACGATCGAGGTCCTGTGGGATGTCAGCCCCCAGCCAGCGCAGGAACTGCAAATCGCGGCGGTGGCTGACCGGAGCGAAGCTGAGGAAAACGCGCGCCTGCACGCCGTTGAGCCGCTGGATGAGCCACACCACGTCATTCGAGTCAAACAGAATCTGCGAGGTGAAAAAGTCGATACCCGCCCTGGTCTTGAGGCGAATGCGGTCGGATTCGTTCTTGCGGCTGGGAATCGTAATTCCGCCCAGCATTATCGGCAGTCCCTCCCTCCGCACCAAGGCTGCGGCTTCCATGACGCTCGGCCCGGGATAGCGGAGCTCGGTGGATTCACCGCCCACCAGCACGAGGTGCCTCAGGCCCCATTCCAGGCAGGTCTCGCGGAACCATATTTCCGGCTTCGGGTCATGGACGACCACGCGGTTAAGAACCACCTCCGCTTCCAGCTCGCGCTGAATGCGTGAGCCAAACACTCGCGGCTCCAGGCGCGGCACAAACTTGCTGGTTCGCTCCGTCCCACGATCTTCGTCGTGAATTTCCGGAAGGTTGACCCCATCCACGAATTGCTTGACCCTTCTCAGTTCAGCAAGGGATTCGTTTATTGCCTGCGGCTGATCCGCCGCCGGCGGGACCACTTCAAAGAGCGTCACCGGAATAGAAGGGTTCAGTATTTTTTCTTGCAGCCTCATCGATCGATACCCGCGTTGCTCGCCTGCGTTGCTCGCCCCTGTCTACTCTTTACTTTAGCCCGAGCAGGCGAAAACCGCAACCTTGCGCGCTAAGGACGGTGTCCTAAATCTTTGTGTTATAGATTCTTGTTGACAAACCCAACGGGTCGGGCTTATGATAGGTCTGTTCGTGGCCGATTGAAATTTCTCGCCGAGTTACTCTCGGCTTTCCCCGTTGTTCCTGGGTATAATAAGGAACCAAAGAGGTTGTCGATCAAAAGTCGGCAACCTTTTTGCTTTCATGGCCATAGAATATCTGCCCTGAGGCCTCCCAATTTCTCCCTTGGGAACGATGAAATCGGAACAAGCAGGTTAGGTGACATTCTCTTGCAGTAAAGAACTTTGTACCTGTAACCCTCCTTATCAAACTCTTTGGCGTAAAGCTCGTCTCCTGGAACCAACAGGGACTTGTTTCGCGCGATGATAGTGGGACGAAGGATTATTGAAGGTATCCAAGAAAGCGTCTGGGCCCGTTCTGCACTGAATCCGCCAAAGTCTGAGTTGCTCATTTTTCCGCACCTGATTTTATCCGCTACCCTTGAAGGCTTGGTAACCTTGCCTCCGCGTAAGCTTACCAGCTTGATCATATAGGCGAAGCGACTGCAATCAAATACGACTTGATGCCCACGCGGGTCTTTAAGACACGGATCGCACAAATTCTTTTCAAACCAGTCTAATAGCTGAGCAAGGTCCGAGATCATCAATTTCAATGGTGGACGTTCGGCCATAGCACCAACGCCTCCTATTCCCGGCACTCCGTGGGTCAAAAAAAAAACACAGAGGGTATGTAACGAGGAGGCTGCGAGCGGTATGCTGAGGGCCGTCAAACAGCCTTCACCCCAGCCCGACTTCCATTTGTATTCTACCGCTCATAATGCGAGGTTCACAATAATTCGGCCTATTATTTCTGTGAAAAGCGGACGCTGGAATTGGAAAATGCACCACAACAGGTTCAAGGACAGACAGGAAACCGGCTACGGGCTGCTCGACAGCCAGGGCGTGAAAACGCCGCTGTGGTACACTTTCCGCCGCATTTACGAAGTGGCAAAGGGTCAACAAGAGAGGAGGGAGCATGCTGAGTTCACGACGGACTTTTCTGAAAGACACTGCGGCGGGAGTGGGTGCGGCCTGGGGAGGCCTGCGAATTCTGGCGGAAGCGGGGAGCGTAGCAGGGGGCGCGAATTCGCCGGCAGGATCGCGGCGGGCCGGCCAATTCATTTATGGAACACACTTCTACCGGCCGCCCAACCCGCCTCGGAGCGAGCGGAGGGAGATGTTGAGGACGATCGCCCAGCATTATCATTTCAACATTATCCGGGTCTATCCCACGTGGGATTATTACCACCGGGCGCCGGGCAAGTTCGTTTTCGATGAGATTGAAGAAGTGATGAAGTACTGCGACGAGTTCGGTCTCAAAGTGCTCATGGGGATCGTTATGGAAACGGCTCCTTATTGGCTCGAGCAGGCGCACCCCGAAGCGCGCTTCGTGGACGCCAAGGGCCAGCCTCAACGCCTCGAGGGGAGTTCGGCGCAGATTACGGGCGGTTGGCCGGGTCTGTGCCTGGATTGGGAACCGGTTCGGGAGGCGGCGAGCCGCTTCATTCGAGAGCTGGCGAAACTCGTTGCTTCGCATCCTTCCATGTATGCGTACGACTGCTGGAATGAGCCGCACATCGAGCCCGCCTGGCAAAGGAACATCTGGGCGAGCCCGCAAGAAAGGCTCTACTGCTACTGCACGCAGACCATTGCCGAGTTCCAGCAATGGCTCGAGCGCCGCTACCAGACGATCGAGCGGTTGAACGAGGCGTGGACGCGCCAGTTTCCCAACTTCGAGGCCATCGATCCGCCCCGAGCGATGGGGACGTATGCTGACTGGGTGGATTGGCGGCGTTACATCATGGACCGAAGCACCAAGTACATGCACTTCCGGGCGGATACGGTTCGTACGGCTGATTCCCAACATGTGATTGAAAGCCATGGCGCGCACCATCCACCCATCGACGCCGCCGTCGAGAGCGGGACGAACGGGTGGCGGCTGGCGGAGGTTGTGGATGTCTGGGGCCTTTCCAATTTCCCGCGCTGGCAAGGGTCTCCTCTTCATATCGGCGCTGCCAAGCTTGAAATCACGCGCTGCAACGCAGCCGGAAAGGACTTCTGGACGACCGAGCTGCAAGGCGGACACGCCAATGAGGGTCTCGCGCGCAGCCCCCAAATGCGTCCCCAAGATGTACGGAGCTGGAATTGGCTGGCGGTGGCCAGCGGAGCGAAAGGGATCGTGTATTGGGCTTATCTGGCCGAAGCCACTGGCCGCGAGGCGACGGGATTTGGATTAGTCAACAGGGATGGCACGACGACGGACCGGGCGGAAGAAGCCGCCAGGAACAATCAATTGATTCAAACTTACTGGAATCTCATCAGAGAATTCCGGCCCAAGCCTCGAGTCGCCATCCTGTTTGATCATGACAACACGCTCCTGGCCTATGCCATGAGCGGGAATGAAGAGGTTTCCACTCAATCATTCCGAGGGTATTACAAGGCGCTTTGGAACTTGGATCTGTGGGCTGATTTTGTCGAGCCGGCAGGCTTGGAGAAGGGCGACTATCAGGTTGTGATTGTCCCCTGGCATCCAGTGGGCAAGAAAGAGACCTGTGAGAGCCTAAGGCGCTTTGCCGGGTCGGGCGGTACGGTGATCCTGGAGACAGCCTTCGGAATGTTTGATGAAAACTTCTACTACAATCCAGTCGTTCCCCCTCATGGGCTGCACGAGGCATTCGGCTACCGCGAAGAAGAGAGCTTGGTGGTCTATCCCAAGCCAGCGCCTGAAAACGTGGCGGCCTCGGACCGGATTTATTACCAGCCGGAAATCGAGTTCTCCGCGCCTGTCAACGTTCGGCTGAAGGGGCACACTTTTCTCACCCCAGTAAGACTTCTTTCTGCCGAGGCCATCGCCAAAAGTTTCGAGTATACGGTGGCGGCAAGAAAGCAGGTTGAGAAGGGAGAGATCTACTATATCGGCACGAACCTGGGGGCGAGCATTGCTGCCGGGGAGAATGGTGGGATGGAGTTGCTGCGCGCCATTATTGGGAAGAAAGTCCAGCCCGAGGTGACGGCAGACAAGCTCCGGCCGAGGTTGATCGAGGGCTCGAGCCAGAGTCTGCTGACGGTGTTCAACGATACCTTGCAGGACCAGACTTCGCGTGTCCAGCTACCGTCCCGCTTCCGAAAGGCCACGGACCTGCATCGTCAGGTCGAAGTGCCCATCGCGCAGGGAAGCCTGGGTGTTACCGTTCCCTTCGAAGATGTAGTTGTTTTGGTGCTGGAATAGAATCTCCCGCAAAGCTCGTGGGCCTGCACGTTGCCATGCAGCCGCAAGTCAAATTCTCCAGTTACAGTTGTCGCCTATTCCATCGAACTGGTCAAAAGGAAATCGCTTTCGCATGACCCATGTGAATTGAGAACGCTCAAGGGTATATCGAGGACCGAGGGAAGCGCCGACCCCACCACGGCTTGAGACCATTTGGAAGAATTTCGGATTGCTAACTTTCGTCGCCTTTTTCCGTCGAATTGAACGCTGGTTTCGGAACTTGTAGAGCCAGGCTGCCGTACATTTTGATTAGAAGTCCCTGGAGGCCTCTGAATGGGAACTTTTCGGCAGGATGTATACTTCGGGTTACGGACCCTGGCGAGGTCTCCGAGCTTCGCCGCCATCGCCATTATCACCCTAGCGCTGGGGATCGGCGCCAACACCGCCATTTTCAGCGTCATTAATGCTGTTCTGCTGCGCCCACTTCCTTTCCGTGATCCGGGCCGGCTCGTGCAACTCTGGCAAACCGAACCCGCACCGGGAGAGTACCCGCTCACCGGAGCAGACTACCTCGACTGGCAGGCGCAGAACCAGTCGCTGGAGGGAACCAGCGTCCTGGGCTGGCCGCAAGGCTTCAACGTGACCGGGGCGGGTGAACCGGAGCAAGCCGCAGTCATCAAAACTCAGGCGAACTTTTTCTCACTTCTCGGTGTTGAGCCGCTCTTGGGACGGACTTTCTTGAAGGGCGAAGACCAGGCCGGGCAGAATCACGTCGCAGTTCTTAGCTACGGTTTCTGGAAGCGGCATTTCGGCGGCCAGATGGACATGCTTGGCAAAAGCATCGAGTTGAACGATGAAAAATACACCGTCGTTGGCATCATGCCCGCTTGGCTTCGTTTCCCGAGGGCGGTCGATATCTGGACCCCGATGGATATGAGCCCGAAGGCTCTCGGCCCGCGAGGCGAGCATCACTTGCTCGCGATTGGCCGGCTGAAGCCTGGTGTCCCTGCTGACAAGGCGCAAAGCGAACTGCAAATGATCGCCAAACGGCTGGAACAGCAGTATCCCGATTCGAACAAGAAAGTGGGCGCCGTGGTGATTCCCTTAAAGGAGCAGTTGGTCGGGCGCTCCCGGCCTCAGCTTCTGATCCTGCTGGGGGCAGTGGCGCTCGTTCTTCTGATTGCCTGCGCCAATGTGGCTAACCTTCTCCTGGTGCGCGCGACGGGCCGGCAACGGGAGATTGCAATCCGCAGCGCGCTAGGCGCTGGTCGCGGCCGCATTGTGCGGCAAATGCTGACAGAAAGCGTGCTGCTTTCTCTCCTGGGCTCGGTTTTGGGGCTGGGGCTCGCCTGGGCGTGCGTGCGAGCTCTCGCCACTGCCGAAAGCCTTCCCATCCCCCGGCAGCGTCCCATCGGCATGGACGGCGGCGTGCTCCTGTTCACGCTGGCGACCGGCATCCTCGTGGGAATACTGTTTGGTCTCGTGCCTGCGCTGCAGGTTTCCCGCCTCAATCTCAGCGAAGAACTCAAGGCCAGCGCTCTGGCGGTCCTCTCCCCATCTGGCCGACGCCGTATGGTCCGCGACATCCTCGTGGTGGGTGAAATCGCCGTTTCGCTGGCGCTGCTCGTGGGCGCCGGACTTCTGTTGCGGAGTTTCGCCAAGCTGCGAGAAGTAAATATCGGCATCCGTCCGGAAGGCGTTCTGGCCATGAATATCGTTTTGCCTGCCAAGAAGTACTCCTCCATCGAACAACAGACAGCTTTCTTTCAGCGGTTGCTCGAGGGTCTAGGGAGCGCCCCCGGAGTCGAGGCTGCGGCCGTCTCCAGTGAACTTCCGGTCGAAGGAGGAAGCAACGGCTACATCACCGTCGATGGGCAGGACAACCCGGCCCTGGCAGAAATCCTCGTCGAGTGGAATTTCATCACGCCGGACTATTTTCGCGCTTTGGGGATTCCATTCCTCAGAGGGCGCAACTTGACTGAACAGGATTTCCAAGACACCGCGGATACTGTGCACAAAATCGACGCCATGGTTCAATCCGGCAAGACGCAGCCGCCTCCGGGCCTGAAACTCGTCGCGCTGATCAACCAAACGATGGCTCACCAATTCTGGCCGCATGAAGACCCGATGGATAGGGTATTCAAACTCGACGGGACGTTTCCGGCCAGGGTGGTAGGAATCGTCGGCGACGTCAGAGAGTGGGGACTCCGCCACCCCGTTGTTCCCCAAGCCTACTTCGCCCTTCCCTTCGCACTCGACACACCAGGAATGCCAGTGAACATCGTGGTCAGAAGGGCTGGCGCCCCGCTGGGTGCGCTGTCCACGGTTCGCCATGAAGTCCGATCACTCGATAGCGGCCTGGCGCTTTTCCGGGTTCGTACCATAGAGGAAATCATCTCCGAATCAACGGCCGGCACCAGCTATCAGGCGCTGCTGCTCGGCGCTTTTGCCCTGCTGGCGCTGATTCTTGCGGCAGTGGGGATTTATGGGGTGATGGCCAATGCAGTCACGCAGCGGACGCATGAAGTCGGCATCCGCGTGGCGCTCGGCGCCAAACGAAGCCACATCTTGGGGCTTGTTGTCGGCCAGGGGGCAAAGCTGGCACTCGCCGGAGTGGCCACCGGCCTCGCGGGCGCCTTCGCCGTAACCCGGCTGATGTCCAGCTTGCTGTTCGGAGTCAGCACCAAAGACCCGCTCACTTTCGCAGGCGTGGCAGGGTTGCTGATAGCGGTGGCGCTCGTGGCGTGCTACATCCCGGCGCGGCGGGCGACGAAGGTGGACCCGATGGTGGCGCTGCGCTACGAATGACCCCATTGTATATTTGGATTTTGACTGCCCATGAGTTCCTCCTCCGCTCCCGTGCTCGGCCAAGCTCTCCAGAAGCGGCACGCATTCACCGCAACCGCGCTGGTGCTCTGCATTTCGGCCTGCAAGCTTCTTGTGCATTTGTATGCCGGCCGTCATTACGGTTACTTCGTTGACGAACTGTATTACCTCGCTTGCAGCCGGCACCTGGATTGGGGTTACGTCGACCAACCTCCGCTGATCGCCGTGATCACCTGGCTGGCGCGCTTTCTGCTGGGGGATTCCCTCCCTGCAATCCGGTTCTTTCCGGCGGTTGCGGGCGCCGCCGAAGTTGCTCTTACGGCTCTGATCGCCCGCGAGCTGGGCGGCAAGCGCTTTGCCCAGGGCCTGGCTGCCATTGCGGCCCTGGTGGCGCCGGGCTTCCTCGCCGCCGATAGCCTGCTGACCATGAACGCGTTCGAGCCGCTATTCTGGATGGGTTGTGCCTACCTGCTCATCCGCATCATCAAAACCGGCAACCCGAAGCTCTGGATTTGGTTCGGCATGCTGTCGGGAGTCGGGCTCGAAAACAAGTACTCCATGCTGATCTTCGGGGCCGGCATGGTGGTCGGCCTGATGTTGACTCCGCAGCGCCGCGCGCTCTCGAGTCCCTGGCTCTGGATGGGCGGCGCGCTCGCTTTCTTGATCTTCCTGCCGAATCTGCTGTGGAACATTCAGCACCACTTTCCGTTCCTGGAATTGCACGCCAACATCCAGCGTAGCGGGCGCGATGTGCCTCTTGGGCCGCTGGCATTCTTCGCCCAGGAAATCCTGACGCTGCTTCCCTTAACTCTGCCCATCTGGCTCGCCGGCCTCTGGTTTTACTTCTTCTCGAAACTGGGCAAGCCGTTTCGCGCGCTGGGCTGGGCATGGGTTTTCACCGCCGCGGTTATCGTGACGCTGAGCCCGCGGATCTACTACCTCTATCCCGCCTTTCCGGTTTTGTTTGCCGGCGGCAGCGTGATGTGGGAAGCGTGGTTGGCCCGGCCCCCACACCAATGGCTGAAACTCGCCTATCCCGCCTTGATGGTTGGGGCCGGCGTTGTGCTCTCGCCGCTCGTCATTCCGGTCCTGCCTCCCCAAATGTACATTCGATACACGAAGGCGCTGCATCTCCAGCCGCCCAAGATTTGGGCTTACAAGCTGGGCCCGCTGCCGCAGCTCTACGCCGACCAGTTCGGTTGGGAAGAGATGACGGCCACGGTCGCGCGGGTCTACAACAGCCTGCCGCCGGAGGTTCGCGCCAAGACTGCGATCTTCGGCCGGAATTACGGTCAGGCCGGCGCCATCGATCTCTTCGGTCCGAAATACGGCCTGCCGCCCGCCATCAGCGGGCACCAGAACTATTTCTATTGGGGACCGCGCGAATACACCGGAGAGAGCGTCATCGTAATGGCGGGGCAGCAGCAGGACCTTGAGCGGCGCTTCGCCAGCGTCGAGAGGGTCGCCAGCGTCTTTCACCCCTACTCCATGCCCTACGAGCACTTTGACGTCTTCTACTGCCGCGGCCTCAAACAGCCCCTGAAGGAAATCTGGCCGCAAGTGAAGAACTGGGACTGAAGTAGTCCCCCACGCTCACAACCTTGGGCTTTTTTCGGTGGCAGGGTTGACCCTGGCCCAGGATGGAGGGAATTGCCGATTGGCGATATTCGAAACTCGAAACTAGAAATTCGAAACTCGCAAAAGACGCTGCTGCCATCCAGCGGAGACGAGTTTCGATTTTCGAATTTCGATTTTCTGCCCCCACAATCGACAATCGGCAATCAGCAATCGGCAATGAAAACCAGGTTTATGTCTTCTCCGGCGTGGACCCTCCGCTGGCCGGGACTCCCAACTGGGCAGAGTCCACAGGAACACCCAGCAATGCCGCTATGACGCTGTCCAGTTGTGCCAAGTCCACGGGCTTTTGGAGAAATGCGTCGGCGCCCATAGCTTTTACTTTTTGCTCTTCCGAAAGCTGGATGCTACCGGTAAGCACGATGACCGGAATCAGGCTACTTTTCGGATTGGAGCGCATCCGTTTCAGCACCTCGTAGCCGGTTCCGGCCGGCATGTTGATGTCGAGAATCACCGCGTCGATGCGTTTTCGCATTGCCGTAACGGAAGCCTGCATTGCATCATAAGCGCCGGCGACCTCAAATCCTCTCTTGAGCAAATGCCTCGACAAGAGAAGCACCAAGCCGCGATCGTCATCGGCAATTAAGATCGTCATGACAGAGCCTCTTCCCCCATCGCGCACATCTCCGCCATAAGGAGCTTGCCTCGGAATCGACCTGCAGAGAGGCTTTTTCGGCGTGCCGCCTATCATCCTCCCACGGCACCCCTCCATTCGCAAGGCCTATCATACCACTTTCGGGCCTGTCATGCTGAGCCCGTTCGCTTCACTTCAGAGTAAACTCCGCGAAGCATCCCGCCATTTTTCCGCTCTGTTTGAGCTTACCAATGCGGGATTCTTCGTCCGCCGCGGCGGAATTGACTTCTGTCCTCTGTGGCAGCAAGCGTTGAAAGGCTGCGCTGTGAAGGTGCTCGACCTTTCGCACTACAAGTCCGGCCCTCGAGTCATTCCCGCGAAAGGGGGAATCCAGATTTCGCGCTACACGCCCGGCCCTCGAGTCATTCCCGCGAAAGCGGGAATCCAGACGGAAGCAAAGGAGCTCAACTGTGACCTCACCCAAGATTCTCAGTACTTGGAAAAACAGAAAGAATCGTTAATGAATCCCAGCACACCGATCAAGCTGATCCTATTAAATTGCTCTTGTAGTCATATGCGTCCTGTGCTATTTTCCGCCCATGTCAGACCCGACCTTTACCAACGGCACTCCTCAGTTCAGCACGGCCGAATATCCCGGTGCGCCTGGGACTGGCCGCTGTAAATCCTGTAACCAAGCTATAACTGGAAGCTATTACCGCTTGAACGGGGCGATGGCGTGCCCTGCCTGCGGCGAACGGGTGAAACGCCAAATCCCCCAGGACAGCCCTGCGGCATTCACGCGCGGGCTGCTATTCGGGGTGGGGGGCGCCATCTTGGGACTGATTCTCTACGCCGCTTTCGGCATCATCACCGGCTGGATGATCGGCTACGTTTCCCTGGCTGTTGGGTATATTGTGGGGAAGGCCATCAGGATGGGATCGGGGGGAATAGGCGGACGGCGATACCAAATTGCCGCCGTGGCATTGACCTATGCTGCGGTCTCGATGGCAGCCATTCCGATCTGGGTTTCGCAAGTGTCCAAGGCTCAGAAGGCGGCCCGTACGGAGCAGTCCCAATCGCTGCGGTCGCCATCGGAACAACCCTTAAAGAACGTCTCGCCCCCTCCGGAGCAGAAAACGCCTTCGGCAAAGCGCTCCGTAAGTCCGGGGGCAGGGTTAGTGATGCTGGTGCTAATCGGGTTGGCCTCGCCCTTCCTTGAACTTCAGGATCCTCTCCACGGAATGATCGGGTTGGTGATTCTTTTCGTGGGAATACGTATTGCATGGCAGCTCGCTCAAGGGACGTCGATCCAGATCCTCGGGCCCTTCAAGAGCCCGACGCCAGCCTCAGGGCAAGCGAATACCGGCTAGACACCGCTGCGAATATTGTGTCTTCCATACTCATCCCACCGTTGCGAACCTGCAAAAGCTGCTCGGGTGAACTCGAGCCGGGAGCGCTCGCCTGCCCGCGGTGCCATGCTCTGGTCCATGCCGAGGTGTTGGAGCAATTGGCGGCACAAGCCAGGACGCTGGAAGGCCAGGGCAAACCTCGGCAGGCGCGCGAGCATTGGCTGAAGGCATTGCCACTTCTGCCGCCGGAGTCCACGCAGGCGGAGTGGGTTCGCAGCCGCGTGCGTCGTCTGGAACTGGCTGCAAGGACGGCAGCGCAGGCGGAGACCAGAAGCAAATGGGTCAGCAAACTGGGGCCGCTGGCGCCCGTGGCCCTTGCGCTGGCTAAGGCCAAGGTTCTCCTCGCTATCTTCAAGCTGAATTTCCTGCTCAGCCTGGCGGCCTTCATGGGCGTCTATTGGTCTCTCTATGGGCGAAAATTCGGGTTGGGGTTTGTAGCGTTGATTTTCATTCACGAGTTGGGCCACTTCTTGGATATCAAACGCCGAGGGCTGCCGGCGGAAATGCCGGTGTTTCTGCCGGGACTGGGCGCCTATGTGCGCTGGCAAGCTATGGGAGTTTCGGGGGAGACACGAGCGGCCGTGAGCCTGGCGGGGCCGCTGGCAGGATGCCTGGCCGCGGCAGCGTGTTCGCTCCTCTGGTGGGCGACAGGCAATGGAATCTGGGCCGCACTGGCGCGCGCGGGCGCCTGGCTGAATGTGCTCAACCTGATCCCCGTTTGGGTGTTGGATGGCGGCCAAGCCGCGTCGGCAATGGACAAGGCGGAGCGCCTCGGGCTCTTGACCGCCTGCCTGGCCCTCTGGCTGCTGTTGGGGCAAAGTGTGTTCTGCCTCGTGGCCCTGGGAGCCGGATACCGCTTATTTACAAAGGACATGCCCCCACACCCCAGCCGCGCAACCACCGCCTACTTTGTGAGCCTGCTGGCGTGGCTGGGCTTGGTGATGTGGCTAATGCCAGGGAAGGGCTTCGGCCTGCGCTAGCAAGAATGCTGCATTAACGGTTAGGCTGACGCTGAGCGCGGCGTTCGCCCTGCACTGCGAGCTCAATGACGAGCTCGAGTTTCATCGGGAGATGCGCCTGCGCCGCTCCCGGGAACGCGGGCTCAGCGCGGCGGAGGCGGAGGACGAGACAAGAAGGCGTATGGGAAATCTGTGGGTGGCGAAGGAGGAGATGCGGGAGGCGCGCATGGTCCGGTGGCTGGCGTCGTCTCTCCAGGATCTGCGCCATGGCCTGGTCCTGCTGCGGCGGGACCCCGGTGTGTCCGGCCTGATTGTGCTGGTGCTGGCGCTTGGCATCGGCGGCAACGCGGCGGTCTTCACGCTGCTGAAGGCTGCTTTCCTGGACCCGCTGCCGTTTCTCGATGCAGGACGGCTGGTTACGATTATAGAAAATGATGGCTGGATCCCAACCGTGTCCGAGTTTCGCGAAATTCGCGCGCACACCCGCACACTCGAAACGATGGCCTTTGCTGAGCATCGCGATATGCAACTCAGCGGGACGGGCGAGCCCACGCGAGTTTTTGCCGCGCGGGTGACGGCCTCCTTCTTTGCGCTGCTGGGAGTGAATGCGTCGCAGGGCCGGACGTTTCTCGAGGAAGAGAACCAGCCGGGCCAGGCGCCGGTAGTAATCCTCAGTGACCGCTTCTGGCGCTCGCGCCTGGGATCGGACCCCGCCGTTGTCGGGCGCACGCTACGGCTGGATGGCCAGCCTGCCGTGGTAGTAGGCGTGCTCCCGCCCGGGTTCCATTTAGATTATCCCACGCTGGACGCTCCCGCGCCGGTTGACCTTTACGCTCCCTATCCTATTGAGTCATCCCTTCCCTTCGAGCGGGCCGCCAACGGCCAAGGCGTGCCAGTTTGGGTGATGGGCCGATTGCGAGAGGGTGTCTCGCTGGCACAGGTGGAATCGGACCTCTGGGACACTGCGCTGGTTCTGGCGCGCGAAAATACTTCGCCATTCCCTGGCCACCCACACGACCCGGCCATGTTTGCCTTCAAGGTCATGACGCTGCGCGATGCCATCGTCGGGAACCAGAGGTCGCTGCTGTGGCTGCTGCTCGGAGGCGTCGGGATATTACTGCTGATCGCGGGTGCGAATACGGCGCAACTGCTGCTCGCGCGCTCGCTGCGACGCGCGCGGGAAATCGCCGTCCGCGCGGCGCTGGGCGCGAGCCGCCTCCGCTTGATCCGGCAGTTTCTTCTGGAGGGACTGGTCCTCGCATGCTGCGGCGGCGTGGCCGGCCTGCTGGTGGCCCGCTGGATCGCGCGTATTCTCGTCGGCTTGCTGCCGGTGCGTAGTCCGCTTCTCGCTTCGGCTCATGTGGACGTCCGCGCCGTCGCCTTCACCCTGGCGGTCTCGATGATTTCGGCCCTCGTGTTCGCCATCATCCCGGCGGTGAAGGGCAGCCGTTGGACGCCCGGGCCGAGCCTCAGCGCGCGGGTGACTATGGGTGAGGGAAATCGTTGGCGGCACGCCATGATCGCGATCGAAGCAGCGCTCTCCGTATTCCTGCTGTGTGGCGCTGGGCTTGTGACGCAAAACTTGTGGAAGCTGATTTCCACTCCCCTGGGTTTCAATCCTCAACATGTCCTGGCGATGCGCTTGCAACTCCCCTTTGGGAAGCTGGAGCAGCCGGATCCGAGAGCGGGTGTGGCGCTTCAGCAGTACGTCGATAAAATCGAAGCCATCCCGGGCATCGAGGCGGCCGCTACCGTGACCGGACCGCCGCTGCGTCCAGCGCGCGGGGGCGGTCCGATTCAGCTCGTAGGAATGTCGGACCCCGGCACGTTCGGCTGGACGCATCAGATCAGCCCGGATTACTTCCGCACGCTGCGCATTCCCCTGCTCGTTGGGCGTACCTTTCGCCTTAGCGACGCGGGACGGAAGATCACCGTTGGAATTGTGAATGAAGAGTTCGCCCGCCACTTCGGCTTGGGACCCAATATCGTCGGCAAGCAGATCGCCGACCCTGAGGGGTCCATCACCATCGTCGGCATGGTGGGCACCGTCCGGGCGAGCCGGCTCGAGACCAAACCATTTCCGGAATGCTATTATTCTTCCCTGCAAATCTCCTGGCCGAATGTGCATCTGCTGGTGCGCTCGGCGCTCCCGCCGGGGCCACTGCTGAAACAGGTGAAGGCGGCGATTGCGTCTTCCAACTCCGACCAGGCTGTCTTTGGTGTCCAGACCATGGACGAACTGATCGCCGATTCAGCATCCGAGCCGCGGTTCGACGTTTTCCTGATTGGCGCGTTCGCGCTTCTCGCCGTAGCCATGACGGCAGCAGGGATGTTCAGCGTGACCTCCTTCCTGGTCTCGCAGCGAACCGGCGAGATCGCTATCCGGATGGCGCTGGGCGCCGGCCGAGGCGCCATCATCAAGACGGTTCTGTGGACCACGAGCCTTTGGGTGGTGGCAGGACTGGCAGGCGGTCTCGGCCTGGGACTGGCGGCGAGCAAAACCATACGGTCGCTTACGAACACGGAAGCTTCCGCGTCGCCGGCGATGTACGCCGCAGTGGGGGTGTTCTTTCTGGCGGTGACGCTGCTCGCGGCCTACCTGCCCGCACGGCGCGCCACCCGGCTCGATCCTGCGGAGGCTCTGCGCTGCGAGTAGCCTTTATTTCGCCGTGGTTTTAGCTTTTGGCACGTAATCAAAAAATCTTTCAGTTGTACTGCCTGAGGTCCATTCCGCGCGCAGCCTGGTTTTCTTCTCTACCCTACGCAACTCCGATAGCAAGGAGCGATTAAGCTCCCGCGCATTCTCTCCCATAAACTCTGCCTTAACGAGAAATTCATGCTCTTCTGTCTCTTCGATGACGCCCTGAGGAACGGCCTTCCTTAGAACTATATTAATTGCTGTGGGATTATCTGTACTAATTCTAGCCATAAGAGAAAAATTCTTTTTTGCCATGTTCGCCCTCTAGTAAAGTACCCTGAATCTGATGGTGCTAGGTATTGCTTCGAGCGCGGCGATGAGACCGTCGTCCCACTCATGATTGATGTCCAGGATGGCATACCCGACAGCCCCCTTGGTGTCATAGACTTGTCGTTCCACGTTGATGCCTCGTTCCGCGAACACCCGGTTCAAGGCGAGCAACATTCCGGGAATGTTCCTATGAATGTGTACGAGCCTGTGATTCTGGGGGGCGCTCTCGAGTTGGCAGTGGGGTAGATTCACGCTGAGCCTGGTGTTGCCGGTTTGTAAGTAGCGGCACATCTGCGCCGAAACGAATTGTCCAATGCTTTGCTGAGCTTCTTCGGTACTTCCTCCGATGTGCGGCGTCAGAATGACGTTGGGAAGGTTCTGGAGTGAGTTGGAAAAAAGTCCCCCGCTGCCCGGCTCTTCGGGGAAAACATCAATGGCCGCCCCGCTCAGCTTGCCGCTTTTCAGGTTTTCTGCCAGGGCTTCATGATTAACTACGAAACCTCGACTCAGGTTGAGGAAAACCGATCCCCTTTTCATCGTCCGGAACTCTTCTTCGCCAAAGAAATTCCTGTTTTGGGGTTTGCCGTCAACGTGAAGGGAAACCACATCCGCTGTTTGAAGTAGCTCCGAAAACGTGCAGTTCTTTGCGTTCCCTCGTGCCAGAACCTCCGCCACATCGCAGAAGACCACTTTCATCCCAATAGCCTCTGCTAATTCAGAAAGTTGAGAGCCAATCTTACCGTAGCCCACGATGCCGAGTGTCAAACCACGAACTTCATGGCAACCTTTCGCGCTCTTGTGCCAAGCGCCGCGGTGAAGAGCGAGACTGCTGTGAAAAACCCGCCGCACCAACACGATGATTTCCCCCAAGGCGAGCTCTGCCACCGATCGGGTGTTACTGTGCGGATCATTGAACACTGCGATGCCCTGTTCGATGCAACTGGCGCAGTCGATTTGCTCGACTCCGATACAATAGGCGCCTACCACAAGTAGTTCAGGAGCACATTCAAGAACAGACTTGGTGATTCTTGTCTTGGACCGGATACCGAGCACGGTAACATTTCGGATTTCCTGAACCAGTGCGGCTGCATCCGGGCTTCCGGGCAGGGTCCTGACATCATAGCCAGCGCGGGAGAATGTTGCGACTGCATCTTCATGAATGCCTTCAAAGAACAACGCTTTCATCGCCATCTCCTAGAGAAGTGAAGTGGTACGTTTATAAAATAACCCAGAATAGCAGCTTGTGGTTAGAAGAGAAGTGGTTAGTGGCTGGTGGTTAGTGGCTAGTAGCAAGACGCTGGTGGTTAGTCGTTAGTGGCTAGCTCGACAGGCCCGGAGGGCCGACAGAATTTAGCCCACGGCGCAAGAAGCTGTGAAAAAATTGAAAAATCCGGTTTTTCGCGCCTGTAAGTAACTGAAAACACAAGGGCCAGAAAAACGAAATCCAATTTTTTCACAGCTTCGCAAGCCGTGGGTTGCGGGGCGCCAGAACGAAAGCCAGCCCCGGAGGGGCGACAGAAAATGCGGGCCAGCAGATGCACGATTGTCTTTGCCATTCTGTCGCCCCTCTGGGGCTCGGGGACGGTATCGCTCCCGTCCCCCACGGCTTGCGCCGTGGGCTAAATTCTTCCGCCCCTACCGGAGCTCGGGGACGTTCTGTCGCCCCTCCGGGGCTCAGCCCAACGACAGCCTCACCGACCAACCACTAGCCACTAACCACTAACCTCAGCAGCTCCGTTGCCCGAATACATGAAGAGTTGTAGTATATGCACGGCTCGATAGCCCCTCGACGGCTCGGTGAGTAACCGTGCGCACCTGTCCTAAATGCCAGCGAACGTATCCCGACGATGCAGATTTCTGTCTGAAAGACGGCACGCCGCTTCCTTCCGCTTCCAGTGTTACCGAGTCCGAGCTTGCCAGCGGTCTGGCGCGGCGTTATCGAATTGTCAAGAAGCTGGGTGCGGGAGGCATGGGAGCAGTCTTCCTCGCGGAGCAAATCGCCCTCGGGAATCGCCCCGTGGCGTTAAAGGTCCTGAGCCGCCGGCTGCTGGATGATCCCGAATTCCTCCTCCGCTTTCACGACGAAGGCGCTTCCACGGCGCGAATCCGTCATGCCAATGTCGTGACCATCTACGAGTCGGGCCAATCCGACGATGGGACTCCCTACATCGCCATGGAGTATCTGGAAGGCGAGACGCTCCGTCAGACGCTTCGCACGCGGGGCGCGTTGCCCGTGGCGGAGTGCGCTGAAATCCTCCCGCAAATAGCGCGCGGGCTGAACGCCGCGCACAAACTCGGCATCATCCACCGCGACCTCAAGCCCGATAACATTTTCTTGACATATCCCGACGACGTAGGGGCAACCCTCGTGGTTGCCCCAGGGCGGGCACAAGGCCCGCCCCTACAACCCGTTATGGTCAAACTCGTCGATTTCGGCATCGCCAAGCTGCGTGAATCCGCCTCCCGCACGCTCACCGGAACAGTGCTTGGGACACCCGCTTACATGTCCTGCGAGCAGGCCTCGGGCATGCGCAGCGATCAATTGGACGGGCGCTCCGACATCTACTCGTTGGGTGTCGTTTCCTATGAAATGCTCACGGGCCGCGTGCCCTTCCATTCTGACACGCCGCTTGGCTACGTGCGCAAGCACATGCTGGAGGAACCGCCACCTTTCCGGGCTGTCGCCCCGGGTTTGCCAGTTTCCCCTCAGGTTGAAGCCACGGTGATGAAAGCCCTGGCCAAGGACCGCGAGCAGCGCTACCCGTCTACACTGGATTTCGCCCGCGATTTCGCCCGCGCGGCCTCGTCGCAATCCGAAGCAGAATCACCAGTGCCACTCGCTACAACGAAACTGATTGAACACCGTATTCCGGTCCCTGAATCGCGCGGCCTTCGCGAAGCCGAGGCGCCCGTATCGCCCGCGGCTTCAGTTGGTCGCAAGCCTGAGCCGCCCGTTAAGACTCCTCTTCCGCGCCATGAATCCCTGGATCGAGCGGGGATGAGCGTTGCTCGGTATGCTTACGTCGGTCTTGGCGCCCTGATAATACTCGTCGCGGCGGGGGCCATCTGGTATTTTTCCCATTCGGCGAAGCAGCAACCACAGAAACAGCAAGCTCCTCCACGACCTGCTTCCTCAGCTCCGCCCGGAATGGTGTACGTTCCCGGAGGCACGTTTACCATGGGTCGTGACAACGCGCCGAATCCGGAAGAAACTCCTGCTCATTCCGTGACCGTCGCGCCATTCTACATCGGCAAGGAACCCGTCACGCAGGCTCAATACAGCGAGTTTCTTCAGAAAAGCAAAGGCGAGTCTTCGATTTATCCAGACTCGCAGGCTGCTTGGCCTGCTACTAATATCTCGTGGCAGGACGCGCAGGCGTATTGCGGGGGGGCCGTGCCGGGCGCCCGGCTGCCTTCCGAAGCCGAATGGGAATTCGCAGCGCGCGGAACGGATGGCAGACTCTACCCCTGGGGAAATAGCTTCACTTCAGCGCTTGTAGACAGTCTCGAAGCTGGCTTGGATCACCCGGAGCCGGTGGGCATCCGCCCGAAGAACGCAAGCCCTTTCGGAGTTCTCGATATGTCCGGCAATGTCTGGCAGTGGTGCTTCGACGACTACAAGCCCTACGACCCTTTTGCCTCGCTCTCATCGAGCCACATAATTCCTGAGGACGCTAAGGTCATTCGAGGCGGTTCTTTCAAATCAGACGCAGATCACGTCAGGACGACGACCCGCAACCTCGATCATGCTACTACTCGCTCGCCCGCCATTGGCTTCCGCTGCGCCAAATCGCCCTAGCGGGCTTTCGAGCCCGCCTGACAGTTAAGTTAGCGCTTGTGGGGCGCTTGCCCCCGGTACCCCCCTATATCTCAAGGGAAAAGGAAAAAGGGTCAAGGTCCAGTCACCGCCCCGACACAACGAAACCCCTCGTCGCTGTACCCGGAGCCCCCGGCTTCGTTCCCGTCGCGGTCGGATGCGCGAACGTCCCTGGGAATGCTGTTCCAGGACCCGCCACGAAGAACGCGTGTAGAGCCGCTCGCAGGCCCGGGAGGATCTTGCGACGGGCTATTCTGATAGTACTTCTCGTCGTACCAGTCACTTGCCCACTCCCACACGTTTCCGAGCATGTCGAACAAGCCGAACCCGTTGGCGCGCTTTTGCGCGACCTCGTGCGTTTGGCCCCCGCTGTTGTTGTCGTACCACGCTATCTCGTAGATTGGCCCGTAGCGCGCCTCCGTGCTTTCCGCTCGCGCCGCGTATTCCCACTCCGCCTCTGTGGGCAACCGCGCTCCCGCCCACGCGCAGAAGTCGTGTGCGTCATTCCAGGTCGCATTCACGATAGGCATACGGTCATTCGCCCAACCGCTGTTGAAGTTCGGAGCATCTGGCATTGGCCGTTCCGTGGCTGCTGCGAAGCGTTTGTAGGCGCCCACAGTAACCTCCGTCTGCCCGATCCAGAAACCTCTGCTGATTGCCACCTGGTGCGATGGCTTTTCATCCTTTTCGCACTCGTCGTCGCCCGGCGAGCAGCCCATCATGAACATCCCTGGTGGTATCCAGACATACTTGAGGCCATCCTTAGGGTTCTCCCGCACCTGTCCGGGGGGCGGGCTTTGGCCCAGAGCGGCTCTTGGCGCGACGGTTCCTGGCAACTCCGCAAGCGCGGCATCGACGCGGGTTTCTTGCCCGCCGGATACGTTGACTGTCTGGCTGAAATCCTTCTTGCCGGGCGCCCCGACCCGCAGCGCGTGAACGCCGGCAGGTACCTCCGAAACCGTGAGTTGTCCGCTGGCGTCTGCGACTCCTTGAGTCGAGTTGTCCAGAGAGATTTCAGCGCCCGGCGTGGTTCTTACCAGGATGCTCCCCGGCAGGTCCGTGAGCGTGGCCACAATTTTCACCTCTTTCCCCGCCGCCACAGTTATCTTCCGCTGGAAATCTCTCTTGCCAGCGAAGGAGACACGCAGGTTGTGCTCTCCTGGTTTTGGGTTGCCGATCACCAGCCGGCCTTCCGGACTCGCCCGGCCTGTGTATTGGTCATCGAGGTAGACCTCGGCGTTGGGGGAGGTCTCGACCACGATCTGGGCGAGCTTCGTGGTGGGCGGTTTCGCTGGCTTTGGGGTTACTTGCGGCAGGAGTTGCGCCCCTGCGGGTAAGGCAGCCACCGCCACAATAGTGAAAGTGAATAGGAGGATGCAAATTCGGCGGGGCATGGGCTTCTAGCCTCCCTGGCGATTATCGCAGGCTATCTTACCACGCTTTGGCTGGCAGGTTCGCGCCATGCGCGCCTCCGGGCAGGGTCGCGGAAAAAGCGGGTAGCGCAGACCGCCGTCTTTGCGGTCTGCGGTTCTTCCTTCAGATTCACGCTTTCGAATCCGAGGGGAGAGCCCTGTTCTTGAGATTTGGGGCCTTTCCTACTGAAGGAGCGCGGACCCCAAAGACGGGGGTCCGCGCTACCCCCTCAAATTCGCGCTTCCGAATCCGAGGGCAGCCCCCCTGTCGTTGAGACGCTTCGCGTAATCAGCTTGGTCTTCAGTTCAAGCGGAAACTGAACTCGACGAACGCGCGCACCGCAACGGGAACCCCGTTGCGCATAGCAGGCTTGAATTTCCATTTCCGCACTGTTTCCACAGCCTTTTCGTCGAGCCCGAGGCCTAGAGATTTCACCACACGAACATCGCGGTTAACGTTGCCCTGGGCATCGACAACGATCTGAAGAGCCACGGTGCCCTGGTACTTCGCCTTGCGAGCCTCCTCGGAGTAAGCGGGCTGAGGTTGGTATATCGCAATCGGGGTACTGACACCGCCACCGACACTATAAACTTCGCCGCCCGTCCCGCCACCTTCTCCTTGACCCGGCCGTATTGTAGGGACATTGGGTGTGCTTGAGAAGAGTCCCTTGGGCGTGCTGATGTATCCGGCAATGCTGTCCTTCCCCAGCTTGTTGACGACCAGCTCTTCTGCGCTGGATGCACCCTGAACGTAGAAGTACAAGGCCTCGTTCATGGGTTTGTCCCTATACACATGAGGCTTGTCGTCAAACATAAGGGTGACGGTGAAGACGTTCCGCTTGGTGTCGGTCTTATCGAGCTCGATCGTGATCGTCCCTACCTTCTGTTGAGCCTTCGGGTGCGACAAATTGAACTCAAAGTAGTCGCGGTCGGCCCTGTGGGCCAACGCGACGAGCTCTTCGTGGGTTCGCGCGGTGGCGGGGACGACCTCGCCCTTGCCCCCCGTCGGCGGGTTAGTCGTAACCACAGGAAGGTCCACAAGTTCAGCGGCAATCCTGCTCGCTTGCCCGGCGGGTACGGTAATGTTCTGCCGATATTCCCTCTTGCCCGGCGCGGCTATCCGCAACTCGTGCGAGCCTGCGACCACGTCGGAGACAGCTAATTGTCCACTCGCATCCGCCGTGCCCCGGCTGGAATCGTCGAGGAAAACCGCCGCCCCCGGCGAAGTCTGGACGACGACAGTTCCGGCAAGGTCTGCAAGCACCACCGTGATTTTGGTCACTTGCCCGGCCACCACCGTCACTTTCCGCTGGAACTCTCTCTTGCCGGTGAGTGAGACCCGCAGTTTGTGCTCTCCTGGTTTTGGGTTGCCAATCACCAGCCGGCCTTCCGGACTCGCCCGGCCTGTGTATTGGTCATCGAGGTAGACCTCGGCGTTGGGGGAAGTCTCGACCACGATCTGGGCGGGCTTCGTGGCGGGCGGTTTCGCTGGCTTTGGGGTTACTTGCGGCAGGAGCTGCGCCCTTGCGGGTAAGGCAGTCGCAGCCACCATCATCAGGGTGAATAGGCCAATGTGGATTCTGCAAGCCATGAGCTTGGAGCCTCCTTGGCGATCTTTCGCCGCGTATCTTACCACGCTTTGCCTCGCAGCTTTGCGCAAGCAGTGGCCTCGATCACGTGCGCCAGCTCAGCCTCAGTTGCAAGCAAACACACTCACACGGCCCGCATCACATCTGCTCCGCATCAAAGCCGCTGAGGCGCGCCGCCGCCCGCAGCTTTTGGTCGGCGGTCAGGAAGACACGGCCTTGGGAGATGCCTTCGCACCACTCCAGCGCCGCCGCCAACTGCAAGCAGTCCGCCGCCCGCAGATCGTAACGGTCCACAAGCCGTGCGGCCTGCGCGCGCAGGGCGTGCGACGGCTGAATGACAGACCACGAGTCAGCGAGGCTCTTGGCGAGCTTGCGGGCCTTGGCGCAGTCAGCAGAGTCGATTTGGCGCATGCGCACCAGGCGAGCCAGCGCGCTCGCGATCTCGACAGGGGTGGCCCACCAGACGACCACCTCATAGCTCTTGTAAAGTGCGAGGGCCCGAGGCGTGATGCCCTGACGCACGCAAAGAGGAACCAGGGCGCTTGTATCCCAAAATGCGGAAACCTGCGTTACCGGCTTTCCCGTTCTTCCCGCCATATCTGCTCCATGACCTCATCGGAAACATTCCCCGGCGGTTCCGGCCACGACAGCCTGGCAGGCCGTTTCTTCAAGGGGGGCGTAAGAACGCCGCGGGCAATCAGCCGCTGCTCCTGCACGGAATGTTTTTCCAAACGGCACGGCACGATTCGCGCCACGGGCTTGTTGCGGTCGCAAACAAGCACCTCTTCGCCCTCACGCACGAGCTGGATATGGGCGCTCAGTTGCGCTTTCAGGTTGCTGATATTCACGGTTTTCATAAGACGATTATAGCCGATCTGACCATGTTGGTCAGGTTTATTTTCCTCTCTTCGCAATGAAGAGGGCAGGCTTTTCCGCGCTTCAGTACGCCCTAACAGGAGAAAAAGGGCGCGAAGCAGCCGCTGCAAAGCCTGCACGGGCTATGGGCGGACCTCGGTGTCGAAATCAGCGAAAAGGATATCGCCGACGCACGTCGTGAAATGTGGCTATGCGGCTTTCGCGGTGCGAAAATGAAGAGGGTCTCTCAGGTTTTGCAACTCCCGGTAATAATAGAGAGCGGTAGGCCGTCTTTCCTTGAATCGCAGCTTCTTTAGAAAGGCGATTTCATGCTCGCTGGCGCCGCCACTGAGAGAAGCATCCTCGAGGAATTCTCTGAGCCCCGCCTCGTCCTCCAAGGGCGGCTCGAAATCCTTTTCCACGAACTCAAACCTCTTAGGATGCCCAGGGGCCACTCTGCGGTTTAACACGATTTCCAAAGCGAAAGTCGCGAGGTCGATATCCCAGAATTCGATCAGCGGATCCAAAAAGGAGACGCAGTTCTCAATCGACACATTGAAGATGTCTGTATCCAGGAACTCGAGAATCCCCACCCGCATCTCTTCGTAGCTCCGGTTGCTGAGCCTGGCCACCAAGCGGAGCCAGTTTTCACTTTCCAGTTCTTGTCTGGCGACTTGCTTGACCACATTCAAAAGCTTCTGCGTGACCAGGAGTTCGAGTTCACCAAAGGGTTGCTTCTCGAAAATCGCCGCTATTTGTTTCTGTTTGTCCCGTTTGCACTTTCTGAGCACCAACTCTCGAACCTCTTTGAACAACGGTGCGGGTGGGTCTGCCAATTTTCGTTTTAGTGCTTCGTGGCGCTGTTGCTCAGCCAGCTTTGTGAGCTCCCCGCTTCGGAACTTCAAGAATTCCTCAATCTTCCCATAGATATCTGTCCGCTCAGGTGCGGGTGGCGCTTTCCTCCGGGTAAGCAACTGCGATATGTAGGACTCTGTGACCTGGGCAGCAACCGCCAAGTCTCTCTGTTCATGTCCTAGTTGTTCGAGTCGTTGCCTGATAACTAAAGGTAGGTCCATGGGATCCCTCCCCAAGATTAACTATATATAGTTCACCTAACCCTCTTAAATTAGAATCTCGCATAATCAGCTTGACAAGTAAAGTTAATTCAATCACTATGGTTAATGAGATGAGCCTCTCCTAGACACTCTCCGGGTCTCCTGAACTAAGTCGGGTTATCTGCGGCTTTAGCTCTTAGATGACAACCAAGGAGGTTCTCATGTTCGCTCGACATGTATCCATGCATTTGAAGGCGAATAGCGTTGGGGAGTTTAGCCGGACGATGGAGAAGGAAATCATTCCAGAGCTTCGAAAACAGAGAGGTTTCCAAGACGAAATCACCTTCATAGCCTCCGAGGGAACAGGCGCCGTGGCAATCAGTTTGTGGGATCAGAAAGAGAACGCGGAAGCATATAGCCGCGCAACCTATCCGGAAGTGCTGAAGGCTTTGGCAAAAGTGCTTGATGGGGCTCTTCATATTCAAACCTATGAGGTTGCCAACTCGACCTTCCACACGATCCTCGCTCGCGGCGCAGCCCTAAACAACGAGGCCCCTGGATTGGTGGGAGCGGCCAAGTCCGCTCTCTAGTTCGGCGAAGACGAAACGACATTATTGGGTTACGCGTCTGAAACCAAAACAGAGGGCTCACAAGGGAGGGAATTATGTCGGAAAGAAATGGTGACAAAGCCAGGTTTGGCCGGGAACGCCGGCAAAAGATTCTCCGGCGCAAGCAAACTCGAGATCCGCGAAAGGCGCTGGAAACAAAAAACCAAACACGACCAGTGCCGGGTCCCGGAGAAGAAGAGGCAGCATCTTGCCGTTGACGGCTGAGCGGAACGGCGCTGCCGGCGGTGTTAAGTATGACCAGCGCTCGCAGGGCCAACATGAGGATTCTGAAATGTATATCCAATATGTCGGTTTCGACAGTGCAGCCAGTTCTCGAATCTATACTTTTCACGTGATTGACACGCCCCATGAGGCACGCGATTTCACGGTCAACGTTCAATTCGAAGCGTTTCGCCCGAATTGCTTGAAACTCCAGGATGGCCCGGGCATATGCTTTGCGCGGTTGGCGAAGGAACTACGCGGGGAAACGCTCGAATCTCGCACTGAGGCCCGGCTGAGTATCGGGGAGCCTGACATCCGGGAATACCTGGAACGGCACTACCCGCGTAAGCCCCAGGCAAAGAAGAAGGAGGACGGCATCGTGTCGCCGGTCGCCGGGCCGAAACACTTGTGGCAGCGTGGCTGACAACTGTTGAACGCACGCTGTAATCGGAAAGCACCAAGTCCCCTAAGGAGGAGATCCCAATGACCAAGGCTCGCAGGTTGGTGATTTCAATTTGTTGGGCCATGTTGTCTTCCGCGCTTTTGGTTTGTGCGCAAGATGTGAAACCGTCTAAGCCAACGTTGGCTCTTCCGCGGCGGCCGGTGATCCAGGAATTGGATTTGCGACCGCTACACTCTCTCCTTTTTCCGCTGCAAGCGCACCCTGTTTCGGCGCCTGTGGCTTATGCGCCTGATCTTTCCAGGTACCGGGATTTTCAGCTTGGAATGGACCTGCTGGGGGCGGCGAAACGGGCCGATATGAAGCCTTCCGAGGCGAGGGTGGTCCATCAACGTCCGGCGCTGATTCAAGAAATGCAATGGAGGCCCCAGCGCCCTCTCGACTCTTTGCTTCAAACGGACCCGAAGGAGGTCCTCTTCAGCTTTTACAACGGCGAGCTTTTTCGAATGGTGGTGAATTACGATCGATATCGAACCGAAGGGATGACCGATAAAGACATGGTCGAAGCCATTTCGGCGACGTACGGAACTGCGATCAAGCTCGTTGCGAAGACCGTCACCTTCTCCTCGTTCCAAGTCTATAACGACAGCGAAAAGGTCATAGCACGTTGGGAAAACTCAGAGTACTCGTGCAGCCTTTTCCGTTCCTCCTACGAGCCTACGTTTGGAATGCTTGTTCTTGCGAAACGGCTCGATGGTCTGGCTCAGAGCGCTATCACCGAAGCAAACCGACTGGATGAGCAAGAAGCTCCCCAAAGAGAAGCCGAACGTCAAAAGAAACAAGATGGGGAGGACCGTGCCGCGCAAGAGAAAGCCAAGCTAGCGAATAAAGAGGTATTTCGTCCTTAACGCGCACATCAGTAAGCTGATGGGCGTTTTCAGGAACGCGGGATTGACCCTGATCGGCGCTTGCTGTGCCGAAAGACTTTTGGCAGCGGGGCTGGCCTCGTCTCATCAACCAGTGTAGGTTAACCGGGCGGACCCCAAGGGCCGCCCCAACTTGGAGGAACATATGGCAACAAAACTTTTCGTAGGTAATCTTCCCCACAGCGCCACCGACAGTAGTCTCACCGATTTTGTGACCAATGCGGGCTATCAAGTGGCCTCGGCAGTGGTGATTCGCGACAAGATGTCAGGCGCCCCGCGAGGATTTGGATTTGTTGAGCTCGCCGAAGGCGAGGACCTTCAACGGGCGATCACCGGCTTGAACGGACAGGCCCTCGAGGGCCGTCCTTTGACCGTCAACGAAGCTCGCCCCCAGCGCACGGACTTCTCGCGACCACGCGGTGGTGGCGGCCGGGATGGCTCATACCGCAGGCGCGATTATTAGGGTACTGTAGTGCCACGCAGATGCGTTTAGATCGGCCTAGGCCGCGACGACTTTCGGAATGTCCAGTCCCGAAGTAGCGCTGGGCCCTAGGCCGACTTGCGCCGCCCTGGCAGGAAGCAGTACCAGGGATGAGATTAGATAGCCAGGTGGAGAGAGGAGCCTATGAAATTAAAATTCGGCCAGTCTGTCCGCCATTTCAAGTACGGTTGGGGCGCGGTCCTCGAAAGCGACCGCGATCAAACCATGGTGTACTTTCAGAGCGTAGGCATAAAGAAGTTCGTGACCTCTCTGGCGACCTTCGCTGTGGTTCAGGATCAGGCGCCCGGGAAGAAGCACGCACCTTGACCAGCGCGTGCCAGGTGAATTTGGCTCCCTTTTATCCTGGTGCTAACACTTCGTTACAGTAGGCGCGAGCCGGGTGATTGAGAACGGGAACGATCGACGTAGGTGACTGAATAAGGTTTGGCTCCTCGGCCAGGACTCGAACCTGGAACCCTTCGGTTAACAGCCGAACGCTCTACCATTGAGCTACCGAGGATTATGCACTCAGTGAAAAACTCTGCTCTCTTCACTCACTGAATCTTGTCTCTTATAGCACAGCAAGAAAATTCCCGTCAACGAGTGTGAACGGAGGGGCCGGGTTGGACTGGCGACCGACGAACTCAATCTTCCACCTTCCGCGATCAGCAAGAGGGATAGGAATTTCCTCACCACCCTTTGGGATTCTCGCTTTTGCTGAGCTTGCCGTTGAACAATGAAGGAGAGGGGCAAAGAAAGATCTTCGCAAGAGTGGAAATGCGGAGGACGGTTTAGGTCTTCTTATCTTCCTCTTTCTTTTCCGAGCTCCCCTCCATGCCACCTCGGATGGCATCCTTGAACTCGCGAATTCCCTTCCCCAAGCCCTTTCCGAGCTCTGGCAACTTTCCTGGTCCAAACAGGATCAACACAATTAGCAATATGAAAATCAAATGGGTTGGCTGAAACAAACCCTCCATAACACATCCTCCTCGCCCGCCCACCAAATATCAGCGGCGCAGCAATCAAACCTATTATAACTCAGGTGGCAACGAAACCCAATCGCGATTTGCGCCCCTTGAAAACCATATTACCTGGTGTCTTGCCTTCTTCCTGGCACTTCTGATAGTAAAGAGCCAAATAGCTGCTGGCGATGTAATCCTGGCGCGAATACCCAAGCCGGGTCGCAACCGCGTCGATCCATTTCTTTGGCCCTTCAAGCTCGAGGTAATTGCCTATGGGCGTCTCGTCGTACACTACCTGGGGCAGTCCATGAAAGTCTGCTTTGTTACCTTCGGCATAGATAGTCCGGTACTTTTCATAAATGAACACTTGCTTCAACCCCAGGTTCTTCAGAACCTCGCGAAGGAGCACTCCGTCTTCGACTCGGGTTTCGATTTCGCGTCTGGTTTCGTACCAACGCTGGCAGAGCGATGGCCCCTTGAACGTCAACCGGTCTTCGCCGTGAGCGAAACGCAATCGGAGAAGACACTGAGACCTGCGAAGCCGAAGATCCGGGAAGTCGAAAAGGTAATTGCTCTCAAAGTGCCGTGCCTTCAAAACCTTGAAGCCCAGATGAGACAGGCGCTTCCCCAACTGCTTGCGGTCACAGGCCAGCAACTTGATTTCGGTTTCGCGGCGGTGCTTCATGCCGGGGTAAGAAGGTGTCCTTAGAACTCGCGATCCAGCATGAAGTCAGGCAGGGATCGCAGGGCATCCTTGTAAGGCGAGTCCGGGAACGTCTCCAGACAGCGCTTGGCCTTCTGAGCAAATTCCTGGGCCTTTTCTCTCGCGGCCTGCAAGGTGTTATACCGGTCGATCAGGTCTAGAATCTCACTAAATCCTACCGAGTTGAAGCCGCCATCTTCGAGCACAGACCTCACTTTCTGAGCCTCCTCGTGTGCACAGCGTTGCAGGAGATAGATCAACGGTAACGTGACCTTGCCTTCGCGAAGGTCATTGCCGATAGGCTTTCCTAATATCTCCTCGGAGGAAGTAAAATCGAGTACGTCATCGATAAGCTGGAAAGACAAGCCAAAATTGTGGCCATAGGCGCCCAACAGCCTTTCCTCCTCCTCGCTCCTTCCTGCCAGCACCGCACCCAATCGGAGGGAAACGGAAAACAGGCAAGCAGTCTTGCGATAAGTCAACTCGAAATAGACGTCTTCGGGGACGTCGATCCTTCTCTGCCAGGTGAGTTGCAGCAACTCGCCCTCGACCATGGCCTGCGTTAATGCGATGCAGAGGTCAAGTATCTTGAAGTTGCGCTCCGCCAGGGCAATGTTAAAGGCCTGCATGTAAAGCCAATCCCCGGCCAGCACACTCAAGTGGTTGCCCCAGCGGGAATTTGTGGAAGGTCGTCCCCGGCGTGTGTCCGCCTCGTCAATCACGTCGTCATGAACGAGCGTAGCGGTGTGGATGAGTTCGACCACGGTTCCGAGCCGAATCGCCGCCGGCCCCTCAAAACCACACAGTTTGGAGGAGAGCAGCACCAGGGCGGGACGCAGTCTTTTGCCCCCGCTGCCTCGCAGGTATTGGCCGACCTCGGTGATGGGCTGAACGCTGGAGATACTCTGCAGGCAAAACTCCTCTTCCACCTTCTGGAGGTCAGCACGCACCAAGTCGAAGACTTCTTTGATTGTCAGGCTATTGACAGAGGCCAAGTGCCAATTCCCCGTCGTCCCTTCGGTTTTGAAACGCCCACTCTAGTTTTGGAGGGGACAGGAGGTTCACGTTGCGAAGCTAAATACTCCCACAATTCGCATTTGAAGGGAAGCCTGAACTTCGCAACGGTAAGTTGCAAGGGCAGCACACTGAAGAACCCGCACGCCAGAATTGAATCCCGACGGCTCAGTTGCTCGGGGTTCCTGCTACAGTGTTCGGATAATAATGAGTGAGAATTTCCTGGAAGCCGTATCCCTGCCTGGCCATCCAAGCCGTGCCTAATTGGCAGAGGCCCACGCCATGACCCTTGCCGCTGCCTGTCACCACCACGACGTCACCCTCGCGGTGTAATTCGTAGTTGTTGCCGGGTACAGCGTCCCAACCCAGGATGCGGCCGAGTCTCAACCGGCTTCCTTCAGAGTGGCTTGCGAGCTCGGCGGCTTCTCGGGCGTCGAGTCGCGCCAACCAATGCGGGGCGTGGTGCAGGCAGTAATCACAGGGCACGGAAAAATAGGGGTAGGGACCCGGCGCGAGACCAATCTCCGCGAGAGTCCGGGTCCTTCCGCCGCAGCTCCCCGTGAACAGGGCCGGGATGGTCGTGCCTTCGTAGAAGAGGACAAGGCCGTGTGTGGCCGCGGTGGCCTGGGCAGCGAGGTAATGTGGAGAAGGCGCTTCGCGAAGGAACTGGCAATGAGTCGTGTCGCAGAAATCAAACTGTGTGTGGCGCAATAGCGAAGCCACATAGTACGAACGCGTGGCAACCGCCTGGGCTTTCAAAGCCTCGAGAGAAGCCCCGGGCACGCTCTCCGCGGCCACCGCTGAGGCGACGGCCGTCTCCAGGTCCATTTCCACCACAGCTTCCAGTTCGTCGATCTGACACTTCACTGCGAGCCTGCCGCGAAAGCGGCGCGTGATTTTGCCGGGAATTGATATCAGGAAATCTGTGGCTCTTCCCATTCGGTCTACCACGTCAACTTCAGAGGCCACGAGGCTCTCATCATTGAATCGAACACGTACTTGGTTCCCTTCCAGATACAAAAAGGCTCCTCCACCATCCGAGACGACGATTTGCTGTGTACCCGCGGTGACAATCACCGTTTGCGCGGGCAAGGCGGAAATCACCAAGCGCTCGGGATGGAAGAGGCCAAAGACGCCAATCCGCAGTTCCCTGGCGGCACAGACGCAAGGCGCCAGCAAAATGAGCGCGAAGGCGGATTGGGCAAAACGTGTGCGGATGCGATTCTCCTATTGGCCGTTGACCACGCTGTTCAACATGCGGCCTCCGACTTCGGCAGCGCGGGCGCCGGGAACGCCGTGCACGCGGACGAGCAACGCCAGGCGAGGCTGGTCCGCCGGGTAGAGCATCAGAACATAGCCGTCGCCGGGCGCTCGGGGTTCGTGGACACAGGGGGCGGTGCCTGTCTTAGCGAGGGCGACGAGCCCGCGGAGATTACGGCCGACGGCCTGCGCGGTCCCGAACTTGGCGCAGAGCGCCATCCCGCGCAGTAGCTCGGCAGCGCCAGCGGGTTGTGGTACGGCGGTGAGAAGAAGGTAAGCGCGCAGGAGTTCCTGGGGTTCCATACGCCAGGCCCCACCGAGGCCGATCATCTCCGCTGTGTCAAGCGGTGCTTTCCCAATGGCAAGGCCGTAACGCTGGGCCATCAAGTCCACGTCCTCAGCTTTTAATGAGGAGGCGAGGTTCAGGAAATAGGCATTACAGGAATAGGCGATAGCTGTTGTGATATCCACCTTTCCATGCCCGCGCCGAAGCCAGCAGCCGCCGGCCGTGCCCTGGCAAAAATAAGTGGGATAGCGGAAATTGTGTTTCTGCCCGTAGGCCAGGGCGATGAAGGGCTTCACGAGAGAGCCGACGGGTACGGGTTCCGCTATCTGGTCCCAGCGAGAGGCAATCAGGCGGTGCGTGTTGGCGTCGATCAGGATGTACGACAGGTCGCTAGAATGGTAGTGCTCTGCCAGCAGCCGGGCGACGGACTGGTCGTAGAGCGAGGCCGCGGCCAATGAGGAAGCCACGAGCATGTAAGCCAAAACCAGGTTCAGGGAACGGCTCATGGAATTGCCGATTTTCGATCTTCGATTGCCGATTGACAACGGCGCAATTCCCCAACTTTCCTAGGTGGTATGTGGGGTGGATGCCTTTCCCTACATACGACCTACCACATACCACCTACCGTTTGACGGCTCATTTCTTCAACCGATAAGTGACCGTCTGGTGCAATTGTGGGCCGCGGTCCTCCACCACGAGCGACTCTGACTCTACACTCTCCAGCGACTGGCTAAGGCTCGCGAGGTTCCCAGAAAAGAAGGATGGCGTGCGCCCCTCCTCGCCCGCCATGCCTCCGTACTGTTGTGCCAGCGGCATTTCAATCAGCCGCATCATCTTCACGATGTTGTGGCGCTCGGCAGAATGGCGAAAGCCTGCGGCGTAAACCACGTTCGGACCTACCTCGGTACCCGGAGAGTTCGCCAGCAGGGACTTCAGCGTTTCGCCAGAGTTTGCCAGCAGGAGAATCGGTCCCTTGGTAGCGAGGGCGAGTGGCGCCAATCCATCGAGTTGATAGTAGTCAGCATTGCCCTCGTGCCTCGCCACCCAGCTCACGCCGATTTGTGAAGTTGTCCAAAGATCTATGATCGCCGCGCGGACGGCGTTGCGCGTGCCCTCCGAATCCCAGTTCGCTGAGCTGCGAATGAGGACGGCGGAGTGAGGTTCGATAAAGGCCGACTGCCTGATATTTTGGAACGAGTGAAACTCCAGGACGGCCTCGAGCGGAACCGCATTCAGAAGTTTCTTGAGGGCTTCGCTGCCTGGGGCTCCCGTCGCTCCCTGGAGTGGGGGAACGTCAATGCGCGTCTCGAGGTCGCTTTCGCTGCCGGTTTGGCCTGACGTCAAGGCAACGCCCGGCACGATTTGGGAAGCCACGCCCGGTCCCGCGTGAGGCATCAGAACCTTTTGCTGCACGAGGTCAAGCACCGTGTCGGCAGAGGGAGCTCGCCAGGCGAGGTAAATGCCTTCCTGTGCCGGGACCATGCCGAGAAGTTCGGCAATGGGGGCGGTGCTTGGGGTGGCGCGCGGCTCTGTGTCTCCGGGTGGGTTAGCTTTGAGCAGGACGCGATCTTCCCGAATTTCCGTCTCCGAGCGATGGATGTCCGCGACTTCGGCTGAGTATGGCTTCAGTGCCGTAATGTTGCGTTGAATCCAGTAGCTGCGGAAGTGCGGCGACTTCACTAACAGCGGCAGGTTCAAAACCAGGCGAAGATCCCCGGCCGGCCCCGCCGCCGAAACCGCGCTCTTATACCAATTCTCATCCTCGAGTCTCGGCTGGGACTTGCCGGAAAGCAGCCCGAGAGCGCCGGCCATCAGGTCTTCGCGGGTGGCCAGCAACAGGCAGTCGCCCGCGGTAGCAAAGGCCACCAAGCGGTTCTTCTCCGGTTCGGTCCGAACGTAGTAAGGAATGTCTGCCGCCTTGCGAGGCTCGAACTTTTCCCGGTTCGTCCATAGGACATTCTGCATGCCGCGTGCTGACGGCATCCGGGTGATGTAGAGGAATTCCAGGTTGCCGATGTCATAGAGCGCCAGCGCCGATTGCGCGCCCACCACCGCATCCAGCAAGGCCATGTCCGGTGGGGCGCCCACGGCGACGGCGAATTGCCGCTGCGCGTCCTGGAGGCGCAGAAAGAGACGCGAGCGCGAGAAGACCTGGTAATTGTCGCTCGCGAGCCACTTCTGTTTTTCCTTCGAGTTTTCCCAGTCGTGGACCAGCGGGGCGAAGTTGACTGACTCCACAAAGAGCAGCGAACCCGTCGGCATGAAGGCGGCGAGGCTGGAGGAAGATGGCTTGGGTCCCCGGCCGGGTGGCGCCATGGCGAGGGAGATACTTAGGAAGCAGAGAATCGAAAGGGTGAGTTTCCTCATTGCCCTGCACCTCCTCCTACGCCTGCAGCGAACCAGGCTCGCGACCCCCTCACCCGGCCCGCCCCGGCTGAAGAAAACGCCGGCGGCGGGCCACCCTCTCCCCCAGGGGGGAGAGGGCTAGCCTCTCGTTTGAGCGGAGAGGGCTGAATCTGGACAAGCCCAGAAAAATCCAGCACAAATGTAGAAACTGCATGCCCTGTACCTTCTGGTACGAGGCGTGGCCTGACCAGACCGTTCTGCTCGAGATGCTCGGTGATCACCGGCCGTCGCGCTCGGTCGGCCTGCTCGAGCTTCATTTGGGCCTGCACTTGTTCGAGTTCATGGGTTGCCTGGGAGCGAAGGGAATCATCTGTGGCAAAAAAGATTGCCACCTCCAGGAGTTGCGCGGCTTCGCGGAGCCGCTCGAGCTTCTGGAAGGCGCTTGCCATTTGGGCGGCAATCACCGATTTTTGGCTGGCGCTCAACGCCTGACCGGCAAGAAATGATTTCCACAGGTACTCACGAGATCCGGCCTGTTCCATTTCTTCCCCAGGGGCTTCGCTCTCCGGCGATTCGGGCGGTGGACTTGCCACGATGCTCTGATCGATCAGCGGCGTTAGGGCTGAAACGGCGAGCTCGTTCTGGTTGGCCGCAGCCGCCGCCCGAAAAAGCAGAACGCGCGGCGACACGTTCGCGGGATTGGCGGCGGCAGGCGGCGACGCCCCGAAACGCTGCGAGAAGTCCTCGGGACGAAGGGCGATCGCCTCGAGCAGGAGGCGGATTTGGGTTGCCGCGTCGGCGGCTTCCCTGGCGGCTCGTAGGCGGGCATAGAAAAAGCCCGGCGACTCAGCGGTAGCCACTGGACCGCCTCGAATCAACCATTCGAGCTCGGCGCTGCCCAGGCTTGGCGCAGGAGCCTTGAGGGCCGCAAGGGATTCCGCGCCCGCTGCACGCTTCGCATAGCTGGCGTTCGGAGAGGACGCCACAGAGATGAGCAATTGGATTGCGTCGTTCCGTTGCGTATTTGCAGCCGCCTCCGCCTGGGCGAGTTTCAGGCGGGCGTCGTCATCCCAGGGAACAGCCTTCACGCGCAGGGCATAAAACTCCGTTGCTTCTGCGGGGTGTGCCATCTTCACGAGCAGGTCCCCGGCAGCCGCCAGGTTTTCAAAAGGCTGACCCGCCACGCGATTCATGCGCCGCAGCAGCGCCACGGCCGGCGCGAGATCGCCCTGTTGTAGTCGAACTTCTGCAAGCCCCAGGAAATTTGCGGGAGCGAAATCGTGTTCATCGATTTGGCGCGTGTAAACGTATTCGAGGAGCCGGCGCGCGTTGGGGGGATCTTTTTCCTCCCAACTGCGCGCCGCATTACGCAGGACCTCGAGGGCAGGAGCCTTCTCGGGGGCTTGTTGAAACTGCTGGAGGAGCCCATCGAGCTTGTTCGACTGGGCCGCGAGGCGAAGCATGATGGAGGCGATTCCAGGCTGCTGCGGGTCACGGAAATCTTCCGGGAGATTGTTGAAAGCGGTCTGTGCGTCCGTAACCCGGCGATTGTCCAGCAGGAAATTGATCCAACGAAGCTGCCAGTGATGCAAGGTCTCGAGCGCGGTGGAGTGCTCCGCTCCGAAGGTCTTGGTCACTTGATCTTGCGCCAAGGCAAGGATCTTCTGATAGACAGGCGCCTTGTGGCCTGCGGGAAACCACGAGGCGGAGACAAGCTCGGAGAGGAAAGCGATGGGGGATGGGGCGGCGCGAGAAAGGTCCACGAGCCAATCCGCCCCCTGCGCGGGATCTCCCGCCGCAGCCAGCGCGCCCCGCAGGATGGGGGCGGCGCGGTAGCTGCCGTTGCGGCGGACGTAGGTGCGGACGACGCGCTCGGCGTCCTCACGCAACTGTGGGAGCAGCTTGCGTTCGCCGATGTTTTCGAGTGTAGCGCGAAGATCCGTCCAGAAAGCGGGCGGCACGCTGCGGCTGTCCTCCTGGGTGCGGAAGGCCTTCAGCGCCAACGACCATTCCTTGACGGCGCTATCCTGCTTGCCCTGCTGCCAAAGGATCTGCGCCGTGCGGTCGTGGGCATCGGCACGCTTGGAATCCAGTTCCAAGGCGTGCGCGAAATCCTCCAGGGCGTTCTCGAGCTGGCCCGCGTCACGGTAATAATCGGCGAGCGTAAAATAAGCGTCCGAGCGGGCTGGAGTCCCTTCCAGCATGGCTGGCAGGTAATCTTCGGGGTTGCCCAAATGCGTAGTCGAAAGGTACTCCCCGTATCGCGAGCCGTAATAAAACCAAATATCGCCGGCCAGCATTTCATCTCGGTTCGCCGGCTTCGCGACGCGGTCGGCAATCGTTCGCGTATCGAGAGCTTGCTGATAGGCAGAGTTTACGACGGGCGAGGCCTCGGAATAATAGAGGCCCACGAGACCCGTGTAGGCGCGCGCCCAAACGGGCGGCAGGCCGCCTCCGCGCGCGGCAACGGCCCGGAGGGCCAGATCAACCTTTCCCGTCGCGAGGGCCGAGGTTGCTGCTGCGTCGCGCACTGGATTTCCGTGCGCTCCTCCCGCGATGGTTACGAGCTGTTCAGGAGAGGTCATCGAGACCAGCTCGAGGTAGCGGCCGAGATGCTGACCATCCAATCCCTCCCGATCGAAGGCCGCCTGAAGCACTCGTAGTTCCGCCGCAGTGTTTCCTGCCGAACCATAGCTGTCCGCAGCCCTTTGGAGGATGTAGTCTTTGCCCGGCCTCTGAGGGAAAACGTTCCAGTAGGCTTCGAGCTGCGCTCCGTGTTCGTTGAAGCGCATGCGCTGCCTTTGCAGCTCATCCAGGCGCGTTTCCATGGTCTGGGCCTGGGGCGAGCCGGGGCTGGCCATCATCACCTCATGCCGCCAACGCGCCTCGAGATCCGTTAGGCCTGCCTCTTGCGCCAAGGGGATGACCGTCTCGATGAAATCGTTCGTTTCCATCCCTTCCTTCTGTTTGAGAAGGAAGTTGGCGAAGGCGCTGTTTTCTTCCGGCGTGTAATACTCCTTCACCACGCGGCCCATGGCGGAGAGGAACGGATTCAGATTGGGTTGGAATTGCGCGTCCCGCGCCGACTTCGCGGCCTCCCTGAGGCGCGCGTAGGCCGTGCTGTAATCACGCAGGCGCGTCAGGAGGGTCACGTAGGTGAGCATGCCATTAGTATCCGCGGGGTGGATCAACAGATCCTTGCCCGCGAGAGCGACGCCGCGCTCCGCGAATTGCCGGGCCTGTTCGAGCATATTCCAGCCTGTAAGGCGGTCCGCGGCGGCGAAGTAGAGCTCGGGTTTTTCCGGCCGGCCTTCCACTAAGGCCTTCTCGAGCGCTGCGACTGCCGCGTCGGTGTGGCCCTGACGCGCATGTAGCTCCGCGATCTTCTCCATCCACGCTGGATTCTCGTAATTCAACTCGTAGAGGCGCGAGTAGCTCTTCAGAGCGTCATCGAAGCGCATCAAGCGCTGTTCCAGGTTAGCCTGCGCCGTCAGCAAGTCTGTACGGTCGGGCCGGACGATGCGCGCTCGAACGTAGGAGGCGATTGCCGCGGAATAGTCCTCGAAGTAAGTCTCGATTCGTGCCAGAACCATGGGCCAGCGGAAGTCCTTGGGCGAATCGGCGGTGGCCTTGGTGTAGTAGTCGAGCAGTTGCTTGCGCCGGCCGTTACGGTCCGCGAAGGCTGCGGCCTCCTGGGCCAGCCCTTCGTCTTCCGCATACTTGTTGAGGATTTCGATGTACTGGTCGACGGCCCCGGCGAAATCTTTCAGTCGGCCGAGCGCCGGAATGAGGCCACGCCGAAGTGCGGCGATGCGAGCCGTCTTCTCATCGGCAGGCAGATTGGAGTCGCTGAAGTCGTGGATCTTGGCAAGGTAAAAGCCGCGCAGAGATTTGTCGTCGCCTTCGCGAGCGTAGGTGTCCGCCACCGCCGCCAGATATTCGGCGTTATAGGGCTGATTCTGGAGCAGCGGCGTGAGTAATTCGCGGGCGCGCGCGTATTCCTTGGCTTCGGTCGCCTTGCGCGCCGCCTCGAAGGTGAACTGCTCGCCGAGGGCGGGGTAGGCGGACTTGGCCGCCTTCAGCAGGGTGTCGATGGCGGGGTCCCACATCTTGTTACGCCAGTAGAAATCGACGTTGGAACGCACCACGCCGAGGAGCAGCGGGTTCTCACTGTAGAGGCTCTCCATCAGCGTGCGAGCTTGTTCCATCTGATTTTTCGACTCATAGAAGCGGGCCAGTTGCAGGCGGAGTTGCAGCTTCTCCACCGGGTCGGTCATGAGAGCGATCGGCCGCTCGAGGGTGAGGATGCGAACCTTGTCGAAGCCATAACGGTCCGCCAGCGGCTGGATTTGCGCGAGAAGTTCCAGCGAAGAAGTGTCCTGCGCCAGATGGGTCAGAAAGCTTTCGAGATCGGCGCGCCGGTTGAGCGCCTCCAGCACCACAATGCGCAGGGAGACGGCATTCCAATCCGGGTTGGCGCTGCTTGCGGCCTTCTCAGTCGCCTGGTCGATGGCCCCACGCAAGCTCGAGCGCTTCACCAGTCGCAACAGACGATTGCGGGCGGCGGAGTCCTCCGCGGAAGCCAGCGCACCCTTCAGGTATTCATCGACCGCCCGGGGAAAGTCCCGCTGGCCTTCGTAAACAGCTCCCGCCTCGTAAGCGAACAGGGCGGGATTCGAGAATTTCTTGCGCGCGTCATTGATCACGCGCAACGTGTCGCCGAACAGGAAGTAGTCCCAGAAGACCGTCGCCGACTCGAGGAAAGCATCGGGGTTGCCGGGCTCGAGTCCCGGCACGCTGTTCCAATACGGACGTGCTTTGGCGAACATCTCGCGGTCGGCGTAGATGTCGCCGATGCGGATGAGAATTTCGCGGTCCCCCGGGCTGGACTTCGACAGCGTGTTTTCAATACCCGCAGCGATCTCCGTGTATTGAGGATTGAAGGGCGCCAGCGACCGGAAGACAGAGGAGGCGCGCCGGCCCATCTCCTGGTCCGCTGGATAGACCTCCGCGAGTGCCTTGATCACTGGCGCGGCGTCTTCAAAGTGCGAGCGCCAAATCTCCGCCTCAGCGATGAACTGTGCGGCGGCGGGGTTGGCCTGGCTAAGCTCGTTCCATTTCTCAGCTACAGCCTGGGGATTCGTAGCCCGCACCGCCTGAATTTCGGAGTCAAGGCGTCTGCTACTGGACAAATATAGAAAGAATGCCGAGCGCAGGTTGTCGTCATAAAACCAGTTTTGCCGGATGAGGGCTACCCAGGCCTGGGGGTTGTAGGTCGGCTTGGAGCGGAAGGCTTCCAGCAGGTTCCGCACGAACGCGAGATTGTGAGGAAACCGCTGGTGGGCATAAAGGTTCAATTGCACATACATCTGAGGTACGACCGGTCCGCTCCACATAACCGACCGGAAGTATTCCTCAAGCTCCGTGCCGGAAAAGGTCTGAATCACCTGTCGGGTCAGTTCTTCGAATTGCTGGTGCTGCTTTCGGCGCAAATACCAGCGGGCCAGCTTCTGGTACCAGGAGCGCTCGGAAAACTGTTGGATGGCCTTTTTGTAGACGGCCTCGATGCGCTCGTCCATGCGGTTCTGCGCAAGGAAAGTGGCCAGGCGCTCGTAGAGGCCAGGATCGTTGGGATTGTGATCCATCTCGCGCCGGAAGAGATCAAGTACCTCGAGCGGTCTCTCCAGGGCGACCAAGCGCGAAATGTAGCGTTCGAGCACTTGGGAGTATTCCAGAGAACGCGGCTGGCCCGGCTGCTCCGCCTGCCTGCGTGCTGCCCGAACCCGGGCCTGGACGGACGGGCGGCGGATGGGCCGACGAACCGGTCGTTCTTCCCCGCCGCTGCCGCCCGACACAACGAAAGACTCGCTTGTGGCTTCGGGTGCTTCTTCAGGCGCAGCCTCTTCGCTTTCTGGTTGCGCCGGGGGCGGAAGCCGTTGCACAAGGGAGGTGTCCGCGCTGGCGCCCTCGCCGAGCGGGACGTGATCGGCGCGCGCGGCCAACTCGTTGAGAAGCTGGTCGTAGAGTGCGAGTTCCTCCTTCACCATGTTCTTGCGCGCGAAAGAATCGGCCATCAACATGGCCACATGGACGCGTTGGCTTGCCCTCGGGAAGGAATCAAGGAACTGGCGGCCCTCACGAAGGATGGCATCATCGGCCGCATAGACAGCATAAACATCCAGCAGCCTGGCGTGGAGTTCGCTGCGCTCCCCCGACTTCGGAAAGCGCTCATCGAACAGTGCGATCAAGTCCGCTGCCCGCGCGCGATGGAAATATGCGACGGCAGTCCCCTCCGCCTGCGAGTATTGAAAGGCGGGCGACTGGGAGTTGAGCAGCAGCGAAGCGATGCCGTTCAGAAACCCCGGGTAGGGATCCATGGCGCCGATGTCGCGGAGGAAAGAAATCGAGTTGCTGCCGAAGCCAATCGGCTGTTCGGGGGCGGCCAAGAGAAGATTCGCGATTCCGGCCAGAGCCTTCTCCTGAAGCGCCGGCTCCGCGCCCGGCAGGCTGTAGAGGGCGTAATAGCCGCGCGCCGCGTCGTTATACGCGTGGATGCCATCGAAGAGGCGGGAGAGCGTCCAGAGTTGGTCACCTTTCCAGGGAGCGTTCGTCTTCTCCATGCGCAGCCGATACTCCACCAGGGCGCGCTGTGCCTCGCCGAGATTGCCCTGTTGGTGGTAGTAATAGAAGAGGCGCGCGGCGGCGCTCACGTCGGTGGGATTTGCGCTCGCGGCAGCATGGGCGCGACTGAGGAATTCGCGCAAGCGGTGGGTTTCCTTCAGCAGATTGAAATAGTCCTGGACGAGCTCGGGCGGCCAGAGCGGCTGAAAACTGCGGTCGTAGAGGGCCAGCGCCTCATCGGTGGAGCCGCGCTTATAGGCCAGGGTGGCGCGGGCTTCGATGGGAAACACCTTGTCTCGCGGAAACCCCTTCTCGTACCGGCCGATGAGCCGCTCCGCCTCCGAGAATTTCTTCTCTGCGATAAGGAAATCAAAGAAGCGGGAATAAGCTGCCGCGTTCTTCGGATAGCGCGCCAGCCAGGCGTTGTATTGCTCGATGGAAAGCGTGTCGGGCAAAGCTTGCAGGCGGATCACCTGGAAGATGCGCTCGAAGGTTTGCCAGGCCCGCTGCTGATTGGAAGCCAGCAGTTTATCTGCGGGCGAAGAAGGCGCCTGCGCAGCGGCGGCCAGCGCCTTGATCTCGTCCAGCGGGCGCAGGCGCCGGTGGAAGAAGTCGGCAAGCTGGAGTTGGCCATCGACCTTATCGGGGGCGAGTTGGGCATACCTTTGCCAGTCCGCCTCCGCGGCAGTGAAATCCAATTGCGCCTCGTCGGCGCGCGCGCGCATCCGGTAGAGTTCGGCGTCGTTGGGGGATTTCGAGACGAGGTCGTTCAAGGCGTTGCGCACCTCGGCCGGCAGGCGGCGAACGGTCACGGGACCGCCCAGCAGTGAAACGGTGCGGAAGAAGACCGCCTCAAAGCGGCCGCTCCCCTCGAGGTTCTGTAGCCATTCAACGAGGTTGCCACGCGCCGTCAGGCCGCCAAGTAATAAGCCCACAAGCGGCAGGGCCAGCAGAAGTCTCAAACGAACGTTACGGACGGACTTCAATGGTCACCTCCTGCGAACCGGTACGAGCAGCGATTCCCTGCTTTCGCCCAAAGCAGCTTACGATCCCTAGTGCTCAGATTCATTGCATTACCTCTCCACGCAGTGGGCATGCTCTTCCTTCTGACTCCTGACTCCTGACTTCTGACTTCAAGCTACGGCAGGACTTCAATGGTCACCTCCTGGCTGCCGATGTTGTGGGCAATATCTTCCGCCGTCACCGTCAGCGTGTAAGGGCCGGCGGGGAGGTCCGCCGGGACGAGCAGATTGCCGGTGTTAGCGCCTGCGTCCTGGTTCCAGGTGAGATAAGCGGGTTCGGCTCCATACATCCGCGCGAGCACGGTGCGCGTCCGCGCTGAAGCGCTGACGCGCAAGGGAATAGACTCGCCGCGCCGGAATTGTTTCTTGTCGAGGCGAACCCGCACTACCGGCGGCTGCGTCACCATGACGAATGTCTTCGACTCGCGATAGACGTGCCCTTCGCGGTCGCGCAGAATAAGGCGGACCAGGTATGTCCCATCGGTCATGTCCTGGGGAGCAAGGAAGCGGGTTTGCCACATGTCCTCGCCCGGCAGGTAACGCAGATTTTTGATCAGGTCAAAGGGGAAGAGCGCCACGACGGAAGTGATGGAGGGGTCCGTCTTCACGCGAATGACCGGATCGCCGGGCCGAATAACCCGTGGGCGCAGCAGGGCGCGCGGCGCAGCTAAGAACGAAGTGTAGGGGGTGACGAACTTGTACTTGCGAGCCAGACGGATGATTTCATCCACGGAAGCGCGGTCCTCACCCTCGCGCTCGATTTTCGCCAGCAGCGCATCGACGCGAGCCTTGGCCCAGGTGCGCTCGAGGTCCGGGTGCTCCAGGTTCTCCTCGGGGAGTGGCACGGTCGAATGCATCTTCGCGGCAGCACCTTCGCGGACGGCCTGAACGTCAAATTGTGCGGCAGGCAACGGCCTCCTGTATTGCCCGATCCAGGCGGCGACGGAGCCGGGGAAGACTGTGTCATCGAGCGGATAAACAAGATCGAAGTTTGCCGCTGGCGTCGAAGTGAGTTTGAGTCGCGAGAGGGGATCGCGCCCAATCTTGCCGATGAATGCATTCAGCTTGAAATCCATCGGCTCCGTCGACCGGACCCATTCCATTAGGCCGCGGTTCTGGCCGAGCAGGCGGAGAAGCACCTGGTTCGCGTCATCGCCTACGCCGAAGATGTAAGTTCGGGGGCGTGAGGCCTCAGGCAAGGACTTCCACTCTCGGGAATACCAGGCGGCCAGCCGGCCCGTGCCGATGAGGCCGCGCGTGGCGTCTCCATCGCTTAGAAGGACGATGTAACTCTCACCCGTAGAGCTTTTTGCCTGCTCGAGCGCGGCCTCCAGCGCCTGCTGAAGATTGGTTCCGCCGCGCAATCCGCTTGCCCGCACAAATTCCAGAGCGCGCTCCACCGCGGGTTTGTCCGCCATCATGGGCTGCTTTTCAAACCAACTCAGCTCCGTATTGAAGAGGAGAAGATTGAAGCGATCGGCGGGCCGCAGCGAGCGGAGCAGTGTTTCCATGGCCAGGTAGCTGCGCTCCAGCTTTTCCCATTGCATGGAGAGCGAGGTGTCGAACAATACCAGGATGGTTCGCGGCGGCCCGGCTGAAGTTGCGCCGCCAGTCGAGGGCGCATGGCCGCGAGAGGCGAACAATGCCGAGGCCTCGAAAAAACCCGGCTCGCTGGTATTAGGCGGAGGAGGCGCCGTGTCCACGGCATCGGGCTGGCGAGGGCGCGGGTTGCGATAGGTCAGGACCTCGAGCGCATCGGCCTTGGCCTCGTCAAATGCGTACCGGACGGCAAAGTCTTCCTTGAACAGAACGTTGCTGGCTTCGAGTGTTGCCTTCACCAGGTTGGGTCCGCGTTCTGTGATTTTCAGCGGAAAGGTCTGGCCAATCACCTCGAAGTCCCGAATAGCGTGCTGAGTATGCAACTCAAAGTTGATGTCGAGGTGAGCCGCTGTTTGAGCCTGGTAGGCATCCGGGTGCAAAGGCACGGCGAAGAGCGACTCGAGGTTTTCAACCGGAAGGGTCTCGTGATACTCGATCTCGAGGCGGTTCGTGCCGAAGGCCGGAATGGGAACGATGTGCGCGCTGAACACTTGACTGCGCCGCGCCTCCTCCGCGCCGCGCTCCCCCATCTGTAATAGGCCGGGATCGATCGCCTGCCATTTCAGCGCGTTATAAATCTCCTCGGCGCGCTTCCGCTCCAGGATGACGCCGGGAATGCGCGTTACGCTGTCCCACACGGCAAAGTCGGAGATCGCGGCGCGGCTGGGCAAGGCAAAAATGTAATTGCCTTCCAGTACGCCGTCGTGATGGCTGCCGTAAATCTGCTGGATGAATACGCGCGCATCACCGTTGTCGATGTAGACGGTTATGCGCATCTCCTCCAGCGATAGGATTGAAGGATCTGGCCGTTCCTGCCCGGTGGGAATGATGACGCCGGCATCGCCAAAACCCCAGGAGGCGATGGATAGGAGAACGAGGAGGAACAGTAAGCAGCAGGTATGCTTCATAGGTGACTCCGTCATGTGCGACGAAACACGGAGGTGCAAACGGACGGGCGGAGGCTCGCGACCCCCTCACCCGGCCCGCCCCGGCTGAAGAAAACGCCGGCGGCGGGCCACCCTCTCCCCCAAGGGGGAGAGGGCTGGAGTTTCTACCCGGGGCAAGCCCCGTCCCTGCACGGGATATCAGGGGCGGAGCCCCTGGCTAGTCAAGTTCTGCTCGAGAATGCGAATCAAGCCGTTGTCCGTGCCGATGTACAGGTAGCCTTTGTGGACCGCGAGAGCCGTGACGTTGGGCGAGGGCAGGGCCGCGGTGACGTCGCTCCAGCGTCCCAGGGCGCGGTCGTAAACGTACAATCCTCTTTCCAGGGTTCCGGCGTAGACGCGCTGGCCGCTGGCGAGCATGGCGTTGGGATTCACCACGAACGCCCCGGTGGCGTCGGGAAACGTCTCGCAGCGCCCGCTGGCGTCGAGGCGGAAAATCCCGCCGCCGTAACTTCCCACAAACCACTCGTCGCCGACCTGCGCCAGCGCGGTAATCCAGTTAGCTTTTAGCCCGGAGTTTGCCGTGGTGTAGTTCATGCGCACTTGGCCCTCGTTGAGAACCGAGAGGCCGCCGAGCGTTCCCACCAGCAATCGCGTGCCCTCTGCGCCCAGCGTATAGACGTGATTGTTTACCAGGCCGTGAAACGCGTAGATGCTGCGCGCGCCGGTAGGTGTAAGAAAAGTGATCCCGGCGGGCGTGGCCAAAGTCATGCCCCCGGGTATGAGCGCGACATCGGTCACATGGTCGGCAATCAACCCCTCGTTGCGGCCCAACACTTCACGCTGTCGCAGGGCCCCATCAAACACCACCAGGCCATTGGCCGTGGCCACGTCGGTGGTGTCGTGCTGCGAGTCATGAACGATGCGGTTGACGCAGAAGACGTGCTCGTCTTCGATGTGCGTGGCCCGGTCGCCGGTGGGCGAAAGTACATCGAGGCCGCGATCGAAGTAACCGACCCAGAGGCGGCCGGACGAGTCAAAAGCGAGCGCGGAGACGTTACGGTCCGCCAGCAACGCATCTTCGCGTTCGATGACGGGCCGGAACGTGCCACCGCGCGGATTGAAGCTATAGAAGCCGCTATCCGTGAGGGCGAAGAGGTTGGTTTCGGCCGATAGCAGCCGCATGATGCGGCCTGAGATTTCCTGGCCGCGCGGGCGTGGGCTGGCCTTTGAACTTGGGGCGAGTGGGATCTCCAAGATGCCCTCGTCGAGCGTGCCCACGACGAGCGTCTGGCCATCCAGCAGCAGGGCGCCGGCAAAGAAGCCGGAGGCCAGCACGCGCGTGAACTTGCCGTCCCGGAATTCCGCCACGCCCATGGGGGTGCCCACAAAGGTGCGGTCGCCGTCAACGGCCAGCGAGAGAACGCGCGGGTCGGGCAGCCCTTCGGCCTCCGCGAAACGGTCGGCTTGGCCGGCGTGCCAATGGATGACACCGTCGTCGAGCGTGCCAGCCCAGATGCTCGAGTCGTCCCCCTCGAGCGCCGTGATGTGCAATTTCGCAAGCTGCGGATGGAAGGGCGTGAGGTGTGTGCCGTCGTAAACCAAGACGCCGCTCTTCTCTGTGCCCAGCAAAATTCGGCCAGTGGGCAGGGGGAGCACAGCAGTGAGTTGGCGAAGCGGGTTGGCCTCCGGAAGGATCTGCCGGGAACTCTTCTCGCTGAACGCTAGAACGCCTCCGCCTCGAGTGGCCAGGTAAAGCTCCGGTTCCGCGGCGTCGGCGGCGCGACCGATGGACATGCCCACGAGCGGCGCAGCGGGAAGCTCCAGGCCGACTCGGTAGCGGGCAACCAGCTTCCCATCCGGGGAATACTCCATCAGGCCCGAGGGGCCACAGAGGTACAGGCGACCCTCAAAAAAGGCCGCGTCACTCAAAACCGCAGGGGAACTGATCCACTCGACGCCGGAAGGCATGGCACTGTTTAGGCGCGACACCGTGAATTTTAGGTTTTCCGCTGCGGCCACTTCCTCTGAGGCGCGGTGGAGCGCCCGCGACGCCTTCCAGATGACCAATCCGGCGAACCCCAGAAGGATGCAGAGGGTAAGACCTATAAAGAGGGGCCACTTCAGTTTGGGGAGTCGCATGGCGATTTCACAGATTATAAACCACAATATTTACTCGAACGCAAGCAGGAAGGCGGCGGCGTATTCGTGTCATTTGGGATGGGACGGCTTTCGAAACGCCGGTCATTCCCGCGAAAGCGGGAATCCACTCGGCAAACCTTCGGAAGTGCGCTGTCGTCGGACTGGATTCCCGCTTTCGCGGGAATGACCCGGCCTTTCGCGGGAATGACCGGCGGCTCGAGTGGATCCCCATTCCAAATGACACCAGCACCGGCGGCGGCTTACTCGGTTGGGAGACTCGAAGCCAGCAGGCGGGCGGCAGACACATGGCGTGCGGCGGGGAGTGAGGACATGAAGTCCGAGATGAGAGGGCGATGGCTCTGGTCCGAGGTTGGACTTTATGTCGTAGGTGGACCGCTGATTGGTCGCTGCCAGAAATACTAAACCTCCTGTTTTCATATACATCACCGCTTTCAACGCATAACTACCTTTATTTTCATATACATTCCCGCGTCGTCCCCACTTTTCCACGGCAGTCCTTTGTTTTCATAGACATTCCCGCGTCGTTCCCTCGCTTTTTAAAGTTACTGTTTTTCTCCTTCCCTAAAAACATTGGCAGTCGGCGGAAGGCAGAAGGCAGTCGGCAGTAAGCAGATGCTCTTCATCCCGACTCCCGACTCCTGACTCCTGAATCCTGCATCCTGGAACCTGCTCTTCCCCACCTACCACCTACCACCTACCGCACTCACAATTCAGACTTTTTCCACAGCGGTCCTTTGTTTTCATAGACATTCCCGCGTCGTTCCCGCAGAAAAAAGAATTCTTTCTTCGCGGTGCATTCGCCGGGGGACAGCCGACCCGCCGCGGCGGGGCAGTCCACAGTTGACAGTAAAAGCCTGCATAAAGACTCTTTCCCGGCTCGCGCGGACCCTCGGATCGACGCGCCTGCGGGCAAGAGTCCTTTCCCCACCTGCCGCCTCTCCAGCCATACGCTACCACTGTAGCCGATTGATTGGAGTTTGTCAAGCTGTTATTCGCCGCCTGCCTTTAGCCGTCCTCTCCATGTTGTAGGCTCACGATGAAGGTGCATCAATGCAACGACGAGCAAAACGTCCCCTCTGATCTGATAGATGATTCCGTAGGGGAACCTATTCGTTCTGCAGCGGCGGGGTTCTCTTGGAGAGGGGCGTCCAGGCTCCGGGGTATTGAAGGATTCTTTGGAGAGTTCGTTTTACTTCCTCGGCGAATTGCGAACCGAGACCGGGTTCTCGCGAATCGTAATAGTCGATGGCCTCAGCTAGTTCGGACCGGGCAGGCGGCAGAAACTTGACGGTCACGGCTTCGCGCCTTTGTTCGTTTCAAAAGCCTCTTTGGCCGAGACGGCTCTTATCTCGCCTCGCTCAAATGCGTCAATCCGGTCTTCCGCTTCCTCAGCCCACAATTCGTCGATTTTGCGTTGGCGCTCCGTGTCAAGGCTTGAAAGGAGCCGGTCTGCCAGCTCTGCTCGCTCGTCGGGCGGCAATGCCAACGCTTTTCCAAGAACTTGTGCTTCATTCTCCGACATGACCGTCGCCCCCTTCGCTGTCAAGTATTGTAACATGTCGCGCGTCAGCATGCCGAAGGCTGGGAATCGAATCGCATACATCCCAAGGAAGCGATGTGTGGCCACCCGCGAGCGCCGTGTTGCGTTTCCGCCCTACCTGCGACGGGGCATTCAGCGTCAGCCATCCCTGGCACCTGCCGTGGCGCGATATATTCGCGACCAGGAAAAGCACCATCGTCGAATGACTTTCCAGGAGGAATTGATCGCCTTTCTTAAGAAGAATGGCATTGCCTACGATGAGCGTTACCTTTGGTCGTGATTTCTTTCGCCCCTTGCGGGGCTCGGGAGGCGTGGGGATCCTCTGTCCCACAGCTTGCGAAGGTGTGAAAAAATCGCGCTGTGGCGGCGCGTCGTAGGGGCAACCCTTGTGGTTGCCCCAGGGCGGCCACAAGGGCCGCCCCTACAACGCGATTTTTTCACACCTTCTCGCGCTGTGGGCTACGACCTTTCGGCCGCTACGCGGGCTAGCGCGACACCGGAAGATTGGAAAGGATCCGGCGTGGGGGATAATTGAGGACTGCACGGCCGAAGCCAGCAGCGCCGTTGCGGGCTAGCCATTGACCGCATACGCGTGCCCGCCGGTGGCGCGTAGATTGGTTTGGATGTAAGCACAGATTGATCCCGCGTGCGCAGGACTGCGCCCTGGACACCGGCGAGGCTTTTGGCCGGGCCAGGGGCCGCCGACATGAAGGGCAAATAGCGCAAAGACCTTGACAAGATTATTCCACCGGGGTTATATTCCTTCTGTGGAATGGGGGATCGAGTATACGGAGGAGTTTGAGGGGTGGTGGAACACTCTCAGCGAAGCGGAGCAGGAAGACGTGAACGCCAAGGTGATCCTATGACCGCTGGTGGTACGAGAAGTTTGTTCCGATAGCCGACCGGCTTTACGACGAGCATTTGGCCGCGATCGAGAAGGAGGCTTAAAGGCATGGCGAAGAATTTCAAAGAGCTCCAGGCGAAGATGTCGCCCGAGGCCCGCGCTCGTTCTGAAGCCAAGGCCGAGCGAATCATTCAAGAGATGGCCTTGGACGAGTTGCGCGCCGCCCTGGACTTGACTCAGGAGCAGTTGGCTGACGTTCTGCATATCAAACAGGCCGCCATTTCCAAAGTCGAGCGGCGTTCGGACATGTTCATCAGCACGCTTCGAAAAATCATTGAGGCCATGGGCGGCGAACTCGAAATCCGTGCCATCCTGCCAGGCGGCACCGTGCGCATCCGCCAGTTCGGAGAACTTCGCAAGCCAGGCGCTAGCGTCGCCGAAGGCCGCTGAAAACAAGCCCAAAGTCTGGGTTTGCATCTGGGGCCTGCCCTGCACCAAACCGCTCAGCGCTTGTGTCTCGTTTCTCTGCAGGGCGGTCGGCTGTCTCGGCTGCGGCGGCCGTTCCTCTTCCGTTCTTCTTTTCACTTGCATGGCCGGGGCTTGACCCCAGAAGCGCTAACCTAAGGCAGAATACGCGTGCGGGGGGGCAGTTACCCCTCATCCGGGCGAAAATCGGCAAGTCTGACCTTAACTTCCAACTTCCCAGAAGCGGACTTCCGGGGAGTGAGGGGTTACGCTTCTACGGGGAGGCCGTCAAAGTGCCCGGCGTGGCGGGACCCGCGACGATTACTAAACCCTTGGCGACTACTCGTTACTTATGGCCTGGAAATCCAGCTCAGGGTGTGTTCGTCCTTATTGCGGGAAGGCTTCTTTCACGCAGAATGCGCGCCGCTGGTTTGCCCGTAGCGCTGCATTCGCCGTCCAGTTGCTCTCTGAAACCCTGCGCATGAAGCAGCGCTAACCTTCGCAACATCGAGCCGGGTGCCTGACGGTCGCCCCAATCGCTTCCTCTTGCGCAGGGTGGATGGCCACGGCCGCAACTGGCTCCCTCTGGTGCCTCAAGGGCAAACTTGGGCGCAAGCCGAAGAAACGCCTTCAAGATTCAACTCTAGCGGGTATGTTACCGGTACAGGGCACCTGCGGCGAGGGCGCTTGGATCGAGCTGGCGGTATTTGGGAAGACCGGTGCACTTGAGAAACAGGGGAGACTATGAGAGTCGCGCTCTATCTCAGAGTGAGCCGGGAAGGGGCGCTGGCCCTGTAGTAGCCTCGCCCAGGTGGTTGGGCTCGCGCTCATGGGCGGACTCGTGGATGAGCAGGTCGCTCCACCTCTCGATGCGCTAATGCACGGTCCCCTAGAAGAACTCCTTCCCCACCCTTGCCGTCGCGGTGGCTACCGTGATCGATGCTTGAGCTCCTTGAGCGCAGCGGCATATTGCTCCGGCGTCACCGTCTCACCTCCGGGTGGATAGCGTAAGGTCTTGTCGTAGCTAACGCCCGTATTCTCTTCCAAGAACTCCAGCAGTTTCGGGCTTACCTTCTTTGCTTTCCACCAGGCAACCTGATGGAAGCTGGCTCCTTCAAATTGACTGATATTTGCGAGGTTTGCTCCTTCCAGGTTCATGGTGTCCAACGCCATGGACTCTATGTTGGCACCGCTCAGATCTACATTGCTCCAGTCGCAGGACCAGAAATGTGTCCCGGAGAAATCTAGGCTCGCGCCTCTTGGGCGCGAAGACTTCAGAACATCAGCGACTTGTGAACAGATTTTTAGCATGGCTCGGTTGACGTATTCGTAGGATTTCTTCTCATCTGCACTTAGTAGCTTCTCAGCGTCCTCCTTGCCGGTCGTCGCGTCATACGCCTTGCTCCATAGAGGGGAACCTCTTGCCCTGAGCTCCCGATTGAGCTCCAGTACTTGGCCGAGGCTATCCCAACTCACCCGCTTGAATACATCCCTGAACATTTTGTCAAAATCTTCGGTACCGTTTGCTAGCTGACGGATTACCCATTCGGGCACTGGTGGTGGCGGCGGATTAATCCACGCCTGCAAGTCGACCGGTTTCTTGAAGAACACAGAAGTGAACAACAGGCACGCAGTTCCGATGGTCAGCAACAGGAAGGTCCACAAGAGCACCAGAGCCGGGGCCGTAAAGTACCTCGGCGCTGCTTGGGTTAGTTTGGCGAAAACCACCATCAGGACCATGAGGATGAACATTACAACGGCCCCGAAAAACGCAACGCCGTAGCCGATCTGAAAGGATCTCACGATGGCGACCGCCGCCACGACCCCGACTACGCCCAACGCATATTTCAGCGCCGGCACCGCCTTAACTGCATCTTTGAGAATCCGATATGGAGGGAAATCCGGCAGACCTTGCCAACCCGAGGCCGTTGGATCGGCGTTTGTCTGCCTCGAACTGCTTCTTGCTGTTGGAGGAGTTCGCGATGCGGGCATGACCACCCCCTGCTAATCTTGGCCCCCGTAGGGAGCTTTTTCGTTGCGAGAAGCTTACATCTGGTCAGTTACTAAGTCAAGATGACGACATGAAAGCATGAAAAGCGGCAAAGACATCCTGACCTGCCTTTGCCGCTAGATGATCACATGAGCCACGGCAGGTGGCGGACTCGAAAAGGCCTATCACTGTCGATCTTGGCAGCTTGCAATCTTTCTAGAGATAATCGGTCCCTGATAACGGCGTAGTGTTTACCGATTCCCCGTCATTTGGACGTATAGTTAAAACCGTAGAAATGCCACACGCATTCAAACTCCCAAGATACGGGGTTCTGGGAAGTTGCTAGGGCACTTCAAGCCCAACCAGCTTAAGTTAGCGCTTATGGGGCTTGACCCGGCCTTGGCCGCCCCAAGGGGCGGCCCTACGTCTCGGGCTGTTATCCCCGCGCTGCCGCGCGACCGGCAATTCCCCACAATCCAGCCTGAGTCAGATCGCTCTGAGGCGAAGCCTCGCTGGAATCTCCTGCCACATGGCGTTATCATTCAAACCAATGTTATCGAGCCTTGCCGTAAAAGAGCGCGCCATCGAGCTCGGCTTTGACCTGGCCGGGATCGCACCCATCGGGGTCTGGAAAGACCTTGAGTTTTGCCGACGGTGGGTGGAGAAGGGCTTCAACGGGGAGATGCGATACCTCGAGAACCCTAAGCGTTTCGATCCGCACTTGGTCCTCCCTTCTGCCAAATCAATTATCTGCGTCGGACTGGTCTATAACGCACTACTGAGGAGTCAGGAGTCAGGAGTCAGGAGTCAGAATAAAGGCCAGACTCAAAGTTCCATGAGGGGCTCTCGGCCTCCGGTGGCTGGCAAAAACGGACAACGGACCACGGACAACGGACAGATGCCGAGTTCTAGCGACAGGTTTCGAATTTCGAGTTTCGAATTTCGAGTTTCGGCCGCCACGCCTCGCGCCTGGGTTTCGCGCTACGCTTGCGGGCAGGATTACCATGCGATAATGCGGGCAAAGCTCGAACAGCTTCGCGCGGCTTTGGAAGAGCTGGCGCCAGGCGTCGAGACCCGCGGGTTTGTTGACACCGGCCCCGTTGTCGAACGAGCCTTCGCCCGCTTTTCGGGAATCGGCTGGATGGGAAAGAACACCTGCATCATCAATCAGGAGAAGGGCTCTTGGTTTTTCCTCGGGGTCATCCTGGCCAGCCTTGAGCTTGCGCCGGACTTGCCCGCTCCCGACCGCTGCGGGTCATGCACGGCGTGCCTCGAGGCGTGCCCCACGGAGGCGTTGCTTGAACCCTACGTGATGGATGCGTCGCGGTGTATTTCTTACTTCACTATCGAACTCAAGGGAGCAATCCCGGAGCGGTTCCGGCCAAAGATCGGCGCCAATATCTTCGGGTGCGACATTTGTCAGGATGTGTGTCCCTGGAACGGAGGGGCAAGTCGTCAGTTGTCAGTTGTCAGTTGTCAGTCGCAAAACTCAAGCCATCGGCCGTCAGTTGTCAGCCGTCAGCCGTCAGCTTTCAGCTATCAGCAACCCTCTTCCCAGCAACGGCTGTCATTAGACAGGCGTCATGCCACGCATCCTGCGACTACGAAAGTCCCGCAATTTCACCCGATGACTTTTGCGCCGATCCGCCCCACGCCGGAGGAGGGAAGTACTCGTAACCAACTGACCACGGACAAGGGACCACTGACGACGGACAACGGACCACTGACGACGGACAACGGACCACTGACCACGGACACTCCCAGCTTTTCTCTGTTCAACCCGCCGCTGGATGTCTTGGCCTTCATCAGTGAAGATGACTTCCGCCGAATCTTCGCCCATTCGCCCCTCAAGCGTGTGAAGTACCGCGGCTGGCTGCGCAATCTCTGCGTGGCCATGGGCAATTCCGGCGATGAGAGGTTTGTACCCTGGCTCGAGCAGGCTGCCCGGCATTCTGACCCCATCGTCCATGGACACGCCGCCTGGGCGCTCGACCGCCTGCGGAACAAGTAACACAGCAGCATCATTCATATCGCAGTGCCACGATGGGGTCGAGACGGGAGGCTTTGACGGCGGGCCACAGGCCGAAGAAGAGGCCAATACTGACCGAGACAACCAAACCCGTGATCACCGACCAGGGGGGGACGGTGGAGGGCAGGGACGGAACGAAGTATCGCACAAGGAAACTCACGGTGTAGCCGGCCAGGATTCCCAGCACCCCACCCAGCAGGGTAAGGGTCATAGCCTCCAGCAAGAATTGCCACGTGATATCGCTGCGCCGGGCCCCGATGGCCTTGCGTACCCCGATTTCGCGCGTCCGTTCCGTTACGGAAACCAGCATGATGTTCATCACCCCGATGCCGCCCACCATCAAGCCGATGGAGGAAACGACGATGGTGACCAGGACGACGGTGCCCATCATGTCCCGAAATTGCTTGATGAAGGTATCAGCGGTGGCGATGCCGAAGCTGTCAGGGGCGGAGGGCTTGTCGTTCCTCAACCGCCTCAGCAAGCCGGTGATTTCGTCAATAGCCTGATTCACCTTCCCCTGATAGGCCAAGGCGGTGATGACGTTCTCCTTGGCGTTTGGATAAGACTTCTTGTAGGTGAAATAAGGGATGCAGATGACTTTGTCGTCTCCGTTGTCGCCCAAAAATGCCTTGCGCTTTTCGAGCGTGCCGATCACGTAGTAGGTATTACCGTCAACATTAATCTCTTTCCCGATGGGATCTTCGTTGAGGAAGAGCCTCTCGACGACATCGGACCCGATCACGGCCACGTCCCGGCGGTGTATATCGTCAATATCGGTGAACAAGCGGCCATCCTTCAGAACCGAGTTGGTAATGCGGAAGTCTTCAGTCGTATTACCCTGTAGCTGGGCGTCCACCATTTCCAGGCCCTTGTACTTTGCCGTGACGGGGGGCCCCCACTGAATGATCTCGACCGCTACGGATTCTACCTCAGGGCAATGTTCCTTGAGGGCCATGCCCAGTTCGTAGGTGAGCGGCTTGCGCATCCGTTCCTCGCGTGTAAGGTTGAAATGGATCCCGAACTGAAACTTGTAAATATACAAGGTGCGCGTGCCGTAGCCCTGTGCCATTTCCACGAGTTGCTGGTCGAGTCCCTTGAAGATAGAAGCCACGCCGATCACCGTGGCCGTTCCGATCAGCACGCCCAGGATGGTGAGGAAAGCGCGGAACTTGTGGGTGCGGAGCGTGTCCAGCGCCAGAAGCAGGTTTTCGCGAACGAATTGGCCGCGCTGAGTCATTCTCACGCCTCCGTCCGCAGGGCTTCAATGGGTTCGAGGTTGGCGGCCTTCTTGGCAGGATAGATTCCAAAAAACAAGCCCACCGCCGTGGAGAGGAACAGTCCAACCAAAACCGCGTTCAAGGGCACAGAAGAGGTGAAATACACATCAACAATCTTGCTGACAATGAGGGCCAGCAGGATTCCGATGGCTCCGCCTGCACCCGCCATCATGGCCGATTCGATCACGAACTGCATCAGAATATCGCGGCGCCGCGCTCCCAGGGATTTGCGGATGCCGATCTCGTGCGTGCGCTCCGTCACGCTGGCCAGCATGATGTTCATAATCACGATGCCGCCCACCACCATAAACACTGCCACGATTCCAATGGTCACCGCGAAGACTGACGCGGTCAACTGGTGCCACGACTCCATTATTGTTTCTGAGGCATTAATGCCAAAGGTGTCGTCCTCCTTGTAGGGGGTGTGCCGCCGGGCGCGCATCAGTGCCCTGACCTCATCCTCGAGCACGGCCATCTGGAGCGAATTCGAGGCCTGGATGCTCACCGCCAGCGACGGTCGATTTCGGAATACCTTTTGGTAAGCGGTAAGCGGCACCTGAACGAAGTTATCCTGGCTCTCGCCAAACATCGAGCCGAGTTTCGCGGCGGTTCCGATGATGCGGAAAGGAATGCCGTTAATCTGAATCTCTTTGTCAATGGGATCGACATTGGGGAAGAACCCACTGACCAAATCCTGGCCCACGAAACATACCATCGACTCGTGATCGTAGTCGGTATCGTTGATGTATCGCCCTGAATCAACCTTGGTCTGTCCAATATCGATCATGTTGGGCGTCTCGCCGGAGATCTGGACCTCGTAAACAGTTTTTCCTTTGTACCGGGCATTATTATCGGAGCTGTTCCACCAGGCTTCGGCGCCGATGTTCTTATAACCCTTCAGGTTGTCGCGCAGGAATTCGAAATCTTCGATGCGAATGGGCTGATTACGGCGCCGCGCCTTCAGCCAGGCCTCGTATCCCTGGGCCCACTTATACTGGTGAACGATGAAAACGTTGGCCCCCAGATTGGCGATGTGATCGGCGATGTAAAGGTTCATGCCATTAATGACGGACATCACAACGATCAGGGTGGTGGTGGCAATCACCACGCCCAGGAGGGTGAGGAAGGAACGAAGCTTGTGCGTGCGCAACGCCTCCAGCGCAATCCAAAAAGCCTCGCGGGATGTGACCCAAAGCCCCGTCCTCCGCTTCGCGCGCGGTCTCAGCTTGTGAAGAAGCGCATGCGTCTGGCTGAGTTCAGCCACGAAACCTCCTCCTCCCACTTCCTAGCAGCTCACGAGAGCGGCTCCGCCGCCGCGCCTTGCGGAAAGCCTCCGAAGGTGTGAAAAAATTCGAAACCTGTCATAGGGCGAGGCACTGGCGCTTGTCATTGCGAGCGAAGCGAGGATTCTCGCTCTGCTTGTCGCCTCCTATGCGCCCGAACCAGAGCGAGATTCCTCGCTTCGCTCGGAATGACACTGCCCGTTGATTTTTTCACACCCTCTCCGGCTTTCCGGCCAATGCCACACCCATTGACCTCCGCCGCGGAGGTCGTTCGGGACGCACGTGCTTCGGAAAGGCGAGGCCTTTCCGCAAACCTTGCGGCAGCGCCGCAGCTCATTGTTCATCGCCTTCACTACTCAACTACGCAATTCAGTAAGCCCTGGTTCAGACGAAAACTAGTTCATTCGTACCGCAATGCCACGATGGGGTCGAGGCGGGAGGCTTTAATGGCGGGCCATAGGCCGAAGAAGAGGCCGATACTGACCGAGACAATAAAGCCCATGATCGCCGACCAGAGGGGAACGGTGGAAGGCAGGGCCGGAACCAGGGTTCGGATAAGGAAACTCAGGGTATAGCCAGCCAGGATTCCCATCACCCCACCTGCTCCTGTAAGGCTCATGGCCTCCAGCAGGAATTGCCAGGTGATATCGCTGCGGCGAGCGCCCACGGCTTTACGCACCCCGATCTCCCGCGTGCGTTCCGTTACGGAAACCAGCATGATATTCATCACGCCAATGCCGCCCACCATCAAGCCGATGGAGGAGATCACGATGGTCACAAGAACTACGGTTCCCATAATGTCGCGGAACTGCTGGATGATGGAGTCTGCGCTGGAAATGCCGAAGTTATTAGGTTCGGACCATTTCACGTTTCGCCGGCGGCGCAGCAAGCCCGTCACTTCATCCTTGGCCTGTTCGAGCTTGCCGGGATAAGCCATCGCCGTGATGAGGTTTTCCTTGGCGTCTGGATGGTATTTCCTGAATGTGAAATAGGGAATGTACACGATACGATCGTTGCCATTGTCACCCAGGAATTGCTTGCGTTTGTCGAGCGCGCCGATAACCTCAAAACTGTGGCCATCGACGTTGATGGACTTGCCGATGGGGTCTTCATTTTGGAACAAACGCTTGACGACGTCGGCGCCCAAGACGGCCACATCCCGTCGGTGGAGATTGTCCACATCGGTGTAAAAGCGGCCGTCCTTCAGGTCGGCGTTGATAGTTTGGAATTCTTCGGGCGTAGGGCCGGCGAAATGAGTGTCGACCATCTCCACGCCCTTATACTTGGCAGTGACTGCGGGACCAAAGTCGAAAACCTCGACCGCAACGGTTTCCACCGAGGGGCACAGTTCGCGGATGGCCATGGCGTCTTCGTAAGTCAGGGGCTTGCGCACGGCTTCTTCGTGAGTCAGGCCGGTGGTATGGATCCCGGGATCGAACTTGAAGATGAAGAGGGTGCGGGTGCCGAACCCTTCCATCATCTGGACGACCTGTTGGTCGAGGCCCTTAAAAATAGAAGCGACTCCTATGACCGTCGTGGTTCCGATCAGCACGCCCAGGATGGTCAGGAAAGCGCGGAATTTGTGGCTGCGCAGCGTGTCCAGCGCCAGCAGAAGATTTTCGCGAACAGGTTGGCGTCGCTGCGTCATACCTAGGCCTCCGTCCGCAGGGCTTCAATGGGTTCGAGGTTGGCGGCCTTGCTGGCAGGATAGATGCCGAAGAAAAGCCCCACCGCCGTGGAGAGGAACAGTCCGACCAGCACCGCACTCAAGGGGACGCTGGAGGTGAAAAAGATATCCACGATCTTGCTGAGCATGAGGGAGAGCAAGACGCCGGTGGCGCCCCCGGTCAGCGCCATGAGGCTGGCCTCAATAATGAATTGCATCAGGATATCGCGCCGGCGCGCGCCCAGGGATTTCCGGATGCCGATCTCGTGCGTGCGCTCCGTCACACTGGCTAACATGATGTTCATGATGACGATCCCGCCGACCACCATAAAAACGGCCACGATCCCCACCGTGACCGCGAAAATGGTCCCCGTCAATTGATGCCACATGGCCATGATGGTGTCCGAGGCGTTAATCCCGAAATTGTCGTCCTCTTTGTACGGAATGTGGCGCCGGGCCCGCATCAACGCCCGGACCTGGTCCTCGAGGACCATCATCTGCTGAGCATCCCAGGCCTGCACATACACGTCCAGCTCCGGGCGCGCCATGAAGACCTTCTGGAAGGTGGTGAGCGGAATTTGGACGAACTTGTCCTGGCTCTCGCCAAACGTCGTCCCGATGCGAGCCGCCACGCCGATCACCCGGAAAGGGATGCCACTTACGTTCATCTCCTTGTCGATCGGGTCGAGGCTGGGGAAAAACTCGTCCGCCAGATCGCGGCCGATGAAACACACCATGGACTCATGCGCGTAATCTGTGTCATTGATATAGCGCCCGGATTCCACCTTCGCCTGGCCGATATCAATCATGTTGGGGGTTTCAGCGGCGAGGTTCACCTCGTGCATGAGGTGGCCTTTGTACTTTACTTCGGCGCCCCCCCCAAGGCCAGCCGCCGCGCCGACATTCTTATAGCCTTTAACATTGTCGCGAAGGAATTCGAAGTCTTCGATGCGGATGGCCTTGTTGCGATGCTGCGCTTTCAGCCAAGCCTCGCTGCTCATTGTCCAATCCCACTGGTCGAGGATGAAGACATTGGTGCCCAGGTTGGCAAAGTGGTCCGCGATGTAGAGGTTCATGCCATTGATGATGGACATCACAACGATCAGCGTGGTGGTGGCAATCACCACGCCCAGCAGGGTGAGGAAGGAACGAAGCTTGTGCGTGCGCAGCGCCTCCAGCGCAATCCAAAAGGCCTCGCGGGATGTGACCCAAACGCCGGTGCTGCGACCCACTGGGGGGCTCAGCTTGTGGAGAAGCGCTTGCGGTTGGCTGAGTACAGCCACGAGACCTCCTCCTGCCTGCTACCTTCGAGGTGCAATTTACTTGACGGTTTCGTCGCGTTCGATCTTTCCGTCGCGGACATGGATGATGCGATGAGCGTGCGCGGCGATGTCGTGTTCGTGGGTCACCAGGACGATCGTATTTCCGCTCTCGTAGAGTCGCTCGAACACGCCCATGATTTCCTCGCCGGTGGCCGAGTCCAGATTCCCGGTGGGTTCGTCGGCCAGGATGATGGAAGGGTCGTTGACCAAGGCGCGGGCAATCGCCACGCGCTGGCGCTGTCCGCCAGAAAGTTCGTTGGGCTTGTGGTGCATGCGTTCAATCAAGTCAACCTTACGCAGCGCCTCCTGGGCTTTTTCCAGACGCTCCTTGGCGGGGACTCCGCTGTAAACCAGGGGCAGTTCCACGTTGTGCAAGGCGCTGGCCCGGGAAAGAAGGTTGAAGGTCTGAAAGACGAACCCGATTTCCTTGTTGCGGATGTAAGCCAGCTCGTCGTCGGAGAGTTCGCTGACCAGCCGGCCGTTCAACCAATATTTCCCGCTGGTGGGGGTATCCAGGCAGCCGATCAAGTTCATCAGAGTGGATTTGCCGGAGCCCGAGGGGCCCATGATCGCGACATACTCGCCGCGTTCGAGTTCAAACGTCACTCCGCTGAGCGCATGCACGGCGATGGCTTCGCCCATGTCGTAAGTTTTCCAGAGATTTTCCGTCCGGATCATTACCCCCTTGGGTGGGGCCATGCTTTCCTGAGTTGAAGACGACGCCACTTGTGTTCCCATCGCTATGCGTGTTTCCTTTCCACTCGCCTCCGGCCCGTCCAGCATGTCATTCCGATCCCGCAGTCGCGGGAGAGGAATCTCTCAGTTCCTTTGTTCCAGAGCGGGATTCCGCTCCCGCGACTGCGGGATCGGAATGACAGCGGATCCTGCTAGGAAGTAGATCCAGCGGGCTTGAGGGCGCTATTGTCCACCTTTACCTTGGTGTGGTTCTTCAGCGTTCGGAGGACACTGAAGGGGCCCGAAACGATCTCGTCATTGGGTTGAACGCCTTTGAGGACTTCAACATCGGATTGGCCCATAATGCCGGACTCGACGGGGACAAAGACCGACCGACCGTCCTTAAGCTGGAAGACTCCCTGCACTTCTTCCTTTCCTATGTCTTTGGCCGAAGTGGTGGGCTGCGATGTGGCGGCCTTCACCTTGCCTTTGCCGCCCTTGCTGCTCTGCTCTTCTTCTTCCAATTGACGCCGCGTGCGGACAGTGAGTGCCTGGATGGGGATAGTCACAGCGTTCGGGCGCGTTGCGGTGGTGATCTTGGCGGTCGTAGAAAGCCCCGGGCGCATACCCGGCGGGGGGTCATCCAACGTCACCACAACCTTGAAGTCCTTGGCTTCTTCTGTCGTCGTTGTGCTCGTTCCGGAGGTGGTCCCGGAGGTGCGGCCAACGGCGCTCTGGCCGATTTCAGTGACCTTGCCCTTGAAGGTCTTGTTCGGGATGGCGTCAATCGTAACCTCCGCCGGTTGCCCGAGTTTCACGTTGACGATGTCCGTCTCATCCACCTTCACCTCGGCGGTAATCACCGCCAGATCGGAAACCTGATAGAGCAAGCTTCCCACCGTGTTTTGAACTCCCGGTACCACGTTCTCGCCCACGTGCACTGGTAAGGAGGTCATGATGCCGTCGAGGGGGGAGGTGTAAATGGTCTTGTCGCGGACGTCCTCGGCGCTAACCAGTTGGGCCTGCTGCATCGCCACCTTGGCGCGGGCGCTGTCAAGATTGAACTTGGCCTGCTGAAGTAAGGCTCTTTGCTGGACCACCGCCGCTTGGTCTCCCTCCAAAGTGGCCTGATCCACCTTGACGGTGTTCAGGCGCGTGTCGAATTCATTTTGGGCAATCAGCCTATCACGGAGCAGATCCTCCCCCCGCTTGAACTCCTGTTGGGCGCGGACAAGGTTCGCCTGGGCCGTTTGCACATTGGCCAGCGCGGTGTTCAAAGCTGCTTGCTGCGCCTGCACTGTCGCCGCAAACTGCTCCACGTCTGCCTTGGCGCTGGCGACGGTTGCCTTTTGTGCATCAACGCTGGCATTCGCCTGGATCGACTCGGTCTTCAGGAGGAGTTGGCCTTTCTTGACCGTGTCGCCTTCCTTTACGTAAATCTCGGTGATCTTGCCCATGGAGCTCGCATTCACGTTGGCGAGGTCTGCCGTGGGCGGTTTAATCTCCCCCGAGGCCGTCACGATGGCCGACAAATTCTCCCGCGCGACCTTGGTGGTCTGAACAGTGACGACACCGCCCTTGCTCCAGATAATCCCGCCTGCCACAAGCCCCACCAGGGCTACCGCTCCCACAATCACCAGGATCATCTTCTTTCTTGACTTCATGCCCTTCCCATTGCGAGGCCGGGAAGGAGTCCCGCTGGTTTCGTTTGCACCTTCAGGAGAAGTGGTTCGTCCGAGTTCCAGTTCAGTTACTTGGGCCACGGCTGTTTCATCCTTTTCTTCGATTGTACGTGCAGACATCAAACTCCCCCTCGTCATGCTGGGCTACCAGACGCCTACGAAGCCCCTGTCGCTTCGGATCGACACCCCCACGCCTGGCGGCTTCCAACCACACTACGCTTTTCCGACCCAAAAAGTTTCCCCAAAAGATTGCTCGCTCCTACCAGTCGAACTCGAGGTTTAGCCGCAAGGCTGGCGGGCCGCGCTCTCGTGTGTCCTACCAAGCGATGACAAGGAAGATTGAGTGACATCAACTTTCATGCTCATTGCCTTGGGAGATTCTCCAGGGCGTCCCTATCTATTCTAACTCCGCCCAGCGGCATAGAAAAGCCAAATTTGGCAGTCACAGTCCGAGGCGTTACTGGTTCACCTTGGAGCGCGATGGCGTAGCCGGCAGGCGGAGCGAGTGTGGATTGGCGGTTTGATCAATCGGAGGGCAGGGTTCTGTCCGGGTTCTTTTTCCAGGGTACTGGAAAGGACCTCGGTTTTATCCCTCCTTGCGCGGTCGAGGGGGAGTCCAGCCGAGTCCCCCTCTCCTGTAAGACGTACCTGCGGCGGAGATGTCAGCTCGTTTTCGATTGGCTGACCTTTCTTCCTGGTCAAGCCACCCTTCATGCTTGAGCGGCATCAATAATCATGTCAGTCAACGAGGGGTGCGCGACTATTTCGTCAAGGGAGTATGTCCTTGACTTTTCAAACCTTAAAAAATACAATCGGCACTGACCGAGGTTGGGAGAGGAGGGCCATTGGTGTCTAATCGGGTTGAATTTATCAGCCGGCGCGGGTGGCGTGTTTGTCTTTGGGTGCTGTTTTTGGGATTCACGGCATGGGGGTTGGTTTTTCCCGTCTTAAATGCGGCGCCTCAAAAAGACACCGAGAAGCTAAGCAAGGCGGAAAAACGCCGCCAGAAGGCAATCCAGAAAGAATTGGAGAGCCCTTATAAGAAATGGCTCAATGAAGAAGTTCCTTACATTATTACCAATGAGGAAAGAGCGTCTTTCAAGAAGTTCACAACAGACGATGAAAGGGAACAATTCATCGAGAATTTCTGGGAGCGGCGCAATCCGAATCCTGGAAGTCCTGAGAACGAGTTCAAAGAGGAATACTACCGGCGCATTGCCTACGCAAACGAGCACTATGCCTCGGGTATCCAGGGTTGGAGAACCGACCGCGGGCGAATCTACATCATGTACGGCCCACCGGACGAGAATGATTCTCACCCCAGCGGCGGCAGCTACCTTCGACCGCAGGAAGAGGGTGGCGGCGAGACCTCCACTTACCCCTTCGAGCAATGGCGGTATCGTTATATTGACGGCATCGGGACCAACATAATTTTGGAATTCGTCGATCCGACGATGACCGGAGAATATCATCTCACCATGGATCCGGGCGAAAAGGATGCTCTGCTCCACGTCCCGAACGCCGGATTAACTGACATGGAATCCATGGGCATGGCCAGCAAGGCCGACCGCTTTACCCGTACCGACGGCATGACGATTGGCCAGTCCATGGGTGGAACACCCGAGAGCATGAATGAATTCACCCGCCTTGATCTGTACTCGAAAATCTGGCAACCGCCGCAGGTCAAGTTTAATGATCTGAAAGCTGTCGTTACGTCTAAGATTTCCGCGCAGCTTTTGCCCTTCGACGTTCGTACAGACTTTATCCGCGTGACAGATGAGACCGTGCTCACTCCCATTACTCTTCAAGTAGCTTACCGTGACCTGGAATTTCAGAACAAGAACGGGGTGATGCATGGCGTCATGGATATCTATGGTCAGGTGACCAGCCTGGGTGGCAGGAATGTCAATACATTTGAAAAGAGCCTGGTGTTGGACGTTCCAGAGCATGAATTTCAGCATTTTTTGGAACGCAAGGCGGTATATCAAGAAGCCATCCCATTGCGCCCGGGTCGCTACAAGCTGAGCCTGGTGATGAAAGACGACCTCAACAGCCACATGGGATCGATGGAAATCGGCCTGGTGGTCCCGCGGTTTGACGAAAATAAACTATCGAACAGTTCATTGATTCTCGCGGACCTCATTCAGCCTCTGCCTACCAATCAAGTGGGCACGGGCCCGTTCGTAATCGGGGGGACAAAGGTTCGCCCCAGCGTCAACCAAACCTTTACGCGCGACCAGAAGCTTGGCATCTATATGCAGGTTTATAACCTGGGTTTGGACGCGAAGACGCACAAGCCATCGTTGGATGTAGAGTACGAACTGCTGAAGGATGGAAAATCCCTTCTGGCGCAAGCAGAGGACGCAGCCAAACTGAAGGACGCCTCGCAGCAGTTTACCTTGGAAAAGCAAATGCCATTGAGTGTGCTTCAACCTGGCAAATACACGATGCAGATAAAGGTCACGGACAACATAAATAAACAAACCCTTTTACCTTCGACCACTTTTGAGGTACAGTGAGCGTGGCTTGTTATTTTGCCGGTCAGGTGTTGGGCGGTTTCGGGAGACCTGGACGATTCACATGAAAGTTCCAAATTCTGGAATCAGTCTTTCAGCCATTCTTCTGGCGGGGAGCCTTGTTTCCCCTTTGCTTTGTCCGGTCCGGGCCCTCGCATCGGAATACGGGCGTCTTTCGGGCATCGTCTCGGACAATCATGGCAATCCTTTGATGGGTGCCACGGTTCTGATCATTGGGCCGTTGTTGATTCCCACCGCCAGCGCCGGGGAACAGGCGGAGCGCGTCATCACCGACGCCAAAGGCATGTTCGCAGTTGGGCACCTCATTCCGGGCTGGTACTCCCTTCAGATTATTTCCCCAACGCGGCTACCCGCTCATCGGAACGGGATTAAGGTGGAAGCCGGGCAGACGTCCACCTTGAAATTTGTTTTAGGTGACGTCTTTGCCCCTTTGCGTTTTCAGATTCCCGATACTGGCGCAACCTCTTTGGGTGACGATTGGAAGTGGGTGCTGAGGACTTCCACAGCCACCCGGCCTATCCTCAGATACCGGCAGGAAGTTGCAGAGACCACCCCGAACGCTGTAGAGCCTCCTCTGCCTGCCAGCCAGCGTCTTGTTGGCATGGTGCCGGGTTCTTCTTGCCGGGATCCACTGGCCGGGGACCCAGGCATGGGAAGTGTTTTGGCTTACCTTCGCTCGCTGTCCCGGGACTCCGATCTTCTGGCGGTGGGTTCAGTCGCGGCCAACGGAACCCTGACATCGTCAGTGGGGACGGAGTATCGAAAGGGCTTGATCAAGGGTGATTCTGAGGAAATCTCTCTGGTCGTGCACCGATTGGGTTACGCAGGGGGCGTGACCGCTCCGGGTGGCGGCGGACAGCTTTCCGATTCCTATGCGCGGGGATTAGTGGCAAGCTACACCCAAACCCGGTACATTTATCCTCATCTGACATTGACGGCGGGCGTGGATATTGATTACCTAAATGCGCTTCGGGATGTGATGACCACCCGACCGCGAATGAAGCTGGCTTACCACCTCTCCCGTTCCACCGACCTTGCCCTGCAGGTTGGGAGGGGACCATCCGACGGTTCCGGGACTTTGCTGGAACGTGTCAGTAGGCTCGATTCTTTCCCGCTGCTGACGCTGCGAGGCTATCGGCCTGAGCTTGAGCAAGGCGACCATTCCGAGATCTCCTTGAACCGCCGTCTGAGTGGTTCCGCGCGGATCGAACTCGCCGCTTACCACGATGGGGTCAAGAACGCAACTGTCTGGGGATCGGCTCATCCAGCCGCAGTAAGCTGGCTTGCCGGTAATTACATGCTGAACCCTGCCGGGGATGGGATTTTTGTGAACATGGGTGACTACCACTCTTCCGGATATCGGGCGGCCTATACGCAACGCCTGGGAAATCGCGTCGAAGCTCTTGTCACATACGTGGTGGGCGATTCCCTTTATGCGCGCGGCGTTGTCAACCATGCCCCGGAGGGGGATCTACAAGGTGTGCTCAAGCCCGTTCGCAGTGCTTCCTTGGCCGGACGAGTTTCGGCTCGAATTCCCGTCACTCGGACTCAACTGACGAGTTCCTACGAATGGGTTGAGCGTGGACGTGTAACCATGCTGGATCCTTACGGCCAAGCCGATTTGCAACTGCAACCATTCTTGGATGTCCAGATCCGCCAACCCCTTCCTAACCTTGCTTTCCTTCCCGCCCACATCGAAGCTGTCGCGGATTTCCGGAATTTATTAGCCCAAGGCTACTCACCCTTGACCCAATCCGGCGAAATGACTCTGCTGCTGAGTTCAGCTTATAAGTCTGTCCGCGGGGGCTTTTCCGTAGAATTCTAACTTCTGGCGAATAGTTAGCGGGCTAAGAGTCTCTGCCTTGAAACCGATTCGTCATGGCGGTCTTCAGAGATCCCTGTGTTTCCGTACCTGTAGGTTTCCATGGGATGGGAGCGGAGTTACGGAAAAGCGTAGGCCATATCCCGAATTCTGTAGCAGGCGTTGCTTCTATTCTGCCGATGTTATATCTGCTTGAAAATAGGCACTTTATTTGTTTTGTGGAAGTCCGACTACTGGAACCTAACTTGCTGAGGGTTTGAAGTGGTAGTCTAAACGGCAGCGGACAGGTGTTTGCGTTCAGATGACAAAAGCTCCACCTTACCGGTTTACGTCCGTTTCGCTGGCTATCCTTAGCCTGACGCTTATCGTGTTCGCCGTTGTCAATCTCCAGCAGCGGGTCCGCTATCGGCTGCCGGACGATGGGGTATCCTGGGTTGACTCCAAGAGGGGAGTGGAGGCATGGATTGTCACCCCCGATGGTCCAGGAGACCGGGCGGGGATCCGGGAGGGCGATCTCTTAGAGTCAATCGACAGAAAACCGATTCACGCGGCGGCTGACGCCGGTCGCGAGATCTTCCGCGACGACATATGGTCTCAGGCAAGCTATACCCTAGTGCGGAATGGCGAAAAGTTCCAAACTTCGCTGGTTCTTGTTCCCCAAAAAGCGGCTGCGACGGTGCGATATTATCTCAGCCTAGTAGGCCTGATATACCTGGTTATCGGGACTTTTATACTATTGCGACGCTGGACGGCTCCTAAATCACTGCATTTCTACATCTTTTGCTTGGCGTCCTTTATCCTCTACACGTTCTCCTATACCGGGAAGCTGAACCTGTTCGATTGGACGGTGTATTGGCTGCAAGTTCTTGCCTTGCTGCTTCAGCCCGCGCTCTTCCTGCATTTCTGCCTGGGTTTTCCCGAGCAACAGACTTTCCTGCGCGGTCGGCGTTATGTGATCCCCTCCCTTTATGTGCCAGCGGCAGCACTGGCGGCTGTTCATGTTCTTGTGGCCACGGGGTTCATGGTTCTCCCCATGCCCCTGCTCCAGGTGCGTTGGCTTCTTGACCGCGTAGAGTTCGTGTATCTAGCCGTCTACTTCTTGGTGGGGGCAGTGGTACTCCAACATGCCTATTCGCGGGCGCAGGTGCCTCTGCTCAAGCAGCAGTTGAAATGGGTGACGCGAGGGACTTGGCTGGCTATCGTACCCTTTGCGGCCTTCTATGCAATTCCCTATTTCCTCGGGTTTATTCCCAACGCCTGGATGAACCTTTCTGCACTTTCACTTGTCTTTCTCCCCGTCACTTTTGGTTACGCCATCGTGCGTTACCGCCTGATGGACGTGGATGTCATTTTCCGCAGGGGGATCGCTTACACCTTGGCCACGGCCACCATTGTGGCCCTCTATTTCAGCGTGATCGGGTTATTCGCGGATTTCTTCCGATCCACGATCCCGATAACCAGCCGGAGTGGGTGGGTTTTGGCCGTCGTCGTCACCGCCTTGGTTTTCCAGCCCATGGTGAATTGGATCCAGGTGCGGCTGGATAGGTTCTTTAACCGCGAGCGTTATGACTATCGTCGCACCCTGCTGGAGTTTGCGCGCGAACTGAGCTCCGAGTTGCATGTTGATCGCCTCCTCGAACAGGTCACAGTAAAGCTGACTGAAACCCTTGGGGTCGATCGCCTAGCGGTTTTTTGGGCGACGGATTTGGACCAATTCCGCTTGGTCAAGTCGCGCGGCGTGAGCTACTCCGAGGGACTGGATACAAGTTTCCTTGACCCCGCGCGCAGCCAACAGGGCAAGGAGTATCTGTTTTTTGACAGTGTCAGGCGCCCGTTTGGCTTCGCGCCCTCGGCGCAGAAGACTATCGAGCAGTTGGACCTGCACTATTACTTGCCCTTTAAGGTGAAAGAGCGCACCTTGGGTTACCTCGGCCTGGGGAAAACGCGCGATGGGGACTTCCTCTCGAGCGAGGATATTGACCTTCTGCAGACCCTCACCGGGTACGTCTCCGTGGCGCTTGAGAATGCCCAGCTTTACGAATCGCTTGAGAAGAAAGCTCTTGAATACCAGGCACTGACGGATTTCAGCGAGAACATCATTGAATCGATTAACGCCGGCGTTCTCGCCTGCGACCTGGAAGGGAAAGTAGGGTCATGGAATTCCGCCATGGAGAAGCTTTACGGCCTAGTGCGAAATGATGCAGTGGGGAAATCGCTGCATGCCATTTTCCCACCCGAACTGTTGGCGGAATTGCCTGGAGCCTCGGATGCGCAGAGCGTCCTGAGTCTGTACAAGTTTCGCTTACATACTCCGGGCGGTCAGACCCTGATTGTGAACCTTTCGGCGGTCCCACTGGTAGGGAAAGATGGTCACGTACTCGGCAGGCTGCTGATTTTCAACGACTTGACCGACCGCGTGAACCTCGAGGACCAGTTGATTCAGGCGGAGAAACTCTCCTCCATCGGCTTGCTGGCGGCAGGCGTCGCTCACGAAGTGAACACGCCTTTGGCGGTTATCACTTCCCAGGCCCAAATGCTGATGAGGCAGTTATCGGCGGATGATTCTCTCTCCCGCACCCTCGACAAGATCATCAAGCAGGCGTTTCGCGCCTCCGAGATTGTCAACAACTTACTGAAGTTCTCGCGTGTCAGCGGCAGTGAGTATTCTGATCTGGATTTAAACAAGCTGGTCCGCGAGACCGTGTCGCTCGTTGAGCCGATGCTGCGCGCCTCCAAGATTTCCGTGAATGCGCAATTGTGTACCTCATTGCCCTTGGTTTACGCCAACCCCGGAAAACTCCAGCAGGTTTTCATGAATCTCATCATAAATGCGCGCGACGCGATGCCGCGTGGCGGCGAGCTGACCATCGCTACCCAATGCGAAGACTCCTCCGTTTGCGTCGAGGTTTCGGATAACGGGGTGGGAATTTCCCCTGAGCATCTCAGCAAGATTTTTGATCCCTTCTTCACTACCAAGTCGACGAGCCGCGGAACGGGTTTGGGCCTCGCGGTTACGTATGGAATCATTCGTGAGCATCTGGGGAAGATCGAGGTGCAGAGCGCGGTGGGACGCGGTACCTCGTTCCATGTGGAGTTGCCGGTTGCGAGGAAAGCAGTAAATGTCGCCTAAGGGCTGTATTCTCATCATTGATGACGAACAGGAGATCCGGGAGAGCCTGGAGCAATTGCTCAGGCTGGAGGGTTATCAGGCGGACTCCGCCTCGACCGGCGAAGAGGGTCTGAAGAGAATTGAAGGCGGAGTGTTCGACTTGGTTCTTCTGGATATTAACCTTCCTGACTATAACGGCCTGGATTTGCTGAAATCCATAAAACATGACTCGCCGGAAGTCAGCGTTATCATGATTACCGCCTACGACTCCAGCCAGATGGCCTTCCGGGCCTCCAAGGAGGGCGCGGAGAGTTACGTCACCAAGCCTTGGGACAACGACAAACTGCTGCTCGAAGTCCGGAACCTCCTTGACAAATCGCGTCTTCAAGCGGAGAACCTCCAGCTTCGCCGGGCGCTGAAACGCTTCGCGCTTCCCAACATCGTGGGCAGGGGCGACAAGATGCAGAAGGTGATGGACCTCATCACCCAAGTAGCCATCAGCCGCGCCACAGTGCTGATTACCGGCGAGAGCGGAACCGGTAAAGAGCTTGTCGCCAAGACCATCCATGCCATGAGCCCGCGCGCCGACGGGGCTTTTGTTCCTGTCAACACTGGGTCAATGCCTGTGGACCTCTTGGAGAGTACGCTGTTTGGCCATGTGAGGGGGGCCTTTACTTCTGCCATCGCCACCAAACGTGGATTGTTTGAACTGGCCGATCAGGGGACTATCTTCTTCGATGAAATCGGCACGGTGGGGGTTGAGACCCAGGCAAAACTGCTGCGGGTGATCCAGGAGCGCGAGTTCATGCGCCTGGGCGGGACGGAAACCATCAAGGTGGATGTGCGTATCCTCGCCGCCACCAACGCAGATTTGCGAAAGTTGGTCCTTGCGGAGCACTTCAGGGAAGACCTCTATTACCGTTTGAACGTTATCAGCATTTGTCTTCCCCCCTTGCGGGAGCGCAAGGAAGATATTCCTCACCTCGTGGAGCACTTTTTGAAGAAGTTTGGCGAGGAGAATGGTCGTATCGGCCTCCAGTTCTCAGTGGAGGCAATGAAACCCTTAATGGACTACGACTGGCCGGGTAACGTGCGCGAACTGGAAAACGCCGTGGAGCGAGCTGTGGTCCTCGCCTCCGGGCCCACACTGGGGCTTGATCTCTTGCCTGAACAACTGTTCCAAGACGGCTCGCACGGGGCCGAGGGCTTCGGCTCCCAGGACCTTGCAGGCCGGTCGCTTTTTGAAATCATGGAAGCTTGCGAGCGCAGGGTCATTCTCGATATGCTGGCTCGTACCAACTGGAGCCAGACCGATGCCGCCGAGCGCTTCAAGATCCCCCTTTCCACCCTCAATCAAAAGATCAAGCGACTCCAAATCGACGTTAAGCGCCGCAGGGGATCATAATCGCCGGCTCAGAGGACAGGCGGTAGCAGGAGTCAGAACTCCGAAGGGTAAAGGGTAAAGGCTAAGGGTAAAAGGTGACAGTTGGTTTTAGTCTTTACCCTTTACCCTTTACACTTCATTCTGACTCCTGACTTCTGAGTCCTGACTTAGGGGCTAGGCAAAGCGTTCAAGTTTCGGAAGTGCTCAGTGGACAGGAACAGGGCGATCATCATGCTGGCGTTATATCCCACATGAAGAAAGACGCTGGGCGCCAATGAACCGCTCATACCGCGCGCCAGCGAAAACACCAGCCCTACGAGGAAAATCAGAAACATGTGGTTCCAGGCGCCCCAGTACTCAGGCATATGCAATCCCCCGAACAGGATGGTGGTTATCAGAATGGCGAAGCGGAGGCCGACCTGCGACTCGAAGATGCCAAAGAGGATGCCGCGGAAAATCATCTCCTCCATGAACGGGGCGACCAGAATGGCGAATGCTCCTATGGCATAAGCGGAAGCCCTTGAGTTGAACAGGCTTTCGAGGGGGAACTGATTTGCGTCCGGAAGAAACGGTGGAAGCAAAGCGATGGCAGCCGTCATGAGTGTTCCACCGGCAAGGCAACCGAGCGTTTTCCCCGGCGTCATCCGTCGCCACCGAAGCATGGACCAAAACGGCTGCGCGTGGCCCACGGCCACGAGAACATAGATGTACGCGAGCATTAGGCCGTAGAAGACGGTTTGCAGTGCCAGCAAGAAGAAAGGATCGGTGGAAAGTTGCTGTTTCGTCAAACGCCAGTGCACGGCTGGCTGAATCAGCGTATATCCCAGGAGGACGAGGATATTGGCGGCAAACAGCCCCATAGGCACAAAGGCGATGAAGAGGAAAAAATCGCGCAGCCCCCAGGGCCTGGGCAGGGATTCCCGTGCCTCCGTGAGTCTACTCTCCAGGGGGAGCGGCACATCCTGAGGGGGTGTCTGCTGCTGGGTTTCGTCTGTCAAGACTTACTCTCCAAAGCAGGAGTCAGGAGTCAGAAGTCAGGAGTCAGAAGTCAGAAAGCGTGCATGATAGGTTGAAGAAGAACTCCAGCTTCCAGCCCCTTGTTTCCAACGTCAGAAGCTGACGGCTGAAACCTCATCTTCTGACTTCTGACTCCTGACTTCTGACTCCTTCAATCCGAATGACATCGTCACTCGTCACTGCCTTTTGAGCGCCGCCGCCAACAAGGGGACCATCAACTCGTGGTGCCCGATGAGCATATACCCGTGGCTGCAATCCCGGCCCTTTCCGGGCCCCGCCGTCGACCGCAAGACCACATTTTGCACGGGGCGGTAATGCTGGATGAAATCCATGTTCACGGTTGTGATGCCGCGCGGGGCATGGCCGAGGTTGGCAACCAAGCTCAGGCATTTCAAGAACACTTCGGGCAGCACGACGGCCGAGCCCACGTTCAGGTAAACGCCCCCACCCTCCAGGCCTTTGACCCATGAGGCAAGCAGAAGGAAATCGCGGTGAGAGGCGGCCCCGAGCGCTCGCGGATCGATGGCCGGATGATTATGGATAGTGTCCGTTCCGATGGCCTCGTGCACCGTCACCGGAATCCGCCAGCGGTAGGCCTGCGCCAACAGGCTGAAGCGCCGGAAACGCGCCTGGCGACTTCCGGCTAGGAAGCGGCCGACAGCCTCTCCGATGCCCAACTCTTCCCGGTCACCCGCCGCGATGGTTTCATTAATAATCCGGCCGGTTTCCTCAGCCATGCCGAACTTGCCGTGTCGAAGTACGGCGGGAACATCCTCGGAAGTCGCGCCCACCAGGGCGATTTCGAAATCGTGAATCATCGCCGCGCCATTCATTGCCACGGCGGCGAGATAGCCTCGCCTCATAAGGTCAATCAGGATTGGCCCCAAGCCGCACTTAACCACGTGCCCGCCAATCCCCCAGATGATCGGCTTGCGGCGCGCGCGGGCCACCTCCAGCGCCTTCACCACTCCGCGAAACGTCTCGCCCGCCAGAATGCGCGGCAGAGAATCCATCCACTCGCGAACGCCGGCGCCAGACCTCGCGACCTTTGCGAAGTCTCGAACCGTAACCTTGCTTGGCCGCGAGGCGAGCGGATAAGTGCTGACGTTATCCAGTTTGAGGGGTCTTTGTGAATAAATGGTCATCGGCTCCACGATCCCGTTCACCGCGCGTTTCGTCGTCGTTCCTTCTTTGCGTCCCTTTGCGCCTTGGCGTCTTTGCGTGAGCTGTTTTTACTCTGCTAGCCCGTTAGCCACGCGTTTACCTGCCGGTGCTTCTTTGCGTCCCTTCGCGCCTTGGCGTCTTTGCGTGAGCTGTTTTTACTCTGCCAGCCCATTCACCACGCGCGCAATGCCGTCCTTGATCAGATCGACATCAAAATTGATCAGAATTCCCAGCCGCTTGTTGGCAAGGCGCAGGTAGGTGAGCAACTGCTTTCTGTGCACGGGCGCGATGGCTTCAACGGACTTGATCTCGACGATGACCTTATTCTCGACGATCAGGTCTACTCGGAAGCCGGCCTCTAACTGGATGTTCTCCCACACCACGGGAAGCGCTTGCTACCTTACGAAGTGCAGTCCACGACGCGCCAGCTCTTGCGCCATGACGGCCTCGTAGACCGATTCGAACAAGCCTGGGCCGAGGGTTGTGTGGATTCTGAAGGCCGCGTCAACGATTTGTTTGGCGATCTCATTCTCAGTCACGGTAAACATTCTCGCGCAAACACCCTAAAACCACAAACAACAGTTTCACGCAAAGGCGCAAAGAACGCAAAAGGCGCAAAGAATGCGAACTGGCGCGAACCTTAGATAGACAGAATCGTCCTTCACAAGGGCACGGCCTCTTGAAGTACACGTTCCTTGAGAAAGGGGCTGAGGCCTTTCTCAGTTACCACCTCTACTTTGCACCCGAGGACCTCTTCCAGGTCAAGCACCAAACCGGCGGGAAACCAAGAGCTCGTCACGGGGCCGGTGTCCACCAGAAAATCGATATCGCTATCGTTGCGAGCCTCACCCCCTGCGACCGAACCAAACACGCGGATACTGCTCGCGCCGTGCTTTGCCGCGATGCGCTGAATCTCGCGCGTTTCTCGTGGACTAGTTGCTTGATAGTCATGTTTCTTCGGGAATCTGCTACCTCCGGCCATTCTTGAGCACCGCCGCCAGGGCCTGGCCCGTGAACGATTTCTTGACGCGCGCCACTTCTTCCGGGGTGCCCTGGGCGACGATTCTGCCTCCCTCGTCGCCGCCCTCGGGGCCCAGGTCGATGACCCAATCCGCTTGTTTCACAACGTCCAGATGATGCTCGATGATAATGACGGTGTTGCCAAGGTCTGTCAAGCGACCGAGCACCTCCAGGAGTTGTTTCACGTCGTCGAAGTGCAGGCCGGTGGTAGGCTCGTCAAGAATGTAGAGGGTGCGGCCGGTCTGGCGGCGGCTCAACTCGCGTCCCAATTTGATGCGTTGGGCTTCGCCACCTGAAAGCGTGGTGGCGGGCTGGCCCAGGTGGACATAACCAAGTCCGACGTCCAGCAAGGTCTGGAGCCGCTGCTTGATTTGCGGAATGTTCTCGAGAATGGGCAGGGCATCCCGAACGGTGGTGTCAAGCAGGTCGGCGATGGATTGACCCTTGTATTTCACCGCCAGGGTTTCGGAGTTGTAACGGCGGCCCCGGCAGACCTCGCAGGTCACGAAGACGTCCGGCAGGAAATTCATCTCAATGCGGCGCAAGCCTTCACCGCGGCAGGCCTCGCAGCGGCCGCCCTTGACGTTGAAGCTGAACCGGCCGGCGCGATAGCCACGCTCGCGCGATTCGGGCAACATCGCAAAGAGCTCCCGGATGGGCGTAAACACGCCTGTATAAGTGGCCGGGTTGGAGCGTGGTGTGCGCCCGATCGGAGACTGGTCAATCACGATGACTTTATCAAGGTGTTCCAATCCCAGGATGGCCTTGTGCGCGCCCGGCTCCGCGATGGCCCGGTAGAGCTTCTTGGCGATGGCGTGATAGAGGATGTCGTTCACCAGGGTTGACTTGCCCGAGCCCGAAACGCCCGTCACCACGCTGAGCAAGCCCAGCGGAAACTGCACATCGATATTTTTCAAATTGTTAGCTCGCGCGCCGAGCACCGAGAGGTATTTGCCGTTCGGCGAGCGTCGCTTAGCAGGGACAGGAATTCGCAGCTTGCCCGAAAGATATTGCCCGGTAAGAGAATCCTCTGTGGCAGCGATCTGGCCGGGGGGCCCGGCGGCCACCAGAAAACCACCCTGCTTGCCGGCCCCTGGCCCGAGATCAACCACGTAATCAGCCCGGCGTATGGTTTCCTCGTCATGCTCGACCACCAGCACGGTGTTTTGCAAGTCACGCAATCGTTCCAGGGTTTGGAGCAGTCGCTGGTTGTCGCGAGGGTGCAGGCCAATGCTGGGTTCGTCGAGCACATAAAGCACGCCGCGCAACTTCGATCCGATTTGGGTGGCCAGCCGGATGCGTTGGCTCTCGCCGCTGGAGAGCGTGGCGGCTGACCGGTCAAGGCTCAGGTAACCCAACCCCACGGCTTCCAGGAATTCCAGGCGCTCGAAGATGGCGTTCAAGATGCGCTGCGCTATGAACGCCTGCCGGGACGTCATGCGAAGTTCCTTCAAAACTCTTGGCACTTGGTTTACAGGAAGCGCCGTGAGGTCGGCAATCGAGAGGTCGACCACGGTCACGGCCAGGCTTTCCGGCCTCAAACGCTTGCCCTGGCACTTGGGGCAAGGGACCGCAGACATGTACTGCCCGAACCACTCGCGATAATTCTCCGACGTGGTTTCCCCATACCAGCGCTGGAGTAAAGGCAGCACGCCGGGAAACACCGAAGGGGCTTTGGGTTGCTCCGGGTTGCGCCCGAAAAGAATCAGGTTCTGGATTTTCACGGGAAGGCGCTCGAAGGGGGTCTTCAAGTCGAATCCATAGTGTTCGGCCGCACGCATCAGACCGCGCTGTATGGCTGACGAACTGCCGCCCGGCCCCAGCCCTCCTTCGAGCAATGGCCGGGACCAATCGACGATCACCTTGGCAGGATCGAAGGTGTACTGGCTGCCCAGGCCCCGGCAAGCGGCGCAGGCCCCATAAACGCTATTGAAGGAAAAGGAACGAGGCTCGAGCGAGGGAACGCTGATGCCGCAATCCACGCACGCCCACTCCTGCGAATAGAGTTGCTCCTCCCCATTGACCACGGCCACCTGGACAATGCCCTTGGCAAGCTTCATGGCCGTTTCGATGGATTGCGCCAGCCGACTCTCGATCCCGGACTTCAGCAGCAGGCGGTCCACCACCACCTCAATGGTATGGTTGCGGCGCCGGTCGAGGCGAATCTCCTCATCGACCTGCCGCAACTGCTTATCCACCCGGATGCGGACGAACCCTTCCTGCGACAGTTGCTCGAAGAGCTTGCGGAACTCCCCTTTCCGCCCGCGCACCACGGGGGCCAGAATCATGACGCGCTGGCCTTCGCCGTTTCCGGCGGAGCGGCCCTCCTGGTTCTGCGCCATGATGGAGGAGACAATCTGCTCCGTGGTCTGGCGGGAGATAGGCCGGCCGCACTGATGGCAATGCGGCTCGCCGATGGAGGAGTACAGCAGCCGGAGATAGTCGTAGATTTCTGTGATCGTGCCCACCGTCGAGCGCGGGCTGCGGCTGGTGGTTTTTTGCTCGATGGAGATGGCGGGACTCAAGCCCTCCACCGTGTCAACATCAGGCCGCTCCATCTGGTCGAGGAATTGCCGGGCGTAAGCCGACAGGGTCTGAACGTAACGGCGCTGGCCTTCGGCGTAAATCACGTCGAACGCCAGGCTGGACTTGCCGGAGCCGCTCAAGCCCGTGACCACCGTCAGGGTGTGGCGCGGAATCTCCACGTCGATGTTCTTGAGATTGTGCTGCCGCGCACCACGAACCGTAATCCGCTCGATCATTCGCCCAGAGACCTACAGTGAGGAATTTCGAGAAAAGGCCAACCTTTCATGCTAATTCCCAGGAGAAAGCTGCGTCAAGTAGTTCGTCAGGGTCGGTGGTGGCGTCATTTGCGCAAGATCGGTGCTCCCGACCCCAGTCATTCCCGCGAAAGCGGGAATCCACGCCGCAAACCTTTGGAAAAGAGTTGTCAACGGACTGGATTCCCGCTTTCGCGGGAATGACTGCGGCCTGCAACGCCCGCGCCCCGCAAATGACACCACTACCCAAGCCGGGGTGTCGTCCTAAATCTGTGTTGCCGGTTTCCATTTTTCTGTCTCGAATCGTGCCTTTTTGCTGCCATCTTTAGCTTCGTTTGGGGCTTTTTTCATTGAAAAACCAGTTCGTTTTTTGCTCCTTAAAGCGCTAACTCCTTTGCTTTCAATAGATCCTTAGGTTCGTTCCCTCTATTTAGTATCTTTTTTCTATTTTCGCCCCATTTCCCCACCCCGCCGGGCCGATTTCGAGCCTCCTTCCCGCGCTCCCTTGCAAGCTTCCTCATACGACAACCCAGGTAGGCTATCACAGCCCCAGTCTCGTGTCAAGAACAAAATGCAGAGTCAAGCGTATTCAAAGACGGGTAGTGGGTTGGTTTCGGGCAAGGGCGTTATCCGGCCCAGGGCCGCCCCGCTGCTCAGAGAGTGGCGAGATTTGTTCCGAGCGCGCGTGATCCAGGTATGATGGCAAAGAGCGGATGGACGGACGATGTCCGCCGCGTATCCGGCCAGGTGTCGTCGAACTTGCAGACCCGGGGACATTACAGAGAATTCATTCGGCACTTCCGGTGGCATGCAGTCATCGCCGACACCCGAAGCCCTGAAGCGGTTGAAGCGGCACGCAGGTTGACCGAGCGCTCTAATCGAAGTATTCTTGGTTTCGAGTGTCAGAAGCCCTTGGAGCGAGGCTTCCTAAACATTTCCGTCGCGCGGCCGGCCCAATATGCGGACACAAGCGATTGCACTCCTTCGCCAAGCTTTACGGGATCCTAACGCCGAATTCCGCGACGGACAATGGGAGGCAATCTCCACCCTGGTCCAAAGGCGCGCCCGGCTGCTGGTCGTCCAGCGAACCGGATGGGGCAAGAGCCTGGTTTACTTCCTTGCCACGAGATTCCTTCGCGATCAGGGGGCCGGGTGCACGCTTCTGATTTCGCCTCTCCTTTCGCTGATGAGGAACCAGATCGCGGCGGCGCGAAACATCGGAGTTAAAGCGGAGACGATCAATTCCACCAACGAGGCGGATTGGCTGCGGATTGAAGGCGGACTGCAACAAAACCAGTTTGACGATATGCGGTTGCCGTTGACATGCCACTTCCGTGCAAATCCAGCCAAATTCGCCACTGCCACTCAAGCCCCTCTTTTATAATCGCGCCTCGTGTGGCCGCGCATCGTGGCGTGGTAGAATCAGGGCGTAAGGATTATCCACCCATAAATGGGGGTTGCTTCGATGCGGCGCAGAGCGGTTCCCCGAGACGTAGAGCGTGCCCTTTATCAAGAAGTGGGAAGCAAGTGCCCTAAATGCGGAGAGGCCGATGTAAAGGCACTCACCATCCATCACATTGTCGAGTACGCCAAAGCGTGTGGCCATAACCCCGACGCCATGATTGTCCTGTGCGCAAACTGCCACGCGAGGGCTGGCCGACGTGAAATCACGGAGGACGAACTCTTTCAAATGAAGCGTGCGCTACAAGTGAACCAGCCTGCCCTCCCGACTGCCGGGCCGGGTAGTCGCGCGTCAGGTTCGTCGACGATGAACATCGGGCGCCAAGCCGCGGATAATATCATCAACATAGCCGGAGACAATACAACTGTCAGACCCCCTAAAAAGCGAACAACGGTCATTATTGCCCCGCAGCCTGGCAGTATTTCCGACGCGCAATCGCGCGAGATAAACGACCGAGCCGCAAAAATCGCAGCGGAGTCGAAGGGAAGAACCACCGTGGGATTCGTCAAGAAGAGGATCAAGCAGAAGTACCACCTTACGGCGGTAAGAAACCTCCCCGCCTCCGAATACCCAGCCGTCATGGCGGATCTTCGCAAGTGGAAGTGGGCGGTCCGCTCAGAGGAGTCACCCCAGGAGGAGAGGAACAGGTTGCTCAGGGAACTCCACGCCAAGGCAGGAAACATTGGTTGGTCGCACGAATTCCTCAGTCTAAAGTGCCGAGAGTGGTATGGCTATTCAGTAGGTGATCTCTCGACGAACCTCCTCAAGGACGCCGTGTCAAAGGTAGCAGAGATTTCAGAGAACGTTTAGCGCGTATAGGTATTGAGCTGTACTGAGGTGCCTCAGCAAGCGCTACGCCAGTTTTTGGGCAATTTGTTCGTCCAGAATTTCGCGCACGGTAAGGGGCACGATTACAGTGTGTTGTGCTCTAAAGAATGCGCCGATTTCGGCTAGCGCGTCTTGAGAGAAGTCAAAGCCCACGAAGAAGCCCTTTTTCCGCTTAGCCCTGATCATGGCGGCTTCGAACTTGTCAACGTCCGGGCGGCCCACCTTGTCCCCTTGCTTCACCTGGATGGGGTACCAGTCGTCCATGAAGTCGAGTTCGTCCCGGTCCTTGCCGCTCTTGTGGGGCAGCGCCGATAACGGATAAATGCGGCCATCAATGCCCATGTCGCCAACCTGTGTCTTGTTCGGAATCCCGCCAAGAGCAATCACCGCCCAGTTCTCGAACTCGAAGGGCGGTATCTCACGCAACTGCTTCTCCGTCCAAGGCAGATTGCGTACCACAAAGCCCTTACCTTGCCGCCAGTAGTTCTCGTCCTCGCGCAACCTGTACACGTCGCGCAGTCGTTTGGCCATCACGCGGCAAGCCGTCGGTGAGATGTCAATTCCAATCCACTGCCGCCCCAACTCCTGTGCCGCGACAAGCGCTGTCCCGCATCCGCAGAAAGCATCGAGGACGATGTCGTTGGGATTGCTGGAAGCGTTGATAATACGCTCAAGGAGGGGCAAGGGCTTTTGCGTTGGATAGCCCAAGGACTCCTTGGCTTGCGAATTGATAGGGTTTATGTCGCCCCAGACACTTCCAACCGGGAGCCCTTTTGACTCGCCCAGATATCGCTTATAGCGGGGCACTCTCCCCCCCGACGGGATCGCTACCCGACCTTCCCGGACGAGCTCTTCCATTTTCTCTTGGGTGAATCGCCAGTAGCCATCGACGCCCAGTACGGTGTAATGGGGATTCCCCTTCGATGGTGCCGCACCGCCTGGAGCGCGCAGGTCTCCCCATTGAAAATGTTGTCCTTGTTCGTCCACCCGAGAGTAGTGGGATTCGATATATGACTGGTCGAGCGGGACATATTGATGGTGCCAAGTGTAATCTTCGTCTCCACCGCAGTAAAAGAGAAGCACATCGTGCAGCCGTCCGTAGTGTTTGCTTCCTTGCCTTGCGTCGTTATGCGAGGACTGCCGTTTCCAGATAATTTCGTTGATGAAATTGCTCTCGCCGAAAATCTGATCGAGCATCACTTTCACATAGTGGCTGGCGTGCCAGTCGCAGTGATAATAGAAGTTGCCTGTCCCCTTGAGCACCCGCGCCATCTCCACGCAGCGTGGGCGCATGAATTCGATGTACGCCTGGGTTGAGGCGTGGCGGTCTTCAAATGCTCGCTTTTCTTTGGTCTCGCCCCAGAAGACTTCGTAATTGCGATTGGAGTTGAAAGGCGGGTCAATGTAAATCAGATCCACGCAAGCGTCGGGCAGCTTCTTCAATTGCTCAAGGTTATCGCCGCAATAGATGACGCGCGTATCGACCACGGCCGACGGTTTTCCGGTAGTTTTTACTGAGCTCTCGTTCGACATAGCTGTGAGCTAGGTTACACCAATCTGCGCCCGATTGACAGTTCCGCTCGCAAGGTTCTATAGACGGCGAGGCAATCCCGGGTGGCCGCAGCAAACCACTGCCTCTCTACCCGTTTGCACTTGCAGGCAGTTCATCGGAAAATGGTGACTAGGAGATTCGAGTGGAGTCGGCTCTGACGGCGGACACACAAGCAGTCCTACTGCTTTGCGGAGAACTCGGCCAAAGGGATGGCAACGGCCCGAAGCCGTTGGGTCTCCGGCAATACAACGCCCTAGCGTCGTGGCTGAAAATCCAGGGCTTGCGGCCTGGGGATCTGTTGAGCAGAGATGGCACGACTAGGCTGACGGAGTTCCAGTCCCCAGCGGTGGGCCCGATTCGCCTCACACATCTCCTGGATCGCGGCGCCGCTCTTGCGCTGATCGTGGAGAAGTGGGAGAGAAGCGGACTCTGGGTGATCAGTCGGAGTGACGCGTGCTATCCGGAACGTCTGAAGAAGTATCTCGGGCAAACGGCTCCGCCCCTGCTCTATGGAGTTGGCTCCAAGGAGCTACTTAACCGTGGGGGGCTCGTTGTCGTGGGGTCCCGTGACCGCTCAGAGGAGGACGGTGAGTTCGCCCGCCGGATTGGCGAGCATTGTGCGAAGGAAGGCATCGCAATTATTTCCGGGGCAGCCAAAGGGATTGACCGCGAAGCGATGTCCGGTACCCTTGAGTCCGGCGGGTGGGCTTTGGGAGTTCTTGCGGAAGGCTTAGCCAGGACAGCCACCTCGGGGCAGTACCGTTCGGGCCTCGTGAGCGATCGTTTGACCCTGCTGTCTCCCTACGACCCGGATTCGAGGTGGTTCGCCTATGCCGCCATGGACCGAAACAAGCTGCTCTATGGCCTGGGCGATGCTGCGCTGGTGGTGGCCAGCTCAGCCGAAACGGGAGGTACGTGGGCAGGGGCTACGGAGGCACTTCAGCACGGTCGTGTGAAGGTGTTCGTCAAGTCCACGGGAGCCGTGGCCCCAGGGAATCCCAGGTTGCTCCGCATGGGAGGTATAGCGTTCCCTGCGGAGCCGTGGCAGAACCTTCGGGCGATGTTCACTCCGCCGGAGCAGAAGAACGGGCAATTGTTTTCTCCGGCCGCCGAACATTCCCCTCTAATGGAAGAGCGCACAGAGGTCGTGGCCCAAGGCGTCAACGACACTCCTGTTTCCCCAGAAACAATTTCGGGCGCAACGGTCCCGCCAGTCCTAGGTATGGTCAAACCGGCAGAAGAGACGCCGCTCGCCGCAGCAGAGCAACGTTGTTGTGACGCTTACTCCCTAGTCATCGAACAGATTTTGATCCTCCTTATGGAACCTCGAACGAACGAATGGCTCGCGGACAAGATGCGGGTACGAGCCCCGCAGATCAAGGATTGGCTGGCTAGGGGCGTCCGCGAAGGCTGCATCACGAAGCTGAAAAAGCCGGTTCGCTACGTAGCGCACTCTCCCGCCCTTTTCACGGATTAATGCCCATAATGCAGGGAAGCGGCGCCCAAGAGTCGTTGGCCACCCCCTCACCCCTGCCCCTCTCCCCCAAGGGGGAGAGGGAGGACTTTGTAGGAATTAACTACCCTCTCCCCCTTGGGGGAGAGGGGCAGGGGTGAGGGGGTCCAAGGGTCGAACAACGGACGGTCTCCTTGACAATGCCTAGCCGGATGCTGAAAAACCCCTAGCCTGTCGTTCGGAGCGAAGCGAGGAATCTCGTAAGTCCTATGTTCCCAGAGCGAGATTCCTCTCCCGCGACTGCGGGATCGGAATGACAACGTTCACAAGGGTCTTTCAGTATCCTGCTAGGTGAACAGCATTGGGCCTAAGCCTTATGAATTCGGCGGGTGACCACAAATGCCACGACACCCACGAGCACACCAGCCACGGCGTCCGCGGCGTAGTGGTAGCGGCCGTAAACGGTGGCAGCAGCAACGCTCAGGGCGGCGATGCAGAAGAGAATGCCGAGGCGTGGCCGGTAGGCGCGGACGGCCAACGCCGTCGCGGTGACCGCCGCCGCGTGGGCGCTCGGGAAAAGGCAGGCCTGCACGCTCAAGCGGTCCAGCATCCAGAGGTTCAAGTTGCGCAGCAGCGGAGGAACAGGCGGCCCCGGAACATCGTTAAACAAGACGCGCGGCGGAGTCAGCGGGAAAAAGGGATAAATAGCGTAGCAGAATAGGGTGGCGAGGAGGACTGCCGTCCAGAACTTGTCAAATATTACTGCGGCGTGAGGTGGTTCGTGGTAAAGGTCTGCCACAAGGCCAATGCTCCTGGGTTCGCGCTGCGCCCTGATCGAGCTCCGTGCCAGGTAAAGGGCCGCGAAGCCCAGTGGGACCAGGGGATAGCAGAGCAAGTAAAACATCTCGAGATAGTGCTGGAGCCAGGGAGCGCACGAATAGAGCGCCCATTCAACCCCCCGGCTGTGAAGCATCGTTCGGTCCCACACGATGAACAGATGATCGAGGCGATGTGCAGGGCCGGGCTTGATGAACAATCCCGATTCGCGGTAGGCCAGCAGCATGAGAAGGGCGGGGAGCCAATCGCGGATGGGTGAGGCTATCCGGCTTCGTTCGACCAGATCATCCTTGCTTAACGCCACCACGAGGCAGCCAACGATGACGTTCAATACTGCCAGCGCCGTGAGCGTAGCGCCAGGCAAAGACAAAGTGAAGGAAGCTATGAAGAGGGCGGCGAAGAAGGCCAGAAGGGTCTTTTCCGCAGTTCGCAATTTGCTACCCAACTGCCAACTGAAAAGAGTTTTCTCCATGTCCTTGGCAAGCCATTGTGTTTCAACAAGATAGTAACACGAAACGGGTTGGCCAAGCTGCTGAACTCCCTGCCGTGCTGGCCTTGGAACAACCTCTTGCCAGTAACCTTCGCGATGAAATTTACGCAACCAGAAACATTTCTGTAACATTAGGGATGCTATACTTTCCATGTGCGGCCACGCGTAGTCATCATTGAAGATGAGAAAGACATCGTCGAGCTAGTTCGCTACAACTTTCGCAAGGAAGGGTTCGAGGTCGAAAGTTTCGGGCGAGGACGTGAGGGGCTCGATTATCTTCGTCGTAACCCTGCCGACGTACTCCTTCTGGACATTCTTCTGCCGGACGAAGACGGGTTTGCCATTTGCAAGCGCCTGCGCGCCGACGAGCGCTTGAGGGCTCTGCCTGTAATCTTCCTCACGGCCAAGGGTGAGGAAATGGATCGAGTTCTTGGCCTTGAGATTGGCGGGGACGACTATGTGGTCAAACCCTTCAGCCCGCGGGAGCTGGTGGCCCGCGTGCGAGCGGTTTTGCGCCGGCAGGAGCGCGTGGCAGAAAAGCGGGAGGTGGTGGAGGCCGGGAGCCTTCGGCTCGATTCGCGAACTCAGGAGGTGACCGTTCGTGGCCGGCCGGTGGAGCTGAGTACGCTGGAATTCAAGCTCCTGTTCTATCTGGCTTCTCACCCGCGTCATGTATTCAACCGCGATCGGCTTCTTGACGAGGTCTGGGGCCGCGACCGCTTCGTCACGCCACGGACGGTGGACGTCCACATCCGCCGCTTGCGTCAAAAGATTGAAGCGGTCCCCAATCGGCCCCAGTTTTTGCAGACGGTGCGCGGAAGTGGCTACCGGTTCTCGCCGGAGCCGCAGGAAGTGGGCGAATGACTCTGCCCCTACTCGACCTGCCCGCAGCCCGCTCTCTCCTCCGTGATATAATCCGAGGATCGTTAATCCTTTTGTCCTAGGTCGGCATGGTCTTCAGCAGCCCGATTTTCCGCAAGCTCCTCGCCAGCGCCTTCGTCGTGATCGCTCTGACGCTGGCCGTGCTGGATTTCTACCTCACGCGATACACAAGCAAGCACGAAGTTCAGGAAGTGGAACAGCGGCTTACCGCCGTGGCGAGGGTTTTGGCGGCCGAGCCACCGAATCTTCCCCTGGAGCAGATGGAAGAATGGGCCAAATCCGCTTCCGTGCGCGCACAATCCCGCGTGACGGTTATAGACCCTCAGGGTGTGGTGCTGGCTGATTCCGACAATGACCCCAAGGGCATGGAGAACCACGCGGATCGTCCGGAGATTCAGGCAGCTTACCAGAACCGCACAGGTAGCGCCATCCGCCACAGTCGCACCCTGGGTCGCGACTTGTGCTACTTGGCCATCCCGCTCCAATACCAGGGCCGTTCCGGGTATGTGCTCAGGCTGGCGCTGCCGCTCGAGAACATAGACGACGCCATAGCGGCGGTCCGGTGGCGGATCCTGACCGCTTCCTTGATTGCTACCTTCGTCGCCCTCTTTGTTGCCTATTTTTTCTCCCGCTCCTTCACGCGCCGGATCGGTAGGTTGCGCGCTTTCGCCGAGGGGCTGGTGAAAGCGAATTTCGCTGAAAGCCCGTTGCCGGACGCGGACGACGAGTTGGGGGCCCTAACACGCTCACTCAACTTGACGGCTTCCCAGTTACACGATCTCGTAGAGCGGTTGAGCCTGGAGTCGGCGCGTCGCGAAGCGATTCTCACCAGCATGGTCGAAGGCGTTCTGGCGGTGGACCAAGACCTGAGAATCACCTTCTACAACGCCTCCTTTGCCCGCGCGGTCGGCTCGCGCGCCCAGATCCCGGAAAGGTCGCCCCTGGTGGACGTTGTACGTGACCCGGTTCTGCGCGAGATTCTGTCGCGCGTCGTGACCACCGGCGAAACTTTGAAGCAGCGGTTGCAGCTTCCTGCCGCCGAAGGCCGCGCCTTTGAAGTCCAGGCCGCACCGCTTCGCGTGGCGGGAGGGCGCGGCGCCATTGCCATCCTCCATGACATCACCGACCTGGAAAGACTGGAACGCGTGAGAAAGGACTTCGTCGCAAACGTCTCACACGAATTGCGCACGCCGCTGACCGCTATTCGCGGCTATACGGAAACGCTGCTGGAGGGTGCGCTGGAAGACCGGGAGAACAACCGCAAATTCCTCGAGATCATCAAGACTCATGCCATCCGCTTGAATAGCATCGCCTCCGATCTTTTGGCCCTGTCCGAACTGGAGTCCGGCAAGCCCACGGCAGAGCAAGCACGAGTTTCGGTCCGGGCAGCTCTGGAAGCCGCCTTGCGGACCGTGGAAGCGGAGGCTCGGGGCCGCGGGGTCAAGCTCATTCATGGCCACGTCGAGGAAGTTACGGTCCTCGGTGAGCGAGTCCACCTCGAGCAGGCGCTGGTGAATCTCCTGGACAATGCCGTGAAGTTCAACCGCCCGGATGGCGAAGTGCGCGTGGAGGTCACGCGAACCAAGGACGATGAGGTGAGCGTCACGATCGCGGATAACGGTATCGGAATTCCCTCTGCTGATTTGCCCCGCCTTTTCGAGCGTTTTTATAGAGTTGACAAGGCGCGTTCCCGCGAGGTGGGAGGCACCGGCCTGGGACTCTCCATCGTTAAACATATCGTGGAGCGAATGCACGGTCGGGTAACAGTGGAGAGTCAATTGGGTAAAGGTTCTGTGTTCACCATCCTTTTTCCTTGTGCATCCTAGTTGCTCCTCTCTCATGCGGAAGGGAGGAAGTGGTGTAGCAAAAGGAAGCACACCGAAGAAATGAGGGCAGAGATGGGAATGGTCAGCACCCACGCCCAGACAATCTTCCTTGCCACCCCCCAGTGCACGGCTGTGAGTCGCTGGACGCTGCCCACGCCCATGATGGCTCCGGCAATGGTATGAGTGGTTGAAACTGGAATGCCGCGTGATGCTGCTCCCAAGAGACAGACGGCGGCTGCGGTCTCGGCACAGAATCCCCCCACCGGCTTCAGTCGGGTAATCTTCATTCCCATCGTCCTGACGATTCGCCAACCCCCCGACAACGTCCCCAGCCCAATGGCGGCATGGGCCATCAGCACAACCCAGAAAGGGATATAGAAGTGGTCAATAATTCCCGCCGTGAAGAGTACTCCGGCAATGATCCCCATGGTTTTCTGAGCGTCATTCGTACCGTGACCGAAACTGTAAGCGGCGGCGGAAAGGAGCTGCAACTTGCGGAAGTAGCGGTCGACACGCAAGGGTGAGAAGTTACGGAACAACCAGTACACAGCAATCATCAGGCCTGCGCCCAGAAGCATTCCCAGGATCGGTGAAATGCCGATGAAGAGAAGAGTCTCCGTCCAGCCTCTGGGGATGATCACTTTCCAACCAGCTTTGGCCACTGCTGCGCCGGCGTAACCACCGATCAGGGCGTGGGAGGAACTGATGGGCAGGCCGTAGTACCAGGTGAGGATGTCCCACACAATCGCCCCGAGGAGGCCGGCGAGAATTACGTACAGGTTGACAGCTTCGAGACGGATCATCCCGTGCCCCATGGTCCTGGCCACGGCGGTGCCAAACGTAAAGGCCGCGACGAAGTTGAAGAATGCCGCCCAAATGACCGCCACGCGCGGCGACAGCACTCTGGTTGACACCACGGTGGCTATGGAGTTGGCGGCATCGTGGAAGCCGTTCAAGAAATCGAAGGTCAGAGCGACCAAGATGAGAAAGATAGCAAACCGGAACATATTTCTTCGCGTGAAGGAACTCCCGCAGTCCCCATTCGGAGGCTCACGCGCGTCGAACCATTACGGATTCAGATTAATCCTGGGTCGGTTCTCGAGACCCTGCGGAAAAGACTTCCTGAGTTCTCATGAGCCTTTCAGAACGACCGCTGCCAGGACGTCCGATACGTCTTCGCACTTGTCGGTGGCAGCTTCCAGCACTTCGTAAATCTCTTTCCATTTTATGATCTCGATGGCTTCCATCGAGTCCTCAAACAACTTGGCGATGCATTCGCCTTTAATGCGGTCGCTCTCTTCTTCGATCTGATTGAGCTGCTCGCAGTATTTCAGGATGTTTTGGGGCTTGTTGAGTTCTGAAACCGCTTTCACCAGTATCTCTGCCCCTCGCAGGATGACGTTGGCCAGTTGAAAAGCCCCGGGTGTGACAGATTTCACTTTGTAGGTGATGAGCCGGCTCGCTGCCGCGTCTACGAGATCCATGACGTCATCAAGCGCCGAACTTAGAGCGTGGATGTCCTCCCGGTCAAACGGGGTGATGAAGGTCTGGTTCAGTTTGGTCATCACGGAGCGCGTTATCTGGTCGCCTTTGTGCTCCGCAGATTTGATTTCCGCCACCCGTTTTTCAACGTCGCGAAAATCCCCGAAAAGGACAACCAACTGTTGAGCCGCCTGGTGGATATTCTTGGCCTGCTCGTTGAAAAGATCGTAGAACTTGCCATCGCGTGGGATGAGTTGCACGCTTATTCCTCTTCTTCACTGGAATTATCGCCAAGAATTCTTATCGAATTGCGTGCGAAACGCAAGAGACATAACGCCCGGTCGCTAAGTTGTTGATTCCAAACCTCGAAGTCAACTAGTGTCCCACTGAAACACACCCGGCCGGCTAACTTGATGCAGCAAAATCCGGGTCAAGTTCGGGATAAGCCGCCGGGCTCCAGTGGACTGAGAAAGCGCGTAATCGAAATGGCTCTTCAATCAAAGACTTCACTGAACATTCAATCGTCCTTCACGCTTCCTTAACAGGACGGCGTTAAGTTGAGCCAGAAAGAGTACGCGTTCGGGGAATGGCGGTACTGGATGTGGCGACGCTGCCTTGGAGTGCAGGAGCTTGCTCCCGCTTTGCCACCTTTAGGCAGCGATGAGGGGTGAGGTGGCATTGCTTCGCTTCGTTGAGTTCTGATAAAAGGAGTCCACCATGCAAGAAAGGATTACGGCACTGTTAGTCCACCACCGTCCTGAACCGATGGGCTCTCTCAGGCGTGCCCTTGAGAGCCAGGCCATCGAAACCCAAAGCGTAGGAACCTGCCACGAAGCCAAGCAGACCCTGTGGGGGCGCCAGCCGCCACATCTGCTACTGGCCGATACCCGACTCCCCGACGGGTCATGGGAAGTCGTCGTGGATCAGGCCGCCAGGGCTCCAGCGGCTGTCAACGTCATTGTGGTCTCTGAAGTTGTTGACATCGCCCTTTACCTGGAAGTCATCCAGCGCGGAGCATTCGATTTCATTGTTCCTCCGATGTCGTTGCCGGACTTCGCTCATGTTGTGTGGTCTGCAGTCGATAATGTGCTGTGGCGCAGGGGATCCCCGTTGTTAAACGCATCGCGGGCCGAGACGGGGGAATTCGAGGATGGGACCGCCCCGGCCTTTTCCAATTCCCAGACGCCGCTGAAAAACGTCATCCTGCTATTGGCGCTTGTATTCCTTCTCTCTCTGCATCTGCTCGTTCATCTCGACTAGGGATTTGAAGAGGCCGGGCGATAAACCTGCCGCTGCGCACAGCTCGTCCAAGCTTCTGAAGAAGCCGCGCGCCCGGCGTTCGGCCAACATCCGCCGGGCGGTTGCCAAGTCCACGCCAGGCAAAGTCATCAATTCAGCTTCGGTGGCGGAGTTGAGGTTGATCGTGAGCGGCAAGGTTCGGTGGCGCTCCCAGATGGCGGGAGCTATTTTGAAACTCGGGTTCAACACCCATAACTCCGGCCCCAGGTTTGCCTCCAATGCCAGTTTGCCATGCGCTATTTGATCGGCAGTGGCCCGAAGCAGTGAGAAGGCGGCCCCGGACCCCTGGCGGAAGGCTTCGATGTCGCCCCTGCGGCCCGCGACGGCGGCGCGCTCAAAGCTGCTGGCGAGGTCCTGCGAAGCGGTGACTCCGTGCGTGGTCTGGAGAAAAACCCTGCAAATCGCCTCGGCCTCCTCGGGGAACAGGCTCGCATAGGCCTTGACCAGTTCGATCATCAAAGGCTGGCGAGCACGGGCCGATTCCGCAGCCACCCTCCGCAGGGCGGCGAAGAGCTTCAGGTTTACATTCTCGTACGGAGGGATCGCTTGTTTTATCTCATCGCGCGAAACTCCGGAGGCCAGAAACTGCTGGTAAAACCCCGCCTCGCGGTATTGGTTGCGCAGGCGGTCGTCGTTCACGAAGCGATAGAACAAAGTGGCGATCACGCCTTCGCATGCCATCATCTCCTGCGCGTTTTTGAGTTCATCGGAGAGGAAATCCAGCGACGTTTCGCTGTCGAGAAAGAGCTGGTAGCGGTCCGGGTCTGGCTGCAGCGCCGCGGCGGGCAGTGCTTTGCGATGAATGAACAAATTCCGCTTCACGCCGTCGGTGCGCATTTGCTGATCCAGCCTGCTGAGCCATAGCAGGTTTAGGTCGCTTGCAGTTGCCCCCTTGGTCAACTCCCGCAGGTAGGGGTTGCCGGTTGCGTCGCGAACCAGGGGCTGGAAGTGCTCCGCGTAACCTTCATCGAAGGCCGTGGGGTAGTCTGTCACCGTCATGCTCTGGTGCATCTTGCGTGAAGGGCCGCTGTTGATGTCGCCCAGGAGAGATTTCAGGATCAAGTGCCCCAGCTCGTGGGAGAAGATCTCCTCCAGATTCCCGGTGGCGATGTCCTCTTCATCAACCACCAAATCCACATAGCCCGCCAGGACCAGCCGCCTGCCGCCGCGCTGGTCCTCGAGCCAGAAACCGTATCGGGCAAACCCACCCTCTTCCCCAGACAGGAGCAAGTACATAGGCTCCGTCAGGCGCTGTTCCCCGCCTCCGCCCGGCTCGTGAAGTAGAAGGTTGCGAGCATAGCGGTCAAGCCTCAGCGCCTGCTGCGCGAAGCTATTTTGCAGCACCTCGCGAACATGTTGTATAAGCAGGGAGTCCTGGGGTGGACGAAATACTGGATACGCCTTGCCGTCGGGAGCGGTGGCTTGAATGATGCGCCCCTGAGCGTCTGCGGCGGGCAGGAGGATGCCCACCGGCACAATAGCGCCCTCCTTTGCCGCAGACGCTCTGTGGAAAGGGCAAAGTGTCAAAGCAAAGAGTATGCCCAACGTTGCCGTATGCTTGTCGAATCTATTCATGTCTGCTCCCTTCAACGCACTGAGAGGAGCTCTAATTATACGCAACACGGGCTTGGGACGTTCCAGGTCGACTTTCCGGCCGGGTGGCCACCAGCGGATTCCGTAAGTCAGGGTTATAATGAAGGTGTGGCCTGGCAGCAAACCGTAGCAGCAATCTGCTGCATCTAAATTACTACGGGCCGGAACAACGGCGTGTGCAGGGTGGAATGCCGGAAGATTTGAGGTGTCGCGCCGAGGGTGGCCATCCCGCCGGCCCATTGATAACCAAATGGGCAGGGTCACGTCGAATCTATTTGTGGGGGGACATAGGCTCGCTGATCGCCTATGAGGGACAGACGGTTATCCCTGGACGTTCTTTTTCGAGATGGAGACTCCGAGGTTGCTGGCCAGCTTCTCCTGGGGGTCCGGAAGACGTTCACGCCTCACCCACAACCCCCAAAAAGCTGGTCCGGCTGAGCAAAGGAGGAATACTTTCATGCGCGCCAACACAAGACAATTTCTGCGCGAGAATCTATTTGGGTTGAGCTTGACGCTCATTGGTGTAATTTGCCTGACGCTATCGGGCTTGCTTTATGAAGGGCGCCGTGTTTTCCCACAATTCGCCCTGGCTGAGGGTTCAGGATTGAACGGACCGGAGATTGACACGCTGGAGCGGCAGAACAAAGCCTACGAGCGAATCGCCGAGTCGGTTACACCCGCAATTGTGGCCATCCAATCGACGCAAGTCATCAAGGTGCAACAATCGCCGTTTATGACGGACCCCTTTTTCCGTCAGTTCTTCGGCAACATGGCTCCGCAGTTCGGTGTGCCTCGCGAGCAGCGCGAGCACGCGTTGGGAAGCGGCGTAATCGTCTCGGCGGACGGTTACATCGTGACCAACAACCACGTGGTCTCCAAGGCCACTCAGATCGAGGTTTTGCTCTCGGACCAGCGGTCGTTCAAAGCCAAAGTTATGGGCGCTGACCCGCAGACCGACATCGCCGTGATCAAGATTGACGCACAGAACTTGCCCGTTGTGCCCTTCGGTGATTCCGGCCTAATGAAGGTCGGTGATACCGTGATGGCTTTCGGGAATCCCTTCGGGCAGTACTTCACGGTGACACGCGGGAGCGTGAGCGCGCTGGGCAGGTCCCTTTCTGACCCTGACAAGTTCGAAGATTTTATTCAGACGGACGCCGCCATTAATCCCGGGAATTCCGGGGGGGCGCTAGTGAACGTGCGCGGGCAGGTCATCGGCATCAATACGGCGATCGTTAGCGGAAACTCTGGTCCCGGAGGAGAGGGCGGCTTTATCGGAATTGGTTTTGCCATTCCCTCGAACACGGCCAAGCACGTCATGGAAGATCTGATCAAGACGGGTAAGGTATCGCGAGGGTACCTGGGTGTAAGCATCAGGAGTCTGAATGAGGGCTTCGCCAAGCAGTTTAGGGTCCCAGACATGTCGGGGGCGTTGGTCAATGACGTTACTCCCGGCGGACCTGCCGATAAAGCCGGCATCAAGAACGGGGACGTAATCCGCAAGTTAGAGGGCAAGACAGTGGGAAGCTCGGAGCAATTGATGGCTGCGGTCACCAACATAAACCCGGGGACCGAAGTGGCGTTGGACATCCTCCGAGACGGCAAACCGATGACCATTCACCTCACCCTGGGTGAGCGGCCAGCCAATCTGAGCGCCACACCCGGGGTCGGCCAAGCTCCCTCGGAGGGAGCGCTGCGCGGAATCACGGTGCAGAACCTCACACCTGACCTCCGCGATCGGCTAGGTCTGCCACCAAGCGTCCGGGGCGTAGTGATCAGCGAACTTGATCCCAGCAGTCCTGCCGCTCAGGGCGGCATACAGCCAGGCGATGTCATCGAAGGTATCAATCGCCAACCGGTGAATTCCGTGGCAGACTTTAACCGCTTGGCGGCTGAGGCGAAGGGGCAAACGCTGCTGCGCATCAACCGGCAAGGCAACGGACTCTTTGTGGTGATCTCTCCTGGCGACAGTGAGGGCGACGACACTCAGTGAGTCTGCACGACTTAGGCGGTCGGGGGCGGCCCCGGCCGCCCGCCCCCGTGTCATTCTGAGGCCCCTCGTTCTTTGGGGGACCGAAGAATCCCGGCAGTTTCCTTCGACGCCCAGTCCGTCAGCTGACGGATGAATGTTCCCTGCGAACTGCGGAGATCCTTCGTCGCCCCAAAAAGCGGGACTCCTCAGGATGACAAGTTTGGGGTGCGCGCCGTGTCATTCTGAGGCCCCGTTCTTTGGGGGCCGAAGAATCCCTGCAGTTTCTTTGGTTAACCGATGCGGCGCCGGAAGAAGCTTGCGATGACGCTGGCCATAGGAATAGCCGCCGCCCTTCTCTTGACTGTCGTAGGAATCCGCCTCCTCGAGAATTCTTTCATCTACTTCCCGCCGCGTTTCCCGGAAGGATTTTCCCCACCAGAACTTCACGGACTGCAGGTTGAGGATGTCTGGCTAACCACGCTCGATAAAGTCAGGGTGAATGCATGGTACTTGCCGAATCCCGCCTCCGAGAAAGTGCTCTTGTGGTTTCACGGGAACGCGGAGAACATCGGCCATGGGCTTGAACACTTGTTGTTTTACTCCCGCCTCGCGGTCAATGTACTTGCCGTGGATTACCGGGGTTACGGGAAGAGCGAAGGCTCACCGGACGAAACAGGTTTGTATCGCGATGCCGACGCCACCTACGACTACCTGATCCGGGAGCGGCATGTCCAACCCAAGAACATCGTGGTCTTTGGCCATTCGCTGGGCGGTGCGGTGGCCATCGACCTTGCCTCCAGGCGTGAGTGCGGCGGCTTGATTGTGCAAAGCTCCTTCACTTCGGCGAAGGATATGGCGCGGCGGATGTTTCGCATTCCCCTGTTTGAACATCTCCTCAAGAGCCAGTTCAACTCGCTCGCCAAGATTCGGCGGGTTCGGGCCCCCATCTTAATCGTCCACGGGACCCGTGACGAAGTCGTCCCCTTTTCCATGGGGCAGCGACTCTTCGCAGCGGCCCCCGAACCTAAGTTCTTCTTTCCAGTGGAGGACGCCGGGCACAATAATCTAGTGGAGGTGGGTGGAGATCGCCTTCTCGACCATCTCAAGTCCTTCCTGGAGCGACACATGGTAAGATGTGTTTATGGCAAACACTCGGAGCACCACGTTTAGCATCCGGTTGAAACCCGCAGTCAAGAAGCGACTGGCGAAACTGGCGAAGGCCTCAGGTCGGAGTTCTAATTTCCTTATTTCCGACGCCGTGGAGTCTTATGTTGTCGACCAGGAAAGGTTGCTGGCCGAAATCCGCCAGGCCGACCGTCAAGTACGCGCCGGCCACTATATCAAGCACGAGGATATGAAAGCCTGGCTCCTGTCCTGGGGTACCCACCACGAGTTGCCGCCGCCTAAATGCGTGTGCGGCAAAGAGCATCACGACGAGGGTCTGTGCCAGTAGAAATCACTTGGTCCCCTCTGGCCCGAGCGCGCCTGCATGAGATCCGCGCCTATGTGGCGCTGGAGAATCCCGGGGCCGCGGAGCGATTGGCCACGCGCATTGTGGCGGTCGTGGAAGCTTTAAGAGATTATCCCTATTTGGGTCGAGCAGGGGCCGAGCCGGGAATTCGAGAGTTGGTTATCGGCGGGACGCCCTTTATCGTTATTTACCGAGTGCGGGGCAAGCGGGTTACGATCAATACGATTTGGCACGGAGCGCAACGCAAAGAAGCCTGAAACAGCCGTCTATACAGCCCCCAAGTTACTTGACCCAGAATCCGGACGCGGCAATTGCCAAACCGACAAGCCCTGCCAAGCCTCCCAGTCGCCAGAACAGTTTTCGCCGGGTCAGCAGAGTGAGAGAGGTCAAGATGATTCCTATTTCCAGGCAGACTTCCCCCAGGTCAAATCGGTTGGCTTTGTGTCGTTGGGTCGCAACCTCTTTTTCAAGCTGCTGAGCCTCGGATTCGATGTCGTTCTGCTCGTCTTTGTAGCGTTTGATTTCGCTGCTATATTTCTCTTCGAGTTTTTCTGCGACCCCGGCGTCCTTTGGATTTGAGACCGATAGAAGGTCCAGAAACAACTCGTAGGTGTGGCGGCGGATGTTCTTGGCCTGGAAATATGCCCACTGATCGGTGGCCTTGTTCTGGAGGAGTAATTCCTCGGTGTGCGTGCGATGGCCAAGAAGTGAGATGGCGGCCAGCACGACGGCGAGGACTGCCATCGATAATGTGACAGGTGCAAGACCTGGGTCGCGATGGGCTTCTTCTGCGTTTTCGTGCAGTTCTTGAATTTCTTCGGTCATGGCCGATCCTCTCTGCCTGGCTTGTTTTGTGATTTGAGGAGTGCTGCGACAAGCAAGAATAGCAGAAGGGCGAGAGGTCTGTCTTTAACAGAATTCGAGTCGCCGGTTAGGATTTCTCGGCGCTGTTTCCGGGTTTGCTGGCTCCTGCGGCAGCGGGGGGCGAGGGGCGGCCTCCCGAGGATGATGGGGAAGGCGGAGGCCCCGGCGCCCCATGGCACTTCTTATATTTCTTGCCGCTCCCGCAGGGGCAGGGATCGTTGCGTCCGATCTTCTCGCGACGGATGACCTGCTGGGGCTTTTCCGCGATCCCGCCGCCCACCATCTGCATCTCGGCCTGCTCGCGCCGTTTGCGCCGCTGGTACTGGCGGATCATTTCCTCTTGTTCTTCCGGAGTCTTCATCAGGAAGAGATAGCGCAGGGTTTCGTCCTCGACCCTGTCCATCAAACTTTCGAACATATCAAAGGACTCGCGCTTATATTCCACCAGGGGGTCGCGCTGGCCATAGCCACGCAGGCCGATACCTTCCTTCAAGTGGTCCATGGTCAGAAGGTGGTCTTTCCACTGCGCGTCCACTACCTGAAGCATGATCATGCGCTCGTGGAAGCGCATGCGATCAGGGCCCCAGACCTGCTCGCGCTCCTCGTACTTTTCGCGGGCCAGGCGTCTCAGCTCGTTGGTGAGCTGGTCGAGGGTCTTGGGGTCAAACTTCTTCAGGTCGTGCTGGCGGAGATCGATTCCCAGCCGGCCCCAGAACTCCGTGCGCAGGCCATTCATATTCCACTGGTCGGCGTGCTGCGCCTTGGGGCAGAATTCTTTGACCAGCCAATCCACCATGCGGTCGCAAGCTTCCAGGACGAATTCCTTTTGCTCTCGTCCCTCCAGCAGTTGACGGCGCAGCCCGTAAATGGTCTCGCGCTGCTTGTTCATTACATCGTCGTACTCGAGCAGGTGCTTGCGGGACTCGAAATTCTGCGCTTCCACGGCCTTTTGCGCGGCCTCGATGCGCTTGCTGATCATTCTCGACTCGATAGCGATGCCTTCTTCCATGCCCAGCCTCTGCATGAAGCTGGAGACCCAATCCTTGGCGAAGATGCGCATCAAGTCGTCTTGGAGTGAGAGATAGAAGCGCGAGGAGCCCGGGTCGCCCTGCCGGCCGGCGCGGCCACGCAACTGGTTGTCGATGCGCCGCGCTTCGTGGCGTTCAGTGCAAAGAATGTGCAGCCCGCCGAGTTCGACCACGTGGTCGTGCTCCACATCGGTCACCGTCTTGAAGCGGCTGATGAATCCGTTCCACTTTTCCCGCCACTGCGAGTACTCCTCAACGTAGGCCTGATAAATCTCATCCGGCGAGCCTTCCGGGGGGCGTTCCGGCGGCTCCGGATTGATCCCCTGTTCGCGGTTTTTCTCCGGGGATTTGCGGAATTCCTCCCGCGCCATGGCCTCCGGGTTCCCGCCCAGCAGGATATCCGTGCCGCGTCCGGCCATGTTGGTGGAAACGGTCACCGCTGCCACGCGCCCGGCCTGCGCCACGATTTGCGCCTCGCGCTCGTGCTGCTTGGCATTCAAGATGTTGTGTTTTATTTCCTTCATGCCCAGCACTTCCACAAGACGCGTGAGCGGACTCCTGATTTCAATCAAGTAGTCCAAAACCGCCAGGTGTTTTTCCTCAGCGCTCTCGAGCAGTTCCACAATGCGCTCCGCATAACCATCATCAACGGGGGGAAGTTGGTGGGCGTGATAATCCTTGGGAGCCCGCTTCAGGATGGCCTGGAGAAAGGCGCGGCGCGTTCCGTTCACTCCCCCCAGCATTGACTTGTAGCGGTCGTCCTTGAGCATCTTCTGAACTGTTGTGGCCGGCACTCCCGCCCGGACCATCCATTCCACAGCCGGCCCGTGCGACTCCGCCAGCCGCTCCGCCCAGATGTGCAGCTTGGGGCCTTCCAGGCCCGCCTCGCGCGCCATCTCCTGGAGTCGCGCCGGGGCCACGCCGGACTTCTTGAGCGCCGCGCTCAGCCGCTCCGATTTTTCAATGGCGATACTGCCCACCAGCACCGGCTGGCCGCGCAGGTGGTACTCCTTGATTTCCTCGATGGCGGCGTTGAATTTCTCGCGCTCGGTGCGATAGACGACGTCCGGGAACTCATGCCGGATGAGTGTCTTATTGGTAGGGATAACAACTATTTCCAGATTATATATTTTCTCAAACTCCGCCGCCTCGGTTTCCGCTGTACCCGTCATTCCGGCCAGCTTCTTGTACATGCGGAAGTAGTTCTGGAAGGTGATGGTAGCCAGCGTCTGGTTTTCCTTTTCGATCTTGACGCCTTCCTTGGCCTCCACCGCCTGGTGAAGTCCATCGCTCCAACGCCGGCCCGGCATCAGGCGGCCCGTGAACTCATCCACGATGATGACCTCGCCCTCTTTCACAACGTAGTCCTTGTCCAGCTTGAAGAGCGTATGCGCCTTCAGCGCCTGTTGCAGGTGGTGGACGTACTCCATGTTAGCGGGGTCGTAGAGGTTCTCCAGCCCCAGCAGCTTTTCTGCCTTGACGTTGCCGGACTCCGTAAAGGTGGCCTGGCGATTCTTCTCGTCCACCTCGAAATCGGCGCCGGGCTCGAGGCGGGGGATGACCTTGTCAATCTTGTAGTACTTGTCCGTGGACTCATCGGAGGAGCCGGAAATGATGAGCGGGGTGCGCGCCTCGTCAATCAGGATGGAATCCACTTCGTCCACGATGGCGTAGTGGTGCGGTCGCTGCACGTAATCCGCCAGGTCGAACTTCATGTTGTCGCGCAGGTAGTCGAACCCGAACTCGTTGTTGGTGCCGTAAGTGACGTCGCACCTGTAGGCGGCGCGCCGCTCGTCATCGTCCAGGTCGTGAACGATCACACCCACGCTCAAGCCCAAGAGCCGGTAAATGGGGCCCATCCAGCCCGCGTCGCGCCTGGCCAGGTAGTCGTTCACCGTCACCACGTGCACGCCCTTCCCCTCCAGCGCGTTCAGGTAGACCGGCAGGGTGGCCACCAGCGTTTTGCCTTCGCCCGTCTTCATTTCGGCGATCTTGCCCTCGTGCAGCACCATGCCGCCGATCAACTGCACGTCGAAGTGGCGCATGTTGATGGTGCGGCGCCCCGCCTCGCGGCAGAGCGCAAAAGCTTCCGGCAGAAGGTTGTCGAGAGCTTCACCGTTGGCGATCCGCTCCTTGAACTGCTTCGTGCGGCTCGGGAAATCGGAGTCCTTGAGAAGCTGCATCTCGGCTTCGAGCGCGTTCATTTCCTCTACACGCCCGCTCAGGCGCTTCAACTCGCGCTCGTTCTTGGTGCCGATGACCTTGCCTAAGACGAGTTGTAAGAAGGTTCCCATAGGGCTGGCCCCGGCATCCTGCCCCGACGTGTCGGGGTCCTGCCGGCGCGGTCCTCGCTGCCAACGAGCGTAGCGCTACGGTCGCACGCCACTCGCATGGCCTTACTCTTCTATTCTAAGACTCCGGGGCGATGTTGACAAGGAACGTTCTCGCGCCGGTAGTGGGTCAATTTGATGTAGAGGCGGCTTTACGCCGCCATTTGGCGAGATAAACTCGCCGCTACAGCATCAAATTGACCCACTACCCTCGCGCCACACGCATGTTGGCGGAATAGAATCAGGCACGCGATGTCAATGTTTCACCCACTAACACTAACGCTCAATTTCTCTTCGTCCTGCGCAAGATTCTAAAGCCCTTCCTTAGTACCGCGGTCGTGTTGAAGGAAAGACGCGGCTCTGAGCAAGACCGGTCGATGAACCCGTCGATGGCGTGCCGGCTGACCATTTGCACGAACCCTGACTCAATGATCACACGTGCTGTAATCCTGGGAGCAGGAAAGGGCAGACCATTTGACCTCGGCTCCATTATGAACTACGATGCAGTTTGTGCTGGGCCGCAGAGCACGGCGGCGTCCGGCCAAGGCCATTCCATGAGCAGCGGGCAACTGTTACTGGCACGGCAGGATAGCGCGCGCTGGCCCGGCTCGTTCGCGGCTTCATCCGCTTACCGGGCTCTATCTTGCGATCGAGGCGGGCTCCCCGTTCTTCTGCTCGCCATTGCTCTCTGCCCGTTCGCCGCAGCCAAGGGAGCGGAGACTCAGCCGGAAATTCAGATCCTGCCCTCCTCGGTAGAACTCCCCTCCAACCCCAAGCAGGCCACCCATCTTCTCGTCGTCCTTCGAAATGTGACCGACGCGGAACTTCGAGAAGTGCGGCTCTCCTGGCTGCCTGAGGGGGGAGTCAAGATCTCTCCGCTCACGTTTTCTGAGCAGGCTGTGGCCGCCCATGCGGAAGTGGGCTGGGCCTTCGAATTCTCGCAATCGCGACTTGACCCGGTGACAGGAACAGTGAACTTGCGTGTCGACTACAAACTGGGGTCAGTGCCAAAGGTCCTGACGCAGTCGCTAGCGGTCAAGAGCCACGAAGCCGAAGCGATTGATAAGTTCCTTGACGCCAAAATCGAGACCACTCTCGAGACCCTCGACACTTACCACAAGGGGAAGATCGACCTGCTGCTGACGAACAAGCTGGGCCAGGACGTAAACGTGGATATCAAGGCCGACGCCCCTGATTTCATCTGCTTTGACCCTGCCCAGAATGGTTGTAAGTCAGGGATGCTGGGCGAGGGCGCCAGTTGGCTGCGAAGTGTCGCCGAAAAGCTACGCAAGCTGTACGGTTCCGGTCAGGAGGGCGGCGGTGTGAGGTCGTCCTCAGAGGCCATAAGATCCGGCGTTTCGCTCAAGGGTTATCAATCCACACAGGTGCCTTTCGAGGTAGGTGCGAAGGAGAGAGTCGAGCCGGGGAAGTATCTAGTCACCTTTGAAATCACTCTGAAGGCCAACGACGGGCAATCGGCCGATCGGAGTCTGGTGAAAACTCAAGTCGTCGAAGTCGGGGTACTCGCCGAGTCCACGATCCTGAAGCTCCTGGGGGTGCCTTCCTTCCTGCTGCTTCCGGGATGCCTCCTGATGCTGACAGTTGGCCTGCTAGGGGACTACGGACCGTCCTGGTTCAGACCTCGCGAGAAAGCGAACTTGCCGGAGCCGAACAGTACCTATTTCTGGCTGGTCTCCATAACGGTATCCGGCCTGATGGCCGCGGGGTTCCGTGCGGTCTTTGGCTGGTGGTATTTTGTCCGCTACGGCCTCGTCGATCTGGTGCTCGTCTGGCTGGCGTCCGTGGTTCTGGGCGCCGTCTTGTACGCCGGGCTCTTCCTCGTCGGCCAGGAATTGCCCCGTTGGCTGGTGCGCAAACGTACGCCCACGAAGGACGACGATGCGGCTACAGTACTCAGAAGACTATGGTGGCAGCGTGTGGGTCTGACGCTCGAGCGTTACACTATCAAGGGAGACAAGAGTGGCGAGCCCGTCTTTTTGATCAAGAGGGAGGATGAGAAAAGTGCTTGGGTGAGTCCAGCAATCAGCCTTAGCTTGCCCAAGAATGAAAAATTGGCACAAGAGATCCAAGAAGCGACAAGAGAAGGTCGGCTCAGGAAGCTGGCAAACTTGGTGAGCAAAGAAGAGGATATTGCGACTTTGAAGACACAACCCATCGAGGGTCCGCGACTATATCAACTGGCTGAGCTGGAACCGACGACCCCCGACAGGGACGAGATTGTGGAAATAACATGAGTATGGAAAAGGGGCAGCGCTCCTTGAACACTGCCCAACCTTTCCGGCGGGAGCCCGGTCGAACCTTTCTCGGCCTGAGCTCCCTAAGGTGATCGCGGGACCTCGATTGAGAGGCTTCGCGTGCCACGCACCGGCGAAACTCCGCCAGTGCGCAGCATCCTGACCCCGCGCGTTCGCCGCCCCATCTATGGAGACGGCCAACGCGCGGGGCAATCACCACTACAGTCAAACCTATAGTATTCCAGCGGAGGGCCAATGTCAACACCGTCAGCGAACCCGCCGACCCCAAGCACTCCACCGGTTGCCTTGACGGTCCAAGACTTCCGTCTATCTTTCGTCTGGGTGGAAACCAACCTCGAGATATTCAAGCCAACAGCCGAGCTCGCTGACTCCTTCCAATTCTTGAAGAAGAGCGAGCGCTACAGGGAGGTGTTCGAAAACACCCTCGCGGGGAAGGGTCTTGCAGGCCTGGAGGTGCCCTGGCACAAGCGCAAGAAGCAGTTCTTCTGGAAATACTACCTTGCGGGTCCGGCCCTTGAAGCTGTGAGCGGCAAGCAGGCCTGGGAACACGTCGTACCTTTGCGGGCGAAGCTGCCCGTCACGGTCAAGGATTGGAAAAAGGGAATCGTGACGCTGGAGGGATTCTACTACCCGCACGGGCTCGCTTTGGCGGTCACGTTCCGAGTCAACGGCCCGTTCACTCTGGACGACGCGGTCAAGCTGGCTTACGACATCCGGGATGGCGGAGAGAAGTTCATTACTCAGGAAGACAAGCTTGAACGCTCTCTCGATTCCCTGGGAGAAAACGGTCTCACGCAGATGCGTAACACGCTTTTCAAGCAAGGAGGTGTGCCGGGCAAGCAGGGAGAGGCCTTTACGATTTTCACTTTGGTGAAGGGAGACCCTTTCACTCCGTTCGAGTTAGGTGGGCCGGTGCATCGAGCCCTGCAATCCGTTACGGAGTGGATGCCTGATCCCGAAACAGCTACCTTGCGCCCACTTCCCGAAGTCCAGGTTCCCCTGCGAGGCTCCGCCGCTGCGGGAAGCATTCTCTTTGGGCGTCGGCGCGGTCGAGCCATCTGGTTGCCCGGCCTTTTTGCGAAGAAGGATCCCAAGAAGCCCTCCCTCGGGTGTTACCACCGCAACGTGCTCTTCGCCTCCATGCAAGTGGACAGCTTGGGTGGCTTGGTAAAGGGTACTGCTAACCTGCTTCGGAACCAGACGCCACTCGCGAAGCTGGATATGACGCTCAAAGCCTGCGCTCGGAACGCCATTGATCGCCTCCGAGAACTATACGAGGGTGATAAAGACAAAACTTACCGCTCGAATAGTCCGAAGGCTCAGATCGAGCAGAACTATCTCAAGGATCTGAACTACTTGCAGAGCGGCATGAAGTGAAGCCTGGGGCGAAGGACCTGGGCCTCTAAAAGAGCAGGTAGCGCGGAGTTATGCCGCGCCGAGCGGCATTACTCCGCGGCTTTTCGTCATCGGAGGTTAATAGGTATGTTGAGGTTATCATGTTAAGACATCAGAGTAAGGCAAACCACGCCTAACTCTGCCGCTCGTGCTTGAGACAAGAGATACATAACATCTGGCGCCGAATTCAGTCTGCAAATCTGCCCTGCCTATGCGCGGGGGGAGTAGATTCAAGAGGGCTGGCGGGGTCGGCGAAAGCCTTCAATCAGGGCCTGAACTTGCTTCTTCAATTCCTGATCCTGCTCATTGTGCTCAGCAAACCTTCTCCGCGAACGAGATAGACTCCTGAAAACTGGGCTCTCATTGTCTGCAATCAGGTTTAGGAAGGCTTGAACAAGGTCTGCCTCGTCCATTGTACAAAGCCGGCTCAAGTCCAATCCCAGCAGGAATGCTCCTGCCTCATCATAGCTCAATCCTAACCCCGAATCGTAAACCTCATCACCGTAACGGCGCTCGCCATCGACTTCATATCTCTCAAGCAGAGCCCCGATGTCACGCAGGTCCTTGTCACGTTGTTCCCGGCCCTCAAGGAACGCAGCGATCTTCAACAGAGCAAAAACCTGTAAGGGGATCACTTTGAGTATCAAGCCAGACGCCGGTTCCTGTGCAACCGAATCGCTGAAAACATGGTCAAACCCAATCAGGCTCATCGTCATACCACTTCCGGGCCAGATAAGCTGTTTCTCCGCGCGCAACCGGACTCCCGCAGGCACAAGATCTATGATTGCTCCGCAAGCGCCGCGCCAACGATGTTCTTGCTTTTCCGATTGATGCCATCCGCGGTTGTTGAGCCTGAGAATCAGGTCTGGGAAAGCGTCGAGGTCCACAGCAACTGCAATATCCACGTCCTGCGTTGTACGGTAGGGATCGTCGACAAGCAACCGGTAGGCTGTAGCGCCAATGATTACCAGCTCAATCTGCATGAACTGGCAAACGGTAGTGAGTTCACGTAGGTCCGATTCCTGATCGGGATTGAGTTTGATCATGGCTTGAGAAACTCTTCGCGGATTCTCTCCGCGGCCTCGTGCGCGCGCGGGTCATCTTGTTGCAGCAATTCCAGATGAATGAGTAATGGATGGGCGACCCAGATGCCACGGACAAGGCGCCAGAACGCTAAGGGTTCCGCAAAGGCTCGTAAGAGAACGATCGGTCCCCGAGGATCCGGAAGGAGCTTGGCTCGCCGCTCGAAGTCGGCTGTAATCCCTTCGATGAAAATGGCTGTTTCCGGGCCCCGGTAAAAGTGCTGAAATACAAATGCTCCTGCTCCGCCCGTCAGTGCGTACTTCTTGCCGGACTGAGAAACGATCCGGATGAATTCGGCTACGAACTTGTCGGCATCCGTTTCCAGGCTACGGAATCTATTGATCACCAGGCGGGGCCGTAACAACTGGCTGTATCCAGACAGGCACCGTTCGCGAATGTCCTGGGGATTCAAAAGCTGGCACCGTCCATCTTCCCCCCGCTTCAGAGTTCCTTCTTCCACTAGTCGCCGTCGAACTTCGGCGGCTACGGTTTTGCTGACCCCGGCAGCGGAGGCTAATTGGCGTATAGGCCAATCCAGGGTCTCTGGCTGCGCCGCCAGCGTGAGCAGCACTTGAATTGTGGCGGGACCCGACGATCTCTTTTCGGCCGAGCGTATTTCCGGCTTGCCCAGGATGAGGCTGTGGTAATTGCCGCCAAGAGCCAAGTTCATATTGCCGGCTTCATCCAAGAAATTCACTCCGGCCTCCGCCAGTCGCTCTCCAGTAGGTCGGGGGACATAACGAGCCAGCAGAAGTAGATCACTCTGCCCTCGCCCTTTTAATCCTTTGACGATCTGAATTAAATCGTTAGCCAAGGTGCGGTCGAGGTAAGAGCGGACGAGCCGGACCTCGAACTTAAAGCTCCCCGTGGCTGTATCAACGCGCACCGACGAATGTTCGGCATGCTGGATGTGGATCATTTTGACGAAGCTGAGATTTGTGAGGTGGAATAACCGCTGGTTTAATCGCCTCTTGGCTTCTTGCAAACCCTGCATACGCACTCCTCAGGCACTACGTCCGTGATTATGCCATGTCCGTTAGTAACGGACAAGCCCAAAATCTGGACAGCGATTCTACTCGCGGCAGCTCCACTTTGTGGATCCATGGGACGCGCCGGGCCGATGGTTCGCCCTTGGCTCCGCTTCTCATGACCGTTCCCTTGTTATCCGTTTGATTTTAGGCCAGACGCGATTAGGCTTAGATGTCTGTCCGAGATAGATTTCGGTGGTGGTGCAGTTTGATGTTGTAGCAGGTAGCGTGGCGCTGCGGGTAGGCGGGCTGACGCAGACGGTCGAATTTGAACGTCTGCGACCTCATATCCATCAGGGCTTCGGCGCGGGTATACTCTCCGATTTCACAAGTCCCTTCGGGAAATCGCCGACCCCAGGGTACACGGGCCTGCGCCAGCCGCCCTCAGGCAAAAACTTGTTGCCGTGTTTTCAGCGTCGAAGCCAAAACTGCCGCGCTAATGTTTCCCAGTCGTTTGACGAGCCGGATCTTGTCCAGCGTCCGGAGTTGGTCCAGAAGAATCAGCCCGCGCTTCCCTTGAAGAGTAACTGCGATGCGATAAGGCGCCGGCCTGGCTCCGGTAGTCATAGGAGCCACAATCACCGTGCGCAAGTAGTCGTGCACTTCCGGCGGCGAGACGATCAGGCAGGGCCTGGTCTTGCGGATCTCGCTGCCGGCCGAGGGATCGACCGCGACCAGCCACACCTCTCCGCGAGCTACCATTGAAGGTCTCCGTCATTCCGGTTCCCGAACTCCGGCCAGACGAGCTTGTCATCCCCTGCTTCCGCCAATTTGCGGCTGGCTTCCGCCCAGCCTTGGCGGGGGTTGCGGCGCGGCTTGCGGAGAACGATGGCACCTCGTTGGAGCAGGTAGCGCGGACCTGTTGTTAAGGTCCGCGGTTTTTGTTTTCAATTGGGGACAAACCGCCCCGATGCATCGGGGTGCTACTCGCTAAACTGCTCGTGTGTCGCGCACCGCCGCGCTGGACTCCTGGCAGCGTCACGGGTAGGTGGTAGGGTGCATGCAGTAGATGGGGGAAGAAGGCTCTTGCGGTAGCGTCAAGGCCAGCCCGCCTGTGCGCCTGTTGGCTGCGGAGCGGCAGATGAGAGGCAGCGTTATTTGAGGAGCTTGGTGATCGTATCGGTGTCGAGTGAGTAACTCGTCATCCCGTTTGGGTAGGCCTGAATGTTGTGCGATGCTTGCGGAGGTCGTCTTCAAATCCGTTCCACCACTTCTCACCACGATCATCGGGTGTGGCCAGCCAGGAATCGAGCCACTTGAGCAGCTTCCGATTCTGGGGGCGCAGGCGGGCAGTAGTGGGCCGACCGGCGCCAGATGCCGTCGACTTGGATTGCTGCCTGCGCGCGACTGGGGTATTCGCCATAAAGTTCCCTCTATTCAGATGATAGCACAAACCCATTCTGACATCGCGGGCTGGCGCAGAGCGTAGCTCTGCGATGCGCGACGTCGCCGGTCACCCTCCTAGCCACCCTGCGCTCATAGCCTTTCGCCCTTGGCGGGCTGACCGGAAAGCAGGAAGTTCTTCGGGTACGGTCCCTCACCGCAGTTTTCATTGTCAATTGGGGAAGAACCGCAGACCTCCAAGCCCTTATCCCTTCAGCGCGGAGGCGATGCTGCCGAAACGGTTTCTCCTGTAACGCGCCTGCCTTTCGCGGTTGCCCTGCTTTCCCTTGTCTGTCTTTGAGTACCAGTCTTTCCGGCACCGGCCGCCGCAGAACTCCTGGTTGTGGCGCTTGGCACAAAAGAATTCTTCGCAGTATCGGCACGTGCGTAACCACGGGCGCATGCCCGATCCAAATGGAATCATCGATGTCATGACGGCGAAAGCTCTGTCTCCAACCTGCTCAAAGAGCGTGCGGACGGCGGCGGCGTAACGTTGTTGCTCCACCTTGCCGTTGTGACGGTTAAGGCGATCGGCGAGTTTTTGCAATTCCCGCCTGTCGCTAGCCGAGGGCTTAGCCAGGCGGTCTGCGAACTTCTGCATCGCCTCGTCAGGCGTAACGGACGTTTTATTCGCTGTTCGCTTAACCATTTTTGTTAGCTCTAATTTAGCGCAAGGTCTGGTACCCTGAGGTACGCGGATTCGCCAGAGCGGCAACATTCCGCGTCTTTCCGACGACGACGCGTCGGCATGCATGGTTAATGCAGTTTCACAGAAAAGGAGTTAAGAAGTGTCGGAAGAAAACGATTTTAGAGACCTCTTGGCTGAGGAAACAACGAGAGGGCGCCCTCAGCCGAGGAAAGCTGTGACCTTGGCTCGCCGGCGCACGATTAAGAAATTGGCAGACATGCTTGCTGACCTAGGCTGCGACAAGAGAACGTTTCTTGCTGTCATTCGCGACTTCGGGATAAAAGATGGATCGCCCGAGTTTCTTCAGCTCTGCGAGTTGTGGGACGCGAGGCACGGCTAGCCTGAAGTGCGGTTTGCTCGGCAGCCTTTATTCGCTTGTCTTGCTCCTCCGGGGGCAGGGGAGAAAGGTGCCGTGAAACTATCTTTGTGAACCGCCTGGAAAACTCGCGCGCGCTAACTCGTTTGCCGTTTCTAGCCATGATTCGCCCACCTTCCTCTGACTCTGGTCATCTTATCACCGCCCAGCCAAAAAAAGAAATGGAAAGCCGCCCGCTATTAAGATTGGCAGGCTTGCGGGCGCGCATTGCGCCACCTGATTTCAATGATGAACAAGGAATGATGAACTGAAGAAATGAGCAGACCAACAGGTAACGTCCTAATTCGAGCCTACCGTTCGGAAGGTCGCCGATTCTGGACGGCTGTCACCTTCCCTGCCACCCTGCGCTCACAGGCTTTCGCCCTTGGCGGGCTGACCGGAAAGTAGGAATGTCTTCGGTACGGTCTCTCATCGCAGATTTTAAATGATCCGAAATCCTTGTACCACTCGCCCTCCGGAACAAGCGGATGGGATTCAACCCAAATCCGAAGGGGGCGAAGAATGAAGCTTCGCTGGACAGAGGAAGCTGCCGCCGACCGGGAACACGTCATGGATGGCCGGGTGACCTAGCCCTCACGCGCAGTCAGTGCCAGGATTCGAAGTGAGATTGGAGAGTTGCCGTGGGCACAAAGCAGCAGATATTGAGGGCCATTGACGAGCTTCCCGACGACGCCCGCGTCGAAGATGCCTTGGATCGGCTTTACCTACTTTAAAAAGTCGCCACCGATGTAGCGCTGACCTTTAGGTCAGCATGTGGGAGATACGGAGGCAAGGGCCCTTCAATGAGTCAATGGATCAATGATTCAATGAGTCAATTGAAGCAGTCCTGGGCTAGGTACGTGGACACAATGTCTCTTGACAGCGCCCCGCCATTGTAGTAGCCTACTAGCGTGAAAAGTCCTGTCCCCGAGGAAGTCCTCTCCCCGTTGACCCCATACCCCCGCCCCAGGAGGAACCATGTCCTTACGCAAATCACCCCAACTTACGCCCAGGTTGCTCGCTGCCGCGCGCCGGAATGCGCAGCTTTCCACCGGACCGCGCAGCGCCGCCGGCAAGCAGAATTCGAAGCTCAATGCACTGAAGCACGGTCGCCAAATTGTGAATTATATTGTGAATTATGAATTGCCTTCTTCCTTCTCGCCACCACCGACTGCCGTCTGCCTACTGCCTACTGCATTTGAGGGGAGTGCGAGCTGGCGGGAGTCTTCGACCGTATGCAGCCCAGGACAAAATGGCACCTTCCGCAGCGAAAGAAGGGACCGTAGTAATTTCAAAAAGTGAAGGAACGACGCAGGAATGTCTATGAAAACAAAGGACCGTTACAGGAGCAATTTTGAATTGTGAATTATGAGTTGCCTTCTTCCTTCTCGCCACCGCCGACTGCCGTCTGCCTACTGCATTGAGGGGAGTCCGAATTGGCGGGACTCTTGGCCCGTACCGCCGACTACGACAAGATGTCATCGCCGAAACGGAAAGAGAAAACTAGTAACTTCAAAAAATGACTGAACGACGCGGGAATGTCTATGAAAACAAAGGGCCAGCTCTGAGCAGCCCAGGACGAAGCGGGGATGTCTATGAAAACAAATGTAGTTACGCGTTGACAGCGGGAATGTTATTGAAAAGAAAGGCAGTTAGTTTGTGGTAGGTAGTAGGTGGGGGGGGCCGCGGGCAACCTTCGACTGTTGACTGTCGACTGTCTTGGTAGGTGATAGGTCGTAGGTGGTAGGGCGGGAAGAGCCACGACAAGCGGGGCATGAGGGTAGGTGGCGAAAGAAATTGATTTGAGGTGGGAGATTTCGAGGTTACAATCCGAGCAGGAGCGAAGGCTCTCGACGAGGCTACGAATGGTAACGAATGAGCAAGTTTACGAAGTTCTGCGCAACTGTTACGACCCGGAAATTCCAGTCAATCTCGTGGACCTGGGATTGATTTACGAGGTCCAGGTTGATGACGACCAGGTTAACGTGGTCATGACCCTGACGGCAAGGGGCTGCCCTGCTCACCGCTTCATTAGCGAGCAGGTGAGGCAGCAGGTTGCAGAGATCCCAGGGGTGAAGTCCGCAAACGTGCAGGTGGTCTGGGACCCACCCTGGGACATCAGCCGCCTGAGCGAGGCGGCAAAGAAGCAACTGGGGCTTAGCTAGAGCAGGGAATAGGGAACAGGTGACAGGGAACAGGACCTCGCAACCTCAACCTATTCCCTACCCCCATTCCCTGTTCCCTATTCCCTGTCCTCAGTTCATCATGCCTCGAATGCGGTGCAGTAACTGGGCGGCCTCCACCGCTTGGGGGGTGCCGCGAGGAGTAAGGTTGAGATAGGTTTTGAAATCTGCCTGGGCTTCTTGGTAGCGGCGCAGCAGGAAATAGGTCATCCCTCGGTCGTGGAGCTGCTGGCCCGAGTCCGGATCGACCAGCAGGGCGAGCTGGATCAGGGTGAGAACTCTGTTGAAGTCGTGGCGGCGAACGTACGATCCCTTAAGGTTGTTGAGCATCCTGGCCAGGATCTGCTTCTTTGTCGATGCCACAAAGTATTCCGGCTTCAGTCGCGCCTCGTCACCGAATTGCGCTTTCAACAATTCCCGGCAATCGTGGCGCGTCAAAATCCTCCCTCGGCGATAGGGATCGATCAGGATCTCAATGTGGTCGGTCCGGTATTTCACCAGGAAATGTCCGGGAAAGCTCACGCCCATCAGGGCCAGATGGTGCCGCCTGGCCACTTCGATGTAAATGAGCGACAGGGAGATGGGAATCCCAAGCTTGCGGTCCAGAACGTCGTTGAGATAGCTGTTCCGCGGGTCGTCGTATTCCTCTTCGTTGCCACGGAATTTTTCCTTCGCGAAGAGAAGCTTGTTCATGCTCTCGATGATTTCGATGGCGGGGCGCGAGGGGTCGCAGAGCAGGCGGAAGGCAAGGGCGTCGAGCCGTGCGAGCTGGTCAGGCACATTGAGGTGAGGGTATTCGGTGCGGGCGATTAGCAGCGCCGCTTCGTCAAGGTTGATCTCTTCCTCTGCCCGCTGCATGAGGCGCGCGAAGTCTTGGATGGGGTCGAAAACCTTCATCGAGAGGCGTAGAGACTGCTCAGGAAGTCAACCGCGGGGATCAGGCGCGGAAGAGATTGCGAAGCAAGAATAACAGGTTCGCCGGTCTTTCGGCCAGACGCCGCATGAAGTAGGCATACCAGTGACGCCCATAGGGAACGTAAAGGCGCACCCGCGCGCCCTGGCGGAGCAGGTCGCGCTGCAAGTGGCGGCGGATCCCGTACAGCAATTGAAATTCGTAGTGCTCGGCGGAGATGTCGTGCGCCCGCGCGTACTCCTGCGCAGCGGCAATGAGGCGCTCGTCATGCGTGGCAATGGCGTGATAGATCCCGCTGGAAAGCATCATCTCCATCAACCTCGAAAAGCTGCGGTCTACATCCCTTTTGTACCGATAGGCGATTGCGGGGGGCTCGTTGTAAGCGCCCTTAACCAGCCGGATGCGGGCGCCGGACTTCAGCAACTCTTCCACGTCCTTGTCGCTGCGGTAAAGATATGATTGGATGGCGATGCCCGCCACAGGGCGCGGCGCACTCACCGTTCGGAAAACCCGGAGCGTCGCTTCGGTGAAGGCCGAACCCTCCATATCCACGCGCATAAAGTTGTGGTACTTGGCAGCGCACGCGCAGAGCAATTTCAGATGACGGCACGCCAACCCTTCATCAATCGCCAAGCCCAGTTGAGTGAGCTTGACAGACACGTGGGAATTCAAGCCTTCAACCGCGAGCCTATCAAGGATGTGGACGTAAGCCTGGCAAGCAGCTTCAGCTTCCGCGGCTCCCTGCACGCTCTCACCCAGCAGGTCGAGCGTCACCATAAACCCTTCGGCGTTCAACCGCCGGACCACTTGGAGCGCGTCTTCCAATTCTTCACCGGCAATGAACCGCGCGGCCATGCGGCGGCCCAAGGCATGGCCCGTGAGGATCTTCTTGGGAGTCTCTTTGTCGGAAAGGTAGAGGAGAATAGAGCGGAGCATAATTTAGGGTTCCAGGTGCCAGGTTTCAGGTGTCAAGGGCAGGTGCCAGGGAAGGGGGGAAATTGTGAATAGTGAATAGTAAATTATGAATTGTAGTTGCGTAAGCGTAGAGGTCAAAGGCCCTGGGGACGGCCGCATAGCAAATTCCGCGCCCACAATTTACTATTCACTATTCACCATTCACTATTCGTAACGCCCGTCACTACTCCCCTGACACCTGAAACCTGACACCTGAAACCTGCCTTTCAGTGTTCAGCTTCCAGAAATCTCTCGGCGTCAATGGCCGCCATGCAGCCGGAACCAGCCGCGGTGATGGCCTGCCGATAAACGTGGTCCTGGACGTCACCCGCGGCAAAGACACCAGGCACGTTGGTCTTGCTTCCGTCGTGCGTAATCAGATAGCCCACTTCGTTCATCTCGAGCTGCCCGCGGAACAAAGAGGTATTGGGCGAATGGCCGATTCCCATAAACACCCCATCACAACTCTTGAGGGTTTCACCGCCGGTCTTGGTATTCTTCAGCTTAATTCCCGTGACTTCGCCTCGGTCAACGTCCAGGACGTCCACTACCAGCGAATCCCAGATGAACTTGATCTTTGGATTGCGATGAAGCCGGTCCTGCATGATTTTGGAGGCGCGTAACTGGTCGCGGCGGTGAATGATACTCACTTGCGTGGCATAGCGGGTGAGGAACATGGCCTCTTCCGCAGCCGTATCACCGCCTCCCACGACCACCACCTCTTTGCCACGATAGAAATATCCATCGCAGGTCGCGCAGGTCGATACACCGTGGCTAAGCAGTTTGCGCTCCGATTCCAGTCCCAACATTTTTGCCGAAGCGCCGGAAGCAATGATCAGCGTGCGCGCCTCGACCGTCTCGCTCCCCAGGTCAATCACAAAGGGGCGACGGGAAAGGTCAGCGCCGCTCACATGGCCTTCCGTGAACTCGGCGCCAAATTCGGCAGCCTGGTTCTGCATGCGTTCGATCAGCTCCGGCCCTTGCACCCCTTTTGGAAAGCCGGGGAAATTCTCCACCAAAGTCGTCAAGGTCAATTGTCCGCCGGCTTCCAGGCCCCGGATAACCAGCGGCTTCAAATTGGCGCGCGCGGCATAAATAGCTGCCGTCAATCCCGCGCATCCTGAACCCATAATCACCACATCTCGCATTGCGTATGCTTCTCCGATACTTGGTGGCTTACGCGCAGTCGCCTATCTTACTCCCAGGAAGCGACTTCGTACAGCATGTTTTGGTGCTGGTGTCATTTGCGAGACAGGGGCGTTGCGGGCCGCAGTCATTCCCGCGAAAGCGGGAATCCACTCCCCAAACCTTATGAAATGCGCAATCTACGGACAGGATTCCCGCTTTCGCGGGAATGACCGGCGTTTCGAAAGGGACCCCGTGCCAAATGACGCCACCACCCATGTTTTGCGCGCCCCAGCCTAGGCCCATGGCGTGGGAGGAAGTCGAGTTTGTGATTGCCCCCAATGCATTTCGGTGCTATAAACGTAAAACCGCTTCGAAGCACAGGGTGTGGGTTAGGTGAAGGTCACCGGGTTCAAAAGAGAGCAGTCTGCGGGAATACTCGCAGGGTAAGCTCCTCAAGGTTTCGCAGGCAGGATGGGCGCACCGATGGATGCAGTGGTTCTCGATGGAGTTACCAAACGGTTTGACACGCTCACCGCCGTCAGCAATTTGAGCTTGCGCATCAGGGAAGGCGCCGTCTTCGGTCTGCTTGGCCCCAACGGAGCCGGCAAGACCACCTCGCTCCGCATGATCATGCGGGTGCTGATTCCTGACGAAGGATCAATTCAGGTTCTTGGCGAGCCGGTCAGCGACCGCACCCAGGACCGCGTCGGCTATCTCCCCGAGGAACGAGGCCTCTACAGCAAAATGAAAGTGCGGGAGGTCCTGGTGTTTTTGGGCGCCCTGAAAGGACTCTCCGAGACCGAGGCGGCGCAGCGCGCCCAATCCTGGCTGGAACGCCTGGAATTGGCAGCCTGGTCAGAAAAGAAGATCCAGGATCTTTCCAAAGGAATGCAGCAAAAGGTTCAGTTTATCGCCACGGTGATTCATAAGCCCCCGCTGCTGATTCTTGATGAACCTTTCGCCGGCCTTGACCCGGTGAATGCAAGCCTGATCAAAGACATCATGCTGGAGTTGCGCGACCAGGGTTCCACGATCATCCTTTCCACTCACCGCATGGAGCAGGTGGAGATGATGTGTGACGCCATCTGTCTGATCAACAAAGGACGCAGTGTGTTGAACGGGGACCTCCACGCCATCAAGCAGTCCTACGGGAAGAACACCCTTCGCATCGAATACTCAGGGGACGGGGACTTTCTGGAAGCTACGGGACTGGTCGAAAAAGTGAACCGCTTCGGGGCAGTCGTGGAAGCCCGGCTCAGGCCAGGCGCCGATCCCCAGGAAATCCTTAAAGCCGCTCTGCTGCGCGGCGTGCGTATCAGCCGCTTCGAGCTGGTCGAGCCGCCTTTGAACGACATCTTCATCGAAATGGTTGCAGGAGCCCATGCGTAAAGTCTGGCTGGTGGTCAAACGCGAGTACCTGACGCGCATCCGCACCAAGGGATTCATCCTCACCACGATAGGCCTGCCCGTGTTCAGTGCGGGTGTGCTGATTTTCACCATGATGATGGCCACGCGGGAGTCCGACCACACACTCAAGATCGCCCTCCTCGACAACGCCGGCTTCGCGAAAATCATCGCGGCGGGTTTCACCGAGAAATTGAAGAACGGCCAGCCGCTCTTCCAGTTGGTTCGGACGCTCGAGCAGCCCCAGTCCGACCAGAGGGCTCGGGACGAACTTGCCGACCAGGTTCGGCGGGGACTGCTGGATTGTTACCTGGTGGTGCCCAAGGAAGTCCTCGAAAAGGGAGTAGTGGAGTTTCACACGCAGAACCCCGGTGATTTTCAAGCCGCGGCTGCTATCCGGGGCGCGGTCGATCATGCGGTGATTTCCCGGCGCTTGAGCAATCGCGGGGTTCAAATTGATAATCTGAGCGAACTGGTTCGCGGCGTAGATTTCACCCTGGTCAAAGTTGGTAAGGGAGGAGAGTCGGAAGAAAAAGGGCAAACTTTGTTGGCAGCGGTCGTCGTCGGCATGGTTCTCTACATCACGCTGTTGTTTTATGGCGTAGCCACCATGCGATCCGTTCTGGAAGAGAAAACCACGCGCATTGTTGAAATCCTCGCTTCCTCGGCCCGGCCATTTCAGTTGCTCACGGGAAAGATCCTGGGCGTTGCCGGGGTAGGCTTCACGCAGTACCTCATCTGGACAATCACCGCCGTTCTTATCTCAACTTACGGGGCAGCCGTCGCGGCCGCTTTCAGGCCGGGTGCGTCCGTGCCGCGGTTTCATATTCCACTTTCTCTTTTGATCTATGCCCTGCTGTTCTTCCTGGCTGGTTATTTTCTTTATGCGTCTCTCTACGCTGCCGTTGGGGCAATGGTTTCCAGCGATGAGGAGGCACAGCAAGTGCAAATGCCCGTCACCCTGCTCGTCGTGGTCGCCTTCCTTCTTTACCCCGCTGTGATGCGCGACCCGGCCTCACAACTCTCGGTTGTGGTGTCGCTGCTCCCCTTTCTGTCCCCCATTCTCATGACATTTCGCATTGCGCTCCAGACTCCACCCTTCTGGCAAATCGCCCTCTCCCTGGCCCTCAGCATTGCTACGACCATCGGCGTGGTGTATGTCGCCGCCAAGATCTACCGCGTGGGCATCTTGATGTATGGCAAGAGACCGTCGCTGGTGGAATTGCTCCGGTGGCTGAAGTACACGTAGATAATTATGAATTGTAAATTATGAATTATGAATTGCCCACTGCCGACTGCCTTCTGCTTATTGCGTGCCCCCTTCTCTCCGCTAGGGAACAGGGAAGAACGGTAAGCAAGATGCGGTAAGCTGTAGGTGGTTGGCAATTCACAATTCACAATTCACAATTCATAATTCATAATTCAGTACTTCCGCAGCACCCCGACCACCCTCCCCTGAATCTTCACCTCTCGGGCCGACACGATGATGGGGTCCATTTGGGCATTGGCAGGCTGCAAGCGAATTTTCCCATTGGGGGCGCGGAAGAATCGCTTGAGTGTGGCGTCGGTTCCCTCGATAAGAGCCACCACGATCTCGCCGTTCTCTGCCGTCTGCGTTCCTTCCACCAGGATGTAATCTCCATTGCAAATGTGGTCATCAATCATCGAGTCGCCCTTTACCCGCAGGACGAAGAGGCTTCCTCGGCCAGCGGTGAAATCGCCGAAGGAGAAGGTCTCGGCATTGGGCACCGCTTCAACCGGCTGGCCGGCAGCGATTCGCCCCAACAGGGGGAACTCCATGTTGCCCAAAACCGTGGCGGGTATTGGAATGGGGACCGCTCCAACCGGCTCAACTCCGGCTCTCGTCTCGAACGGCGCCTTCCTCCGCCCGAAGGGACGAACCGCTGTCTTGGCAAACGGCACCGAGCCCGGCACGGCAACAACCTCCACAGACCGGCTCTGGTTGTAGCTGCGGCGGATGAAACCCTTCTTTTCCAGGGTCTGCATATGCTTGTGCACCGTCGCGAGTGACGACAGCCCCAATCCTGCGCCCATCTCCTCGAAACTCGGCGAGTACCCATTGCGATTGATGAATCCCACCAGGAAATCAAAGACCTGTTTCTGCCGACGCGTCAAAGCCATGTTCGCACCATCTCAGAAATAATTCCCCCCAGCTCCATTGGTCACGGGGGCAGCTATGTTTGCCATTGTAGGCGAATGAAAAGCGAATAGCAAGTGAAAAATGGGGAATTATGCACTTGACGAAGTAGAGGACTGGCATGAGAAGGCTTAGGTAACGGCGAACCTATGGAGGAAGATGGCGAGTTTCTGCGAGATATACGAGAAGTTTCTTGCTTTATGTTCTTTAAACCCCTTCCCGTGGCCGTACATAGACTTGATCCATCGATAGAATTTATCGTGGGGTATGAGAAACCACTTCCTTCCGCCACTGCCCTTGGTGTCGGGAAAGAGCATCCATAGAGATTTCATCCCATATTTTTTCCAGTCCACAGTGGGACGGCTTTTCAACTGAACGGCGCGAATCTTTCCGTTTGGAGTTCGTAGCATCAAATCCTCGCCGTAGCAATCAGCTTCAGGACGGTATACCCGATAACCGATGCGAATCAGGATTGCAGTAATTTCGGCCCGATTGGCCGCCTCCCTATCGTTCGATGTAATTTTCATTTCGACCGCTTCTTTGCCTTTGGCGGATGCGCCCCTTGCCGGGGCATATCGGCGGTCGGCTTCACTTTGAGAAGAAGGGGAAGTGCCTCTTTCTCCGGGAGCGGGATGCGGATTTTGTTTCCGGGTTTTGGCATAGTTCAAGCCGAAAACGTCTTTAGGAAATCTCCAAGGTGCCTAAAGCACGGACTCTTTATCGGAACGGGATTCCTTTTATCGCTCCAAATCATGGCCGCTGTCATTCTGAGCGAGGATAGCCGGAGAGCGCTATACGTGGTATCAGAAACGGAGCGCACCGCAAAGTGGGTCTGCCCTCTCCCAAGGGGAGAGGGTGGACCGCGACGGCGCTTTCACCAGCCGTCGCGGGCCGGGTGAGGGGTTAGTTGCGGGGCGAGGACGGATCAGGCAGGCTCGGCCCAAGCTGCTCAATGGAAACGAGTAATGCGTCGAGTTTCTGGAGAGCGAAGCGAAGAATCCCGGCATTTTTTTCGTACTGATTGAGCTTTCAAATGCGGGGATTCTGCGCGGAGTTTACCCTGAGCGCAACGAACGGGCTCAGAATGACAGACAATGGGGTTATCCTCTACGAATGACGGACATTGCGTATCAGACCTGCATGACCCACATTTTCCCAGTCAATCATCCGCGAGAGTCTGCTAAGCTTCGCCCATCGAAACGGAGGGACTGCGCCGGCAAACGTGCGCCGGTCTCAAGCACAACGGCTTATCAGCGCTCCAGCGTGGGCTGGGATCCCTTTCGAAACGCCGGTCATTCCCGTCCCGCCGTGGCGGGACGGGAATGACTGCGGCTTCGAGCGCCCATGTCTCGCAAATGACACCAGTACCGGTGGCCGTGGTCCCGTCACCCCAGCACTTCCGCTCGGTGGCCGTCCACCAAGCATAGGAACTGGGAAAGACGTTCTCGATATCGTCGTCGATCAACATAATGTGGAGTTCGCGGCACTGCTCGCCATAATGCCGGGTCAGCTCCGGATCGGCTTCCCACCGAAGCCGGTTGGCCGACTTCTTCTTGCGATCGTCGCGGCAGGCGTGCCCCGGGTTATTTTTCGCCGCACGTGACGGAACAATTTTCTTGACAACGGGGTACGCCTTTGATACGTAACCTACGGTTTGGATGACCGATGGTTGAATCCGGTGTCTCCCGGAGCCCCAGTCAGGGTTGTTCTGACTTGGGTTTTTTCCTTTTTAGCGACCCCAGGGCGAATCAGGATTCCCATTGGCGCGACAATCACAGTCCCTTAGGATTCCCGTTTGGGTGATAGTGAAACGAAGCGTGGGGCGGGTCGCCAACTGGCCCGCCGTTGCATTCCTTTCTCTCCTGGCAATAAGATAAGGCCGACGGTTGAGACCGTTGTCCTGAGGCTGAGTTGCCAGCACGGCATCCTAGAGAAGGCACACATGCCACGTTCGGGCGTTCAGGCGACATGCGCAAGTTGAGCGCGAGCGGGAAAAAAGTGGAAGAGGAGCTTGAGTGAAATGTGCAAACATACAATGGGGCAGGCAGGCCGCACGTCGAAGACTCTCCGGGTAGTATGCCTTCTTATAACCAGCTTGCTGTTATTTGCCGCGCCGCCGGCCCGGGCGCAGGATTTGCGTGCGGGATACGCGAAAGTTGATATAACGCCGACCGGGCCGGTGGACCTCGGCGGCTATGACTTGCGCGGGACACCCTCGGACGGAATCTACGACCGCCTGTACGCGCGAGCCCTGATTTTCGAAGCCTCGGGGGTCCGAGTGGCCTTTGTCGAGGCCGATGTAATCGGAATCGGCTTCTTGGGAACCCAGCAACACGACGCTTTCCGGCGCAGGATCTCGGAGTCGACGGGCATCCCGGAGCGAAACATCCTTCTGGGCGACGCTCACAACCACGCCGCTCCCGCGCCCAATGCGGAGGCAAAGACGGCCTGGGATTCCCAGTTCTCGAGTGGCCTGCTGAAAGCTGCCACCCAAGCCATGGCCAACCTGCAAGCCGTGCGCATCGCCGCGGGCGTGGGACGGTCCCGTATCGCCATGAGCCGGCGCCAGGTGAAGACCGCCGATGTGGACTCAGTCTTAACCTACGATGAGAACGACGCAAGTCAATCCTTTGGCCAGCACCGCACCGACAAGCCGGTCCTGATCCACGAATTTGGTGGCGTCGTGCGGCTGGGCGCGAATCCCCTGGGGGCCATCGACGATGCGGTACAGATCGTGCGCTTGGACACACTGACGGGTAAGCCGCTGGCCGTGATGATTCACTACGCCTGCCACGGAACCTCGCTGGGAGGGCGCAACAGCAAAATCTCCGGCGAGTGGATGGGGCGCATGCAGGAGTACGTCGAAAGAGAATTCCCCGGCGTGGGGGCCATTTACCTCCAGGGAGCCGCGGGCGATATCAATCCGCGCGTGGTGGGCGGCCTGGATGGCAACCCGGATGATGTGAAGACGACGTGGGCGCTCGGCGAGGAGATCGGGCGCGAGGTCGCCCGCGTGTACCGCCAGATCTCCCCCGCACCTTGCCTCCAGCCGCGGGTGCAAATCGAAACCGCCGGGATCCTTCTCCCCCGGCAATACCGCGAGCTGTTTCAGGATTTCAGGGCTACTGCCGTGCCGGTTCCCACCACCATTGTCCGGATCGGTGACTTCATGTGGACAACCTTTCCCGGTGAGATGTTCAGCAACATCGGGAAGCAGGTCAAAGCCGCTTCCCCGGCGACCTTCGCACACCTCATGGGTTACACCAATGGCTACATCGGCTATTTCCCCGAGCAGAAGGCCTACGCGGAAGGTGGATACGAAGTGGCCGTGACCCACCTCGATCCCGCTTCCGAACGCATCTACCTGCGGGCCGTGGCCGAACTTATGAGGCGCTTTCGATGAGCTGGAGTCGCGCTCAGCGTTTTTTCTGAGCGTCGGGTTTTCCGCTTCTGACGCCCCGCGCAGGGCTCACCCCGCAAGGCGGGGCCGGGGTTTTCCTGCTGTCCTTTTCGTCACGGGCGGCTCACGGCGGCGGGTCAGTGGATAGATTCTCTCTTATCAGATAGACAAAGTATATTGCTTTCCCCCGACACTACCGTCACTCCTGGCTGCCTTCAGACGAGGTCGTCTCTACAGTTCATTGACTATGCTGTTTAGGTTCGGCGTTTTCGAATGGGGCAGGCCAACCCAGCCGATCACCCGTAATTGGTTCGCGGAGTGATACGACCGCACTATTACTATGCTGCTACTTATTAGCCAGAAGACCGAACACACGTTGATTCGCAACCATGTGATCAATTGACCCGAGGAGGCGAAGATGCGCAGAGCAGCGCTGTTTCTCTTGACCGTAGTATTCCTCCTGTTTATGGCGGGATGTGGCAGCCAATCCTCGGTCACCACGACCCCGCCAAGCAACCCGAACCCAGCCGTCAGCCTGACGGTTACCGACACGCCACCTGCGGGTGTGACGGTTCTGTTCTTCCAACTGAGCATCACGGGAGCCTCTCTGTCACCGGGGGGCGTTTCGCTTTTGAGCAGCACCAATCCGATCCCGGTAAATGTCTCCCAGCTCCAGACGGACTCGGCTTTTCTGGGCAGCACGAATGTACCAGCAGGAACCTACACCAGCCTGAGCGTGACGTTCTCCAATCCGCAACTCACGATCTATAACGGCTCGGGCGCCACAATCGGCAGCGGCGCCAATGTGTGCGCAAACAACTCCGTGTGCCAGCTCACGCCGTCCACCACTCCCCTGACCCTAACATTCTCCACGGCGCCTTTTCCTGTCACCTTGACGGCAAACTCGCCCCTGGCCTTTCAGCTTGACATCCATTTGGACACGGTCATCCAGCCGGATCTCACCGTGAATCTCGCCGCTACGAATGGCGTCACAATTTCGCAGTTGCCCGCACCTCCATCGGGGACGCCCATCACCGCCCTTGGCAATTTGACCGGGACGGTCCAAGGCGGCCTTCCATACTCAGTAGTCCCAAATCCAGATCAAGTCCAATCCCTACTCGTGCTCCAGACGGGCGATGGCAGAACTTTTGACATCGGCTTAACCAGCAGCACGACCTACAGTTACCCCAGCTCCGTCTGCTCGGCTAACAATTTTGCCTGCCTGGCAACGGGGCAAATTGTCAAAGTCGAGCTCAGCCTCCCGACAGATGGAACCTTGCTCGCTTCCGAAGTTGACTATGTGCAGCCCGCGGGGCAGACGGTGGTGGAAGGCAACATCATCCGCCTGAGCACCTCGGCCGCCGGCGCGATCATGGACATGATCTTGCAGCAAGGGCCGCCCACACCCACACCCAACGCGCTTCCCTTCGGGCAACGCGTCACCGTGACCGTTCCGGCTAGCGGTGTAACCTATACCGTTGACTCCGGCAGCTTCACGATTCCCGGCGGGCTTAGCTTTGCCACCTATACGGACCTGGTCGTGGGTCAGGAAGTGTCGGTCGTCGTCGTCCCGGGATCACTAACCACGGCGAGCGGATCAGGCAGTTCGACCCCCTGGGCTGGTCCGGCCGCGACCACTTTCACTACCAATAGTATTACGCTTGAACCAAGCCAGATTACCGGCTCGGTGCCAGTGCTCGATGCGAGCGCATTGAGCTTTTGGCTCAGTACCAACCCGAACTACTTCATCCCCCCCGCCACACCGCTCGCAGGCCCCCCCACCCCAGCGCCCGTCAATATCACGGTGCAAACGACCTCGGGGACAACCTTTACGAATTTTACCCCGGACAGCATTTCGGGGCTGGCTGTGAACGATGTGGTTTCCGTGGGAGGCTGGCTCTTCTCATCGGGTGTGATCCCCTTCGTTTGTACGCCCACTTATGGGTGCGTCCCCGCTACCACGATCGTGGCAGAATCGGTGGTCGGCCGTCCTGGGCCAACTCCGCTTTTCTAACCGGGATTGATGACGCGCACGCCGCGCCATAACCCAAGGGGGACCGGATCGCCGGTCCCCCTTTTCTTTTCACCAGTGCGGCTTTATACAATTGCGGCATTCAAGCTTTTGGCAGTTCCGGATTGCAGTGCAGGGTCTCTTCCCGGCTGGTAGGGTCGAGGGCTGGCGCGGTGGTCTTTCGATGCTTTTAGACGACCGCCGTTCAAAGGCTAGAGCTGGGTTGCGGCGGTCTACGTCTTGTTGTAGACTTTAGACACAATGAGCCAACACCATGGGAAGGGCGTCAGGTCTTCTGCGCCACGTTGCTGCGCCGCGGCGCGGGCCGTGCTTTTGTTTAGCCTGGGTGGCGGTCTGCTGGGACGCGTCCCGCAGGCGCGGGCGTGGCAAATGCCGTCACTGTTCGAGCTGCCGGAGACTCAAGTCGAGCCGACACCGAATGAACCCCGCCAACTCGACCTCGCACCGGGAGAGGCGGTCGTTGACCTCGCCGCGTCGCCGACCGGCCCTGAGGTGGCGATCCTCACGCGGCCAACGGGCGCTCCCGCACACCTGGTGCTTTGGAAGCTCGCCTCCGGCCGGACCGAGGCCATCTGGCAAGCTACCGGCGAATTCGCTGCGCGGTGGCTTGCCTGGCACCCCGCCGGGCAGGCCCTGTTCGTGCTCGGCACGGCCGGGGGGGAATCCACCCTCGTGCGCCTGGACCGGACGTCCGCCGGATGGAAGGCTGCAACCATTTTCCACAGCAAGAGAACACTGGAGCGACTGGTGGCCGGCCCGCGCCCGTTCACCCACGATGCAGAGAAGCCCTCGCCGTTCTACCGTCTCTTTTTCGGTGCAGCTCGCCCCGGCGGAACTTTTTTAATCGCTTCAGTGGGTGAGCATGGCGAGCGCTACTTTGAATTGACGAGGTCAAAAAGTGAAGGGCCGCCCGCGTCCAACAGCGCGTTCGAGGGTGTTCCCCCACAGCAATGGGTGGCGGAGTCAGCACTGCCCGTGGCGTTTCATCCCGCGGGTCACATGCTCGTTTGGGAAGGCGGCGCCCATTGCTTCCAGGCGGCGCGATACGACGAGAGCGACTGGGGCAAATCCACCCCGCTCTTGGGCGGAAAGCTCTGCGGCGGTTCTGTGATACCGACGCCCAACGGCATCGGTCTGCTGCACTGGAGTGAGGCAACGCCGGGCGTGGAGTTATACGTGAGCGGCGAGAAGCAAGTGGCGCGGCAAGCAGCAGAATACCAGTTTCTCTCGGCTCCGCGCTCGGTGGCCGACGGACGCGGCATTGTGGGCGCCACCAAGAACGCCAAGGTCATCAGAGTGGTCTACGTCCCCATCGATGTACCGCTGGCCAAGGTCGACAACGCCTGGATGTTTCTCGAATCTCCCCAGGACCGTGAGTTGTTCTCCAAGAAAGCGGGTCTGTTCCGGCCTCTGAAGGACAATGACCAGTTGTTTCAGCTCTACGACAGTGAGGCCTATTACTGCGGCGGTTATGACGCCTCGTATCCGACTCGGCCGTATCTCGTCACCACGGACGTGTTCTGGGAAAACTTTGCCGCGGCCTACGAGGGTCTGTTCGTGCTATTCGAGCGCCGGCAGGCCATACCAATGTTCTGGGAGTTCGTGCGCACCGCAAATGCCGCGCTGAGCAACACCGGCTCACGATGGGCGCCGGTGTTTCACGCGCTGTGGCAGGTGAAAACGGAGGCTCACCCGGACGATCCCGAGGCGCAGAGAATTCTGCGCGCGGACGGCGTGGCGCACTCCTCGGCGTTGGGCCGCGACTTCAATTACAGTGAGCTCAAGCCTCGCGGGCATTACACCGCCACGGAGGACGAGAAGCATTACTTCCAGGCTTTCCGCTACCTCACCAGCGCGCCGTCCGAGAAATTCCCCGCCGCTGAGTTGGCGTCACTGCCTGCCGGCGTGCAAGAACGCGCGCGGTTCTGGATTCAGACCTACTTGGCGTTTATCGCACCTTCACGGGCCCCCTCTCTTTGGAGCGGGCCGCCCAGCGCTCCGCCTGCTTATGCCCGCCATATCTTGAAAACTCCGGCGCTCTTCCCACTCGCCTTCGGATTTGACAATGAGGTCTTGCTCTCCACCGTATATCACGGGGACTGGGCGGCGGATGAACAGATCGCCGGCCCGGGCGGGATGCGCCTGCTGCCTTCCGGCCTGGATGTGGCTGCGGCGCTCGGCAATCCGCTGGCGCGCACGCTGCTGGCGCCGGAGATCGAGAAGTATCCCCCGCTTGCGCAGGTCCTGAAAAACTTGCAAGCCCGCGCGCCTGCGGCGGGTTCGCCCGCGCCCGACAATCTTTACGACCGCTGGATTGATGCCTTGGCCGCCTCCTGGGTCGACCGCACTGCCATTCCCGGCGCGAGCAATAAGGATCTTTGGGAAACCAAGCGCCTGCAAACGGGGCTGGCCTCGTGGGCGACGCTTCGCCACGCCACCGTCCTGGTGAACGAGCGGACCGCCGCCGAATGTGGCGAAGGCGGCTTTGAGTGGATTCTGCTCACACCCCCGCGCGGTTACGTGGAGCCCGCGCCGGACGCGTTCGAAGCCATCGCCGGACTGTTCGATGCCGCCGCCAAGTGGGTGCGCAATTCGCCCGCGCTCCAAGGCGACAGCCCGCCGTCGTTCGCCGAGGTGAGACCCCAGGCCTTAGGGGCGGAAGCCGTTGCCCTGCGCGAAGGCGTGTTGCGGCGCCTCGGTGAAGCCGCCGCCAAAGCACGGCTCTTTGCCGGGATCGCCCGCAAGGAACTCCGTGGCGAGCCGCTCTCCAACCAGGATTACGACGAGATCCTTTACATCAACCGCACTGCCGAGTATCACTTCCTGATCTTTAAGAGCCTGTCGAACTTAACCTATGCGCTCGTCAATCCCGACCCCGTGCCGAAAATCGCCGACGTGGCCGGCGGCGCGAACGGGATTCCCTACTTGAATGCAGCGGTCGGAGCGCCGCTCGAATGGGACCAGATCGTGCCTTTCTTCGGACGCCAAGAGATCGTGAAAGGGAGCGTTTACTCTTACTACGAATTCGCCTCGCCGACCCCCCTCAATGACGCCGAGTGGCGCGCAGGCCTTTCTGTCGCTGCCCGGCCGGCCTGGGCGGCGCCGTTCGTGTCGAAAGCGGTCCTCTCGTGCCCGGCCAAAGACCCTTACTGAGTCTGGCTCTTTCCGCGCTCGTCGTTCTTTCCGTGACGGCGGGGCAAACTCTCGTCAGCGCGCAGCAGTCGCCCGCTTCGCCCTCGGCTGAACCCCTGTCCGCGCGGCAGGAGCCCGAAATACGGTTGCTGTTCACCGGCGACGTTCTTCTCTCGCGCCAAGTCGCCGCTGAAATTCGCCGCAAGCACCAGTCTCCCTGGACGAATCTGGGCGATCTGTTCCGCTCCGCCAATTGGGTGGGCGGCAACCTGGAAGGCGCCGTCGGCGATGCCTCCGCGTGTGTCGAGTCCTCAGAGCAATCGCCTTGTTTTGGAGTAGATGCTTCGTTGCTGCCCCTGGCGCGCGCGGCCGGTTTCACGGCGCTCGGCAACGAGAACAACCACGCTGCCGACCTTGGCGCGGCTGGCCGCGAATCCACCCGCCAGGCGCTCGCCGCCACGGGGCTTTTGCCGCTCACCTTCCAGGCTTCGCCGGCCTTCCTGCGCTTCGGCACGACGACTGTGGCGGTGGTCTCCCTCACCACCGTTCCCGACCGCCAGGGGAAGCCGGAAGAATTGCCCAGCATCGCGCTCCAGCAAAAACTGCGGCTGGCGCGAGCGCTCGCGAGTGTGGTGGTGGTTTCGATTCACTGGGGCGGTGAGCTTCTCGATTGGCCGAACGATCAGCAACGGAGGCAGGCGCAGTGGCTCGTGGCGCACGGGGCGGACGTGATCCTCGGGCACCACCCTCACGTTGTGCAGGAGCCGGAGTGCGTGTCCGGCAAGCCCGTCTTCTTTTCGCTCGGCAACCACGTGTTCGACCAGAAGTACCCGGCCACCAAAGAGGGCCTAATCGCCGATTGCCGGATTCGCGGCGAGCGCGTGCTCTGCGCTGCGCTGCGCACCCACACGGCGAGCGCCTCCAGCTTTCCGGAAGCGGCCGCTGATGATCCCGCCGCTCGCCAAGCGCTGGCCACTTGCCCCGTGCAACTCAGCCCCACTCTGTCGGTCTCAGGTTTCGCGCTTCGCCCCCAGCCTTCCTCGCCCGCAGATACATCCGGCGAGATCTGGATCGAGGGTTTCGTCCCCGGAACACCAAGCGGACAACCAGCGTGGCGAACTCGGCCGGCCTCGGTCCTTTCGTTGGAGGCGGGGTCCTTCCGGGGCGCACAAGCACCACCCTTCTTGCTCTCACTGGAAAGGCATACTTCGCCCATCGATTCGGAGCGCGACCCGCGGCCCTATGTGTACGAGGTTGGCCCACACGGCTTCATCGCGCGCTGGCGCGGGTCGGCGCTGGCTTGGCCTTTGCTGGACGCCCGGCTGCTGCCCAAGTCCGGCGGCGTGCTGTGCGCTCTGCATCGCCGCGACTCGTTCCTGGTGCTCTCGCCCGAATCGAAGGGCGCGCGCGTGGCTGCCTATCGCTGGAATGGTTTCGGCTTCGATGGCATCACTGACCAGGGAGTCGTCTCCCAGTGCCACGCCCTGCTCGACGAGGAAGGATTTGCCGACCCCCAACTGCAACCGTAAGAAGGCTGCAATACTCGTTCACGCGGGACCGTTGCCCGGGAGTGGAAATCTGCGCCGCTCGGGTAGGCGCGCCGTGACGAATAAGACCAGGCAAGCCGCAAACCTCAAAGGCGGAGGTCTGCGCTACCTTGCTTCTTCTTCCGCTCCTCAGCCTTCTTCCTTCCCTCTTCCTGAGCAGCTTTGGCAGGCGCGTCCATTCCCGCCTTCGCTGCGGCCAGCGTGCTGCCCGGCGCCGGGTGGCATTCAACGTAGCCTGCCAGTTCGTGGCCCAGCTCAGCGTCGAGTTCTTCCGGCGTCCCTGTGCAGCTCAGCGGTGTGGTGAGCGCGGGATTCTCGTTTTCGCCGGAATGCCTGCCGGAAGCGGACTCCATGTCTCTTGACAAATGAGGGAGGATAGGCTAGCATAGTAAGTGGGGTTGTGGAAAATACAGGATTCAGGATTCAGGTATCAGGTGACAGGTGCTCGGGCTGGGGCAATGCTGAATTCCGAATTCTGATGGTGAATGGTGAATTGCTTTCTTCCTCCTCGCCCCCGTCGACTGCTTTCTGCATACTGCTTACTGCCTACTGCGTTTGAGGGGAGTTCGGGCTGGCGGGATGCTTTGCCTTTATCGCAGCCCAGGACAAGATGTCGCCTCGGCCACGGAGAGGAGGAACGGCAGTAACTTTAAAAAAGTGACGGAACGAAGCGCGAATGTTGTTGAAAACAAGGGAGGTAGATGGTAGGTGGTATGTGGGAGGTAGGGAATGAAAAACAGGGGCTAGGGGCTGGAGACTGGGGGCTGGGGGGACGAAGGCCCTGCCCGCCGCCGACGCGCGCCAGCATCAGTCGCTGATTTTGTCACTCGGGTCAAAACGACGCAGGAACTTAAAGAAAGAATTCTTTTTTTGACGCAACGACGCGGGAATGTCTATGAAAACAAAGGTAGGTGGCATGTGGTATGTGGTATGTGGTATGTAGGGAAAGAAAAACAGGGGCTAGGGGCTGGAGACTGGGGGCTGGGGGGACAAAGGCCCTGCCCGCCGCCTACGTGCGCCAGCATCACTCGCTCAGTTTGTCCTGCGGCTCAAGAAAGTCCTACCAACCTTGAAAAAGAATTCTTTTTTTGACGCAACGACGCGGGAATGTCTTTGAAAACAAAGGTAGGTGGCATGTGGTATGTGGTATGTAGGGAAAGAAAAACAGGGGCTAGGGGCTGGAGACTGGGGGCTGGGGGCTGGGGGGACAAAGGCCCTGCCCGCCGCCGACGCGTGCCAGCATCACTCGCTCAATTTCTCCTGCGGATCGAGAAGGCCCTACGAACCTTAGAAAGAGAGAGCTTTTTTTGAGCGACCGATGCGGGAATGTTATTGAAAACAAAGGGCGGCCGTGGAAAACTTTAGGGCAAAGCGGGAATGTTAATGAAAACAAAGGAGATAAGAGTAGAAGGCAGGAATGTTGTTGAAAAGAAAGGTAGTTGGTATGTGGTAGGTCGTAGTCGGGGGAAGAACAGGAGTCAGGAGTCAGAATGAAGAGCATCTGCCCTCCGCCGACTGCCTTCTGCTTACTGCCTACTGCGGTCGTAGGTGGTGGGTGGGGAAAGGCTCCAGTGTCGGGCAAGCTGAATTCTTGGCGCTTCTCAAATCACTCCAGGGGATGCCGCCAGCGGAGTCCTGGGAACCGGCTGTAGTCACGGTCCGTGGTGATCCACTCGCTGCCTGATTCGATAGCCAGAGCTGCCAGATAAGCATCGGGGACAAGGTTGCCCTTGACGCCTGCCGCCCGGCAAAGCCGTGTGAAGATCTCCCAATGCCGAGCGCCTGGAGTTACGACGACGCAGTTGGCCTGACTGCGCACCTCAGAAGCAAAGCGAAGCGCGTCTTCCCATCCGGTCGGCAACTTGAAGATCCTCGGATGGGTCACAATCCGGAGGAACCCGCACAAGACCAGGTCTGACATTCCGTAAGCTTGGTCAGAACTGATGCAGTCCTCCAGCCAACGGCGGTAGGCAACGTGGTTCAAGGAATCCCGGCGGTGAGCGTAGACGAGCACACTCGCGTCAATCAGCACCATCAAGGCCCTCCATGCGGTCAAGAAGCGAGGCGGTGTCGTCAAGGTCAACGTGGGGCTGTACGCCTCCTCGACCGAACGTCGTGAGCCGAACCTTCGAGCGGCGATGCGAGGGCTTACGCCGGGCCAGGGTTTCGCGCAAAGCGTCCTCAAGAAGCGCTGTAAGCGTGGTACCTCTCTCGGCCGCAAGCTTCTTGGCTTGGACAAGGAGTTGCTCGTCGAAGCGGATCGTGGTTCTCATGCGTCAAAGCATACCATGGTGGCATCAATATGTCAAGCGGGCGGGACTGGGGAAGAAAAGTGGGCAGTAGGCAGTGGGCAGTAGGCGGTGCGCAGTGGGCACAAGGCAGTGGGGAGAAGAGAGCAAGAAATAAGCAGTCGGCACAAGGGACAGGGCAATCCAAAACCTAAAACCCAAAATCGCCCCACTCTCTGGCCCCCAGCTTCTAGCCCGTTTCTATCAGCGGACCGCGGGCGCGAGAGGCACAGGGGACAGGGCAATCCAAAATCTAAAATCCAAAATCGCCCCAGCCCCTTTCTATCAACGGACCGCAGGCGCGAGAGGCACAGGGGACACGCCAATCCAAAATCCAAAATCTAAAATCCAAAATCGTCTCACGGCGCCAGCCGATAAAGCATGCGTGGGAAGGGGATGGTCTCGCGGACGTGTTCGAGGCCGGCGATCCAGGCGACCACGCGCTCGATGCCCATGCCGAAGCCGGAATGCGGCACGCTGCCATAGCGCCGCAAATCGAGATACCACTCGAAAGCCTGGCGAGGCAGGTTGGCCTCCTCGATGCGCTTCAAAAGCAGGTCATAGTCAGCCAGACGCTCGCCGCCGCCGATGATTTCCCCATAGCCCTCCGGCGCGAGCATATCCGCGCAGAGGGCCACTTCCGGGCGTTGCGGGTCAGGCGCCATATAGAAGGCCTTCACCTGGCTGGGATAGCGGTGGACGAGCACGGGGCGGTCGAAATTCTCGGAGATGATAGTCTCGTCGGCGCCGCCAAAATCGCCGCCCCAGCGAATCTCGCTGCCCTTCTGTTGGAGCATTTTCACGGCGTCGTCGTAGCTCAAGCGCGGGAAAGGCAGCTTGATCTTCTCGAGGTTGGCCACATTGCGCCCCAGCGTATGCAGCTCCGGACGGCGGAACTCGAGAACGCGCTCGACCACGAAGGCCACCAATTCTTCCCCCAGCACCATGGCGTCGTCGAGGTGGGCGAAGGCAACCTCCGGCTCGACCATCCAGAACTCCGTCAGGTGGCGACGGGTCTTGGACTTTTCCGCGCGGAAGGTGGGCCCGAAGCAGTAGGTCTTGCCCACCGCCATGGCCGCGGCCTCGTTGTAAAGCTGGCCGGACTGCGTGAGGTAGGCTTTATCGTCGAAATAGTTCACCTCGAAGAGCGTGGTGGTGCCCTCGCAGGCCGAGGGTGTGAAGATGGGCGTGTCCACCAAGGTGAAACCGCGGCCGTCGAAGAAGTCGCGCACCGCTTTGATGATCTCGTGCCGGACGCCCAGGATGGCCCGCTGGCGCAGGGAACGCAGCCAGAGATGACGATGGTCCATCAGGAACTCGACGCCGTGCTCTTTGAGGGTGATGGGATAGGGGTTCTCGACCGGGATCAACTGCTCGATCTCGAGGTTGGTCACATCCAACTCGAAGCCGCTCGGAGCACGTTTATCCGCGCGCACCTTGCCGGTGACTCGCAACGAAGATTCCTGGGTCAGGTTGCGTACCCGCTCAAAGACCTGTGGCGAAACCGCGCTCTTCACCACCACACCCTGAATCAGGCCCGTGCCGTCGCGGAAGAGCGGAAACAAAAGCTTGCCGCTCTCTCGCAGGTTATAGAGCCACCCCTGCACAAGAACTTCCTGGCCAACATAATCCGCTACGCGTCGAATCTCAACCGTGGGAATCAAGGGTATTTACCTCGCTTAGTATGCCGTCAACAATGCCGCCGGGGGGCCAGCGAACGCGCCTCAGGGTAGTGGTGTCATTTGACGTGGGATCCATTTCGAAACACCAGTCATTCCCGCGAAAAGCTTGCCCTGAGCTTGCCGAAGGGCGGGAATCCAGTTTGTAGACAACGCAACTCCGAAGGTTTGCGGAGTGGATTCCCGCTTTCGCGGGTATGACTGCGACTTCCAGCGCCCGGGTCTTGCGAATGACACCACTACCCGGCTCCGCCTATGGGACGCCGTCGAACCGATCCGTCACCTCGCGGACCCGCGCCAATACATCCGGTTCATTTCGCTCCGCGTTCAGCTCGAACAGGATGGGAAACTGTCCGCCCGCCGAGCGGAAGTCGGGAATGGCCTGCGCCCAATCGATCTCCCCCTCATACGGTAGAAGGTGTTCATCCTTTTCGCCATGGTTGTCGTGGACGTGCATGGCGGCGATCCGCTCGTGGAGCGTTCGGAAGGCCGGTTGAACGCCACCCGCCATATGCGCATGGCCCGTATCAAAGCAGACTTTCAAATCCAGCCGCGTGTAGTGCAAGAACAACAGAATGTGCTCGGGGGTGCTTAACTCACTGGGAATATTCTCCAGCAGAATCTGGGCGCCCCGCTCTTTGGCGAAGATGTTCAAGTGTTCAATGGAGGTGAAAGCGGCATCGAACTTACTCAGGTCATACTCTTCATAGGGAAGGCCCAGATGAAGAACGAGGTAACGAAATGGGAGGAGCTCGGCTACTTCGATGGCGCGCTTGATCTCATCCATGGAGGCGATTCGCAATCGGCGCTCCAGGTAGGCAACGGAAATCAGCAGCCCTCCCGACCGCCCCCAATTCCAGTCGCTAAAAAGGGGAGCGTGCAGGGAATGAAGAGTCACGGCGTGGTCACTGAACCACTGCGCCACATCGCGCACCTGGTTCGGATCGTGATAATCCAGATGCTGGCGGGCTGCCATGATTTCGAAATCATGCAGGCCCGCGGCCAGTATCTTGTCCAGGATATGCGAATTGAGTCTTTCCTCCGCAAACAGGGAAGTGGAGAGACCATAGTTCATCAGTATCCGACCGCCTTTCCGTAAGCCCGCGGGTCAGCCGCGCCGAACTTCCATCCCGAGACAGGATCAATTTCGATCGCCTCGCAGTCACCCATCCTATCGTAAAAATCAATTTGATACCCGGCTTCCTGTAATTCCTGGATGGTGTCCGCCGAAAATCCGACCCGTTCGAGGATCAGCCGGTCGGGCATCCACTGGTGGTGGAAGCGTGGGAAACACACCGCCTGGAGGACATCCATCTTGAAGACCAGGACGTTCAAGAGCACCTGGAGAACGGTGTTGATGATAGTGCCTCCTCCCGGGGAGCCAAGAACGAGCCGGAGCTTCCCGCCCTGAAGGACCAGGGTAGGGGTCATACTCGAGAGTGGCCGCTTGTTGGGAGCTATGGCGTTCGCGTCGCCTTGCACGAGGCCGTACAGGTTGGGCGCGCCCGGCTTGGAGGCGAAGTCGTCCATCTCATCGTTCAAGAGGAAACCCGCGCCCTCCACCGTGACTCCACTTCCATAGCTGTTATTCAGGGTGTAGGTGTTCGCCACCGCGTTCCCCTCAGCGTCCACAACGGAGTAGTGAGTGGTCTGGGGACCTTCAAACGCCTGCGGATTGCCCGCCTGGATAGGGGCATCCGGCTTGGAACGCAGGATCTCCGCGCGCAGCTTCGCCGCATAGTCTTGACTCGTGAGGCGGGCAACAGGCACCGAAACGAAGTCGGCATCCCCCAGGTAAGCAGCGCGGTCGGCGTAAGCGTGACGCATGGCCTCGGTGATGAAATGCATGGATTGGAAGGAATCCGGCACTCCCAGGTCAAGGGGCTCGAGGATATTAAGCATTTCAATCAACCCCGCGCCTCCGGAACTCGGCGGGGGAACACTCAGAACCTCGTAACCCCGAAAGTGACCAACCAGTGGCTGGCGCAGCGTGGGCTGGTAATGGGCCAAGTCTTGCTCGGCGATGAGGCCACGGTACTTGCCCATGGTGGCGACGACAGCCTGCGCCACGCGACCCGCATAAAAGCCATTCGCCCCCCGATGAGCGACTGCCTCAAGCGTTCGAGCCAGTTCCGGCTGCTTGAAAACCTCGCCAGGCTCGTACAGGCGTCCATCTCGGAGGAAAACGCGGCGCGAAGCATCGAACTTCGAGAGGAGGTCCCGGTCCAGGCGGAGCGATTCGCTGAGGTCGTTGCTGACCGCGAAACCATGCTTGGCGAGGCGAATCGCGGGCGCCATCACGCGGGCCAGCCCAAGTCTCCCATATTTCTGCTCGGCCAGCGCCAGACCGGCCACCGTGCCAGGAACCCCGGCCGACAAAGCTCCCACCATACTGGCGCCCGGAATGAGTTCCCCACTGGAATTGACGTACATGTTTCGGGAAGCCGCCGCCGGCGCCGCCTCACGGTAGTCCACTACGATGGCTTCGCCACTCACCAGGCGGATCAACATAAATCCGCCCCCGCCGATATTCCCTGCCACCGGATGAGTGACCGCGAGAGCAAACCCAACCGCCACCGCAGCGTCCACCGCGTTGCCACCAGCGCGAAGGATTTGCACCCCCGCTTCGGATGCCAAAGCCTCGCTCGACGCCACCATCCCATGCCGCGCGGCCACAGGGCTGAAAGAGAGAGCGGAGAGCGTGAAGGTCAAAAAAACAAGGGGCGGGAAGAGCTTTTTTTGCCAACTGAAATACACAATGCCTCGGCCGGAAATGCTGGACAATACGAATGAGCGTTTGCCGCTCGTTGACCTTCGTGAATACGTCTGGTGGAACGCCGTCAAGCACCTTACTCTATGGGAAACCACCGAGAGGCGTCAAGGCGAAGGAATGTCATTGTTGGGCGCCTTTGAGCGCTTCCGCCTCCCGCGCCCCGGAGTCGTCCAGAACCGCGTTCCGACCCAAGCCCTGCGGAAGGGCGATCAGTCTTATCTTTGCTCGTCGGGTTTCGCCACCGGGAGTGCTCATTCTTTCGGTTCAATGCGATTTTTCATCTCTTTGCGGATCAGGTCAGGATTATCAAGTGGTTCGCCGGGCTTGGCCTCGAGGCCCGGTTCCTTTACCTTCGCCGGATCGAAAATCCGCGTGTCTGAAGGCAAGGCGGTGTACGGCGTGAAGTCCGGAGTATTTGTAAACATGTCGGCGAGGTCGGAAGCTGCGGCGTCGTATTGGTTGATGAAAGGCATGGCAAGAATCAAGTCGATCGTCTTGATAATGCTCGCCATGCTGGTATGGAGGTGTGCGACACCCGGCTTCGCATAAGGGCCGATCGTCAGCAACAGGCTGCGGTGAGCATCCACGTGGTCCTGGCCGTCCTGCGCGTCATCTTCGGTCACGAAGATGGCCATGTCTTTCCAGAAAGGGCTGTGAGAGAACAACTCCACCAGCTTGCCCAGCGCCAAGTCGTTATCCGCCACGTAGGAAGCGCGATAGGGGAATCCATCCTGAGGGCGCGGGTCGGAGGTATGATCGTTAGGGAGCCAGATGTAGATGAATTGTGGCAGAGGTTTCTCACCGCTCACGAATTCATCGAATTCTTTCCTGAACTGGGCGAAGCGATACTGGTCGGAGATGTTGGTATTGAAGGTTGGATAGTCTCGCGAGGTGTTATCGAACAGGACCTTCGGCATCGGCGTATTCACGGATTGCCGCGCGCCCGTGGGATACTCCCCCGTGCTTTCGTCGTCGCCCGGCAATTCCAGTCCTTCGCCATAATTGCGGAAGGTAAGATGAGCCCGCGCCAGGTTTTCCCACAGCGAACCGTTTTCAAGGTAAGTCTCGGGAATTGGGCCTGAGGCCCCGATGTCCAGCCGACCTGGGGCGTCCTGGTCGGGCACGAATTCAAACTTGCCGCCGTAGGCGGCGGGCCAAGCCGTCTCTAAGAGTTCATTTGGGTAGTTGCCTACCAGCCAGTGATGGCCGTCCACCGAGACGTCCGAATCCACGTAGAAGTTGTCGCTGAACGCAAAGCGCTTAGCCAGGGCATGTTGGTTGGGCGTGACCTTCACGTGCTCGAGCGCAGGCTCATCCTCTCCCTTGACGGTAGCGTCAATCCCCCAGCGAGCCAGCGTGGCGTCGCGCTCCGCGTCGGCGCCGCCCAGGTCGCCGAACACTTCGTCAAAGGTCCGGTTCTCTTTAGTGATGAAAACCACATGGCGGATCTTCGAGCTGGGTGAGCCTGGCAGGGGAACAGGGAAGTCTGCGGAACGCTTGGACGCTGGCACCTGTGCCTGCGCCAGGAAACTTGGAATAAAGCCGTTGTTCCTCATCACCTGGAGGGTGAGGGGGCGCAACTCGTAGTCTTTCGGGATCGTCACGATTGAAACCGTCCCCTTGGTGATGTCGCCGACGTAAGCTCCCTCTGGGCCGAGTTGAAAATCTCTCCCCCCATTGGGGCCTGCGCCAAAGCCCTTGGCATTGGCCACGAAGAGCGTCTTGCCGTCAGCACTCACCGCCACCCGCGCCGGGAACCAACCGCTGGGAATGAAACCCAGGAATTGCATGTGGTCGGTTTCCACCACGGCGACAGCGTTGATGCCAGCGCAGGCGATGTACAAGCGCTTTTCATTGGGACTGAGTGCCATGCCGAAAGGCAGGACGCCACGCAAGCCTTTGACGGCGCTTGCGGGAGTGAGCAGGGCATTCTCCTCCACCTTCCCGCTGTGGGCGTCAATCACACTGATGCTGTCCTGGGTTGCGTTTGAGACAAAGATATTCCTCTTCCCCGCGACCACGGCTCCCGGGCTACTTCCGGCCACGATCAGGCCGCCAATGGGTAGCCCGGTTCGTATCCTGTCGAGCACCTTGGGGCTCGAAGGATTTCTCACATCGATCACGTAAAGCGAATTTGATTCGGGAACATTCGGATCCCCCAAACCGGTAATCTGCTTGCCTTCCACGGCGGCGCCTTCTTCGGCCTCCTTGGAGGGGTAGCCAAACGCCGGGAATGTGATGCCCGTATCTCGCGCATTCTTTGCATCGTAACCCGGAACCAGCGTGTAGCTGAACGTTCCAACATTGGAGACGTAAACCCTTTTCCCATCCCGCGCGAGCGCCAGCCCAAAGGGCATCCGGCCAACGGCAATGCTGGCGCTGACCTGTTTGCTGTTCGTATCGAAAACCACCAAGCAGAAGTGTGCAAGATCCAGGACATAGAGGCTTTTGCCGTCATGCGAGAGCAGGAGTTCTCCGCTGAGGCTATGGTTGTAGATTTTGCTCTGGAACTCACCATCCAGGCTAAGAGAGCCCAGCCGCTGGTGCGTTACCAGGTCAAAGATGCCAACCTTCCCGTTGTTGCCTTCGGACAGGTAGAGCGTGCGATTGTCGCGAGCGATGCCGGCACCCATAAAAACGCTCTCCGGATCAGCGTCTGAAGACTTGAAGCCGGGGGGAATCTGGGCCACTTGGGGAGCAAGCCCGAAAATGTCCGTCACGATGCTTGCCGAAAAAGGATGCGTGCCGCTGTTAACGGTAACAAGGGTTTTGCCGTCCGGGCTGAGCACGAGGCCATAGGGATGGGGCGACACCTTCACCTGCTTGCCGAAAGGGGTTATGAGGCGCCCGTTGGGAAGAACGGTCATTCCTCGGAGATCAATCTTCACCGGTAAGCGGCCCGCAGGAGCTTGCAGAAGCTTAGATTTAAACGTCTGAGCATCTTCTGCGGGAAAACTCCACCGAACCGGTGCGAACACAATGGAAGCCAGGAACAGGGAAATCAGAACGCGACGCTGCATGGGCGGCATCCCCTTTTGTGTGACATGAACTCAGTGTAGCACGAGGGACGGCTTGACATCTCCCTACCCGGTCGCGCTTGCTATGCCTCGACACCACATCGTGCTGACCAGCGCCTAATTCTGGTATGCTTTTTCAGTTTATAGGAAAAGACCCTTCGAGGAGGATTTCTGTGCTGAAGAGGCCCCCGATTAGTGTGTTGACAGCGCTTTTACTGATGCTTTTCCTGCTCCGTGTCGCCATCTCAGGGAAAGCTACTGACTACCCCCGCCGCCCCAAACTGGTCCTGATACTCGTAATCGATCAATTCCGATATGACTACTTGGTTCGCTTTCGGCAGCAATTCGTTGCGGGCGGATTCAACCTCTTGCTGAACGGCGGCGCCAACTTTGCAGATTGTCGATACGACTACGCCATAACCGCCACTGGCCCCGGCCATGCCACTCTGTTAACAGGGGCGTACGCGAACGTACACGGAATCATCGGGAACGAATGGTACGAGCCAACGCTTCGCCGACCGGTCTATTGCGTCGAGGATCTGACCACAAAGTTAGTCAGCGAGTCCGACCGGGCCAGCGCGACCCCGGGATTTTCTCCGCACTACCTTATCGGCAGCACTCTGGGGGACGAATTGCGGGCCGCCACGGACTTTCGTTCGAAAGTCGTGGCCATCTCGCTCAAAGACCGCGCGGCAGTGCTCATGGGTGGCCACTCACCGTCCGCCGCGTACTGGTATGACCCTGGTTCGGGCCGTTTTGTTACCAGCACCTACTACATGCCGGCGCTGCCCTCCTGGGTAGCGAAATTCAACCGGAATTCGCCGGTGAAGGAATACTGTGGCGGGAAATGGACAGCTTTGGCAGAAACAACTGGTGCAAACGGCCAAACGCTGGGAGAATTTCGCGGGATGCCCGAGGAATCGTGCCCTGACTCGAAGTTCCTGGGCTGGCTTCAGCAGACTCCCTATATGAATGAAATTGAACTGGGTTTTGCTCGTGAAGCCGTCCGGAACGAACACTTGGGCCAGGGAACAGATACCGACCTGTTGGCCATATCTCTCAGCGTAAACGACTATATCGGTCACGCTTTTGGCCCCTACAGCCCTCAAGTCGCTGATGCAACCTTGCGAACGGACCGCTATCTGGCCTCGTTCTTTGCGGAGTTGGACAAACTTGTCGGGCTCAATAACGTTTGGGTCGCCCTCTCAGCGGACCACGGAGTTGCTCCGAACCCGGGATTCATTCAGGACCACAAGTGGGGTCCAGGCAACGCCCAGCCTGCCCTGATCCGCAATGCTGTCGAAAAAGCGATGGCTTCGGCATTTGGGCCGGGGGCCTGGGTTGAAGGAACGGAGGAGCCCTACATTTACCTTGATTACGACGCTTTGAAGAACCACCATATTCAAGCCCTTCAGGCTGAAGAGGTGGCGGCCACGGCTGCTGCTTCCGCGCCCGGAGTGATGGCAGCCTTTACACGTACGCAACTTTTGACCGGCAGTTTGCCCTCGTCACCTTTCGCCCGTGCAGCGTCGAACAGTTTCAACCCCAAGCGCGGGGGTGACGTCTTCGTAGTGTTGGATCCCTACGCGGTGCCTGTTTCAGGGTCCAGAGGAACTACTCATGGGAGCCCTTGGAACTACGATTCGCAAGTACCGTTGCTGCTTTGGGGTAGCGCGTTCAAACCGGGCGTCTACTTCAGCCAATGTCAGCCAATCGACCTTGTAGCGACATTGGCTGCAACCCTTGGGTTGGCCCAGCCCTCCGGTTCGCAAGGCAGCCCACTTGTGCCAGCAATAGGGCAGTAACGGTACGGGACGCTCCAAGGTCTATATTCCATTGGTGATACAGATTGGTGTGAGCGCCAGTTTATGTTTTTAAGTAATTAGACTGAACAGCCTGAAATACCCTGTTGACCCAATGCTGACTAGACCAACCAGACTGCTTTTTCGCGCTTGACATTTTTTCCCATGTTCTCTAGAGTTGCTGAATTCCTCACCCAAGGAAATGAACGTGGGTTAGGCTAACTCAGCTAGGAGAGGGTCGGTGCTGCTCGGAGGACGGATGAAGAAACTTGTCATGGGCTGCTTAGTGGCGGGGCTTATTGCGCTGTCGGCCAAGTCCGAAGCAAAGTTGTCCGCTTCCGTCGAACCACCCCGCTTGTCAATAATACCGAAAGAAAAGCACCAAATCGGAGTAGCAAGCTGGTACGGTCAAGAGTTCCAGGGAAATACCACGGCGAGCGGAGAGGCTTTCGACTTGAATGGATTTACAGCAGCGCACCCAACCCTCCCCTTTGGAACTACCATCCGAGTCACCAACCTCAAGAATAGTAAGAACATATTGCTGCGGGTCAACGACCGTGGGCCACACATCGGACGGTGTCTGATTGACGTTTCGTGGGTAGCCGCTAAGCGCCTGGGATTTGTCCACTCGGGCACCACGCCGGTTCGTGTGGAAGTTGTAACCTATCCAAAATGGTTCCTCTCACCACCAATGGCCAAAACCAACTATTGATCCGCTCGCCGCACTCCTCCGAACAGGTTTCGCGCGGCCAGACCATTTAACTCAAGGTCTCCCTCTTGTGGCTGTGCCCTTCTCATGATTCTCGCGAAAGCTGTTTGAATTTCGCAGTGCTGCCCGACAAGCCAAATGCCGAAGGTCAAAATTTGCATTAAGCGCCTACAATCAGGTGACCTTCGGGTTCCTTGCGCGTCTAAATCTCCCGGGTAGAACCCCACGGATCAAGAGGCTGGTGGCTGTCCAAAGTTGCTGGGAAGCAGCAGGGCCGACTGCCACATATAGGGATGGAACATTTCCTGCTGTTGTCACGTATTTGAAACTAGACACCTGGCGTAGCGCCTGGGTCCGAGGAAAACCGATGGCAAACAACAATCATAAGAAGCGGCGGCGCTGGATCGTCGCAGGAGTCGCCTTCATTGTCCTGATTGGGTGCGCATTTGGCATTGCCGCGGCATTACGACCGAATCGTCAGATTGATGCCTCCAAATTGGCTGCGGTCGAACGCGGGGACTTGGCTCGTTCAGTGGTCGCCACAGGCAAGATTGAGCCTCTGGCCAAAGTGGACGTCAAATCGAAGGCCAGCGGGATCGTGGAGAAAATCTTTGCCGATTACGGCGACCGTGTGAAGCAGGGCCAGGTGTTGGTCGAGCTGGACAAAGAGCAGTTGCGCGCCCAGGTGGCTGAGGCGCGCGCCAACTTGCAGGCCGCAGAGGCCGCCGTCCAATCGGCGCAGGCGACTTTCGAGCGCAACGTTGTGGACGCACAAGGTCCTGACCTGCCCTTCCTGAAATCCACCGCCGAGCGCAACCGGAAGCTGGCTGCCGAAGGACTGATTTCCGCCTCATTACTGGATGACGGTGAAAAAGCCTATCAGATGGCGCTGAACAAGCAGTTGTCAGCCCAGCGCAATGTGGCGGTCAGCCGCGCCGAGGTGGCCCGCGCGAAGGCCCAGGTGGCCCAAATGCAAGCGGCACTCGATAACGCCGAAGAGTACCTCCGCAATTCCACTATTGTTAGCCCGATGGATGGATTGGTGCTGTCCAGGGACGTGGAAGTGGGTGACGCCATCAGTTCAATCCTGATCCTGGGGTCGCAGGCGACGAACATCATGACGCTGGGGGATGTGAGCGAAGTTTACGTCAAAGGCAAAGTGGACGAAGCTGACATCAGCAAGGTCTACCTTGGTCAGCCCGCGCGCATCTCGGTCGAGTCGCTCAAAGAAAAGAAGTTCCTGGGTAAAGTAACCAAGATCTCCCCCCTAGGCGTCGAGAAGGACAACGTTACAACCTTCGAGGTCCGCGTCTCAATTCAGAACCCCACGGGGGAGCTGAAAGCAAACATGAGCGCCAATGCTGAAATCATCCTCGAGGAGAAACAGAAAGTATTGATGGTGCCTGAGGCGGCGGTGATCTACGACAAGGACCACCACACTTTCTTGGAGACCCCCGATCCTGGGTCCAAGACTGGCCGGCGCAAACTCTCGGTGAAACTGGGCATTTCTAATGGCGTAAAGACAGAACTTGTTGAAGGCCTGAAAGAAGGCCAGCAGGTGATATTACAGTGACGAAAAGGAGTCAGAAGTCAGAAGTCAGAATATAGAAAAACCGGAACTTCGGCCCAGAGGTTCGCGAGAAAGCAGGCCGCGGATTCTGACTCCTGACTTCTGACTTCTGACTCCTGCTTAACAATGGTCCTTCGCGATCTCATCCTCGACACGTTGCGCACCCTGTGGTCTCACAAGCTGCGCACCTTCCTCACCATGTTCGGCATTGCCTGGGGGATCATCTCCATCACCCTGATGATTGCCGCCGGAGAAGGATTGCGCGTCGGCCAAATGAGACAGCAGGAGACCTTCGCAAAGGACTTGATGATCATCTTCAATGGCCGGACCAGCATGCAAGCGGGCGGGCTGCGGGCAGGCCGTCAAGTGAACTGGCAGGACTCGGACGTGCCCGCCGTGGCGGAGGAGGCCACTGCCTGCCGGTACGTCTTGCCGGAGCTCGAGCGGGAAAACTTATCCACGCGCAGTCTTTACAACAATGCCTCGCCGTTGGTCACGGGTTCGCTTCCCCCGTTCGCTGAGATCCGTTCCATCCGCGTCGCCGAAGGCCGGTTCTATGACTGGGGAGACAATGCCCAGGGGCGTCGCGTGGCCTTCCTGGGCAGCAATATCAAGAAGCAGCTCTTCTCTACCCGTCCCGCTGTGGGTGAGAGCATTTACATCAACAACCTGCCTTACACCGTTATCGGAGTCATGGAAAGCAAAGACCAGAACAGTTGCTATGACGGCTGGGACGTGGATAAGATTTTCGTCCCCTTCAGCGCCATGCTGCGCGATTTTCCCAACAAACCTCCTCAGCTCTCCACCAGCGTTGATCATCTGTTGGTGGCCCCGAAGTCGCTCGAAGAGCACGAAGCCTGCAAGTGGCAAGTGCGCCGCGCGCTCGGACGCATGCACAACTTCGACCCTCGCGACAAGGAAGCCGCTCCCATCTGGGACACGGTCGAGGAGGCCAAGGCATTTCAGAAGATCATGGACAGCATGAAGCTCTTTTTGGGAGCGGTGGGCATCACTACACTGCTGCTGGGGGGAATCGGCGTGATGAACGTCATGCTGGTGGCCGTGCGCGAACGCACCCGTGAAATCGGCGTTCGCAAAGCGGTGGGCGCCAGCGCCCGGGCGATTCTGAGCCAGTTCTTCATCGAGGCGCTCATCGTGGTTCTGTTGAGCGGTGGTCTGGGCATGGGCATCGCCTACGGTCTCTGCGCGCTCGTCGACCTTTTCCCCATGCCAGCCTTCTTTGCGGGTCTGTTGCCAACCTGGAAATCCGCCGTGATGTCATTCGCGCTGTTGGGCACCATCGCCGTGTTCTCGGCGCTTTACCCGGCTCGCCGCGCCGCCATGGTGGATCCCATCGACGCGTTGCGATACGAGCCGGGAGGGTAGCTGTCAGCTCTCAGCCGTCAGCTCTCAGCTCTGAGCTTTCAGCGGATTCAGGGTGCAGAAGAGGTAGAATATGCCGTCCGGGAGATGCTAAATCTCAGCTTGAATCTCTTAGTAGCAACGCAACAGGGCTTAAGCCGATGCTCACATCCTTCATTCAGAAGTTGAATGCTGATAGCTGATGGCTGAAAGCTGATAGCCGAAGTTGGGAGGCGAAGCGCAGTGAGGTCATTCAAAGATCTGAAAGTCTGGCAAAAGGGACATGAATTGACGCTTTGGATCTACCAGGCGACCAAGTCGTTCCCCAAAGAGGAGATGTATGGGCTGACAAGTCAATTGCGGCGAGCGGCCGCCTCAATTCCTGCAAACATTGCAGAGGGCTGCGTGAAGGGAAGTGGGGCGGAGTTTCGTCATTTCCTCCAGGTGGCTTTGGGCTCAGCAAGTGAGCTTGAGTATCACATTCTCCTCTCGCACGAACTCGGTTATCTCGACAAATCCCAATATGAATGCCTGGGGATCGGCGCAACTGAGCTTAAGCGAATGCTCACATCTTTCATCCAGAAGTTGACGGCTGATAGTTGAGGTGAGCTATCAGCCGCCAGCTATCAGCTCTCAGCCTTCAGCTGATTGAGAGGACGGAAAGGATGGAACGTGCCGAAGCTGATAGCTGATAGCTGAGAGCTGACAGCCCGAGGTAAGAAATGTTCCGCGAAATTCTCGTCCAAGCTTGGTCCGCACTCCGCCGCCAACCGCTGCGTAGTTTCCTCACCATGTTGGGGATTACGTGGGGTATTGCCGCTGTCGCGCTCCTGATCGCTTACGGCCGAGGGCTTCGGTCCGTGGTGGTCGCGTCCTTCGACGCCTTCGGCAAGGGAGCGGTGATATGCTGGCCCGCTCAGACCAGCGAGCAGGCGGGAGGCCAGCGCGCCGGCAAGCAAGTGGTGTTCGAAAAAGTGGACCTGGACCTGGTTCGGGAAAACGCCACGCTGGTCAGGACCGCCTGCCTGGAAACGGTGCGTTGGCTTCCCATCTCTTACGGTGACCGCGTGGCCAATACCGCCATTCGCGGGGTCTGCCCCGAGTATGGCGAAATGCGCAACGAAGTGCCCAGCGCCGGACGTTGGATCAGCCCTGATGACGTGCTCGAGCGCCGGCGCGTGGCGTTCCTCGGAGCCCGTCTCCGGGAAAAGCTCTTCAGTGGCCAGCCTGCCGTAGGCGAAACGGTTCGCATCAGCGGTACCCGGTTCACCGTGGTCGGGACCATGGACCGGAAGATTCAGGACAGCAATTATTTCACCAGCGACGACGAATCCGTCTGGATCCCGTATTCCAGCGCCGGGGATATCTGGAGCACTCGCTATGCCTCCGTGCTGGTGTTTGAGCCCCTCGCGCCCCGGTTCGAAAAGGAGGCCATGAGGCAGGTACGCGCGGAGGTGGCCAAGCGCCAGCGCTTTTCTCCCACGGATGAGCGCGCCATCATGATGTTCGGCCGCGAGCAGTTCCGGCCCATCATCGATGGCATCACCATTGGCTTCGAGGCCCTGTTCACCTTCGTCGGAGCGCTCACGCTTGGCATTGGCGGCGTGGGGCTGATGAACATCATGTTAGTGGCCGTGGAAGAACGCATCCGGGAGATTGGTCTGCGCCGCGCCTTGGGCGCCCGGCGCTGGCAAATCCAGTTGCAGTTCCTGGCCGAAGCGCTGGTCATCACCGCGATTGGCGGCGCCATTGGCATGGGCCTCGCCTATGCTGCCTCCGCGGCCATCGGACCGCTTCCCCTTTACGGCCCCCTCTACGAAGACACATCCGGTAAAGGCGACATCCACCTTTATATTTCGCTTGGCACCGTGGCTGTTTCCACGGCCATCCTGATCTTCGTGGGACTCCTCAGCGGCCTGGCGCCGGCCATCCGCGCCTCTCACCTCAATCCCGTCGAAGCTCTCCGCTACGAGTGAGCGCTTTGGAGTGCGCCAGCGGAGCTCGCGAATTCGAAGCTCGTGTAGCCCCCCTGGAACTCGCCCACCCGCTGGCGTCTTTCGACTCGCGAATTTTGGCTTCGATTCCACGCAAAAGGCGGTTTTTTGGCCCCTCTTTGGGGTTTGTTTTGAGTTCGTTTGCATCAAAAACCAGTTCGTTTTTAGCGTTTCAAAAAGCTAAGTTCTGTGTTTGCACTAGATCGGTAGGTTCGTTTCGCAAAATAACATCTTTTTACCATTTCCCCGCCTTTTTCCCCCTTGCCAGGTCCCTTTCGCCTTCCCTTGCCGCAGCCCCTTGCCGGCGTTCTCTTGCGACAACTCTGATAGGCTACTCCAGGTCGGTTCTCGTGTCAAGAGAAAAATGCAGGAGACAAAAGGGCAGGTACCAGGCGTCAGGGCTCGGGTCTCGAGGGCGCGGGAAAGTAAGGACATTTATGGCGCACTACACTAGAAGTGGTAAACTGCAACTGGCTGGGTGCGACATGGTGTGCGGAGACGAGCATGAGGGGGCAGTGTACCGCTGAAACGCAGAGTCACGCTGTGCGCCAGCCGGCGGTTCCGTCCATCCCGGGCCACTCGGGCAGCCGATGAATGAAAGGGAGGGGACTGTGGATAAACCAAACGAGGCAAAACGGGTTCGCGCCGTGCTTTCCAAGCAAGGCGAACCGGACATTCATTTCGAGTTACGCTGAATCGGAGCGTTCGACTTCTCCATCTTTGAGAACGGCAAAAACTTGGGCGTCTTTTGGCGGACCCTCTCCAAACCTGAGCCGGGCTCGCAAGACACGACCTTAAAGACTTCGGAGGCGTTTGAAGATTGCGTTGCGAAGAGGTATCCCGGTTACACAGCCAAACAGGTGGAGTACGCGTTAGAGTGAATGTGCCGGTCAGAGGCTTAAATTCGGCAGTTCTCGGGCTTCCTAGACACAATAAAGCGTGCCGGAACTAGGGATTCAACTTTCGGGCGAAGGTACTGCGAACCCTCTGCGTGAACTCTTCTTCGGTAAGCGTTCCCTCAAAGTAGCCATGGGCGCATGTAACAAGCTCACGCAGGGACAACAGGCCGCCCGCTTTCGGTTCAAGTGAAATTCGGAGCTTTTGGTCATGTCCGGGTAAAAACTGACCTTGAGCGGCTACGTCTTCCCCACACTCACCACATTCACATTTCGCCATCTATGCACTCACCCTAAGATAACCTCTAGCACACGTGGTTTCGGAAAGGGTTAACCTCCATCTCTGAGACTAGACGCGCCCTTCCCCGCGTTGCAGTTGTCACAGGCAGTGACGAGATTTTCCATCTCGTCGGTGCCACCATCCTTGATTGACACCTTGTGATCTACGTGGAGCACCACATCGGGTGAATCTTTTGATGGCTTCCTACCGCAGTAGACGCACGTAAAACTATCACGAGCAAGCACGGCCCATCGGCGCTTCGGACTTACTTCTCCAGGTCGGGGAGGCTTGGAGGGCTTACCTGTGGCGAAAGTCGCGTGGATCGAATATTCCCTGCATTCGGTGTAGTGCAACGGAGATATGTATTGCCATGTAGGATCGACCTGATCCGTCGTACCGTCCCGTTCATGTATTCTCCAAACAATTTCGCGGTCAGTGTCGTCAACGTATTCGTGTAAGAAGGAAGCAAAGTAGCCGAAAATATCGTATGTGACTTCGGGACAGAAATGGGTCACGGAATGTTCATCTGCAATCGGCTCTTCCTCTGCGATCACCGCCGAAAACGACTTCCATTTGTGTTGCAGTGACTCGTTCTGCTCGGCGGGTATCGTAGTAATTCCCCGGTTCCTTCCAAGTGCGTCGAGGCTCTGCCAGTAGCGCGGGCATAGTTCAGCGTGGGCAATCGGACATCGGGGGGGAAGGCCGAGTTTTCTGCTTTCTCCTGAATACCAACCGAAGGTGGGTATAATGCGAGAACGTTTCGAGCGCAACTCGTTGTGTGCCTTGTCTCCGCGCGGAAGCCTTCCACCCATGAGGCACGAGTATAGCACGGCGGGTGGCGAGGAGGTATCCGTCCGCTGACGCCGGCTGGCGCAGAGCGAAGCTCTGCGGTTTGTAGGCATTGCGTCTCAACGAATCGCAGAGCTGCGCTCTGCGCCAGCCGGCGGATGGTGGTGCGCCAACTCTGCGTTCCCGCCTTTCCGGGAATCTTTCCCGGCCACGGGTCTTTACCTTTTTTGTTCTCCATAAAAGCTGAGATTGCATCCTTTAGGGCGCCCACCCGCTTCATAGTAGTCACAAGCTCGTTTTGGCCGTCGCGAATTGCCTCATCCCACGGGTGCAAGGTTTTCTAGCGGTTCCTGCATTTTTTTGCTTGACAGTTACCGAATATCGGTAAGATGATGGGTAAGCATGGAGGTAAACATGGTCGAGTATTACTACCAAGCTGCGCTTCAAGCCGCCCGCGAAGAATTCGCGAAACTCGCAAAAGACCGCGATGCCATATCGATTCGGATGCTGCAACTTGAAAAGACAATCCAAGGGCTCACGATTCTCGCCGGGCAAAAACAGATCGCCCAACAACCTTCCCAAATGGAATTGACTGATGCGATTTTGATTGCCCTGCAATACGCGGCCCAGCCTATGAGCCCAGTAGGAATTCGGGACATTCTGGTAGCGATGGGAGTCCAGTTCTCTCGCTTTATGAATCCCATGTCGGCAATTCATAATGCTCTCAAAAGGCTGAGAAACAAAAAATTGGTAATTGAGTATGAAGGCGGGATGTGGGGTATTCCCGCTTAACTAAGAAGCGCCGTCGATTGCGGAAGTAATCGACGGGGCCGCACTCAGAGCGATTACTCGCAATGAGCTCGTTGGAGCAAGGGCATGACTCGAGTCTCTTTTTGTATGCGCGCGCGTCCGCCACCATCCGATGATTGTTGATAGCAGGCGGGCCCGGATTCAGCGGGCCTGCCTGAGTTCCGCCTTTCAATTGCAAAGGCAGAAAGGGGGTGACTGAGATGCGTAGATTCCCGCGATTTGGAGTCGAACGCTCGCAGGCACCACCGCCCGATTGGGCAGCCTTTTGGGATTTTGTCTCAAAGGTGTCGCTCATTTTGGGTATCGTGGCGGCCATTCACTCTTTGAGCGAATAGCCACACGCTAGGGGCATCCCTTCGGGGATGCCCCTTCTTCGATTTTTCTTGGCAACGCACATTTAGCGCACTACCAAGCGGATTAATGGCTTGAATCCTTGAACCGGGTGACGTAACATGTCGGCTTCCGCAAGGCGGGAAGCACTGACTCTGAATGCGGCGCGGAATGACGCCGAAGGAGCACGTCATGGTGAGATGGGTGGGCAGAGTTGTGAAGGCGACTTTCCAAAGGAAGTGGCTGCTGGCGGCATTCGCGCTGGTCGCGCTCTGCGGGATCGGCGCGCGGGCGGAAGAGCCACGGTACTTTGCCATCCGCCATGCGCGCATCGTGCCGGCGGCGGGCAGGCCTCCGTCCCCAGCCCCCAGTCTCCAGCTCCTAGCCCCTGTTTTTTCTTTCCCCACCTACCACCTACCACATACCACCTACCGCAGTTCGCAGTCTCAGTGCTCGCCGCGCTGCTGCTGAACGTATCTGCCAATCCTTTCGACGGTATCAACCCAGATCCCGTTGGCGGGGTCTTGCATGTATCTGCACAGTGCCGCCAGCGCCGTGGCGTCCGTGACCTGAAAGGCCTTTTCTCCGATTTCGTGCCCCGCAAAGATGATCCAGGCGCCTTGCTTGGCGGCTTGAGCGATCAGCTTCACCATTTGGATGTAATCCATATCATCAAATACCGTGCCGCTGGCCTGGGCCAGGTCGCAGAACGCGGGGTTGTTGAAATATTCATCGTAAAAACCGCGTCCCACAAGGAATTTCTCCGCGACGAGCGGCACGTAGCTTTTCACTTGGCGGCCCTTGCCGACAAATTTCTGGCCGCAGGGGTAAGCGAAAGTCACCATGCGCACGCCGAGAAGCCGCTGGACCTCCACATTCGCTTCGTCGAGCTGCTGAGATATTTGCTCGAGGGTGTAATTCTCCAGCGCGTTATGGAAGGACCAGGGAAAATTACCTGTGCAGGGATGATTCATGCTGTGGCTAGCGATTTCATGACCGCTGGCCACAGCACGCTTCCAACCCTCCAGCCGCTGCTTCACACCCTCCGGAAGAACGAAGAAAGTAACCTTGACGCCGGTGGGGTTGAACACATCCAAGCCCCTGTCGATCTGGCTGAGGCGCGCATCGTCAAATGAGAGGCTAACAGCCACCCGCTTGCCCGCAGGCCAGTGAAACGTCTGCTTGCTTTCTTCCGGGGTGGGATCAGAGAGCGACGGGTTCCATACGGCCGTCAAGACAATTGTGGCTGAGGCCAGAGCGATGACTGCATACCTGGTGCTTCGGGACATCTTTAGTTGTACCTCCATGATTAAGTGATTTCCCTTGACTCCTGAATCCGGACTCCTGGTTCTTGCCCCACCCCACGTAGCATACTAGCCTATGTTTTCCGGCGTGTCAAGAGACACGGAGTCCGCTTCCGCAGGGTCCTCTGGACTCACTCTCGGCAGGAGGGACCCCGTTTTCGAGTAGGCAGAAGGCAGTCGGCAGCAGGCAGAAGGCAGTCGGCAGTCGGCAGAAGGCAGTCGGCAGTAGGCAGAAGGCAGTTGGCAGTAGGCAGAAGGCAGTCGGCAGTAGGCAGAAGGCGGTCGGCAGTAGGCAGTCGGCAGTAGGCAGTCGGCAGCAGGCAGCAGGCAGTCGGCAGTAGGCAGAAGGCGGTCGGCAGTAGGCAGAAGGCAGTCGGCAGCAGGCAGTCGGCAGCAGGCAGTCGGCAGCAGGCAGTCGGCAGCAGGCAGTCGGCAGTAGGCAGTCGGCAGTAGGCAGGGGGCGGTGGCGAGGAAGAATAGGGAAATTCCCATTTCAAAACTCCGCGTGCACAATTCAGAATTCACAATTCAGAATTCATAATTGTTCCTGCCCTTCGACCGCTCTGGAACGATTCGATGACTCAATCTCGTCAACAATGTCTAAACCTTGCACTTTTGCCGGGCGTTGGCTACCCTGAGCTTCATGATCTACCTCGACCATAACGCCACCACGCCCGTACTGCTGGAGGTGCTGGAGGCGATGATGCCGTCAAAGGAAGTCTACAGTTGACAGTCGACAGTTGACAGTCAAGGCATTCTCGATTCTTACTGTGAACTGTAGAACTGTGGACTGTGAACCCCTCGCCCTGCGGCACATCGTCACATCCAGCGTCGAACATTCCTCGGTGCTGGATTATTGCATGGCGCTCGAGAAAGCAAGCTGCCGGCGTCCCCTCCTGGATGAGGAGGGGTGCAGGGGTGGTCGCCCGAAGGAGGATGGCTACCGCGTCACCTACCTGCCGGTCGACCGCGACGGCTTGCTGCTTTCTTGCTGGTTCAACTGACCACTGACAACTGACGACTGACCACTGCCTTTGAGATGTGGGCGAATAACGAAACGGGTGTGTTGTTCCCTGTCGAACGGATCGCGGAAATTTGCCGGTCGCGCGGCGTGCTGTATCACTGCGACGCTGTGCAGGCGGCGGGCAAGGTGCAGATCGACGTGCGAAAGGTTCCGGTGGATTACCTGTCGCTGACGGGCCACAAGTTTCATGCGCCGAAAGGCATTGGGGCACTGTACGTCCGTCGCAAGGCGCCGTTCGCACCTTTGATTCACGGCGGTCACCAGGAGCGCAATCGACGCGGCGGCACGGAAAGCGTACCGCTGATTGTCGGCATGGGGAAAGCTGCCCAACTGGCCCGCAAACACTTGCCTGATTTTGAAAGGAAAGTCCGCCCGTTGCGGGACGAACTGGAGGAGTGGATCCTGAGGTCCGTTCCCAACACCGAATTGAACGGCCACAAAACGCAGCGACTCGCCAATACCGCAAACATCACTTTCCACGGCATCGAATCCGAAGCGCTCCTGATCATGCTCGGTAAAGAGGGCGTCTGTGCCTCCTCTGGTTCCGCTTGCCTTGCCGATTCCGACGAGCCCTCGCACGTGATTAAGGCCATGAAACCGAATACGGCTGCCTCTCGGCAGATGATCCGGTTCTCGCTTGATCCGGAGCACTCGGATGCAAATACGAAGAAAGTGCTGGCGCTTGTGGAAGAGGCCGTTCTGGCACTGAGCGTTTAATTGCGGGAACAGGGGTTTCTTAGGAGGCTGTGGCAGAACTTACTCTGATTTAGGATAACGATCTCAACGGAGCGGTCGGATCGATGATTTTCACCAGAATAAGGACTTTCAGCGCTTGTTGAAAGTATAGATTCTAGTGAAATTACTTCTTGACAGATTTCACCAAATAGGGCATTTTCAACAAATGCTGAAAATGCACGAATCAATGAAAGAATTCGAAATGCATGCTGCCGAAGCACTCAGGGATTTACTCGGGCAAGTGTCGGTCATCAAGCTCAAGGACATCAAGCTGGAACCGTCGGGGCCGGACCCCGGAGTCGACATCGTGGCGCAAATCAACGTATCCGGCAAACGCCATACGCTCGTCTGCCAATGTAAGTACAACGGCCAACCACGTTACGTCCGGACTGCCCTGCTCGAGTTGCGCAACCATGTTTCCCATCAGGGGAAGGACACGACGCCGGTACTTATCGCGCCTTATCTGTCCCCGGAGGGGCAGGCCTTGTGTCGGGAGAGTGAGGCGGGGTTCCTGGACCTTGCAGGTAATGCCCGCATCGTTTTCGACGGGGTGTTCATCGAACGCATGGTGCCGAACAAACCTTCCACTGATCGACGCGAGCTCAGGTCGTTGTTCAAGCCGAAGTCAGCCCAGATCCTGCGCGTCATGCTCCGCAGTCCACGACGCTCATGGCGCGTCACCGATCTGGCCAAGGCTGCTGACGTTAGCCTGGGACACGTCAGCAACGTGCGTGCCGCCTTGCTTGATCGTGAATGGGCGCGGGTGTCGTCTGAAGGCTTGTCTTTGTCCGAACCTGATAAACTCTTGGATACCTGGCGCGACGCGTACGAGTCGTCTGCGGGGAGGCGCTTGCGTTTCTATACGACACTGCATGGCAGCACACTCGAAGAGGCCTCAAGGAAAGCACTTCGGGCTGCCGAGAATGGCGGACAGGTCGTGTTCGCATCATTCTCAGCGGCGCACTGGTTGGCGCCGTACGCCCGTGTCGGTACACAATTCTTCTATGCTGACGACGCCGGCCTCGATCGACTACAGGAGGCATTAAAGCTGTCATCAGCTTCAAAAGGCGAGAATGTCATCATCACCGTGCCTAAGGATCATGGAATACTGCGCGATACCACTGAACCTGCACCCGGGATTCTTTGTACTAGCCCGGTCCAGACCTATCTCGATCTCGCTGCCGCTGGCGAGCGAGGCAGAGAGGCCGCCGATCATCTGCGACGCGAGAAGCTGACATGGCAATGACTCCTCTACTCAAGGGCGCAGAAATAGCAGGGCTCGTTTGCTTGCGAAAGCACACTTTGCACGCCGGGCCGACTCACGATTGGGCAAGGCATATCGCAAACAATGTCTAAACCTTGCACTTTTGTCGGGCCTTGCCTACCCTGAGCTTCATGATCTACCTCGACCATAACGCCACCACGCCTATACTGCCCGAGGTGCTGGAGGCGATGATGCCGTCAAAGGAAGTCTACAGTTGACAGTCGACAGTTAACAGTCAAGGCGTTCTCGATTCTTACTGTCAACTGTAAACTGTGGACTGTGAACTCCTCGCCCTGCGGCACATCGTCACGTCCCAGGTGGAACATTCCTCCGTGCTGAATTATTGCATAGCGCTCGAGAAAGCAAGTTGCCGGACTCCCCTCCTGTATCAGGAGGGGTGCAGGGGTGGTCGCCCGAAGGAGGATGGCTATCGCGTCACCTACCTGCCGGTTGACCGCGACGGCCTGTTGAAATTGGCCGACCTCGAAGCTGCCATCACGGATGAGACCGCCGTGGTGTCGCTAATGTGGGCGAATAACGAAACGGGTGTGTTGTTCCCTGTCGAACGGATCGCGGAAATTTGCCGGTCGCGAGGCGTGCTGTATCACTGTGACGCGGTGCAAGCAGCGGGCAAGGTGGATATTGACGTGCGGAAGATTCCAGTGGACTACCTTTCGCTGACGGGCCACAAATTTCATGCACCCAAAGGCATTGGCGCGCTGTACGTCCGGCGCAAATCCCCATTCTCGCCATTGGTCTACGGCGGGCATCAAGAGCGTAAGCGGCGTGGTGGCACGGAAAGCGTGCCGCTGATCGTGGGGCTGGGAAAAGGAGCCGAGCTCGCGCGCAAACACCTGCCGGATTACGAGAAGAAGGTCCGCCCGCTGCGGGACGATCTAGAGGAAGGGATCCTGGGGTCCCTTCCAGGCACGGAGTTGAACGGCCACAAAACGCAGCGCTTGGCCAACACCACAAACGTCACTTTTCACGGCATCGAATCCGAAGCTCTCCTCATCCTGCTCGACAAGGATGGCGTTTGTGCATCGTCAGGCTCGGCGTGCTTGGCCGATTCCGACGAACCTTCGCACGTCATCAAAGCCATGAAACCGGATACCGCTGCATCCCGGCAGATGATCAGGTTTTCGATTGATGCCGACACAACGCCGGGGCAGATCAGGTCGGCCGTGACCGCCGTGGAGCGTGAGACGGAAGCTTTACGGGGAGTAGTTTCGCAATCCTGAATATCGTGTTCAACGGCTGTGGCGCGGAGGGTAACAACGCTACCGCCGCAGCACTGAATTTAGATTAGGATACCGTCAACCGTAGGTCCGCTGTGACGGGCAATTCAAAGGGGTCGCTCCGCAGCAGGCGCGCGGAGAAGAACATCACCTCCAGGTTCTCCACTTCACGCGTGGCGGGATTCAGGCGCGCCACAACATCGTCGCCCAATTCCTCCGATTCCTGGGCAGGATACGGCGGGCACTTGTCAATGTGCAGGATGTCGGCTTCCCGGTCGTACCTGAAGGTTAGTTTCGGGTACATTCTGTGTTGGTTGGAGTGGGGCTATTCCGCCAGGGCAAATTGCATCTCGCGCGTGTTCTGAACCACCTTTGAAGCGTCGAGAATCTCGAAGCGCACGACGCCCCCGTCGTACCCGAAATCGGCGATAACGCCGGGACGAACCTCGTCGCTCTCCCTGATTCGATCCTCACGGAGGGTGATGGTTAAGGTGTCTGATTGCCGATCGTAAGTCACTCTCATCGGTTTGCCCCTCCCATATATTTGCCGATTTTCGACGTAATGTAAACGGTGGTCACCACACGCTCGACGTCTGTCTCTTGCACAATTACGCGTACCAGCATTTCCTGCCTGAGGCGCTCATCGAAGTAACGGCGCATGAAGACCTTTCTGCCTCCGTGTCCTTCGCCGATTCGCTCCGGCTCGGCCAACGCCCGTTCGGCCTGTTCGCGGGGAATTTCGCGGTCAGTCAGACTCTTCAGAGCGTGACTTATCCACCTCGTGGGCTTCAATTCCTGTACCCATGTTTCTGCCCCACGGCTTGACGGCGTTCGGCCCAAGTCGCCTGGGGCGGACCGCCCAACTCGGTGAGGCCAAGCTTTAACGAATAGAGAGTCAAAACTGCCGCCTACATCCCCAGTTCCCGAATCCCTAATCCCGAACCCCTAGCCCCTATTTCACCACTCATCGCGGAGTTTTCTCTGCTCCTCGAGGGCGTCGCCTTGCCAGAGGCCCGGTCGCCGACATAAAATGCGATGCCGGGGCCACCCGCGGGCTTAGTAGCGCTCCTCGTCCCGCGCCCGCAGAACTAAATTGGGCAGAACTTTGTCGCCACAAATTCGACGCCGCCGAGCGGCTGCGTCGGGCCAGCGAATCAGGCGTCTGCGTCTAGCCGCCGGCCCCACTTCCAGCGCCGTTTCCAGTTCGTGGACGCCGGCAAAGAATTTCCGGCGCTCCCGAGGCGGCAAGGCCTTCACGTACTTCAATACTTCATTCGCGCCCATCGTCGAAAAATACCACGGACCCCGCGCACAACGCAAGTTCGGCGGGCTGCCGCAGAGCGAGCAAAGCTCTACGATTCACCGTCTCGCGCCAAAACGCAGAGTTGCACTCTGCGCCAGCCGACGAACGAAGACTGCGCCAAATCTAGTCGGGAATGTCTTTGCTGAGCTTCCGGATGATGGACTTCGCCAGTCCATCGTGAATTTCGCTATGACGAGGCACCGGCTGAGACCTCTTGGCTGAGGGATTCGTGTACCAGTCATGACTCCCGCCGTGGCGGACCAGAACGCAGCCAAGCTCCTCAAGCTTCCGGATAAGGTCGCGCCGCTTCATTCCGCCACGACCAGGTCTTCCACCTTGCGGACGTAAGGCACATCGCCTGATTCAAGGTCAACCAGTAAGTCCTTCAGATTGCAGACCAGTTCCTCTTTCGACGTGCCTTGGGTCTGATAGTCCGGATAGTCGTTCAGGAAACCCAGATAATAGTCCCCATCCTTCCAATACGTAAACTTCAGGGTTTTCATGCCGGAACTCCCGTGGTTGCACTTGGACGGCGCTTGCCCGCGGTCGCAGCCGTTCGCCTCCGCATCGAGTTTACAACATTTCCTGCAACTTGGTATGAGGGATGTCGTCGCCTGAGCGAGTAGCGCGGACCTGTTTTGCAGGTCCGCGGTTCGTCCCCCCCATCACAACGAAAAGCCGCGGACCTCAAGAACAGGTCCGCGCTACCTTGCTTGACGCGCGACCGGCCGGAGGGGATTTCGCAGGGCGAGGGCACGGAGCAGCACGTTGGTATCGATGAGGTAGTCCATGCAGTCTACGAGCGGTCCGGATACCAGTTCTCACGCTGAAAAGTCTCTTCCGGCAGCACTGCATCTGTTTCCAACCCGGCAAGGAACGCTTCAAACGCCTTCACTCGCTCCGGCGCGCTGGCTTTCGCAGTCCCGGTCTTGACCAACGCCTCCAGGGCGCGCTCGGCAAACTGATCGAGCGACAAGCCTTCCGACCGCGCCCGCGCCAGCAGCGCCTCGCCAATATCCGGTTTCAATTCTACTTCCAGTTTCATCTGGCCCTCATAATACTCGGTTTCAGTGTACCACGAGACCCGCGAAGTCTATAGTTGACAGTCGACAGTTAACAGTCAAGGCGGTCTCGATTCTTCCGGTGAATTGTGGACTCAGGACTGTGAACTGGTTATTCAGGATTCTTACTGTGAACTGTCGACTGTGGACTGTGAACTAATTTCGCGGGTGGCGCCGACATTGCTCTTCATGTCGGCGATTCTTACAAACCGGTCCCGAGAGTGCTCGCGTGTCCGAATCCTAATCCATCATCTGAACGATCAACCGGCGCATACATCCCAACCAATGTATGCGCCACCCGCGCTGCGAGCTCCATCGCGGTGATCTACGTTTTGGGGCTACTCATCCTGCCCTTCGCGCGTGAAACAAAAGGCAAAGTTATCCAATAGGTTCTTACCGCCAAACTCTGCGCACGTTGTCGCACACATTTTTGCGGCATCGCCCTTTTCGACTTTCGACTCTCGACCCTCGACTGCCTCAGGAGGGCGGAGAATTTCAAATCCGTTGCGAGCTCCGTCCAGAGTTAAGGTTTAAGCGGATGCCCCTCGAAGCAAACGTCGAGCCAGAGCTCGAGGGTAAGGTCATGCCGGCCTTCATTTGCGAGGTACGGACGTAATTCCTTTTTGTAGCGTTCGCGTAGCACCGCAGGACTGAGATGGAGGCTTTCTGCCAGAAAAGCCACGTCATCACGATCCTTCTGGCTGTTTCTCTCCAGTTTGGACAAGATCAAGTCGTATGGGTCGGGGGCGTAAAGATGCAGGTTTTTAAACCCACCGGGGTGCATCTCCGCGAGCCGCGTTTCGTAGTCCTCCGGCAGGGAAATGGCCGGGAAATGATGCAAATGAAGCTTGTGCTTCTTCGCAAGCATCGAGTCCGGCCCCGCCAATGCTTGAAGGTCGTCCACACAGCCATAGGGTAGTACAGCAAAATAGTCAACATCCGCCGTTGGTCGTGGTAGTCCGTAAAAAAGGCTGACCACGAATCCACCGATGCAATGCACGTGAACTTGTTCACGGAGAAGCCCGTCAAGTTCGTCCAGGAACCGGTTCCAAGGTGAAGGGAGTTTTGCCTCGTTGCTAGGCCGCATATTGCAAGTGCTCGGGTCGCAGGTCTGACAGCAAATTCCAGTGTCGCGCTGCCTCCGACCGGTTCTCGAACAGCCACTGCCGCTCCCGGTCGTTGCGGGGAGCCCGGTAGAAATAATCTTCACGCGCCAGCCGGCTTGACTCCAGCAAGGATTCCAAACTCGCGAGAGCCTGCGTGCGCTCCGCTTCCACGCCTCGTTCGGAAAGCTGGCGGGCAAGGTTGACCACAAATCCCAAACGATTTTGGAGGTCAAACTTCTTCGCTTCCACCACCAGCCAGGTCAGATCCATGCGCCAATATCGCAGTAGCAGCCAAGGCAGCGCTTCCGCCGCCCTACCCTCCAGATTCTCTTGCGCCAGAGCGGTCAGTAGAACCTCTCCGGGGTTCTTACTTCTCACATGCGTGCGAACATAAGCAAATCCCGGGTAGTCGAGTTTCGCGAGATCCTCAACCAACCGTTGCCCGTCAACCTTTCCCGTGAATGCCAACGGTACAGGCAGCTCCGTAGGCGGAAGTCCATAGGCCGCAACCACCCTACGCGCCAAAGCGGGCGTGAGTTGACGCTTTCCGTTCTCCAGCATGGCCAGATAAGGTTGGGACACACCCAGGCGCTCGGCCGCGTCCACCTGGCCCCAGCCGTGCCTCCGCCGCTCCGCTTTCAAATCCCGCGTTCTCATCGTGGGTTCAGTATATAACAAGCTTGTAATAAGTCAAGACCTTTTTGGGTCGCCACGGGAGTTGGCGGCGCAACCCCGCGATGGGAAAAAGTCAAGCTGGAGATACGATTACCGGGAGGACCACTCCCTCCTGGTGATGGACAGGCTGCCATGAACACTGGGCGCGAGAGGTCGCAACGCGAAACACTGGGACGCAGACATAAACGGCAATGTCTGAGCCACCCGCGACTTATGCTCGACTTTTTTCTGCGCCTCGTCAAAAAAGTCTTACGACAAGCGTGACGTGGGTCAAAAAGATAAATACTCTAAAATAACTATTGACAGGCGCAGTGGCTGCGTTTTTAATATGTGTTCAGGCACGATCAGTGCGCTAATACAACCAAAATTGAGTAACGAATGGAAACACCCTGCGCTGATTCCGCAAGGGCGAGGGCAAATTACACGAGAAACTAGCGTTTCCGCCTAGCCGCTATGCTTCCGAGCACGAATGTTCAAACAGGTTGTCACAGCACCTCCCGATCTCTGGAAATCCGGGAGGCACCGAAGGACCATTTTTGTCAAGACCACTGTCACTATTGGCGCACATAAAATCGGCGAACAGGTCCAAGTAGGAGACATTCAATGGTAGTTTTCAAAACAATTAAGCGCCAGGTCGCTGCTCCCAAGGAGGGAAACCAAATGAAACAAAGTTTACGCATCTGCATATCGCTAATCATGATGTTGCCCATGAAGACCCTATACGCCCAAAAATTCAGCCCTACCGTACGGAGAGATTCAGGCAATCAGTCCTTTTGGTGCTATAGAGGATTCTACTCCAATTTAGGAAATCAAGATAATAAAGAGGGATGCCAAACTGAAGTACAAATGGCTACGCTACAGGATGCCTTGGTAGCGTCCAGTAATGAGGAACTGAGACTAGTGAATGCAAATCTAGTTTGGATCGTTACTGCAAACCACAATTTGGCGGGTCAGGTCGCCAAAATGCAGGATACAATGACACAGACCAATGCCCTATTGGTCACCAAAGTGAATACATTTAGCGAAGATCTCCGCAAAGCGATTAATGCGCGATTTGACACACTGCCTGCGGAGCTCGCCAACAGCGAGGCGATTAAACAACTGAAAGCGGACATTCTTAAGCAAGTTGATGATGAGATCGCAGCGAAATTGAAGGAGTCAGGAAAGGCCAATTCCAAGTAAGCGTTAGAAATCGGTGACTGGAATAGCAGGAACGGAGAAAAGTGTTATGCAGCGACGTCTGTATCTGTGTATGGCATTAGCGCAGTTGTGTTTTGTCACTTTGATTTTCATGTCCAGAGCCCAAGCACAGGATGCGCCTATGGACAAGGAAATGGTGAAGAGTCTTGTCGAGTTTGGGGTTGCGCTGGGCAATATCCCGGTCCAGGCCGCGAAAGACGGCCTAATACAGGCGAACGTCCCGACTGACCAGTATGCCGCTACCATGAAAAAGATCACGGATGGATATGTTCTAACGCGTGATGTTCAGCGCGGCGCAGCTTCCGCGACTGGTGCCAGTCTAGATGTCGCCCTGACAGGTTCGGACATCGCCACTGGGGGTTCGATGATTCTTGCCACTTCCTCTTTGAGGCTCGTCAAAAACATAGCGATCGGAGCGCTGACAAAACAAATGGACGAGGCTGCTCGAAATGGACTAGCCAAGGCAATCGATGATCAAATGTCGAATTCCGACTACGCCGCTTTACAGAACCGGGCCCCTCAAGAAGTCATTCAAGAACTCGACAAAATACAAGTTTTCCAAGACATTGCAAAAAGCGTAGGCGACGATCAGGGGGCCAAAGAAATATTTCAGAACACTGTAGTTAATCTCATCAAAAACACACAAAAAACTACTCTCCACCAGCTAGGGCAAGCACAACAGGACATCGAAGCGAATCGAAAGCAAATCGTCGACATCAGTCAACAGGTGTCATCGTACATGTCTGCGGTTAATTCCAATCTGCAAGACCTCACGGATACGGCGAGCGCAATCCGTTCCCAAGTCGCGGATATTCAGACACAAACTAGCGCTAATACCCAGCAATTAGCACTTATCGAGGACTTTAGCTTTTCGAAGGCTTCGGCAACAGAAAAGCTGACATTGCTGAAGGGTGGGTACCTGCAAAGCAGGCTTCCTCCCGAGGACTTCAAGATTCTCTTTAAGGCCACCGAGGCCCAGGCCAAGACCGAGGCCTTCGTGGTCGGCATGAATCAAGTTGTGACCGAGTTTAATCAGATCGGAATCATAGCCAAGAATTTACATGTGGGTGGCGCGATTGGCCATGATCTTCAAGAAGCTGTTTCCTATGCGTCTACCGTAAATGCTGCGATCTCATCCATTGCTAGTGGGAATTATCTTGGAGCAATTGCAGGCATTACGGGGCTTTTTGGTGGCCCCAGCGAGGAGGAACTCTTTCATCAGCAGTTGTTTTCATATCTCGATAGCAACTTCAATCGGGTTAACAAGAAGCTTGACGACCTTATAGAACAGCAGAAGTTCTTGATGGAGGGAATACAGAAACTGTCTGAGCAGATGGCCCAGTACAACACCGCAGTGCAGCGCAGATTTGATTTACTGGATGTGAAAGTTGACCACCTGCAGGCAAGCGTGAGCGAAGTGCTGTATTGGCCTCTCCTCAGCTGTGACAACATCAGAGGTGATGTTAATGATTTCCTGTCGTTGCATTATAGCCCTGTTAACCTAAGTGACATTCAGCAGGCAAGCCAGGTTACGACTCAAGCCGACTACGATAAAGTGTTTAATTGCATTGACTATTTACGTACCTTGTACGACGTAACGTTCACGAAAGGGCCGAAGGGTTTTACTTTTGAGCCTCTAGCTATGCGTTATACGACAGCGGTGCCGGCCGGGTCATACGTCGAGCCACCTCAGGCGATCAATGACTATAACAGCAGCGTTAAGCCAGAAATCAATCCTTTTTATGAGGGCCAGTACATAAAAACATACGATGTCTTCAACACAGCGAGGCAACTCGCGCTGCCATTTGCCACTGATCGCCCGGAGCTCAAGAATCTTCGGCTTTCTAGCACAGTAGCCATGGCGGCAATTCCCTCAGATACGGTAAACCAGTACAGAGCGAAATTGGTAGCCTTCGGAACTGATGCACCTGTTTGCGCTCGTGGAACCTCTCTGAGCGATCCGCTTGTTGCTGTATTGTGTCATGATGATGGAGACGGCCCTGACAGATGGCCGGGGCGGCTGCAGCTGTCAGGTATACAGGTCCAAAGAGAGAAGATGGCTGAGGATAGAGCAGACGAGTACATGAAGGCTCCTCTTTTGCAAGATGCCATTGTCACGCTCTCCGAATATGCGCGCTTCTTTGCGCCAATATATGAATATCTGGACATTCAGCACAAGGGGGTTTTTCAAGATACCAAGTCGTTCGTCACGAAAAGCGGTCTAGTCCCTCGGGGTCCACGGTTACTGAACGGGGCGCTGCGGACGCTGACGCTTGGTGTAGCGGAAATGGACATGCTTTATGGTGATATGACTTCCGGTTTCCTTTTCAACGCTCTGTGGCATGACGCGGCGGGCGAATCGGGATTTGCTCAGGACGCAGCGGGTCTCTGTGTGTCGAACGATGGCACGAAAAAGGCTGACGCGGAATCCGTGTGCGAGCTAAAAAAAGACGCTATGCAACGTTTGGAAGGAAACCCGTACCTGCAACGGAACATGCTGATGCTTGCATTGGATCATGTCGCAGGCCAGGTATCCGATGGGCAGCTTATCCGATATACGTTTGCAAAGGACTACATGAGCGAAGCGAATAGTGACCCGGATGCGTTCTTGAACGATCTCTTCAAGGGAAAGCTTAAATTCACGAACGTCTGGACACCGCTGGACTATGGGGACAGTCCGCAATCGGCTATTCAGCACTGCAGCGCTGCACCAGAGGAGACGAAGTGTTACAAGGTGCCCAGCGTTACAGTTGGCACGTACACCTCTATTGACCCTGATGGTCGCTCTATAACGCAGACGTTAAACGTTCCATTGCCAGAGCCTGGACAGTTTCGGGCACGAGCTTTTGTATATCCGCAAAGCATGCTGACAATGATTTCGGAGCGCGACAGGGCGGCTGCCCAGATGGCGGATTATCAAGTTTTCAAATGGGCGACAGCAAAGGATGCTAATCCCACTGATTCGTCAGCACAGCTGGTGAGGACGCTAGCGGCGATCAACAAATAAGCGCGGAGTTGTGCGCATTCTGCACTACCCGGCGGCTCTAAATACGACAAGAACGAAAAGCCGCAGGGTAATCCGTCGGCTGACGGATAACTCTTCGCTACGTTGCTCGAAAATGGCGGGGTCCCGATCTGATCGGGATAAATTCCCCCGCCGCTACTTCCAGGGTGGGTTGTACTGTTCAATGGGCGCCACAGCTTTCTTCCAATCGAACATCCACGAGCCTGAATACGGCCAATCGCGCGGGTCCTTCACGAGCCCTTTTCTAACCGGATTGTTGAAGATGTACCACGCCACCGCGTTGTGATTGTCATCGTCTCTCAAGATGTGGTCGTAGAAACCCTTCTCCCAGAGGTTTCGAATGCCCAGGGTGCGGGCTTGTGATGTCGCGTTTCCCTTGAAATCGTGAAGGAGTAAGATCGCATCCGAGTTGTCGGAAAGGCCAACGAGTTCGAGGTGTAGATGGTTAGGCATGAAGCAATAGGCGTAGACATTGAAGGAGCAGGAAGAGCACTGTGCTCGTAAGAGGCGGGCTGGCGCAGACCCCGCTGTTTGGGGTCTGCGATTTCCCGAAGGGACCGTGGGACGTCCTCGACTCATCTCATCACAACCCTTGCCGAACATGCCTTCGGCAGATCGCAGACGTTAAAGAGCAAACGTCTGCGCCAGCCCGCCGCTTTGCTACAGGCCAGCTTGCTGGCCGTGCTGCGAGTTATCGATTCCACGCAGCGAGGTGGCACGCGAGCAAGCTCGCGGGGCGGCTGCGAAAGATAAAACGATCATTGGTTTAACGGGTGGATGGTACGAACGGCAATGGCACTGACCTTGTTGATGGGCTTTTCTGATCTTTCGCTGGTGATGAACTCTTCGGCCCCGACGGAAAGCGCCGCCGCAATGTGAAGGGCATCCATGGCGTGAAGATCAAGGTTTCTGGCCTGCAAAAAGGCCTCCTCGGCAAGCGGTTCGCCGATGGGCGCCCAGGCACTCACGGATTGGAAGAACGTTTCGTAGAACTTGACCTCGCTCTCCCGGTGACGGCGAAGGGCTTTCGGCAACACTTCGAGCCGCACCAAGGCGCTGGAGGCAAATGTCCTGTCGGGATCATCGAGCACCGTCATGGCACGCCGGGCAACTTCGTCGGCGCCGCGGGCGGCGGCGATGAGGACGCCCGAATCCACAAAAGTCAGCTTGCTCATTTGTCAAGCCCGGGGTCGCTGCGATGTTCGGAGACTTCCTTCTCAATCTCATCCCAGCCCAGGGATCTTTCTCCCGAGGCCATAATCTGGCCCCGAATTTCCCAAAGGCGCTTCCCGAGCGATGTGCGCGGCTGGTAGGGCGGCAATCTCGTCCCCACGGACGCGGTTGGCATTTCGGTAACCCGGTTCCTCATATATGTCTCCCCTGACCACTACTCTAACACAAGGCGTAAGAGAACTCCTTCTGGATGGGGCACTCACCGTTCGAGGCGCTGGCGTAGAGCTTGTACAGAGGACGGTTGTCACCGCCCCACGGGTTGGGTTTCTGGAGCAGGTAGGCCCAAACGTCCTCCGTGGTGAGGAATTCAATGGGATTGGACACCCACACGCGGGGCAAGTCAGGATGCCGGTGCAACCCATTGCGCGCTTCGCGACCTGCCATGGTCTGTGCGCGCGTTTGGCTTTCGGCGCGGCGCGCGCCGAGGTGGAGAATGGCCTCTCCCCAGTGACCGAGACGCTGCTGCACAAAAACGTTGACCGGATCAATCTTCATCCGCTGGGTACACCAGCGGAAGGTATGGTTGGGTGGCGGGTAGCCACGACCGATGATGTTGACCCAGAAGGATTCTTCGATGATTGGCTTGAGCAGCTTGGCTTCGATATTGGGGCCGTTCTGCTGGGAGCACTTCCGCATGCGGTCCAGCATGCCTTCAACCATTTCCACGATGGCGGTCCCGCCCTGCGGGATCGACGCGCGTGTCAGTGCAAACAACCGACACGGGCTTTTTTCTTTGCTCGCCGGGGATGGACAGGATAACGTCAAAAATCAGCGACGCCAGCATCGTGCTGTTCCTTCGCTGCGCTCAGGGCAGGCTCTTGCCGCCGCTGAAGCCCACCAGCCAGGGGCGTTCGTCCTCCAAATAGAGCTGGCGGAGAGAACCCTTAATGTCCTGAAAGATAGTCGCTGCCATCGGGGCGAGTATCCCCCTCAAGGTGTTTGATTGCAAGAGTGGTCTTCAAGCGATCAATATACTACGCCGCATATCACCCGATGGCCACCCTAATCCTAAACCGCGCCTTTCGCCCTGCTGTTTGTCGGCGGAAAAGCCCAGAGCGAGATTCTTCGCGGAGTTTACCCTGAGCGCAGCGAACGGGCTCAGAATGACAGAGAAGGACTCAGAATGACAGCATGGCAGGCAGGTGCACGCATGTCACGCTGAGCAGCGCAATCTGGCCGCTGAGGCCGTCTTCCGGCAACGATGCTCCAGTATGTGTAAAAGCGGAATGCAAGTTCCGGGGACAAGGTTAAGATTGCGTTGCGAAGATTTTCCTTCTCCACCAAATCACACAGCACAAGAAGTAAGAGTGGTTTGTGGGGTGCGCGATGGCCGCGAGCACGGTCAATCCGTAGGTGCGAAAATTTGGTAAGCCAGTAGTCAGGTCTCGTCATGCGCTGTATGGCCGAACGGCGTTCGGGCATCGGTCGAGCGCCGCTTGCCCCTACCGTGGGACGGAACCATCCTCAATGTCATTCTGAGCAGGCATAGCCGAAAATGGCTATCCGTGATGTCAGGACGCCGGCGCGAGGCTGGCCCAATCGAGCCGTTGAGAGCAAAGGGCCTACCCTGCGACGTTCGCGAGTGCGCCCGCTCACTGTCATGCTGAGCGCAGCGAAGCATCTCGCCCTGTTCTTTCTCTGCGGTGAAGCCCAGAGCGAGATTCTTCGCTGCGCTCCGCTGCGCTCAGAATGACAGCATGGCAGGCGAGTGCACGGATGTCACGCTGAGCAGCGCAGAGAAGAATCTTGCTCTGCCTTCTTACTCTGTCTTCTTGCTCCAGCCGCTCCTTGGGTCACTAGCTGGGCCATCCGTCGCTCAAGTCCTTCCAGTCGCGGTTCACCGATTCGATGAGCGCGACTTTCTTCAATCGTGTCCAGCCCTTGATCTGCTTTTCCCGGCTGATCGCGGCCAGGGGGTCACCGCAAACTTCGTAATATACCAGCCGGTTGATGTTGTAGCGTGCGGTGAATCCGGGGACGAGCTTCCGCCGGTGTTCAATAACCCGCCGTTCAGGGTTGTTCGTCACGCCCGTGTAGAGGGTGCGAGACTTGCTGGCCAGGATGTAAACGTAGTAGGTCTTCATGGGCGCGCACACCATCCAAACACTCCACCTGCTGGCGTGTCAAGTCAAGTAGTCGGGCGCCGAATTCGCCGAGCACGCCCCGGTTGCCTCAGGAGCCCAAAGCGAGATTCTTCGCTTCGCTCAGAATGACAGCGGGTGGGCTCGGCCGAGTTTGTATCGAGAGTCCAGAGCGAGATTCTTCGCTGCGCTCAGAACGACAGCGGGTGGCCTCGGCCGAGTTTGTATCGAGAGTCCAGAGCGAGATTCTTCGCTGCGCTCAGAACGACAGCGGGTGGCCTCGGCCGAGTTTGTATCGAGAGTCCAGAGCGAGATTCTTCGTTGCGCTCAGAATGACAGCGGGTGGGCTTGGCCGAGTCTGTACCGAGAGTCCAGAGCGAGATTCTTCGCTGCGCTCAGAATGACAGCGGGTGGGCTTGGCCGAGTCTGTACCGAGAGTCCAGAGCGAGATTCTTCGCTGCGCTCAGAATGACAGCGGGTGGCCTCGGCCGAGTTTGTATCGAGAGTCCAGCGCGAGATTCTTCGCTGCGCTCAGAATGACAGCGGGTGGGCTCGGCCGAGTTTGTATCGAGAGTCCAGAGCGAGATTCTTCGCTGCGCTCAGAATGACAGCGGGTGGGCTTGGCCGAGTCTGTACCGAGAGTCCAGAGCGAGATTCTTCGCTGCGCTCAGAATGACAGCGGGTGGGCTTGGCCGAGTCTGTACCGAGAGTCCAGAGCGAGATTCTTCGCTGCGCTCAGAATGACAGCATGGCAGGCGGGTGGACGGATGTCACGCTGGGCAGCGCAGTCGATCCGGTGAATCAAGCAGATTAATGGGGACATTTCCAATTGGGCTTGGCACTAAGCAGATTAATGGCTTGAATCCTTGAATCGGCTGACGTAAGATGTCGGCTTTCGCGAGGCGGGAAGCACTGACTCTGAATGCGGCGCGGAATGACGCCGAAGGAGCAAGTCATGGTGAGAAGGGTGGGCAGAGTTTTGAAGGCGACCTTCCGAAGCAAGTGGGTGCTGGCAGTATTGGCGCTGGTCCCGCTCTGCGGGATCGGCGCGCGGGCGGAAGAGCCACGGTACTTTGCCATCCGCCACGCGCGCATCGTGCCGGTTTCGGGACCTGAGATCAAGAGCGGCACGGTGGTAATTGCCAAGGGCCTGATCGTGGCGGTGGGCGAGAATGTGAGCATCCCACCGGAAGCCTGGGTGATCGAAGGAAAGGGCCTGGCGGTGTACCCCGGCTTCATCAATGCGCTGAGCGACCTTGGACTAGGCCCGCCGGCACCGGCCGCGCCCGGACCGGCAGGAGGTGGCGGGGGCCCTGCCAGGGGTCAGCCTCAGCAGCCCCAGCCGGTCGCTCACGGCCCGCAGGATCGACCGGCGAGCACGCCCTGGACGAATGCGGCAGACGAACTCAAGCCCGACGACAAGCGGATTGAAACCTGGCGCAACGCCGGCTTCACCTCCACCCTGGCCGCACCGATGACCGGGATTTTCCCGGGCCAAGGCGCGGTGGTAAACCTCGCTGGCGAGCGACCGGGCGAAATGGTGGTGGCCGCGCCCAGCGCCCTTCTTATTACCCTCCAACCCCTGCGAGGCTTCGGAAACTTCCCCGACTCGTTGATGGGCGTGATCTCCTACGTTCGCCAGGTCTTTCTGGATGCCAACTGGTACAACCAATCGGAGTCCATTTACCGCGCGCATCCGGTGGGGTTGGAGCGGCCCGCCTATGACCGGACGGAAATCGTCGTAAACGACGCGCTGGCCTCCGGACGTCCGGTCTTGTTGCCTGGAAACAGCGCGCAGGAAATGCACCGGGTGCTGCTGCTGGCGGATCGCCTGGGCGCGCGCGCCGTCATTTACGGCGGCCAGCAAGGCTATGAGGACGCCGATGAACTGGCGGCAGCGAAGGTCCCGGTGCTGGTGAACCTGAAGTGGCCGGAGAAGGAGAAAGACGCCGACCCGGAATTGGAGGAGCCGTTGCGCGTGCTCCGCTTCCGTGACCGCGCGCCCTCATCCCCGGCCGCGCTCCAGAAGGCAGGCGTGAAGTTCGCTTTCTATTTTGAAGGGATCGGAGCTCCCAAGGACGCGCTCAAGAACGCGAAGAAGGCCGTCGACGCGGGTCTCGCTGCCGATGCCGCATTGCGTGCTTTCACCCTGAACGCGGCGGAGATCCTGGGCGTGGGCGACCGTTTAGGCTCCATCGAGCCCGGCAAGATTGCCAACCTGGTGGTGACCGATGGGGATCCTTTCAATGAAAAGACCAAAGTGAAAATGACCTTTGTGGACGGCCACCGCTACGAAGTGCGCGAGCCCGGACGCCCCACGGCGCCCCCGACCGTCAGGCTGACCGGGAAGTGGAAAATCAGCCTGTCGGGTGCGCAGGGCCCGGAGGAGGCTACGGCGGACCTCAGCATGGCGCCCGATGGTACGCTCACCGGATCGCTCACCGGCGTCTCCGGCGCCATGGTAGGGTCCATGGGCACGGTTTCGATCCGCGACGGCTGGGTGAGCGGCAACCAGTTCAGCTTCACGCTCAGCCTTACCTTCGGAGGCACTCCCACCGACGTCATCTTCAGCGGGACGCTCGAAGGCGAGCAGATGAAAGGGACAGCCAGCGGGGGCGGCGCGTCGGTGGACTTTACGGGCTCGCACCCCGGCAGCACGGCTGCAACTGTAAATACCCGCCAGGAGGTTGAGTAGATGAAACGCGCATCCCGTTCGATAAGCGTGCTGGCGATGCTGGCCCTCCTGGCGGTTTGCGCCCTTGGGGCTAAGGCCGCGGAGGTCACGTTAATCAAGTCCGGCGCCATCCTTACCGTCACCAAGGGGACGATTGAAAACGGTGACGTGCTGATCCGGGACGGCAAGATCGCGGAGGTGGGCCAGGGCTTGACGGCGCCTGAGGGCGCCAAGGTGATTGATGCCACAGGCCTGTTCGTGATGCCGGGCATCATCGACTGCCATTCGCACATCGCGGTGGCCGGAAGCGTCAACGAAGGCAGCGTCAGCATCTCTTCCATGGTGAACATCGCCGACGTCTTGAACCCCGAGGACATCGACATCTATCGCGACCTGGCGGGCGGCGTCACCACCGCCAACATTCTGCACGGCAGCGCCAATGCCATCGGGGGCCAAACCATCGTGATCAAGCTGCGCTGGGGGAAGCGGGCTAAAGACCTTCCCTTCGAAGGCGCGTTGCCGGGTATCAAGTTCGCCCTGGGAGAAAATCCCAAGCGCGCCGGCTTCTCGATTTCCGGAACACCGCCGCGCTATCCCTCCACGCGCATGGGCGTGATGGACGTATACCGCGAGGCCTTTTCGGAGGCGGTGGATTACAAGAAAGCCTGGGACGACTACAACCGCAAGAAAGCAGCCGGCGAATCGAACTTGATTCCGCCTCGGCGTGACCTGAAACTCGACCCGCTCCTGGAGGTACTGGAGG
>JBEKME010000020.1:0-71334 GCA_050008675.1 Terriglobia bacterium
GAAGCGGAAGTAGTAGGTGGCTTGTGTAAGGCTTGAATCGGCCAGCACGGTTTTGATTACGGCGCGTTGCTCGGGCGCAGGAATGGCATCCTCGAGCACTGCCAGAATATTCGCATGCTGGCTGAAGGTCTTGCGCGCGGGCGTGTCAGCGACCAACTTTCGCGCCGGATCCCAGCAGGTTCGATAGACCGCCGCAGCGATCTTGGAGGCGAGTTGGCGGTCGCGCGCCGCCTGCTCCTTGCTGCCATAAGAGTCTTCAAGGTCCGCAGCGTAGCGCAGCCCGGCGGCGAATTGCAGGCTGAGCATGGAGGACTGTCCATCACTTTCCTGCGGCGGAACGCCGTCGTCGAACTCCTTGGGCCAATCGACGAAATCCCACCACTCCAGGCGCCCCAGCAATCCCGAGGGCGCCAGGCGATGCTCGAACCAGCCCAGCGCGCCGCGGACGCCGGGCAGGTAGCCGCGCAAGAAATCTACGTCGCCGCGGTACCACCAGAGGTCGTGCATCATGCCGATCCAGAAGAGTGAGAACGGCGGGATGTATTGCGGCAGAAACGAAGGGTAGCGGCTCTGGGTCAAGCCTTCTGGGGTGCGGGATTCGTCCAAGGATTCGATGGCATTCTTCACCAGGCGGTCGTCCCCGGTCATGTAGAGAGAAATCAGCGCCTGGATGCGGGTGTCGCCGCCGTATTGGAGTTGTTCCCAGTACGGACAATCCATGTAGGTCTCGTGCGCGCAGAGCCGCGCGGTGTGCCAGCCTACCTCCCAGATTTTGGCGAGCTCGGGATCGTCACTCGCGAAGCTGGCCTGGGCTTTGAACGGGTAGGCGGTGAAGCGCGACCTCAGATCTTCGATGATCAGTGGTTCCCCGCCGGTCTCCACATCCAGTTGCAGGTAACGAAAGGTCCGCCACCACAGCGGCCGGAAAGTGCGGTGCTGGCCGCCGTCCGGCTGGAAGCGGTCCTCGATGCCCCGGATTTCCTTCCCCTCGATTTCGTTCCGATTGCCTTTTTCGCTCCCCTTGTAAAGCGCCTCAGCGTAAGTCAGAGTGATGTTTGCGCCGCGCCCGCCGCTGGTGACGAGTTCGGGATAGCCCGTGGTCAGGTAACTCTGATCGAAGAGCAACGAGGCTCGTGAATTCGCAGGCAGGCTAACGGGACGTGCTCCTTGCAGAAATTCCGCTGGGGTTTCCAAGCCGCTCGCGCGGGCCACGCGAGAGAATCTTTCTCCCTTGTCTTCCATCAAGGGAATGGTTCGCGGAATCAGCATCCATCGTGATGGAGTGTCCTTGATGCCACGCGGCCCGCCTGCGGTGATGGGCGTCGCCGCAACCCAGCCGGAATCGTCAAAATCTCGTGCCTCCCATCCCCACGGATATTTCGAGCCGTCCACCTGCTCGCCTGGACCGGATGCCAGATACCCGCCGAGCTTATGCGCGTCCGGCCGGATCATGCGCACGGCCTGGCTTTTAAGGACTTTCCAGGAATTGTCGGTGTTCACTATCTCTTCGAGGCGGCTATCGCCTTGAACGATCAGGCCGGTTTCGTTGGTCATCTGCGCCATGGGAGCCATTTCGGCGAAGTTCCACAAGACTGCCGCCAGCGCGTTCTGGCCGGCTACGAGGTGCGGGGCAATATCCAGGGTCTCGTAGCGCCAATGGTTCAGGTCACCGCGCGCGGGCCCGGCAAGCATCCGCTCGCCATTTACGAATAGTTCATAGCGGTTGTCGCCGCTCACGTGGATGACAAAGCGCTGGGGAACTGACTCCAGGGTGAACGTCTTGCGGAAGTGAAAAACCCCGAACTCCCTCTGTGGCCCCTCAGGATGGGTAATCCACCGGGCTTTCCAGAGGTGGTTCACCAGGTCCTCCCCCCTAGTTTGCGAAGTGGATATCGAGCAGGGAATGAGAGAGAGTGCGACCGCTAAAACGATGTTTCGGATTCTAGTTTGATAACGCATGGCCCATTTTCCTCCTCCGGCGTTCGGTGCGCCCTTGCGCACAGGAATCGGCTTATGATACACCCTTTTCCCAACGCTACCGCCTAATGGCGTAGAGATTGCGTGGATACGACGGTTATCGTATACGATGGTTATCGTAGGTATTGGAAGGAGGACACGCTCCATGAAGAAACCCATTACGACCTTTCTCTCTTGTGCGCTGGTGTTTGCATTCTTTGCTGCGCTTGTTCTTGGCGCGGGCAATGCCCGTGCCGCATCGGCAATTCCTCTGGAGACGGCACGCGGCTATTTCGCGGAAGCGAAATCACTGTGCGAAGCGGACCATGGGCAACTCTGGGGAGTATCACTTTGTGGTCCCATCATGTTCGTAGATCGCAACAGCCGTCTCATCGTCGCCAACCAGGCCGACGCAAATGGGGCGCTGAGAGCGGAGGGAGGCGTCTTCACAGGGACTTTGCCTGTGTCACAAAATATCGCCAACACTGCTGTGGATTGGTCCGGCATTCATTGGACACAGATCCAATGGCCTCTCCCGGCTGAACTGCGCGCCCGGGATACCCTCATCGCTCACGAATTGTTCCACCGCATCCAGGGCCAGCTTGGCTTGCCTCAACTCAAGGAAGTCGACAATCGCCAACTGGATACGCTGGACGGCCGCTATTATCTCCAGTTGGAATGGAGAGCTCTGGCGCATGCTCTTAAAGCCTCGACCAGCGAAGATCGTAAGACCGCAATCACGGATGCTCTCGTCTTTCGGACAGAACGATACAAGCTTTTTCCCGGCGCAGCCCTGGAGGAACAGGCACTCGAGCTGAACGAAGGGCTCGCCGAATACACCGGCGTCAAAATTGGCAACCCGTCGCCAGAGGAGCAGGTCAAGCGTGCGATTTCCGATCTCACGGTACACGCATCCGACAGCACTTTCGTTCGCTCATTTGCCTATGCGACGGGCCCTGCTTACGGTCTTCTGCTCGACCGATCGAACCCGGAATGGCGTCAACAGATTCGCGAGGGCAGCACTTTTGTTTCCTTGCTCGAGACCTCTCTAAGCATCACTCCGCCCGCGAATCTCGAGCAGGCGGCCGTTGACCGTGCGGCTCAATACAATGGGCAGGCTCTCAGGGCTGCTGAAACAGAGCGCGAGACCAAACGCCAGCAACTCCTCGCGAAGTATCGAGCGCAGTTCGTTGACGGACCGATACTCACACTTCCTTCTTTCCGGCATATGAATGTCCAATTCGACCCGCGCAACTTGCAACCTTTTGGGGAATTGGGCACTGTATATCCGAATATGCGGATTACGGATGATTGGGGAATCCTCGAAGTAACGAATGGAGCGCTCCTGAAACCTGATTGGAGCGCCGTCATCATCCGAGCCCCCTCGATTGCCACCGGCAGCAGTATCAAAGGCGACGGCTGGACGCTCGAGCTCAAGCCCGGTTGGAAGCTTGTGCCCGCTACTCGCAAGGGAGATTTTATTCTGGCGCCCGGGTCGTAGGGCGCTCCCACCTGAAGCCACAACATGGAAAGCATCTCTAGGGCCAGCGTCGGCCGATCTCATGGTCATGTTCGTCGTACTTGTAGATGCAGCTTGTAGCATAGCAGTAAACATCGTTGCCGCTTGGCGTGCTTCTCATTCCATGCGCAGCGCGACCATTGGATCGATGCGCGAGGCCCGCCGCGCCGGCAAGTAGCCAGCAAACAGAGCCACGATGAGGAGCAACAGCGAGATCATGGCCACGGTAGGCAAGTCGTGCGACGAAAGCCCAAAAAGCATGCTCGAGATGAGCCGGCTGGCGGCCAGCGCGCAAGGGATTCCGAGCGCTATCCCAAATAGAGCAAGCGCCAGCGCTTCGCGCAGTATGACCCAAAGAACGGTCAGCGGCTGCGCGCCCAGCGTCACGCGAATACCGATTTCGCGGGTGCGGCGGGTAACGGCATAGGACATCAGTCCGTACAGGCCGACCGAAGCCAGCAAGAGCGCCAAAGCCGCGAAAAAGCCGGCGAGCAGGGCGGTGACGCGCTCTTCCACAAGCGCTTGGCTAATCTCTTGCCCAACCGTTTTCGTGCGCAGGGGGTATTCGCGCCCCAGCGACTCGATCTGACGTCCCACGCTCCTGGCTAGCGCTTCGGGAGCCTGCTTGGCCCGCACAAAAAGATCGCCCTGTTGCGAGAATTTCGGATGCTGAAGATAGGGAAGATAACCAGCGAGGGCAGCCGCATTGCGGAGATCGAAAACCCGCGCATTGCGCGCTACGCCCACGATTTCGAGATCCTGAAGTTCGGGCATGAAGCCAAACCGAATGCGCTGGCCGAGGGCATTGCCCGAGGGGAAAAGCCGCTCGGCAAGACGGTTGCTGACGATGGCGACACGCGGGTGTTGCTCGTCGTCGGTCCAGTCAAAATCACGCCCACGAACCAGGCTGACTCCGAGCGTTTGGAAAAAACCCGGCGAGATCATCGCCCCCATAGCCGTCAGGTCGCCGCCTGCGTCCGAGTCGGCTGACATCGTCGAAACTGTGTCCCGCCAGCCTTGCCTGGAACCGACGGTAACATCCGAGAAGCCAACCGAATCCACGCCCGGCAGGCTCGAGATCCGCTCGAGGAGTTGCCGGTGATAGCTGTTCACGTCCAGGTTCTGGTATCCGCCCGGCCTGGGATACAAGCTCACCTCGAGCACGCTCTCCTGGAGGCCGGGATCGACGGCGCACAACCTCTGGAAGCTTCGCACCAAGAGGCCCGCGCCTAGCAGCAAGACAAGAGAAAGGGCGACCTGTGTGACGATGAGCGCCTTGCCCAACTTCCCCGTTGAGCCAGCCAAGCTGCGCGCAGTCTGCTGAAGTACGGAAGCCGGGTCTTGGCGCGAGCAACGCCATGCGGGCGCCAGACCAAAGAGAATTCCGGTCAGGATGGCCACCGACGCGGTGAGGGAGAGCACACGCCAATCAGGGCTCAGGTCAAGCACGACCGATGTGAGGTAGCCCTCCGTCATGAGAGCCACCAGCAGGCGGCTCCCCCAGAACGCGAGTGCAAGCCCCAGCAACCCTCCGCAGATTGACAGCACCAGACTCTCCGTTAGCACCTGGCGGGCCAGCGCCCAGCGGCTGGCTCCCAGGGCCACACGCACGCTCATTTCATGGCTGCGCGCCGCGGCGCGCGCCAGCATCAGGTTCGCCAGGTTCACGGAGGCGACCAGCAGGATCAGTCCAACAATGCCCATGAGCACATAAAGCGGCCGGGTAAAATGGGACCGCAGCGCGGCGTTAATGCCCGTCGCGGCTGGCGCAACGTCCAAACCCATCGAGAAGAATAGTTGACGCCGTAGTCCGGGGGTCTCGGTCGAAGCCGTCGCTCGCAGCACCTCAGGCCAGAACGATTGGAGTTGCGCTCGAGCTTGGGCAACGCTGACACCGTCCTTAAGCCGACCGGTGATGAACACCCAAAGCAACGACCGTTCATCGGTGCTCTTGATCGGAATCGTCACGTCCGGCGCCTCGCCCGTGGTCATGCCCGTAAACCACTTCCGCGTCACGCCGATGATGGTGAAGGGCTGTCCCTCAATGCCAATTCCCTTCCCGACGACGTCGGAGGCGCCACCAAAGCGACCTTGCCAGAATCCGTAGCTGAGCACAGCCACCGGCGACGTTCCGGTCCGCCCAAGATTCACATCGTCTGGCGTGATTAACCTTCCCAGAAGAGGAGTCGCGCCCAGTTCGGAATAGTAATTCCCGGTGACCGAGCGTGCCTCGGCCTGCGAGAGCACGCCATTGATTTCCACATTGGCCATCTGGCCGAAACTCCAGCCAATCAAGCCGGAAAAGACCCTTTGCCCGCGTTCGATCTCCCGAAACATCGGAAACGAGAACATGATTTTGTCGCCTCGGCGGACTACTGAAAGCTCCACAAGGCGCTCGGGCTGCCGCACCGGAAGGTCACGAAGGAGCAGAGCATCAAGCAGGGAGAAGATGGCGGTATTCGCGCCGATTCCCAGCGCTAGGGAGAGTACCGCGACCGTCGTGAAGCCGGGATGCTTGCCCAGGACGCGGATGGTATGACGCAGATTCTGCCAGAAGCTCGCCATCGTGATCACCCCGGAATCCAGGTTTTGAGGACCTCTCCACATTTACCCCGATTGCTGCGTTCTTTCAAGCTCCTCGTTACTCCGCGAAGCCATGATGCAGCGCCTCTCCCCTTGGGAGAGGGCGGACCCACTTTGCCATGCGCTGCGTTTCTGACATCACGGATAACGGTCTTCGGCTATCCTCGCTCAGAATGACAGCATTCGCGGCAGGCGATGAAGTTCGCCATTGGTGCAGGTCCGCGTTATCGTAGAGAGGGTCCATCGTGAGATTCGGGTGGAGTAGACGGCCACTTGCTCGTCGCCTGAAACCTAGTCACTGTTCTTCCCCCCACCTACCGCCTACGACCTACCACCTACCAGACACTAACACCCTTTCTTTTCAATAACATTCCTGCACTTTGCGCGTAAGTACGTTTGTTTTCAGCAATGTTCCCGCTCTGCTCCCGATTCTCCCAACTCGATCCTTTGTTTTCAACAACATTCCCGCGTCGTTCGTTCATTTTTAAGTCTTGCACCACTTCCACGCTTTGCGAGTTGTCGGGCACAATGTCAGTGCCGAGGCCCTCCTCGATGTTCTCCATCCTCCCGCCATCGTCCTGGCCAGCAGGAGCGACCGGGAAGTTGGTCGATTCCTTCCGCAGCCTCAGCAGTATCCTTACTTTGCGGTCAATGGAGCGGTCCAGGGCGGCTTCCTGGCGCAGCATCATGCTCCACGTCTCCCCTTCCGGGGCCAGGCAGGCGTCCCGTTCTATCGCCGCTCTCTCCTCATTCGCCTTTTCCGCATAATCGAACTCTTCCCGCAGGCTGGCGATTTCCTCTTCGAGCAGACGGAGAAGTTCCTGGCGCTCGGGCTCGCCCGGCGGCACCAAGTCGGCGCCTTCTTTGAGCAGGAACTGCCGGTATTCCTCGTCCTCCTCTTGTTGCTCGCGCAGGTGCAGAGGGTCACTGAAACGGTGCAGCAGCATGAAAATCAGCCCCGACCGCCACCCCATCCTCCCTCTGTAAAAAGATTCCAATACGGCGTACTGGCGCTCCCGGAAGGTGCGCTGGTTGATCTCCTCCCGTACGAGTTCAAGATAACAAAGAGTCTTTCTCAGCGCCACCCCTCGATCTGTAGACTCCGGCAGATCGACCTCAAGGATCTCGTGCTGGGAGGCATCGAAGGTGACACGGGCCATCTCCTGCTGGCGGCGGTGCTGCCAGTCGTCGATCCCCTGCAAGGCGCGCCGCCTGAGGCCTTCTTGCGCCCGCTCGAGCCTTTCGCGGCGCGAGTAGAGCCAGGCGAGGTCATCGATCTGCTTCTCCCAGAGCGCGTCGCCGGGACCGAAGGCGCTCATGAGTTCCTCGGTGAGGGTTTGGAATTGTTCCGGGTCTTCGCCCAGCGCCAGCATGGACTGGCAACGATTTTCGTCACTGACGCGTCCGCCGTGCTTCAAGGCATTGAGCTTGGAGTTCTGCTTGGCGGCAGGGCTGCGCGGCCCGGTGGAATGCTGGGCATTCTGGCGCGCGGCGGCGAGCAGCGCGGGCGTAAGTTCGGGTGATTTGCGTAAGGACATAGTTCCTCCTGGGACGGGTTGTTGAGATAGCGAGGAAAGGACTTCCCCGCGGGTCAGGCTATACACATTAATAGGCTATCACAGGGGCGGGGCTTTGTCAAGAGAAATATTTAGAGGTGTAGCCCAGGAGTTCTTCAATTGAGTCATTGGGTCATCGGGTCATCGGGTCATTGGGTCATCGGGTCATTGGGTCATCGGGTCATTGGGTCATTGGGTCATCGGGTCATTGGGTCATCGGGTCATCGGGTCATTGGGTCATTGGGTCATCGGGTCATTGGGTCATTGGGTCATTGAATCATTGGGTCATCGGGTCATTGAATCATTGGGTCGCGGGTGGCGCCGACATCGCTGTTTATGTCGGCGACCCTGGCGGCGCATACATGCAAAACAATGTATGCGCCACGCGCCACCCGCCGCAAGGGGGAGGAATCCAGCACTTCGCCTAGCCCATTGCAACGCTAACAAGCTTACAATGTCATTCCCGCGAAAGCGGGAATCCACCGGTCCTCCTTTCACTCTAGCTTTTGCCTCGCGGGCGCTTACGATCAAGTGGATTCCCGCTTTCGCGGGAATGACGGATTGGCGGGTAGCGCACCCTTGGTGGATTCCCGCCTTCGCGGGAATGACGAATTGGCGGGTAGCGCACGCTGGGTGGATTCCCGCCTTCGCGGGAATGACGGACTGGCGGGTAGCGCAAGGGGCATGTGTCACCCTAAATCAGGATCTGGGCTCAGAAGCTAAGTTCTTTGAACGATCTTACTCCCAGGGGGAGGCTCTCGAAAGTGTCGGCAACGACACAGGAATCGTAGGTGAGGCTCAAGGAGGTGTGAGGGCTGGCCGACGAGTTGATGGAAAGATTTCCAGAGCTGGTGAGTGAACCGAGAATCCGAATGCTACCCGTCGAGTTGAGGGTCAATGTGACTGTTCCGTTCGAGACAATCACGCCCTGATAGTTGAATCCGCCAGTAATTGAAAGATTGCCATTGACCAATAGAATGCCGTAACCCGTCGATGCGGAACCGGAAATCGCCAGAGGTCGATCCGCGTAGACGACAGCCGGTTGACCGGGGCCAGACCCGGGCAGTTGGCCGAGCACGACGTTCGTACCGACCAAGCTTCCGCCACCGGGGGCGAGAGTCACCTGGGCAGGGTCAGCATACAGTATAGGCACTGCCTGCCCGGGCAGCCTTTGAATGATGTTGAGGGCCGTCTGCGGCAAGGCAAAGGAGGCATAAGGGGGCTCAGGGAGGCTGCCTTGGATACTGATCAGACCTGAGGGAGGGGGGGAGGGCCCCGCGGCAATGGCGGGCAGGTTTTGACCTCCGCAGTAGTCGTTGCCATTGAGCGTAAGATTAGGTGAGCCTGTCGAGAGTCCGGTCAGGGTTGCAGACCCTGGGGTTCCCACTCCGCCCGCAGGGACGAGGGGAGGCGTGCCGGCAACTTCTGCCTGTACCATTTTCCTGATGAGGTTCGGTTCCACTGCCAAGGCGGTCAGCATATACACTGGGATGCCGCTAGGCATGTTCGTGGCCAGATCCTGGTTCGTGCCATTCCAATTGATGGGTGTCGTCGAATTGAGAATGCCATCCTGGTTAACGTCTGTCTGAGAAGCGTATTCAGTCTTTAGAGTAATGCGGACCCACTTGTACGGGATTACGTAGGACGTTCCTGCGCCAGGCTGGTCGCTGGCCACCGAGGGGAGCACTTGGGCGGCGGCAAAACCGCCACTAAACTCCTGCGCGTACTCGTAGTCATAATAAGGAGAGGACGCATTCGTGGGGTTCACCGGATCCTGGGAAGTGCTGTTGACCAGGTAAAGAACCTGGTTGATTTGTTGGGGTAGGGCGAGCGTCCCAATCGCGCCCAGAGCGGAAGGATTGAGGCGGCCGCGCGCCTCCTCCAGTCCGGCCACGGCCGCATAGTAAGCTTGGCTTTGAGCTGCAATCGTGTTGCTCAGTCGGCTTTCACTTTGGGTGAAGAGCACCAACGATAAGGAAAAGGCTGTAAGGCTAAGGATTACCAGCAAGGCAAGCAGGAGCGCGATGCCGGATTCGCTGTCGATGCGATGGGCAGGTTGAGCCGTCCCTCGTTTTCTTCGGCCAGTCATAATTTCGCTCAGGGGTTCATGCGTTCGCACGCTGTCGCCAATGCCAGGTTCGAGGCGGAGCTTGAGCCTCCAATACTAGTCTTCAGGACCAGGTTTACGTAGACCGTCTGGATATTCTGTGGAAATGGACTCTGGCTGAGAGGGTCCGTACTCCAACTGAATACCGGCTGGCCTGTCAATTGGTTCTGGACATTGCTTAAGAGAGTTCCGGAAACTGTGCTGCCCGCCGTGAATGTTCCATTAAGATTCTTGGGCGTGACGTTGCGCACGAGCGTCTGGGAACCGGTGGGAAGCGTGTACTCGACCTCTTCCACTTGCCCGTTTCCATTCACATCACCCTGGAAAACCAAGTCATAACCGGTAGCAGTGGTAAAAGTTTTTGCGGCGATTCCGGGATGATTCGCTACGGCGGACGCTGAGAAGGACCCCGCGTCGGGGTGCCCCGCCAACCTTATTTCCTGCTTCATCAGGGTCAGTGTGCGCAGGCCGGAGTCGAGCAGACTCGTGGAACCCTGCACGTTCCAAAGGCTATTCTGCGCGCCAATAGTCAGGCTCAATGCCACCGCCGTAAGCACCGTGAAAATAACCAGGACCAACATGAGTTCGATAAGGGTGAAGCCGCCTTCCGCCGTCCTCGAAGGAGGGCCATCAGTTGGCGCTATGTGCTCTGCGGTTATTTTCACGGGTGGCCATTCCAATAACACTATCGTCCCACGAGAGTCTCAAGTTGCACCGGGAGTGGCAATCCTGCCGCCGGTGGGTTTATGGGCTTACTGGCCAGTATGATCTCTCTGCCATTGTTGGCCGTGATGGTAACATTCCAGCGAATGTCATAGCGGCTTCCCAGGTCATCTTGTAACGTCACAGAATACCCTACGGCCGGCGGGCGCGAATAGTCGATCATCCAGCTCGAGGTGAGAGGATTGCCACAACTCGTACCCGGCGCCCCCTGGCAGGAGGCGTCAAGAGCATTCCCGTTGGCGTCAGTGTAAGAGCCCGATGGGGAGAATATGTTATTGCGAATTTGTTCGAGCTCGCACTGGGCAATTTGAATGGCTACGCTCGCCACGCTGCTCTGCGCGCTCAGACGAACTGCCAGCGGGAAAAGCATCGCGAGTGCCAGCAGAGACATGGATAGCAATAACAGCGCCACCAGCGTCTCCACCAGAGTGAACCCCGATTGCCTTTCCCGGAGTATGATGGGGCCGGGCACGCAGGCTTTAGGAAACCCCGTTCCTGCTCTCAGGGGACACCCCCGGGATAAGCGTGCTGAAATGCGACTTCGGTCACTCATTGTCATGCGGGTTGTGCGTCATTCGCAGAAGAAAAGGCCACCGCCTGTCATTCTGAGCCCATTCGCTTCGCTCAGCATGACAGCGAACGGGCTCTCCAGAAACTCGACGCATTACTCGTTTCCATTGAGCAGCTTGGGCCGAGCCTGTCTGAGCCGTCCTCGCCCCGCAACTAACCCCTCACCCGGCCCGCGACGCCTGAAGAAAGCAGCGTCGCGGTCCACCCTCTCCCCTTGGGAGAGGGCGGACCCACTTTGCCATGCGCTGCGTTTCTGACATCACGGATAACGGTCTTCGGCTATCCTCGCTCAGAATGACAGACAATGGGGTTATCCTCTACGAATGACGGACATTGCGTATCGGTCTCATTCTCAGTCTTGTAGGAACAGCCGCGAGCGCGTAAAATTACTCCCGGCATGTGGACGCACTCCGGGTCGAATCTTGCTGGCTATGCCGATGGATGACACTGAGCGTCAAGCTGCGCGCCGAATTGCTTGCCCGCAATGTGGTCAAAAGCAAGCCTCGAGTCGCGTTGATTGCTGGCAATGCGGCCGTCCCCTGCACGCCCCTACGCAGGTTTACGGTCGTGAAGCCGACGGTTCCTGGACCGCGCTCAAGACGATAGGCCATACCTCCAGTGCACCCAAGGCCCCCCGCCTTCGTCGTCGCGTTAACTGGCGGAGACTTGCGATGATCGTGGCCCTGCTGGTGCTGCCTGGGATAGTTCTGGTCCTGTGGAGTCGAGCGATGCGCGTCCAGGGCGTCCGCCTGGAGCGAGTGGAGACTGCTGCTTACCTCCGGAACCCTGAGGGTCGGATTACTCCTCAGCTTCAGGTTCACTACCAGCGTGATGCTGAGGGGACATTGCAGGTGGAGGGGGAAAGCAATCTCCCTGACCAAACCGTTCTCGATGTGCGTGTTTATGCTGGCGGGGATCTTCTGGCCGTCGATTACCCGGTAACGATCGAGGCAGGACGCTTCGAGACGCGTTCCTTGCTCGAGAAAGGCAAGCCTTTTGCTGACGCTTCCTTCCAGTTGCGCATCGCGGCGGTATTTGATAATCGTTCGCAACCGGCTTCCGTCCTGCTGGTCGTTGGTTCGTTGGGTGAGCGGCTGCAAGGGCCTGCGGTAAGCCGGATGCCTGGAACGGGCGCGGCGAAGATGGAGTTGGTTCAGGACTTTGTTCTGGGCCCATGATTTGTTGAGTGGCGCGTGGCCCTCGGACATGTTTTTTCTTATCCCTGCCAGATCCACGATTAGCGTCGTTAGACAAGAGTCTCTTTTCCAAGTGAAGGCAGCCGACGCCAGAGCGCTGGAACCTTACTGGATTCCCTTGCGGGGATACCTCCCCCAATTCGCTCTCTGAACTGGATTCGTAGCCCGGTCGCTCTTGGGCAGTCCCCAGTGAACAGGCTCGCCACATCGCGGGCAAAATTGCCAACGCGGGGAGACCTCACTGCCACAACCCAGGCAGGCAGAGCGGGTGTGTTCATTGCAGGAGGGGCAGGCCCCGTCCACCCCGGACATCGGGCGGGAACAATGCGGGCAATAGTTCTCGTCCACATCCCTCAATTGGATCACTCGGAGAACTTCTTCGGGGGTTGTAACGCCAGCCCTTATTTTGCTTCCTGCATCCTTGAAAAGCGACATGTAGCCTGCCATTGCGGCGGCTTTGACGATCTCTGCCTCGGTAGCCTTCCTGTTGATCGCCGCGCGGACAGGCGCCGTCATTTTAAGGATTTCATAGATGCCTATACGCCCCCTAAATCCGGTTTGCAAGCAATCTTTGCAGCCATGGCCCTTCTGAAATACGAAGTCCTTGTCATCCCACTTCAGCTTCTCCAGGGAGAGGTCAGCAGGAGTATAGGGCCCACGGCACCGGTTGCAAGTGCGCCTGGCCAGTCGTTGGGCGACAATGGTAGTGACCGAGGAAGTGATAACAGAGGGATCGACCCCAAGGTCGAGGAGGCGTAGGACTGATGCCACAGAGTTGTTGGTGTGAAGTGTGGTCAGTACCAATTGCCCTGTCATCGAAGCGCGGAAAGCGATCTCAGCGGTCTCGCGGTCCCGGATCTCACCCACCAGGATCACATCGGGGTCTTGTCGGAGTATCGAACGTAAGCACGAGGCAAAGGTCAGTCCCGCTTTCACGTTGACCTGAACCTGACTAGCCCCCTCGAGCTTGTATTCGATGGGATCCTCGACGGTGACCACGCTCAGTTTACTCGATAGTTTTCGACTCAAAAGCGAGTAAAGCGTGGTGGTTTTGCCGCTCCCGGTGGGGCCGGTAACGATGATCATGCCCTGAGGCTGATCGGCTGCGTCGACGAGTGTTTGCAGGGCCTCCTCAGGCAGGCCTAAAGCCTTTAGATCATACGGAGCGCCGCTCGAGCCAAGAAGCCGCATCACTACCTTCTCACCGAACTGGGTTGGCAGCGTGGAAAGACGTACGTCCACGACCCGGTTCTGAAGCTTAAAGCGGACGTTGAACCGGCCATCCTGGGGGACGCGCTTCTCAGCGATATCGAGCTTCCCTAAGACCTTGAGACGCGTCGTGAGTCCCGCGTGCTTGGAGATGGGCCCTTTGTAGGAATCCCGAAGGACCCCGTCCACGCGAAAGCGGACCAGGAAATCCTGCTCCGCAGGCTCGATATGGATGTCACTTGCCTGCGCCTTGATGGCTGCGAGCAGAACCCTATTGGCGAGTGTTACGATTTCGGGAGCTTGTGAATCTTGGCGATCATCTTCTTCCTCGAGTTCAATCGCGACGTCGAGCGGCTGAAGCTGGAAATCGGGGGGTAATTCTTCCTCTGCAATAAGATCATCCACCTCCGGACGGGCGAAGTATTCATCAATCGCCGCCAAGATTTCTGAGCGGGGACTGACAAAGAGCTGAATCTTCAACCCGGTGGAGAATTCGATATCCTGGATTGCCGCTAGATTTATGGGGTCCACCATTGCCACCCGCAGGACGCGCTCATCACGAGCAAAAGGGATGCAAGAGTAGCGTCGGGCCAGTCTTTCAGGGATGTCGTGGACAGCTTCGTCACTAATGGATTGTGATGCGAGCGAAATCAGCGGAATCTTCAGGTGTTGCGCGTACGTGTCCGCAAGCCACGCCTCCGTGATCTTCCCCGCCTCCAGCACTGTTGCCCAGAGCGGTTCTTTCTTCCTGGCCGCACGACGTACGTAGTCTTTGACTTCTTTCGGGGTTAGAACTGCGGATTCAATCAGCCATCCTGGCAAATCGGTGAACAATGTGATAACCTCCTGATCTGTTCCACCGTACCGGCAAACGAAGAAACATCCCCCCCCGGGCTTCGCTCGCCGACCAGCAAGGTGTACCAAATATATATTTGACCCTTAATCCTACCACATAACGAGACGAGTAATGTCAACTATTTTTATATGGCACTCCAGTACTAGGTCCTAAGTGCTATAGAGGGTGACGGATTGGGTATTCTCGGCGCCGATCGTCTCTGACAAATTGACGTTCCTTCTCTGCGGCTGATAGTGTACAACTATGCGCCGATGGCGTGCGGTATTTCCTTATTCTTTGTTGTCTAACGACCTTCGCTTCAGGCCCGCAGAATGTCTTGGTAGTTGAAGATCCTAGAGGTTCTGCTTGAAGAATTCCAGCAAGCGCTGGGTCAGGTAGAACCTCGCTGCCTCGCTAGCGAATCCGTGCTTTTCTCCCGGCTGGAGGTAGAGATCGAAGGGTGTTCGCGCCTTGACTAGAGCTTCCACGAAGTTCAGGGTGTTCTGCATGTGGACATTGTCGTCGTCGGTACCCTGCATCAGCAGCACTTTGGCTTTCAGCTTATCGGCGGCCTCGAGTGGGGAGGAAGTTTTGTACCCGTCCGGATTTTCCTGTGGCGTGCGCATGTAGCGCTCGGTGTATATGCTATCGTAGAATTTGAAGTCGGTGACGGGACCACCCGCCGCGCCGCACTTGAACACGTCAGGTGCGTGAGTTAGTGCATAGAGCGTCATATAGCCGCCGTAGGACCACCCAGTAATGCCGATCCGCATGGGGTCGACATAAGGGAGAGACTTCAGGTAGGCGACACCGGCAAGCTGGTCTTCAAGCTCGTAGTGCCCCAAGTCCTTAAACACCCTTGATTCCCAAGCGTGTCCTCGCCCCCACGAGCCGCGATTATCGAGCGACCACAAGATGAAGCCTTGTTCCGCGAAGAGATGGTCACTGAGGGAAGTCAGGCCCCAGCGGTTCTGGACCAGTTGGATACCAGGGCCGCCGTACACTTCGATGATGACCGGATATTTCCGCGCCGGGTCAAAGTCCGGAGGCTTCACCAAGCGCGCGTACAGCGTGGCGCCGTCCGCGGCTTTCACTTCTACTAATTCCGTGCTGCCCAGCGCGTAATCATCGAGATGGGGTGTCTGCTTGCTCAGCGTGGTGAGGAGCGACCCATCCGCCTTGAGTAGCCGGGTTTCCGGCGGGTCATGGAGTGAGGAAAAGTTGTCGAGCAGGAACTGGCCATCCGGCGAGAGGTTCAGCTCGTGCACCCCGGGCTGCTGCGAGAGGCGCTCCAAAGCGCTGCCATCCAGCCTCACGCGGTAGAGCTGGCGCTCGCGTGGGTCCGGGTTCGTGGCCGCGAAGTAGGCCCAGCCGCCCTTTTCGTCCAAGCCGATGATGGGGAGGTCTTGGAAAACGGGATGATCGATCATCCAGTTGCCGTGGGTAAGCTGTTTCTGCAACTTTCCATCGCGGCCATAGAGATAGAGGTGCAACCAGCCGTCTCGCTCCGAGAGCCAGAGGAAGCGCTGGTTGTCGCCGAGGAAGCGCGGTGGCTCGAGCGAATTGATCCAGTGCGCATCCTTTTCTGTGAGCAGCAGGCGATTGGCGCCTGCGGCAGCATCCCAGAGACGGACGTTCAACTCGTCCTGAGCGCGGTCGAGCGTGAGGAACGCGACCGCCTTGGAGTCAGGCGTCCAGGAAAACCAGGGACCGAAGTATTCGACGGATTTCGCCACGGTCGACGTCCAGCTCTGGTGCTCGCTGCCTTCCACGGAAACGACATGGAGAGAAGGAATGGGATTCGGGTCACCCGACTGAGGGAATCGCTCCTCGCTAAGTTCCACGTGGTTGGACAAGTAATGCGTCAGCGGGTATCGAGGCACGGGGGCGTCGTCGAGGCGAAGGTAGGCAATCTTCTTCCCATCCGGCGACCACTCGTACGCCCGACCGGTGGCACGATTGGCAAGTTCCTCTTCATAAACCCAATCGAGTTTGCCGTTCATCACGTTTTCGTTGCCGTCGTCCGTGAGCTTTTCACGAAGTCCCGTTTTGAGATCGAGGGCGAAGAGGTTGTTCTGCTCCACAAATGCCACACGCTCGCCCGTAGGAGAAAATGTCACGTCCTCCACCGGCACAGCGTCCTTAACAAGGGATTTCATCTGGCCCGTCGCCAGGTTGTAAAGCCAGATATCCTTTTCACCCTGGATTAGCAGCGCATCGCCGCCCGGGGACCACTGGTATGAAGAGAGGTTGAGCCTCTCGCCTTCAAGGGTGTCGTTGGGAGGTCCGACTAGAACTCGCTCCTTGCCGCCCGCAATGTCATAGAGATAAACGGTGAGGGCAGCAGCCTTGCCGGAGCCCTGGCGCTTGAGGTAGCTGATCTCCTTGCCCCCCGGACGCCATTCCAAGCGGGAGAGGCCCATCGTGATTAGCCCTTGCGGGTGGGTGACCAACTCGATGGTCAGAGGCTTCTTCGCCTCTTGCGCGTCAACTGCGGCCCCGGCTAAAAAGAGTAATGCGAGCAAACTGGGTAAACGTCTCACAATTCCCTCCCTGCTCAAGACCATGCCCGAGCCTCCGGCTTCGTAGTAGGTGCTTCAATTTCCAATCAATCAGTGAATTGGAAAAGCCACATTATTGCGCTGAAGAGCGAGTCTCCTCGCCCCGCGCAAAGAGAAGAGACTGACCGCGGGAGCATTCGACCCTTGCAAGGTCTAATGTATCCTGAAGGTCCCGATCACAAGTGATTTGCGTAGCCCACAACACAAATGGCCAGGATCAGAAATGCTACGCCCGCCACGGCCAAGCGGTATGCCTTGCGGCTCGCGCCCTTCCACTCGCCGGATATGAACCCCAGGATGTTTGCGGCAATGACCATCGTGGTCATCATGACGGCCCATCCCACCGAGATCCCCAAAGAACCCAAGCGCCGCGTACCTGGCGCGTAGAGGAAAAATCCGCCAATCCACATCAAGCCCATCAAAGCCGCCAGAGCCCAGTAGTAGTGTGTTCCTTTCAAAAGTAACAACCCACCGGTCTTATTTTTTCTCATTAGCCATACGCAATAACCAGCATTGCAAATAAAGAGCGGCAGGGTGAGTGGAGCCCAGATTGAGTTGCCCGCCATTGACTCTGGTGCGCCCTGCTCCATAGCCCTGCGTGCGTATTCTCCGCCGAAGGTGAAGCCCAGGTTCGCGCATGAAGAGAGAAGTCCGGACGTGACACAGATCGCAAGCCCGACGGCGAAGGAACTCCGTGGGTCATGGCCTGTGGAGTTCGGTTCGGGTTCCCGGAGCTTTCCGCCCCAGGCGCCGAGGGCAAGACCGATCAGAACCAAGGCGAGGGAGGCGAGCGTCAGTAAGCCTTGTGGCTGGCCCAACTTCTCCGGAGCCATCACGATCATGGGAATGAGCGCCCCGGCAGTTGCCGCCAGCCCGATGATGATCGTATATCCGAGGGCCATCCCCAACCTCTTCACACCTAATCCAAAGGTAGTAGCCCCTATCCCCCATCCAAGCCCAAACACCTCGACCAGAACCAGAGAGCGCATGCTGGTGGTTGCCAAGACGGTGACGGGATGAGGAATTGTCAAGAGCACGAATAGCCAGGGCCAGATCAGAAAGCCTGTCGCGGCATAAATGAACCAGGTGTTCTCCCAACCCCACTTTTTGGTAGACTTCATCGGCAGTATGAAGGCGCCTTGCAGAATGCCGGCGGCGATTACAAGTACGTAGCCCATCGTTTGTTCCACCCTTCCAAGGGATTAGCTCAACTGTTGATTGTTACCTAGACCTCGTTTGGTAGGGGTTGTCCGTCGTTTGTAGAAGAAAAGGCCGCCGCCTGTCATTCTGAGTCCTTCGCTGTCATCCTGAGCGCAGCGAAGGATCTCGCTCTGCCCGCTCAGGATAAACTGCGCGGAGAATCCCCGCATTTGAAAGCTCAATCAGTGCGAAAAACTGCCGGGATTCTTCTCCCGCAGGGCGGGATCAGAATGACAGACAATGGGGTCATCCTCTGCGAATGACGGACATTGCGTATGACACCCAGCCGCATTATCTGATACCACGATTTCACTGATTTCTGCAAACCATATTTGAGAACGGAATATGCCCGTGCGTCATATCAGCGCGACAACACTGCCAGCAGTGCCTGGTACCCGTCCACCAGCAGGCCCTCGTAGCCATGCGCGGTCCCGTCCCAGGCCTTCCAATCATGTGTCATGCCGTTGCTTGCCCTACCCTGAAAGCCGCCCTGCTCAAATGCACGGAGCATCGGAAATAGAATCGCGTCAGCCTCCTCGTGCCAGCCCAACTGGTACAAGGCTTGGATGGTGAAGTAGGCATAGCATGCGGTGGCGCCGCCATTCTCGTAGATCTGGAAGCCATCGGAGCCGTCCTCTTTTTCAGGTCCGCCGAAGCGCTTGTCGTGATCTACGTAATCCTCCCGACGAACGGGGATCAGGTTACCAGGCAGGCCGTAATCGAAGTGGGTATAGCCCACCTCTTTCATCTTGGCGAGCAGGCGGTCCATGATCTGATTCGCTTTGTCCCTTGGAACTAAACCATAGGTGATGGCCGCGCCATTCACAAAGGTGAAGTAGTAATCGTGCAGCTTCCCGTCCGTGCTCCTCCAGCCCGCCAGCACTCCCGTTGTGGGATTGTAAAAGGTGTCGAAATAGACGGAGCGGAGCTTCTCGGCGCGCGACGCATAAAGCTGTGCATCTTCCGGCCTGTTTGCCCGCCGGGCCATTTCGGCCATTCCCAGCAAGGCATGGTAGGCAAGGGCATTGGAGTATGCGTCCTCATGAGCAAAGCCGATGGTGTCCCACCAGTTCGCCGGGCGCAGGGTGATTTGTTCGGTCCAGGAGCCGGAATTGCCGCTCGCAGGGTATTCGAGCAACCCGTTTCCATCCGGATCCATGGCAAGCATCCTGGTGGCCCAGTCTTTCAGCCCTGCATAGTTCTTTTCCAGCCAGGCCTCATTATTGCTGCCGCGGACATAATCCCAGGCGGCGATCAGCAGCGAGGGATAGGTATCCAGGTAGTCATAGCGAGTAGTTGGATCATTGGGGGTGTATCCCGCCATACCGTATGCCTTCATCCCGCTGAGGTAGCGGTCCAAGGTCTGCCGTATCATGTCGAGCGCAGTCAGGCCCGGTGCGAGGGGAGGAGTGCGCTCGGCCACGGAGGAGTATTCAAAAACCGTGAAGGCGCATGGGTCGCTGGCGGCGTGGTTGGCCAGCACGCGTAACCGGGGGTTCAGTTGAAAGATGTTGAGCCAGTTGCGGCGAAAGCCGTCAAAACGCGGGTCGCGCTCGAGTTCCCTCGAGCCAGGATGAATGGCTACGACTTCCAAAGTGTAGTCGATCTGAGGCAAGGCAGCGGAGGCCGCGGGGAAGGTCACCTTCACGTAGTCGTCCGCCTGCTGGGCCTCAGGATAGCGCAGAGCGTCGTAGCCAAGCGCCAGCCCTTGGCCCGCACTGGAAGTAACTCGGAAGGTCCCCTGGTCAGGCAGGTGCAGAAGCGCCGGCAGGCGCACGCTTCCGTCATCATTCATAAGGCCCAGGAGTGTTGCATGGTTGACGTGGGGATTGAAATTGAGCACCAGCGAGGGCGGAGGATTTTCTCCGGAATAGGAAGAGTGGAGAACGATGTGCCGCGCTGAGAATTCGAAAGTCCATGCGGGCAGCGCGCCCGAAGGCGCACCCACGGGCCGGTATTCAAACCTCGAGCCGCTGCGGCTTAATTCATACTCTTTTCCTGGCTTGGCAAGCGGCTGGAGCGGACTCACGCTCAGTTTGTTCTTGCCCAGTGAATCCACGGCCAGTGCCACAAAGGCAGGCTGGTCCTGCGCTAATTCGACGCGCATGAAAGGGGATTGGTATTGCCGTCTGTGAGTCGGTTCTTTTGCCGCAAGCAGTGCGACCACGCAGAGTACAGGTATTAGCAACACAGCTCTTTTGAGCATAGGTTGTTCTCCAGGGGGAGAATTCATTACCGGTGGGATGATATCACGGCGTACTCCGCCTTGGCTTCCTTGAAGATGGGGATGTCGGGGTCGGCGTCTTTCCAGAGTGCGAGGAAATCCTGATAGGCGGCGCGGGCTTTGGCGAGGGCGTCCTGTAGGGGCACCCCTTGTGGGTGCCCTTCTCGGCCGGGCACCGATTGTATCGGGGCAGGCACGAGGGTACCCACAAGGGGTGCCCCTACACCGGCTTCGAGGGCGTAAGCGCGAGCCAGTCCGAGGCGGGCCAGCGCACCCCAGGGGAAGTTCACCACCAGCCCTCGGTGGTCAATGAATTTCTGAAATTCCGCTGCCGCTCGGTTGCCGTCGTGCAACATGAGATAGGCTTCTCCACGCAAATAAGCGGGGCACAGGAATATAGTCAGGTCGGCCGTAATCGAGCCAAGTTCGATCGTGCTCGCCACCTTCAATAGCTCGATTGCCCGGTTCGGGTCTTTGCGTTCCAGGGCGAGCGCCGCCCGGATGGTGGGCAGCCAATACCTCTGGACTAGCGTGTCCAGCGGGAAGGTCTTGTCGAGTTCGGCGGCCAGCTTCTCCGCCCCTGCCGTATCGCCTGCCCGCGCCAGAGCCAGCGCCGCCATCGCCCGCACATCGCGGTTCGGGGCCAGCTTCAACGCCGCCTTGGCCTCGGCACGCGCCTGCTCCCGGTTTCCCGATTCCACCTCGCGCAGCGCTGCCTCTGCCTGATATCCTGCGGCACTCTCTTTGGCGTCGTTGTGCTGGGCTGAATCCATCGCCCGCCCGGTCAGCTCCTGCGCGTTCTTCAGCTTGCCGTACCAACCTTCCGTGTCCGCTTGCGTGGCCAGCAAAAGGTCTTCCGCGCCCGGCTTGCCCATGGCGGCTGAAAGCAACTGCGCCATCTGCGCCGCATCGCCCTTCAAAAAGGCCAACCAGTAGCGGCACTCGAGCAGAACCTCGTCCTCCAGCTTGCGCTCCTCCGCCTGCTTGTACACCGCCTCCGCCTCGTCCAGCCGGTTGAGAGCCGTGTAGGCGAAGGCAACGGTGACATATCCGATCACGCCATTTGGATTTAGGCGCAGCGCCTCTCGAAATTGCTCCAATGCCTTTTCATAGTTTCCCAGGAGGGTGCAAATAAATCCCAGCACTGCGTAAGCCATGTCGTCTCTTGGGTAGGTCTGCGTCCACAGCTCGTAGGTCTGCGCCGCCTTCTCCAGCTCTCCCGTCGCGTTAAGGTAGTACTCCCCGTCGATCCAGAACCGCTCCCGTTCGCTCACTTTCTCCCGCAGGCCGTAAGCCTTGCGTGCATTTTCGGCCGCCCGCCCCACTTCGTTTAGGTCCCTGTAGTCCGACGACATCCAGGCGTAGGCCATGGCAAAATTCGGATCAAGGTCCACCGCCCGTTTGAGGAAGGGCAGCGCGGCTGTTTCTTCTTTCGCATAGTAGGTCTTTAGTCCCAGGCTGTAGGCTTTCAGCGCCTCCAGGGATGGTGTGGTCGCTTCCTCCAGCGGCGTGGCGTATTTCTGCACCGAGCTGAGCGACTCGCCCAGCTTGCCGCGCAAGCTGACCGCAGCGGCGTCCAGGGCCTTGAGCACCGCTTCCTTGCCTGCCGCCTGCTCCTGCGCCTCGGCCAGCACGTCCCCCGTGTTGCAGTTCTCTGCCTTCAGGCCAATCACGTACTGGCTGCCCAGCCCCGCAATCGAGCCCGTCAGGATGGCCTTGCTGCCCGTACGCAGGCAGACCTCCTGTGTGACCAGCGGCGTCAGCCGGTCACCGGCGGGACGGCCCATCAGCTTCAATGTCTCATTTACCTTGCGCTCGGAAACCAGGGCGAGAAAGGGCGATTGCTCGAGCTGCACCGAGAGCCCCTGCTTGAGCGTGTCGTCGAATACGCTGTCACCGGTCTTGTTGTCGAAATCGGAAAGGACGATGGTGTCCTTGTCGGTCAGGCGGGCCATGGCTTGGCGCGAGCGGAAGTAGAGCGTTCCCCCGATGGCAGCCGCGACAAGGATCAGGCCAGTGGGAACAAGAACCTTCCAGCGCTTTCGTAGGGGCGGTTCGCGAACCGCCCCTACGGCGGGCGAGACGCCCGCGCTCCGCCCGGATTCCGTGTCGCGCTTCAGGCGCTGCAACTCGGCGCGCATGTCAGAGGCGTGCTGATAACGCAGCTCCCGGTTTTTCTCCAGCGCCCTGTTGATGATGCGTTCCAACTCGGCAGGACAGTCGGGATTCAGCCGCACCGGTGGGGTGGGGGCCTGGGTAAGGATGGCCGTGAAAATCATCGCGGAAGTGTTCCCCGTGAAGGGCTGCCTGCCCGTCGCCATCTCGTACAGCACTGCGCCAAAGCTGAACAAGTCCGTGCGCGCGTCCAGTTCTTCCCCGCGTACCTGCTCGGGGGACATATAAGCGACCGTCCCCATCACCGCGCCCGTGCTGGTGAGATGCTCAGACTCGACGGCGGCCGTGGGCAGAGCCGAAGCGCCCACCGCTCCCTCCACGCGCTTTGCCCTCGGCACAAGCTTCGCCAAGCCGAAATCCAGAATCTTCGCCTGCCCACGCGTGGTAACGAAAATATTCGCCGGCTTGATGTCACGATGGATGATCCCTTTCTGGTGCGCCGCGTCCAGCGCGTCGGCAATCTGAATCGCCAGGTCCAGCAGTTCGTCCGTTCGTAGAGGCGGCTTTATGCCGCCACGTTCGGGCTGGCGGGGTAAACCCGCCGCTACCTCTAGCCGCTCCTTCAGGGTCTGTCCCTCCAGATATTCCATGTCAATGAAGGGCTGGCCCTCGTGCTCCTCAATAGCGTGGATGGTGCAGATGTTGGGATGGTTGAGCGCGGACGCAGCCTGGGCCTCGCGCTGGAATCGTTCCAGGGCTTGCCGGTCCTTGGAGAGTTCTTCAGGCAGGAACTTCAAGGCGACGGTGCGCTTGAGCTTGGTGTCCTCGGCCTCATAGACGACACCCATGCCACCGCCGCCCAGCTTGGAGAGGATGCGGTAGTGGGAAACGGTCTTGCCAATCATGCGAGGAACCAACGGTTGCGTACCATCTTAGGCCGCGTTTGCAGCTAAGTCAACGCGATAGGACTAAGAAGGTAGGGACGAGGTAATGACAGGAGGTTGACTTTTTTCAGCCTCTCGCTAAAAACTCGCGAGGGCAGCGGTCTCATCTTCCGCCAGTCCGAGGACTTTGTCCAGACGAACCATCCTGAGGGTTTGAGCGGCCTGTTTTGGGGCCCCAAAGAGTCTGAATTCGCCCCCTTTTTCCTTCAGGGCCGAAAAGGTGCGAACCAGTGCGCCGACGCCGGAGCTATCGAGAAAAGACACGCCCGCAAGGTTTACGGCAAGATTGGTGACGCCGGCGGAGAGTACTTCGCCGACGGAGTTTCGAAAGGCCTGGTCGGCTTCACCTGCCTTTAAGGGGCCGTGGAGGTCAAGAATGGTCACCTGATCAACTGTTCTGATATTAATGGTCACGGATTCCTCGCGGCTGATGCCCTGCTTTCAAAGCGTAGCATGAAATTTACACCGTCACCTCAGACTACCCCGACTTGTTGAGCAAATCAAGGCAGTAGGTGAGAAAACATGGAGAAAACGTGTTCCGAACCGGTGCTGGTGTCATTTGGAATAGGGATCCAATCGAGCCGCCGGTCATTCCCGTCCCGCCATGGCGGGAGGAATCCAGTCCGACGACAGCACATTTCCAAAGGTTTGGGGAGTGGATTCCCGCTTTCGCGGGAATGACTAGGTCTCGCAAATGACCCCAATACCTTCCCAACCACAACAATTTGCGAACCAGATTGCTTGACTCGCCCGCCGGTTTTTGGTAGCCTCCCAGTCGATTCATTTGGACGTTTTTCCTGTATCGGGTCACTAGCCCCTGCCGCAGGGGTAACGCCCTCGGCAACATTCTCTATGGAGCAGTTGTCCTCCCTTTTTGAACTATCGGTTGGATTTCATTCCTGCAACAGCATTGACAGTTTTGCGAAGACGCTTGCCACGCATGTTGGCCGAAATCTGGAGGCCCGTGCGGCAATGGTTTGGCTGCGTCAGGAGAGCGGTGGGGAATTGCTCTGTCGCTCTCGCTGGTTCGAGGCCGGACTTCGGCTGGAGTTTGCTCCGGGGCAAGCGAGCCAAGGTATTCTGGCCGAGATGCTGGCAAAATCACGTGCGCGGCGGCTCGACGAGGAGGAAATTGAGCCAGAGATGTTCCCGCACCTTGCGGAGGCCGACCGGGAGCGCGTGGCAACGGCCTTGTACGCACCCATCCCGACCTCCAAAGACGTGGCCGGCGTCCTGGAGGTATTGAACAAGCGCACGGGAGGATTTACAGCCAATGACGCAGGCTTCGTTGAAGAAGCCTGCCGGCTGGCGGGCCGGGTTCTGGACGCTTTGCGCGCCGTCGAGGTGGAAAAGTGGTCGAGCCTACAGACGATTGAACGATTGACCGCGCTCTACGATGTGGCAAGCACCTTCAGTTCCACGCTGGAGCTCGAGGATCTACTGCCCATTATGGCCGAGAAGATCCAGGGGAACCTCGGTGCCCTGGCCTGCAACTTCTGGCTGCTGGATTCCGAAACGAACGAGCTGCTTTGCGCGCAGCAAGCGGGCGACGATCCGACTACCAACAAGGGTAGCCGCCTTCAAATTGGAGAGGGCTTGGCTGGGGGCGTGGCCCAAACCGGCCAGGCTCGCCTGGTCTCAAGCGCTCAGGATGAGCCGGGACTCGAGGCCCGCCTACAGGCAAGCGAGGAGTATCAAATCCAATCGCTGATGTGCGCGCCTCTTCTGAAGGAAGAGCGGGTGTTGGGGGTCGTGGAAATCGTCAACCGATCGGATGGGAAGCCGTTTGATGAGGATGACCTGTTTTACCTTACCAACATGTGCGAGCAGGCCTCCAACGCCCTGAACAATGCCAATCTGTTGCAGGCGGAGCGAAAGGTTCACACCCTGGACGCCCTCCTCGCCATCAGCAAGGAAATAACCTCCACGCTCAATCTCGATCACGTCCTCACCACGGTGGTTCACCAAGCCGCCACCGTCGTCCCCTTTGATCAGTGCGTCATCGGTTTGTATGACCGCCACCGCTTTATACTGGGCGCTGTGTCGGGTGAAGCCGAGGTACCGCGGACCCGCGAAATGGAGCAGTTGCGTGAACTGCTGGCGTGGGTGGCTGAACAGTCGGAGGCGGTCTCGGCTCACCAGACTGAAGAAGGGTGGAAAGTCAAGCCGGAGGGAGCGAACGCAGCGCTGGTGCGCTACCTGGAAGAGCAGGGACTGAGCGGCTTCTACGCCATGCCTCTGCGCGATGAACAGGGGACTGTGGGCGTGCTGGCCCTTCTGAGCAACACCGCAGAATTCCTATCGGAAAGCCATCTGGAGGTTCTCGCTATCCTTGCCAGCCAGACCACTGTGGCCATCCGCAATGCCCGGCTCTACCAGGAAGTGCCGCTGCTGAGCATTTGGCAGCCCATGCTCAAAGGCAAGCGCAAACTGGAGGGGATCACAGCCAGCCGCTGGCTCGAGATTGCATCGAAGGCTGGGATAGTTGTGCTGCTTTTGATCGTAGTGCCCTGGAAGCACCGAATCCAGACGAACGCCACCGTAGTCCCCGCCGAGCGCCGCATTGTGAGCGCCGAGGTCAGTGGCGTTGTCCAACAGGTGCCCGTCCGGGAAGGGCAAAGAGTAAGCGCTGGAGACGAGTTGGCCCGACTGGACGACAGCGATGACAAAATCCGGCTGGAACGGGCCTTGACCGACCTCGCGCTCGCCCACCGCCAGCTTGCCGAGGCGGAGGAAAAGAGGGATTGGGCCGGCGCCGGCCAGGCCCGGCTGAACATGGACCTCCACCAGGCAGAGGTCAATCTCTGTCAGGAAAAAGTCGATAAGGCGCACCTCCGAGCCTCTATCCATGGCGTCGTTGTGACACCCAAAGTGGAAGAAAAAACTGGGAAGCTGCTCAAGGTGGGCGACGCCTTCTGTGAGCTTGTGGACCAGGACCACTTGGCGGTCGAAATGAACGTTCCGGAAACCGATATATCCCTGATTCGAACCGGCGCGCCTGTGGCCCTTAAATTGAATGCCTTTCCCACACTAACGCTCCGGGGAACGGTGGAGCGAGTCTCCTCCCAGACCATTTCTGCCGAGGGCGAGCAGTTCTTCGTAACACGTGCCCTGTTCCCCAATCCTGATGTCCAAGCCCGCGATGGCATGGCGGGTCAGGCGAAGATTACCAGCGCGGGAGGCTGGTTCCACAGCGGGTGGTATCCGGTGGGCTACATGCTGCTGCGCGCCCCCACGCAATGGGCATGGCGGAAGGCCTGGGCGTTGCTACCGTAAGAAGTCGAGGAGTCGAGAAGTCGAGAGTCGAGAAGTGAAATCCTCGATCTTCGATTTCTCCGGCGGCCAAGAGTCGAAAAGTCGGATGCAGGTGGGTGGTCAAACTCTCGACTCCTCGACTTCTCAACTTTTCGACTACCGCGAGGCTGAAGCAATGAAACGATCGGATTGGGTCCTGTTCGGAATCCTGGCTGCTGTTCTGGGTGTTCCCGGGTGCGCGAACCAGTCTCAACAAAAAGCGACCCCTGCGGCATCGCCGCAGCCCAGTGTCACCCAAGCTCCGGCCCAGCCGCCTTCCCTGCCGGCTGCGGACACTCTGGAAATTCCAAGTGTATTGTCGGTCGAACACTCTGTGGATTTGCTCGCCCAGCGCGACGGGATTGTGCAAGTGCTCTTCTACGACCAGGACAGTTGGGTAAGAAAAGGCACCGTGCTCGCCCGCCTGGACGACCGCGAGTTGCTTGCCAGTTTGGAAAAGGCCCGCCTGGACCAGAAGGTGGCTGAAAATAACTTCAAGTACCAGGAAGCTGAGAAAAAAGCCAAGGATGCTGCCTATCGTCGGCAGCAGGAGTTGCGCAAGTTCGGTTTGAGCAGTCAAGCGGCGCTGGAGGAAGCCGAGTTTCAATCCACCGGCGCAGGCTTCGACCTGGATAGCTGGAAGGCTGCCATCGAGCAAAAAAAAGCGGCAATTCGCGAGCTGGAGATCGAGCTGGAAAAGACTCGAATAGTGGCGCCCTTCGACGGATACATTGTCCGGCGGGCTATCCGCGCTGGACAGAACATGATCAAGAATGACCTTTGCTTTCACTTGAGCGAGCTTTACCCGCTCCAGGTCCGGTTTCTAGTGCCTGAGTCGGCGGGCCCTCGGCCCACTGCGGGGTATCCGTTGAAAGTGGTGCTGGCGGATGACAAGTCGCGCGAGTACAACGCGCATGTGAAATTGGTCAGCCCTACCGTGGACGCTGCCAGCGCCAGCTATGACCTCACGGCAGAGTTGACGGGACCCCATCTGGAAAACCTGCGGCCGGGAATGGCGGTGCGGGTGATCTGGACCGTAGTTCCTGTGAGAGGGCAGAGTCTACAGTCAAAAGGGCGGAGTCTACAGTCAAGAGTCGAAAGTCCAAAGTAAGCACTTTGGCCTCCTCTTGGACTCTTGACCGTCAACTGTCGACTGTCGACTGTCGACTGTAGACTGGTTTTTCCATGCGTTTTGGTCCCACCAGTCTTCAACTCTCGGGTGTGGTGGCAAAGGGCCTTCGGCGTCCCAAGCTGCGCACCGACCTGAAGGTCAGCAAGCAGACGTTTGCCGGGGAAACCAGCTTCGTGGTCAAAGTCCCTGAGACGAACTCCTTCAACCGCCTGGGCGAGTTGGATTGGGAGCTGCTCTCGCTGTGCGATGGCGCTCGTACTCCGGGCGAAGTGGCGCAGGCGCTCAACGAACGCTACTCGGACCAGAACCTGAGCGAACAGGACGTGATCGAGTACCTGGACGGTGTGGATCCCAACTTCTGGGAGCGCGGCGCTGCGCAAAAAAATCTCTGCATCTTGGAAAAGATCCGCGACGAACGTCGTGAGCGCGTGAACCACGCCAGCCTGCTTTATATCTACTTTTCGGCCTTTGATCCCGACCGGGCGCTGGAACGCCTGGACAGGTACTTGGGCTGGATGTTCACGAAGCAGTTTGTCCTCTTCTCGCTCGGCCTCTTTGCCCTGGCCGGGGTGATCGTGGCCCACGACTTCACGCGCGTCAGCCAGGAAGCCCTGGCGCTCTACGGTTCTGGACATAAGAGCGGCTACGACCTCCTGGTTATGTGGGTAATGTTGTTTATCATCGTCGGGCCTCACGAGTTCGCTCATGGCTTGGCCTGCAAGCACTTCGGCGGCGAAGTACACCACATGGGCTTCATGCTTTTGTATTTCTCTCCGTCCTTTTACACCGATTGCACGGACATGCACGTTTTCGCCAAGACTTCGCAGCGCATTTGGACAATCATTGCGGGGATATGGATCACCCTGCTGCAATGCTGTTTTGCGCTCTTCTTTTGGGCTTTGTCGCCGCCGGGCTCCGTGGCCGGCGACCTGGCGTACAAGTTCGCTCTGATGAGCGGTGTGATCGGCTTTTTCCAACTCAACCCGCTGCTCAAGATCGATGGCTACTACGTGCTGAGCCAGTACCTCCAGGTTGATAACCTTCGTGAGCAATCGTTTGCGTATTCTGTGGCTTGGTTAAGGCGCAGCGTGCTTCGTCAGGCAGTCGAACTGCCCCCGGCCAGCCGCAGGGAGCAGCGGATTTTTCTGGGGTACGGTTTCTTGGCGGGGCTTTACTCCCTGCTGGTCCTCTTCTTATTGTTGGGATTTGTGGACAATGTTTTTACAGGCTGGCTGGGCACCTGGGGGCACCTGGCAACCGTTGGAGTGCTGTGCTTCGCATTCCGCAAGCGCCTCGGGCAATGGCAGACTGCGGTGCGGGCGCATTTGCGAAAACTCAAGGAGGAGTTCATGGCATGGCGGATGACTTGGTGGCAACCAGTGGCAGGGGCCGCAGCTCTTCTCGTACTCTTCCTTCCGCCCACGGCGGTTAAGACCACCTCGGATTTTTTGCTGGAACCTCAAAGGAGGCTGGAGGTAAAGACCCCGGTCGCGGGTTTGGTCCGCACGGTAACCGTCCGGGAAGGTGAAACCGTCCCCGCCGGTTCAGTGCTGGCCGTCCTGCACAACCCGGAGATTGAAGCCCAGGCCGAGATGGTTGCCAGTCAGTTGAACTTAGCCGAGGGTTCCCAACGGGCAGCCTTGGCCGGCTCGGATTTCGGCGCCAGCGAGAGATACCTCCAGGAAATCCGGCGCCTGGGAGCCGAAAAGGCGGAGGCTGACCGGAAGCGCGAACAGTTGGTTTTGCGGGCCCCTTTCACGGGGGTAATCGCCACTCCGCAAATCGAGCAGCGGGTGGGCGAATACTTGACTGAAGGCGAGCCGTTGGCTCTTCTTGTGGACCGCCAGGCTATGCGCGCGCGAGTGCTGGTGCGGGACTGGGAACTCGAGGATGTGCACCAGGGCGCGGCAGTCGGCCTGAAGCTCCGAAGCTATCCCTTCCAGACATTTTCGGGAACGATTCGCCAGATCATGCCGGCCGCCTCTTCTGAGCGCCCCCTGGCGGAGCCCAACAAGGTCGAGCGCAAGGGTCAGGAACTGACCAACTTTTTCGAGGTTGTAATGGAATTCCCCAATCCTAACGGCGGGCTAAAGGAAGGAATGACGGGAACAGCGCGGATCTATGGGAAGCGCTATCCGCTGGCCTTGCGGGCTCTACGGGCCGGCTGGCGGTGGGTACGCAGCCTCATCTGGTGATTACCAGCGGCGCATGGCGATAGTGTAGCAAACCCCGTGTGGGCGCGAGAGCAGGTCTCTCGCGCCCAGGCGGCAGTATCCAGGCCTCAGAACTTGGCGGGAGGCTTAATCATCAGCTTTGTCTCGTCCAGCTTCTTGCTGCCCTTCAGACTCTTTTTGGCTTCCTTCTTGGGGGCAACTTTTACCTTCTTCTCTGCCATGGTTTTATTCTCCCTTCTTTTGATTTGTGTTACGCCACACCCCTGTGGCGGTCATCGATAAAGAACTTCTCAACTTGCGGTCGCACGGCTAGCAGTACCCGGGCCTCACAAAGTCCCGGGATGCGTCACCATCAGCTTTCTTTCGCCAACCTTCCTGGCTCCCTGAAGGGTCTTATTGAGATCCTTCCTGGGCGTTGCTTTCATTTGCTTCTTCTCTCCCCCGCATGCTTGATCCTCGATCTGGACGGCTGGCGGTGGGCAGGCAGCCTCATCTGGTGATTGCCCTCGGCGCAATGCGATAGCATAGCAGACCACCACTGGGCGCGAGAGCAGGTCTCTCGCGCCCAGGCGGCAGTATCCAGGCCTCAAAAGCCGTTGAACGCACCGGCCTTTGTCATCAGCTTTGTTTCTTCCAGCTTCTTGCTGCCCTTCAGAGTCTTCTTAGCCTCTTTCTTGGGGGCAACTCTTACCTTCTTCTTCTCTGCCATGGTTTTATTCTCCCTTCTTTTGATTTGTGTTACGCCACACCCCCGCGGCGGTCATCGATAAAGAACTTCTGAACTTGCGGCCGCACGGCTAGCAGTACCCGGGCCTCACGAAGTCCCGGGATGCGTCACCATCAGCTTTGCCTCGCCAACCTTCCTGGCTCCCTGAAGGGTCTTCTTGAGACCCTTCCTGGGCGTTGCTTTCACTTGCTTCTTCTTTTCCCGCATGCTTGATCCTCGATCTGGACGGCTGGCTTTCTTCGCTTGCGCCTTTTCGTTCTTTGAAAGAGCACGTTGCGCACCAATCTGAAGACTTTTGTAGACTGCGGTTCGTGCCCCGTGGTTTCAATAAGTTGCGGCGTGTATTTGTAACCGCTACGGAAGTAAATTGTGGTGCGAGGAAAAAACAGAGGGGTAATTCCTACCCCTAGGGTATTTATTCCCCTTAAGTGTCGTCCGTTGTCCCGCCGCGGTGGGTCCCTGGTGGCTTGAAAGAACGGGGCTAGGGGCTGGGGGCTGGGGTTCTTCCCCCATCTGCGGCCTACCACCTACCACGTACTTTCTGCTTCCTGACTTCCCTGTGAAAGACAGGCCAAAATGCTTTGCCAGCGTGCTACTAGATCCCGTGTTTCCGGCAAAGGTACTTCATCTTGTCTTTGTTGAGCCCCAGCAGGCGAGCGGCCTCCACTTTGACCCCCTTGGCTTCCGCGAGCGCCGTCTCAACCCAACGCCTTTCGAAGGCTTTCACCTCTTCCTCCAGCCGGATGCCGGAGTCGGGGAGGCGAAATCCATCGGCTGACGACTGAGGGGCAGCTTCGCGGATGTCGCGAGGCAATTGTTTCAGCGGGATGATATCTTCATCCGTCATGACCACCAGGCGCTGAACCAGGTTCTCGAGCTCGCGAACGTTCCCCGGCCAGGGGTAACGTTTCATGGCCTCCATCACCTCGTCGGCCACGCGCTTTGGGGGCCAATGGTTCGCCGCGCAGTAAACTTTGATGAAGTACTCGACCAGCAGTGGGATGTCGTCCACACGCTCCCTGAGAGGAGGCACAAAAAGCGGCATAACGTGGATGCGGTAGTAAAGGTCTTCGCGGAAGCGGCGCTCGCGGACCGCCTTCTCGAGGTCCTCGTTGGTAGCGCTGAGCAGCCGGAAGTCCACCTTGATGGATTTCTTTCCCCCCAGGCGCATCAAGGCGTGTTCGTCGAGGACCCGAAGGAGCTTGCTCTGAAGCGGTAGGCTGAGTGTCCCGATCTCATCCAGGAAGAGTGTGCCGCGGTGTGCCAGCTCGATCCGTCCCTCTTTGGTGGCAACGGCGCCGGTGAAGGCCCCTTTCTCATACCCGAAAAGCTCGGCCTCCATTAGGGTTTCCGGCAGGGCGGCGCAGTTGACGCTGACGAATGGCCGGTCGCGCCGTTGGCTGGCTTGGTGGATAGCTCGTGCCACCAGCTCCTTGCCTGAGCCGCTTTCCCCGCGAATCACCACCGTCGTTGAGGTCCGCGCCACCCGCCGGATGGTATCGAACAGACCTTTCATGGCCTCAGTCGAACCCAGCAGGTCGCCGAGCGAGTCTTTGCGGCGCAACTCTTCCCGCAGAATCTGGTGCTCCCGCTCGATTTGAAGCTTCTCGATGGCGCGGAGGATGATGATGCGCAGCACGTCAGGATCGGCGGGCTTCTGGAAGTAATCGTAAGCGCCGGCGTGCATCACCCGCAGCGCGGTGGATTTCGTGCGGTCTTCGCTGAGGATGATGACCACCGTATCGAGCTCGCTCTCTTCCAGTTCCTCGAGAAGTTCGAGGCACTCTCGAATACCTTGCGGGGAAGATTTGAGTTCGAGCAGGAGAACGTCCGGTTGGCGCTCGCGGAGCATCTCGTACGCCCCGTCGTAATCGCTGGCTTCCAGCACTTCAAAGTCGGCCCGCCTAAGCGCGGCAGCGATCTTGGCGCATTCCTCGAGATCGCTCTCGACGATCCCCACTTTCCCTACGGTTTTAGCAGCAGGCATGGCAGGTAACCCGAGAACCGGGCGGCGCTCACTTCCTCCAGACCTTGCCTTGAAGTGAACCTCGATTACGGGAGTGATTTTAGGGGGCGCGGTGGTGCCTTGTCAATTGTTTCCATAATCAGCCGAAGGCCCGCCGGTGATGCAAGAATTCGGCTTTCACGGTTGGGATGTGTTCCAGCCTCCAAGTCTGGGGTGGCGGGTAGCCAACTCGATATGAACAGGTTCGTGGGTTGGCCCAGACATCGCTTTTTGATGTCTGCGACCTCGAAGGGGGCCGGAAGTAGAATCTCTCAGGGTCAGTTGACCGTTGAAAGCCGGAAGCGCCGGCGCGGCACCCGGCACTCGTCATCAGCTAATGAACGTGATTCAGGCCATAGGGACGGCTTTGCTGGGGAACCCCCTCATTCCACTATTGTACGTCGCATAGACGTCAAACCGACTTACCTGACCCGAATCTCCGTGGATGCGTCACACGCGGCGCCACAACGCGCAGAAGGAAATCGCAACTCGGTGAAAAGAAATGGTGAATCCTGGTCGGGGTGCTCGCATCCGGGCCCAGGACCTCTTTCGTCCACGGCAAGTCAAACTCATGTACCTTGTTGGCTCGCTTAGCTTTTTCTTCGGTCTCACGGGCTGGTTTTAGCCGGTATTCGGGAAGTTTTGTTCCCTGTTTGTTTGTACGCAGTCGTCATTTCAGAAGCCGCCCAGGACTCAGACCTTAAATGCGTTACGCGAGAGTTCTCAGAATCCCCTACCCGACCCTCTTTGTCTTACAAATCAGTCACTTCGCCATTCCCTCCATTTACTCCGGACTCTGCTGAACGTAGTTTATGGTATTATGGCTCACGCCAAAGTCACGCATTTTACTGTGATTGAAATGGGCATTCATAAGGCGCTTTTATGAAAGAGTTGCTAGCTTCGCAAAACCAAAACGAACTCTACGAAAAGTTAGCTGCACTTGGCTGCGAGAAGCCCCTCCAGATCAGAGTTTTGGTTGCGGGTTCACATGAACCAATAGCGGAACTAATATCTGGTCGACTACCATTCCCGTTGGCCGTCCAGCGAAAAGCCGATTTTTTCCAGGCGTCATTTGATTACGAAGCGGGGCAACTCCGCCTGAACGGTGACATCTTCTTCTGTCGTGCAAGGTTCGAGCATATTTCCTACGCGATTTCAGTTTGCTCCAGAACGGTGTGGGAACGCTCAATAATGCGGCTGGCTCGCGTGCTTTATCCCGCGTTGATTCCCGTTTACTTCAGTCAGGGAGAAATGCTCGACCTTCTGGAGCGCGCCAAGACGCTTTTTCCTAATGCTCGTTTGCGCATCAGCGGACACACAAGGAAGAAGAGGCTTAAGAGTGGCACTAGGAGAAAGTACGAGTCCAGCCGTACGAAGACAGAGAGGCCTTTGGAGGTTGTATTCAAAGAAGCTCAGGAGCAAAACTTTTGGTTTCAGTCGGTTAACTTTGACTATCTTGGAGAAAGCCGAGAGGTGGAAGAGCATAATAACAGCTTACCATCTGCGACGATTTCCAAATACGGCGCTTTCTTTTGCACGTCCGATTTCGACCGCTTTCGCTACAGTATCCTCCAAGAGATGGCCCAAATAGGAGAGCGTAAGGTGGATTTCTTCTCGAATCGCTCTCGCCGTTTTGTTGAAAGGTACCAGGCTAGGCCCATTTCAATAACGTTCGAGGGACCCGTTTTCAGTTCCGGCGAGGACAACAAGCATTTCATCGGTCTTCTGCGGAAGATGCCCGGAGCTTCCTGTTCGGTATTGCACGGTAATCCCTACGTGCATCTTTTCGTGAAGGACAGACTGGATGATTCAGGAGCAGAACTCTGGGTACTGAAAGAGGACGAGGTGCTCCTAATACCCCAATTGAAAGCTTCCGAGGCAGCTTTAAAAAGGATGGTCAATTACATTTTCGAAGAATGGCGCGAGGGCCGGATTGACAACCTCGCCCAAAACGATGATGGCTTACGAACACCAGTCGCTCCTCCGCGAGATTGACACTTACAAGGATACGGTATCGGCCATCGTGGCATTCATTCATGAATGCAGATGGGACCAAAACAATCGTGTCGTCAATGGGACCATTCCTTTTGGTGTCGGGCGACTGATGAGGAACGCCCATGATGATCAGCTGACTCCGGATATCGTGATTCAGCGGCATCCAACACAAGGTGTAGTTGCCGAAGTTAAGACCACCTTCCCGCCTGACAACACAAACAATCGCCGAGACGAGGTATTTCAACAACTCAAGAGCTACGATGTAGAACTTTTCGGCTGGTGGAGTCTCAATGGCCAGGTAGAAAGGCACGACATTGTGTTGCTCACACATGACTCCCACGTAGTCGATGCAACGGACCACTTCGTGGGTTTGGCAGGCAAGGAAATAGGCCGTTTTGAAAGAAACTTGGCGTTTGTCGGCTTTTATCGAAGTGAGCAGCACCACTCCTACATAACGCTCAGGAAACACTCTGGCGATCTTCTTGACCATGAGTTCAGCAGCAAGCTCCGGCGTTCTGTGCCGATAGAAGCAAGGCACATTGAACAGCAACAGAAAAAATTCTACGACGGTTGTCCGCCGATCCCATACCTCCTTTCGCTTATGTGGACTTTCCTTTTCCCTACGTACGCGGAGGGCCAACAGCGAGATGCAAGGAGGGGCTTCACACCAGTCGAAGTTACAAGCGACCAGGTGACCACCGACTTGCAGCGCTACTACGGCTTCGAGCCTGATGCTCATGGCAATCGGGGCATTCCCCGGGGCGAATGGATTGAGGAAGCGTTAGAGGCCCTGGTTTCTTTTCGAATGGCACAGCGTGGAAATGGGCCGAGGCGATTCGTCATACGCTACAAGGGTCTAACCGGCGACGTTCTCGAGCGGTTTGGTAGACTCTTCCACGAACGAAGGGAAAAGGAGAGTCAACGAAGGCGGGCACCGACAAGGCAGCCGACTCTCTTTGACAACCTCTAGCGCACTGTGGCTAGGTGGGAAAAGCGGATTTGGGCGAACCCGCCTAGGTGGGCCACATCCCGTGGCGGGTTGATTTCTCAGCGTACCGGATTCTTCCAGCTCCTGCTGGGTCAACCGCCTTTCAACCCTGCCGATTGGGTCACACGGTGCTTTTCAACGTCTGAATTCAGGCTTAAGTTACATCCCTATTGTTCCAGGCGAGCGTGGGATCCTGAACCACGGGTCCGGCCCGGACGTCGCAGCATGTGGACACGGTCGGCGTACAATCAGGCTCGTGAACCCGCTATGCCGGCGGAACCAGGTCCCTCTTCCACACACTGCGCAGCACGCCGAGCGCGATGGGCACGGCGCCAGCGAGGATGAAGATCATGTCCCCCGCCATACGTACCCATTCCAGCTTGTGGTAGAGGCCGCCCATCAGGAAGGTCAGCCGGCGTGCGTGCCAGTACCCATTGGCGATGGAGTCCCAAAGCTGAAGAACGCCTCCGGGGAACAGGTCGAGAAGGACCATGAGGGCGAGGCCCACGTTAACGCCCCAGAAGCCCACACGGATGAACTTCTCCGTTTCCTTCCAGACGGCGTCGGACTGCATAGCCCTCAAGCAAAAGACGAGAACCGCCAGGGCCAGCATTCCGAAGACACCAAACAGGGCGGCGTGTCCGTGGTTAGGGGTGAGCGTCGTGCCAATCTCGAAGTAGGACACGATGGGCAGGTTGATGAGAAAGCCGAAGATTCCCGCGCCGACGAAGTTCCATACACCCACCGCCATGAGGAAGTAGATGGCCCACTTCTGGTGCGTGGCGAGCTCGCGGGCGCACGCGGAGCACTGCTGGTTCTTCAGCTTGATGAAGTCCCACGCGTCCAGGGTGAGAAGTGTCAAGGGCACAACCTCCAAGGCTGAGAAGCACGCCGCCAGGCCCATGTTGAGCGTCCCCTGACCGGTGAAATACCAGTGGTGGCCTGTACCAATGATCCCGCCGCTGAGGTATAGGATGGCGTCGAGGTAGATCAGGCGCGTGGCGGTCTTGGTGCTGACCACGCCCATCTGGTGGAACATGATGGCCACCAGGACCGTGGCGAAGAGCTCGAAGAATCCTTCCACCCAAAGATGGATGATCCAGAAACGCCAGTTGTCAATCACCGCGAAGTTGCTGTGGGGGCCGTAGAACAGGGCGGGTAGATAAAAGACGGGAATGGCCACGGCTGCGTAGAGAAAGAGCGAGGCTAGCTCGCGTTTGCCAGGACTCTTGATGGCGGGCTTCAAGGCCCGGAACATCAGGAAAAGCCAGAAGAGGAGACCAGCCGCCAGCAGGAGTTGCCAGAAGCGCCCGAGCTCCAGGTACTCGGAGCCCTGGTGCCCGAGCCAGAACCAGAGCTGCCCCAGCTTGTCGTTGATGCCCATGTACTCCCCGACAAAGCTGCCGACGGCCACCGCCAGCAGCGCACCGAGGAGAGCGTAGACGCCAGTTCTCTGGCCGCTGGGCTCCGCGCCACCCACCCAGGGGGCCAGGAAAAGGCCCCCGCCAACCCAGGCCGTGGCGATCCAGAAGATGGCGAGTTGGAGGTGCCAGGTGCGTGCCAGAATGAAGGGCAGGAACCGGGCGAGGTCGAAGCCGTAAAAGGCTCCTGGCTCCACGCGGTAGTGGGCAAGCACCCCTCCCAGGAATGATTGCGCCAGGAAAAGGATCGCCACGACGGCGAAGAACCACCCAGTGGCCCATTGGCTAGGCGTCAGTTTCAGAGGCGCAGGAGCGGAGTGGGTGATATGGGCAACAGCGCCGTCGCCCTTCCAGCCCAGGTAGTCAAACTTGCCAACCAGGAAGAGGATGAGGCCCAGGCCCCCCAAGAGCGTGATGAGACTCAAGGCGCTCCAGACATAAGCCTCAGGGGAGGGTCTGTTGCCCACTATGGGCTCATAAGGCCAATTGTTCGTGTAAGAGTAATCTTTACCTGGCCGGTTCGCCGACGCAGCCCAGGCAGCCCAGGCGAAAAAGGCGCTCAGCGCCTTCAGCTCCATAGGGCTTTTGATATAGCTGGGAGGCAGGCCAGGGGCACCGCCTTTCTTGGCGAAGTAGTCGCTCCATTCGGCAATCTGGCTGCGATATGCCGCCACCTCCCCGGGTGTGAGGAGTAGCGTCCGCGAGACCGGTTCGTACCGGTTCTCTTTGAGCACCTTCCTCACCTGCGCCGATGCGGCGCTTTGCTCATCCGGCGAAAGCTGTGCGAAGGGTCTGCCGTACTTCTCTACCGAGATCGTATCGCGAGTCACCTCGCTGAGTCTGTGCAGGTACTCGGCGCTGTAGTCAGGACCCAGGTAAGCCCCGTGGCCCCAAAGGCTCCCGTGCTCCATGAGGCCGTACTTGAAGAAAACCTCCTGGCCCTTTTGGATGTCGGCCCCCGTGAACACCACGTCTCCCGCCGCATCCGCAGCCTTCTCCGGAATGGGCGGGGCATTCGTGTAGGTCAAGACGGTGACAAACGACAGAACCGAGAAACCACCGATCATGACGAGAATCGCCGAGTGTCGCCACCACGGAGAGAGAGACGTACCACTGCTGGACGTGTCTGCCATTTCATCCCCCCATTTAATTTCCGGTCAGAATCTCTATTCTGCAGAGTGTGCATTTTCGAGAGCAATGGCCCGAGAAAACAGAATGTTGTTTTCAAGGTGAATGTGCTGGTGCAGATCAGCCTCAAATTCCGCCAAGGTCCTGTAGAGGGTCTGATAGCTGACGCAAGCGTCGGGCGGAGCCGTATAACCGTTGCTGGATGCCCGCAGGGCACGCAGTGCGCTGCCGGCGGCATCATGCTCATGCTCCATCATCGACACCGGGTTTCGTACGGTGCCGAAGGGCGGTGGCAGGATGGGCTCCTTCTGGACAAGGGATTCCTCCATCCTTTCGATATACGGGAACAGGACCATCTCCTCTTTCATCATGTGTGTAGTAAGTTCCTGAGCCAAGCCCTGGAAGGTCGCGCGAAGGTCGAAAAGTTCGGGATGGTGCTCTCCGTGGACCGAACAAACCTTATCGAAGAGAGGGTCGAGACGAGCAATCTCTTCACGGGTGTACTTGTGGTGTGTGTCCTTAATGTGGGAGATCAGGTCACCTAATGGGCCTGCTTGCCAATTGCTCTCTTTCGGGGAGGCAGGTCCCGAACGGTGTCCCATCTCGAGCGCGTCCAGCACCTCGTCGATCGGGAGGCTGGCCGCGTGGCAAGCTTGTTCGAGTGTCTGCTTGCCGCCGCAGCAATAGTCGATACCTAGTTTCTCAAAAACTCTCGCGGCGCCCGGTTTTTCCAGAGCCAGTTCCCGTACCGTTTTTTCCGTAGTCATGCTCATTGCTTCCTCCTCGCGGGCCAAGGTCCTTGCCTTATGGCCACGCTTGATATGTTGATGTTAGGGAAGAAACGGGGGCGTGCCGATGACTTTTGTCACGGCCATTACAATAGGTGGACTTGGCTGAACATGCTCAATGCCGAGGAACCCACCGCCAGGCAGGTGAACTCGGGAGGAGAGTCACTCCGCCGAGTGGAATTCGTCTTCCAGAGCCTTCAAGTTGTAGATGAGGACGTTGCGCCCATCGGTCTTCAGCATTCCTTCGGCCTGCAAGCGGGAGAGATTCCGGGAAACCAACTCGCGTACCGTGCCAATTTGCGCTGCCACTTCCTGGTTGGTGATAGGGAGAGTAACTTGCACACCCTCAGCGGTGCGCTTGCCGGACTTTTGGGCGAGTCGCAAGAGATAGGAGGCAAGCCGGTGGCGCACGGTAGTGAATGACAGTTCTTCAATGATTCCCACCAAGCGCCGAAGGCGCGCGCCTACGACCCACAAGACCTTGAGAGGAACTTGGGGATGAGCGAGACAGAGCGCCTGAAAATCCTGCTTGCTCACAAAGAGCAGGGTGACCTCGTCGACCGCGGTGGCCGACGCGGGGTACGCTCCTCCATCGAAGACGGGTAGCTCGGCGATAGAACTGCCCGGGCCATCGATACTGAGTACTTGTTCGCGTCCGTTGGGGGAACTCTTGAAAATGCGGACATTGCCGGACTCAACCACATAAAGCCCCGAGCAAGGCTCGCCTTCGCCAAATACGATCTCGCCCGCCGAGTAGTGGCGGGCAACCGTACGCTGGGCAAGGAAACCCAACTCACTCTCCGTCAGGCCGGAGAAGATGGGAACCTTCGCCAGCGTTTGCGCGGGTTTATACGTGGAGTCCGGCACGGTTGTCCATCAGCAATCGGCAATCGAAAATCAGCAATTGACCCCGCATCACGAAGCTAATCTGTAGCCTCACGAGTGGCGCAAGCGATCCAGGCTGCAATTCCCCAGACAATTAACCCCGCAATCAAGCCTTCCACTACGGTACCGCCCAAGGATCCCAGCAGTCGCACCGGCACGTTGCCCCTGGAGGGATCGAAGAAGTGGGTCTTATAAAAGGGCAGGAGGGCGCTCACCACCGTAGCGATGAAGACCCACAGCCTCCATGTCCAACCCAGCACCAGCGCCGGGACGAGAAGCTGTCGGGCCCCGGCTAGCCCCAGGCGGGGTCCAACGCCCCCCAAATAGAAAGCGGCAATCAGAATCCCCACCGTGGAGCTCCAAGCGGCAGTGTTCGACCAGGGCATTCCCATCGCCTCTAGCCAGTAACGGATAATTACCAACGCGCCTAATATCGCTCCTGGCCCAACCGTCACTGGCCAGCGCCACAGGAGGTGAACCAACGCCATGAGGACGAGCACCACAACGAAGAGAACGCTAATCTCCACCACGTGCTCGAGAATGTGATGGCCCAGGTGCCCCCAGTTCCCGTAATCCGCGGGTCCCGCAAAATGGCTCCGCTCCAGGCGAAACACGCCGGAGACCAAGGTGGCCAGAATCACCCAGCCTGCCGTCCAGGCAGACAACAGCAAGGCGGGCAGAAAGAGTTGGGAGAACTTGAGCATTCCTCTTTTCAACGGCGCTATAGCGGCAAGGTATATAGCCGCGAGAATTAAGCCGGCGGTGCTCGAAAGGTAGCGAGTCACTGTCGCGGGCGTACCAATAACTTCCAACACGAAGCGGGCAACAACCAGTACGGCTAGAAAAAGCATTATCCTGTACAATAACTTCTTGTAAGCGTTCCCCGTGCTTGCTTCACTGTCTCGAGACATGGCGCTCCTCCTCTTGTATTCAGTTGTCTTGGGTCGGACCGCACAGATTATCCGGTCTTTCCAGCAGGAAAGCAACTCGATGGAAGCTTCGGTAGTGGTGTCATCTGCGAGACACGGGCGCTCCAGGCCGCAGTCATTCCCGCGAAAGCGGGGATCCACTCCGCAAACCTTCGGAAATGTGCTGTCGACGGACTGGATTCCCGCTTTCGCGGGGATGACCGGCGTTTCGTAGGGGATGTTATTCCAAATGACGCCAGTACCGAAGCTTAAATTAGCGTCGCTTCTGCAAAAGCATTGCCCAGTCGAGCCAGCCCGGAGCTTTGGGTGAGGTCCATGCCGGCCCCTCGACCGGCGGCAGCGGCGCCGTTTGTCCCGTGAAAGCGTTGAACCATTTTGCCTCATAGCTCCCCGGCTCTAGCTTGATCGACACGTCACCACCTTTCGGCAGATAGACCGCATAGAGTTCGCCGGGCTTGGCGAGGCAATAGGCGCCGTTGTTGACGAGTTCATCGTGCGGTTCGGTCTTCCACCACTCGAAGCTGCTGAAGAAATCCACCATGTGTTCGTAGCCCTCGAGCATCACCATGGTGTCGTCACCGCGACCATTGATCCAGCCCCCGCCAGTGTCCGGCCAGATATTGGTGCCGCGCCGGGCGCTTTCACCGGTGGTTCCGTAGGCGCCTGCCATCGCGATGTCCCAGGCCGTTTGCCGCAAGGTTTCCGCGGAATCTCCCGGCGGTGCCGGCGCCCAGTGCGGATAGTGGTCCTCGTATCCGTACTCTTCGTTCGTTTGCGGGATGATCCGCCCCGTCTTCATTTGGATCTGGCGCTCCTCCAGCATCAAGGCGTGCTGCCGGCGCGACCAGTCCTGGATGGAGGTGAATCCGAACCAGTCGGAAGCGCGGTCCTGGTGCTCGCGATGCACCGGGTGGCTTGTGGCCAGGTGTTTATAGGGATCCCAGCTCTCGATCAGAGTCCCCGTCTCGTGTGCCCACTTCTCGTCCCTGAAGCTGTCGAGATCGTCTCCCAGGTCGTAGGTGATGTTTGAGAACGCGCTCAACCGTGCCACCGCATATCGCAGGTACCGTCGCTCGTCCTCGCTGCCCGCTGGTGCCTGAGCTCGGTGGGTGGGGATGTCCAGAACCACCGAGATGATCATGTCGCGGTCCCGGGCGAACCGCAGCATGCGTTCCCATTTCTGCCAGTAAGGGACATTGAAGCGAGTGTAGTCGAGCCCAGGGTGGTCGTAACTCTCGGGCGCCTGCGCAATCCAGGGCCGCAGGCACATCGTGAAATTGTCGCCGGTCATCACCGGTTCACCCCAGAAAATGTTGGCGGCCCCCGAAAGCAGCACCCGGAGACGGTTCACTTTGAGCCGGTGAAGGCGCTCGAGGCTGTTGTTGATGATCCGCTCCTCGCGCCAGCCGGGCAGCCAATACGCCGTGGTGCCGTTGAAGAAATAATGCTCGCCGGTGCCCTCCCATATGAAGTGCCAAGGGTACTTAGCATCAACGCGGATAGGACCGCGCCGGTGGCCATCGGAGGCGCGAAACGTGCCCGTAGTGGTCTTCTGGAAGTCGCCCTGCCGGTAGTCCACCGAATACGTGTAGTCGCCGGGTGAGGGCGGCATGAAACGAATCCGGAACACGCTGCCATCCGGCGAGTCGCAGAAGCCTTCAACATTCCTGCGCTCAATGGCGCCAGCCTTGGCGAACCACCCACGAAGTGTGACGTCGGTGAAAGGATTGCGCGCGTCCGGCCCTGCGACGTTTACCGTGACCTCGAGAAAATCGTAGGCTTCTACGCTTCCAGCCGCCGGCGAGAAAGAAACGTCCTTCGCAGCCCCCAATAATGTTGTCGATAGCGCCAGGCTCATCAGCCAACTCCACTTCCATGCAGTGCGGCCAAACATACTTCCCTCCCCATCTAAAGCACATCACTCCCAACCCGGAACCCCGGGCGGCTGTAAGTGTACACCTCTGCCTCACTTATCGTGCGGCGCGAGGTGTCGAAGCCGCTGTCCAGCCACTGCGCTTCGTCCCCAAACCCTGCCTGCTGATGGAAGTCGCGCCAGCGTCGGTAGCGGTCAACTACATCAAACCCCATGCTCGGTTGAATCTAATACTGCAATTCAGACACTAACGGGGCACCCCATGGGACTCCTCGGTGGCGTGGGGATTCCGTAGCCAGCCTCTGACATTTTCCCTTCAGCCTGCGATTTTTGGTGTTGACAACCTCTCTTCTGTATGCAATATAATATAAATGCATGCAAAATAAAAAGACCCGAGAAAAGCTCAGCCGCCTCCGTCGCGAGATCCTCCAGCTTAGGCAGCGTCTGGAGCAGGTCCTGGCCGTGGCTTTGGCTCGCACTCCGTTGATCAAAGGTAATGTGTACGAGATCGCCCGGCGCTGCGGTTCGCCCCGCTGCCGTTGCACGCGCGGTCAACTGCACCGCAGCATGGTGCTGAGCTGGAGCGAGAACGGCCGGCACCACCTGCATTCCCTACCGCCCGCCCAGGTCGCGGCTATCCGGCAGAAGAGTGGGGAGTACTTGCGTTTTCGCCGGGCCCGGGCGGAGGTCTCGGTGATCCTCAAGAAGCTCTTGGCCGTGCTGGATCAGATCCAGGAGTTGCGTTGCGAGGTCCTGAGATGAACGGGTCGCCCCTGGAGACGCCCGGCGCCCGGCTGTTGGAGCGCGACGATGCGCGGGTGCTGGAGGCCTTTCGGCGCGGCGAGTTTGATTACCTCGAGGGCATCGGGGAAGTCAGCGAAGCGGATTTCTTCCGCGCGGTCAGCGGGCTGAGTGATTGGGAAGGGAAAAGTCTCCGTTTCTACGCATTTGATCCAGTGCGAGGCAAAGGGGATCTGCTAGGCAAGATTGAGGTTGATAAAAAGTATTATCCCCAATGGGCCGTCTCACCCGATGGTTCGCAACTCGCGGTAGTTGACTACAGTCACAAGGACCGAATCAAGATCCTCACCTTATCCAAACCCAACCGGGCATGGCACGAGATCGCTGTGGAGCCAGGCTGGGGCATGTATCAGTCTGTGGTCTGGGCGGCTGACGGAAAGGGCTTGTTTCTCACCACTTTGTTGCCGGCTTCTTTCAACTTGGTCCACGTTACGTTATCGGGCAAGGTGAAACTGCTGTTGAACAACGCTCACAGGCAATGGATATTCGGGCCTCGGCCGTCCCCCGATGGCAAGTACCTGGCTTTTCAGACTCAGACGGTTGATAGCAACATCTGGCTCCTGGAGAATTTCTAGTCCCACTCAGGAAGCCCCGGCGAAGACCACATTGTTTTTCAGGACATCTTCGCCCTCTGCAAAGACATCGCCATCCCCATCCTTCAGCAAGCCAAGCCCGAATACGCGAGTCTGAAGTAAATAGGCGCACCTGGCAGAAGTGCGAACATTTACCCAGTCAGGTGGGGATTGGTCCCTCAAAGTCCCGATTTGGGAAACTGGCGACGATCTTCAAACTGACCCACTACCTCTGGTGCTGGTGTCATTTGGAATGGGGATCCACTCGAGCCGGCGGTCATTCCCGCGAAAGCACCGGTCATTCCCGCGAAAGCGGGAATCCAGTCCGACGACGGCACATTTCCAAATGTTTGCGGAGTAGATTCCCGCTTTCGCGGGAATGACTAGGTCTCGCAAATGACACCAATACCCCGGTAATGCCTCAGTTTCAGGCGCATACCCCTGGGAGCGCGGCCATCCTTGGCCGCACTCTGTGCGGGCTAGAAGCCCGCGTTCCTGACGAACGCGCCCAAAACTGAGGCATTACATACCCCCCTGTTTTTCGCTTGAATTTCCGGTTCGGATGGTCCATGCTATGAGGAAAATATTCATCGCGAACTTGCGCTTTGGAGGATTACCTCCCATGAAAAAACTCCGATTGAACGGACTGATGCTGGGGGTGTTGCTGGCGGTGTCTGCTGTCTTGGCGCGCGCGCAGGACCTGGCGTCATTTGAAAAACGGATGACGGTGAAGATACTGCCCAACGGGCTGACGGTGTTGGTGTGCGAGCGTCCGGAGGCGCCGGTCTTCTCGTTCTTCACGCACGTGGATGTCGGTTCGGACCGGGAGTACCCGGGCATCACCGGCCTGGCGCACATGTTCGAGCACATGGCGTTCAAGGGGACGGACACGATCGGGACCAAAGATTACGTAGCCGAAAAGGTGGCGCTGGCAAAAGTGGAGCAGGCCTACCGGGCCTACGACCAGGAACGGCGCAAAGAAGTCGGCCGTGACGACAAAAAGCTAGCCGAGCTGGAGAAGGCCTGGAAGGACGCCACCGAGGCCGCGCAAAAGTACGTGGAGGAAAACCAGTTTGGGCAGATCGTGGAACGGAAGGGCGGCACGGGTCTGAACGCGTTCACCAGCAATGAGGAGACCGGTTACCACTACTCGTTCCCCTCCAACCAAGTCGAGCTGTGGGCGTACGTGGAGTCGGACCGGTTCCTGCACCCTGTCTTCCGCGAGTTCTACAAGGAGCGCGATGTGGTGCACGAGGAGCGCCGCCTGAGTGAGAGCCAGCCCTTCGGGCGGCTGTTCGAGCAATTCCTGGGCGCGGCGTTTATCGCCCACCCTTACGGAAGACCGGTGCTGGGTTGGCCGTCCGACCTGGAATCGTTCTCCGAAACTGACGCCGAGAACTTCTATAAGAAGTATTACGTTCCCGCCAACATGATCGTGACGCTGGTGGGTGACGTGAAGGCCAGCGAGGTTCTGCCCATCGTGGAGAAGTATTTCGGCCGACTGCCCGCCGGGCCTAAGCCGGAGCCGCTGCGCACCGTCGAGCCGCCGCAGATCGCGGAGAGGATAGTCATCCTGCACGAAACCTCGCAGCCCATCTTCATCGAGGGTTATCACAAACCCGGTGCGCGGGACAAAGATGACGCCGTGTACGACGCGCTCCAGGACCTGATGTCGAATGGCCGCACCTCCCGCCTTTACCGATCGCTGGTGCGGGACAAGAAAATCGCGGCCTTTTCCGGGGGCTTCAACGGATTTCCGGGCGGCAAGTATCCAAACCTCTTTGTCTTCTTTGCCATCTCGACCCCGGGACACACGCCGGAGGAGATCCGCGACGCCATTCATGCGGAGATTGAGCGGGTGAAGAAGGAGGACATCTCGGACGACGAACTCCAGATGATCAAAACGCGGGCCAAGGCGGACCTGATTCGCGCCCTGGGTGACAACCAGGGCCTGGCCTTCCAATTGGGAACTGCCCAGTCGCTCTATGGTGACTGGCGGGGGCTCTTCCGCCATGTGGACGACATCGGAAAGGTGAGCAAGGCGGACCTCCGGCGCGTCGCGAATGCCACGTTCGTAGAATCCAACAGGACGGTGGGCATGATCGAGTCTACGCAGCTTGCACAGGGGGCTCCTGCCACCGGAAAGGAGACGCAATAATGGACCGCCGAAATCGCTTCACTGTCGCTATCCTGGTCACGCTCGGTCTTTTCACTTTCGCGCCAGCCTCGCACGGGCAGGCGACTGACTGGAAAAAAATTCAGGCGCCGCCGCTGCACGCGTTTCATCCGCAGCAGCCGCGCCGCGTGGAACTGTTCAACGGGATGGTCATCTTCCTTCAAGAGGATCACGAGCTGCCTCTTATTCGCGGGACGGCCCAGATTCGCGGCGGCTCGCGGGACGAACCGGCCGAGAAAGTGGGCCTGGTCCAGATCTATGGCCAGATGTGGCGCACGGGCGGCACGAAGAGCAAGACGGGCGATCAGCTTGATGATTACCTGGAGGCGCGCGCCGCCAAGGTGGAGACTTCGGGAGGCACAGATTCCACCACCGTTACCTGGGATTGCCTGAAAGAAAGTTTTGACGAAGTCTTCGCGGTGTTCACGGAATTGCTGCGCGAACCGGATTTTCGGGAGGACAAGCTGCCTCTGGCAAAGACTCAATTGAATACGGAAATCTCCCGGCGGAATGACCAGCCCTTCCAGATCGCGTTTCGCGAGGCGGCCAAATTGGTCTATGGGGCAGACTCCCCTTATGCGCGCGTGCCCGAGTATGCCACGGTGGCGGCTGTTACGCGCGACGACTTGCTGAGCTGGCATCAACGCTACGTGCATCCCAATAACATCATCCTTGGGGTCGTGGGCGATTTCGATTCGACGGCAATGGAGACCAAGCTGCGCGAGGCGTTTGAATCCTGGCCGAAAGGCGCGGCAGCCCCCAAGATCCAGGCCTCTTTTAAGGCACCGAAGCCCGGCATCTACTTTGTGCAAAAGGACGACGTGACGGCCAGCACCGTGCAAATGGTCGATCTGGGGACCAAGCGGGACAATCCGGACTACTATGCCATCGAGGTCTTCAATGAGTTTTTCGGGGGCGCGTTTTCATCCCGCCTGTTCTCCAACATCCGTTCCAAGAAAGGACTCGCCTATGCCGTGGGCGGGGGCGTGGGGACCGAATTCGATCACCCCGGCATCCTTCGCCTGTTCCTGGGTACGAAAAGTAAGACCACGGCCGCGGCTATCGACGCCTTTAATGTGGAACTGGATGCCCTGAAAACCAATCCGGCGACTCCTGAGGAATTAACCAAAGCGAAAGAGTCCATTCTGAATTCGTTTGTCTTCCGATTCGACTCCAAAGAGAAAGTGTTGCGCGAGCGGATGACTTACGAGTTCTATGGTTATCCCGCGGATTTTCTGCAAAAGTACCGCGTGGGCATCGAAAAAGTAACGCAGCAGGATGTGGCTCGAGTGGCGCATCAGTACATCCATAAGGACCAGTTGGCGGTGCTCGTCGTGGGGAAGGCTACGGACTTCGACCGGCCGCTGAGTTCGTTCGGCCCCGTCACTACGCTGGATATTTCGATTCCCGGAATGACGGCCGCGGAGAAAGAGGGAGCGGCCTCCAATGCGGAAGGTAAGGCGCTGCTGGCAAAAATCGTCGCCGGCATGGGTAGCGAAGAAAAAGTTCGCTCGGTAAAATCCATGCGCCAGAAACTAAGCATCCTGGCCAATACCCCGCAGGGTGAGATGTCCATTGGGGTCGAGCAGGTCGTAATCTATCCGGACCGGATCTGGCAGAAGCTGGCGACGCCCATGGGCGAAATGACGATGGTCTTTACTCCCGCCGCATCCTTCATGGCGACGCCGATGGGAACGCAGGATATGCCCGCCTCACAGAGAGATGAAGCTCTAATGGAGATCAGGCGGAACCCCTTCTTTGTCGCTCAGCACGCGGACGATCCCAAGTTTGCTTTCTCCGCCGGCGCGTCTGAGAAGATCGGTGAGGTGGAGGCGACGATCCTGGATGTGAATGCCGACGGCGCGGAGGTGCGCTGGTTCGTTGATCCGCAAAGCGGACGAATCCTGCGCGCGGCCTGGAAGTCCATGGGGCCTGCCGGGCCCGGCGAAACGGTGGTCGAATACGCCGACTGGAAATCGGTCGCCGGCCTCACCCTTCCCTTCAAAGAGACGAGAACCAGCGGCGGGAAAAAAGAAGCGACCGCCGAGGTCAAGGAAGTGGAGATCAACCCGAGCGTCGATCCGAAGCTCTTCGATAAGCCTGCGGCGAAGCCAGGCGAGAAATCGCCTTAGCCGCAATACTGTTCACATAAGGGGTGTTCAGGAAACTCCTGCGCAATTCGTTCCGGGGTGACCCCCTCACCCGTCCCGATCAGATCGGGACACCCTCTGTCCCGCTCTGCGGGACCGAGGGGAGTAAATTCAAATATCAGCAGAAAACATCCCGGCGCCAGCCACATCAACAAAGCGCTCAAGGCAATTTGCATAAGCCGAAGCCTAACTGATTCATGGTAAGCAACTGGTTTGACCAATGCGACTCGAAAAGGTTTGACCGTTGCGCGCCGCGAAAGGTGCAAGTGCGGGCTGGCGCAGACCCCGGTAGTGTGGGGTCTGCGATTTCCCGCAGGGAAAGGCGAATCATCCCGATTGCGAGTCCGTCGAGTGACGGAAACCCCAGACATCAAGAACCGAAACCTGCGTCACGTACCTTATGGATGCCATGCGCTTGACTTGACCGGAGGGCAGCTTGACTCCTTCTCCACCTCGGAAATATACTTCATCGCGACTGCGCTACCTCAGAGTCATCCTGGAGGGATCCACATGCTGAAAAATCGGCTGTTGCTTCTATTTGCTCTCGCCGTTGGTGCGTTTGTGCAGGCGCAAGCGCAAGATATTGACATTCCTTACCAGAAGTTCGTGCTCGATAATGGGCTCACCCTGATCGTGCACGAAGACCATAAAGCGCCCATCGTAGCCGTGAACCTCTGGTATCACGTCGGCTCCAAGAATGAGAAGCGGGGGAAGACGGGGTTCGCGCATCTCTTCGAGCACCTGATGTTCGGCGGCAGCCAACACGCCAAGGGAGTGTACATCAAGGCGCTCGAAGGGGTTGGCGCGACCGACCTGAATGGCACCACTTATTTTGACCGCACCAATTTTTTCGAGGACGTTCCGACCTCGGCGCTGGATTACACGCTATGGATGGAGTCGGACCGCATGGCGTACCTCGACCTGAGCCAAAAGACGCTGGACCTGCAGCGGGGGGTGGTGCAGAACGAGAAGCGGGAAGGAGAAAACGAACCTTACCGGCTCACCGAGGAATACATTCCCGAAAACACCTACCCTGCCGCCCACCCCTATTCCTGGGATGTGATCGGGGAAATGGAGGACCTGGATGCTGCCTCGTTCAAGGACGTGCAGGAATGGTTCAAGACGTACTACGGGCCATCCAATGTGGTGCTTGTGCTGGCCGGCGATATCGACGCCAACACGGCAAGAGCGAAGGTCGAAAAATATTTCGGCAATATTCCTGCCGGACCGCCCGTGGCGCACCAGCAGGCCTGGATCGCCAAGATGATGGGAACTCACCGCGAGATCACGCAGGATCGCGTCCCTTTGCCGCGGATTTACATGGTCTGGAACGTCCCGCAGTTCGGCAGCGCCGATGCCGATTATCTTGACCTGGTCAGCGCCTGCCTGGGCCAGGGCAAGACTTCGCGTCTCTACAAGCGGCTGATCTACGACGACCAGATTGCCAGCGACGTGACTGTCTATAACGAATCGCGCGAAATCGGCGGCCAGTTCTACGTTCAGGTGACGGCGGGGCCCGGGCACAGCCTGGATGAACTGGAGAAGGAGATCGACGAGGAGCTGGCGCGATTCCTCAAAGACGGACCCACGCCAGCCGAGTTGCAGCGTGTACAGACGCAGTACCTGGCGGGCTTCCTCCGCGGCGTGGAGCGTATTGGCGGGTTCGGCGGAAAATCCGACCAACTGGCCCAGTACGCGGTTTACACCGGCAACCCCGACGGCTACAAGGCCGCGCTCAAACGCGTGCGCGAGGCGACGACCGAAAACCTGAAGTCGGCCGCGAACCGTTGGCTTGCCGACGGGGTCTACATTGCCGAGGTTATGCCGTTCCCGGACTACAAGGCAGCACAGTCCGGCGCCGATCGCTCGAAACCGCCAGCACTCGGCACACCGCCGGAATTGAGATTGCCCAAGCTACAGCGGGCCACGCTGTCCAACGGGCTCAAGGTCATTCTCGCCGAGCGGCACGACGTCCCGCTGGTGAATTTCTGGATGTCCACGGACGCCGGCTACGCCGCCGATCAGTTCGCCACGCCGGGAACGGCCAAGCTCACCGGAGCCCTTCTGATCGACGGCACGCGCACGCGCAACGCGCTCGAGATTAACGATCAGGCAGCTCTCTTGGGAGCACAGTTGCGGGGCTTTTCCAATTTGGATTTCTGTTACGTGCGGCTCTCAGCGCTGAAGTCCAAGCTGGACCCTTCGCTCGACCTGTTCGCCGATGTGATCCTCAATCCCTCGTTTCCAGAGGCCGATTTCAAGCGGGAACAGAAGCTGCAACTCGACGATATCGTGCAGGAGCAGAAGGAGCCATTCTCGATGGCGTTGCGGGTTTTCCCCAGACTCCTGTACGGTCCAGGCCATGCGTACGGCAACCCCTTGACCGGATCGGGAACCACTGCCAGTGTGCAGAAGATCCGGCGCGACGATCTGGTGAAATTCCATCAAACGTGGTTCCGGCCGAACAGTTCGACGCTGGTTGTAGTGGGCGACACCACGCTGGCTGACATGACGCCGAAGCTGGAAAAGCTGTTTGCCGGTTGGAAACCGGCTGAGGTCCCGGTGAAGAACGTCTCCGCAGTGCAGTTCGCGCCCAAACCCGTCGTCTACCTGCTGGACAAGCCGGGCGCCGGCCAATCGGTGATCCTCGCCGGCCACGTGGCTGTGCCGCCGAACACGCCGCAGGAGATTGCCATCCAGGCCATGAACGACGATGTTGGCGGCACATTCAGCTCGCGGTTGAACATGAACCTGCGCGAGGACAAGCACTGGGCCTATGGCGCGTACAGCTTTCTGTGGAGTGCGCGCGCGCAGCGCCCGTTTCTCATTTTTGCGCCCGTGCAGACGGACAAAACCAAGGAGTCGCTGGTAGAGGTCAACAAGGAGCTAAGGGCATTGCTGGCGGACGGGCCGGTGACGGGAGAGGAGCTGGCGCGGATTCAGGCGAATGAGACCCTCACGCTGCCAGGGTCGCGCGAGACGCTGAACGCCGTCGGATCCTCCATCACCGACCTGGTACAATTCGGCTGGCCTGACAACTATTACGACACCATGGCGGGCAAGATCCGCGCGCTGAAGACAAGCGATCTGGATGCCGCCGCCAAGCAAGTGATCCATCCCGATAACCTCGTCTGGGTGGTGGTCGGCGACCGTGCCAAAATCGAATCCGGCATCCGTGAGTTGAATTTCGGCGAGATCCGGTTCATTGATGCCGACGGAAATCCGATTTGATACGGGTTGTTCGTCTTTCGTAGAGGAAAACGCCACCGCCTGTCATTCTGAGCGAGGATAGCCGAAGGCCGCTAGCCGCGATGTCAGAAACGGAGCGCATCGCAAATGGGTCTGCCCTCTCCCTTGGGGAGAGGGTGGACCGCGACCGGCGCTTTTACCAGCCGGCGCGGGCCGGGTGAGGGGTCACTTGCACGGCGGGGAGGGATCAGACGGGCCGACATAACCAAGTAACCCCTTACCTGGCTCGCTACGCTCGCCACCCTCTCGCCAAGGAGGCCGTCTCAGAACTGGCAAAATCACGGTTTTTAGAACGAATAATCAATAACTTACACTGTGCAAAAGTCTAAAATACCTAGTTTTGAGACAGCCTCCCAAGGGGGAGGGCTGAGTTTCTGGCTTCTGCCCCCTGTGTGCAGCCCAAGATATGGGTAAGGACCAGTGCGGGAGGGGGTACGTCCATGCGTCCAATGCGGTCAGTCGTCATCCTTTGTTCCTTCCTCAGTTTATCAACCGTTCTCTTCGGGGCAGACGTCGGCAGCTTCGATATTTCTCCCCGCCAGGAACTGAATTTTTCGACTGGCTGGGTGTTTATTCCCAAAGACCTTCCAGGGGCCGAGCAGCCGGGCTTTGACGACTACTCGTTCGAGCGCGTGTCGGTGCCCCATGCCAATATCCTCACGCCGCACGAGACCTTTGATCCCGACATGTTCCGTTTCGTCTCCTGGTACCGGAAGCATTTCCGGCCCCAGGACGGCTTTCGGGGAAAGGATGTTCTGGTGGAGTTTCAGGGAGTGATGACGGTCGCCGATGTTTACCTGAACGGGCGTCTGCTGGGTCACCACGAAGGTGGCTACACTCCCTTTACGGTTGACCTGACGCCGGCTCTGAAGTTCGACGCCGAGAACCTGCTTGCGGTGCGTGTGGATTCCCGCGAGCAGAAGCAAGTGCCGCCCGAGGGCGCCGACAAGATGTATGGCTACTACCTGTTTGGCGGCATCCAGCGCGACGTGTGGTTGCGGGTCGTGGATCCTTGCCATATCGAGCGCGTTTATTACACCACGGCGGCCATCCAACCGGAGGTGCGGCAGGACGTTCAAATCACCATAACGAATGGCCGCCCGCAGAGCGTGGATGGCGAGCTGGTTGTGCATCTTCTCGACGCCGATGGCAAAGAGGTGGCGTTAACCAAGACTCCCGCGACGCTTGCGGCCGGCGCCACCCGTGACCTCAAGCTTGCCTTCGACCGCTTGCGGGGAATCGACCTGTGGGATGTGGACCATCCCCATCGTTACGTGATGATGGCGGAGTTACGCGACGGTTCCACGGTCCTGGATCGCGAGCGTACCTGGATTGGCATCCGGGCGATCCACTGGGACGAAACCACGGGCCAGTTCAGTTTGAATGACCGGCCATTGAAGCTGCGCGGCATGAACCGGCATCAGACGTTCGCCTACGTGGGCGGGGCGGCCCCCAACAGGCTGGAGCGGCGCGACGCGCGCATCCTGAAGTATGAAATGGGGCTGAACATGATGCGCTGCTCGCACTATCCGCCCGACCCGGAGTTTCTGGATGAGTGCGACCGGATCGGCCTGCTGGTGATGGATGAATTTCCCGCCTGGCAGTTCATCGGGAAATCTGAGCGCTGGCAGGACAACGCCGTGCAAGCCGTGCGCGACATGATCCTGCGTGACCGGAATCATCCCTGCGTCATTCTCTGGGGGGTACGGGGGAACGAAGCCTCGCCGCGCGAGGAAGATGATCGCGAGCTGTACACGCGGACCTACGCGCTGGCGCGCCAACTCGATCCCACCCGGCCGCCGGGCGGGGCCCGCCTCAGCGACGCCTGGCACGGCAAGTTCGTCCCCGAAGAGGTGATGACCGTTAACGACTACTCGGACTGGGAAGGTCCTGCTCACTGGCCCCAGCTTGTCACCGGCAAGCCTTGGCTCATCACCGAATACGGCAATCCCAAACAGTACCCCGTGTGGGCAGGCGAACGCGAACTGCTGGAATTTACTTTTCACTGGATGAATTATTTGGACCGGCTCTATAGCCATCCCGAAATCGCGGGAGGCGTGGGCTGGGCGGCGCTCGACTACAACTCGCCGGAATTCGATACGCCCGTCGCCGTCACCGCGCACCATTGCGTCGACGACATTTTCCGATTGCCCAAAGGGTTCGACTCGTACGCCCTTGCCAGCCAGGCCAACCCTTCGATTTACGGGCCCATGCTAAAGATCCTGAGTACCTGGCGGAACAACGGCGGGGGCAAAATCTATGTCGCCAGCAACGCCCCGGAGGTTGAACTGTCGGTGAACGGAAAACCTCTGGGGCGCGCCAAGCCGACGGAATTTCCGCACGCCCCGCATCCCCTGTTTCTTTTCAAGGTCGGCGCTTTCGAGCCTGGCGAACTCCAGGCTCGTGCCTGGATGGGCGGCAAGGTCGTGGCCACGGACATCGTCCGCACTCCCGGGCGCCCGCGCCGCCTGGTGTTGCGCGCCGATGACACGGAACTGATCGACGACGGCGCCGATATGACGCGCGTGGTGGCCACGGCGGTGGATGAGCAGGGCACGCCGGCGCCGACGGAGGATCGCAGGATTTTCATCGAGGTCAGTAATGGGAATTTCATTGGGGAGAGCCCGATTCATCTCGAAGCTGGGCGCATCGCCTTCTACGTCCAGACGCGCAAGGGCTGGACCTTGCCCATCACCATTCGCGTCACCGCCGACGGCTTGGAACCGTCTCAAACCTTGGAGGTGAAGGTCCAGTCCCGGAGGAATTCCCTCGTCCCCTTGAGCGATTTCGACGCCGGTGGTCTGGCCACCCTCCATTAAGCCACGGGTGGCGCATACATTGTGTTTCATGTATGCGCCCCACCAACCCGCGCAATACCTGTGTCACCGCCTCCTATCCATGGCCTGTCCTGGCTTCTCAACGGTCGCCGACATAAAAGGCAATGTCGGCGCCACCCGCGGAACAACTCGATGACCTTGAAGACCTGAGTCAGGTTTCCGATTACCAAGCCATCGTGACGTCCAGTTTCAGGGAAGGGCGTTTTTCGTTCGCTAGTGGTATTATCGTGGGCGTTATGAGAACAAAATCTTCCATCTCCGCAATGCTGTCTGGGTTCTTCGTATGTTGCATTCTTTTCTCCCGTGTATGGGCTCAATCTCCGCCGCCTACATCGGGGCACGCGGTGGTGTTGCGTGCCGCCCGGCTGCTGGATATCGAGAGCGGGAAAATAATCACGCCCGGCGAAGTGCTGGTGCAAGGGGAACGAATCGCCGAGGTAGGTTCGGCGGTCAAGCCTCCGGCAGGAGCGGAGGTCATCGATTTAGGTGATCGTACGCTATTGCCCGGATTGATTGATGTTCACGTGCATCTGTTTTTGCATCCGGGTGCTGAAGATTTGCAGACCGTCCAAGAGTCGGTGCCGCAGCGCACGATTTCCGCGGCTCTCGCGGCACGGGACGACCTGATGGCGGGCTTTACGGCAGAGCGGGACATGGGGACCGAAGGGGCAGGCTCGGCCGACACAGCGGTGCGCAATGCGATCGATCGGGGCTCAATTCCCGGACCACGCTTGCGCATCAGCGGCAATGCGGTGGACATTCTGGGCGGACACGAAGATGCCATCGCCTACAACCCCCAACAGCACATATTCTCCAACGCCACTTACGCGAATAGTGCGGCCGAACTGGTGACAGTGATCCGCCAGCAACTAAAGGAGGGAGCTGACTTCATTAAGATCTACGAAACGGGTCCGGACTCACTTCGTGAGGGTCACTTTTCCACGCCCTACCAGTACACCGAGGCCGAACTAAGCGCCGCGGTGCGCGAAGCCGCCCGCACCGGCAAGCGCGTGGCGGTTCATGCGACGGGCGAGCCGGGCACGCTGTATGCGGCACAGGCGGGCGTGGTGTCGATCGATCACGCTGATCAGTTGAGCGATGAAACCATGCGCTTGATGCGGGAGAAACAGATTTTCGCCGTGCCCACGTTTACGATCATCGAGTACTTCGCGGATCATGCGGCGTCGCCCGCACAAGCCGAGCGGCTGCGACAGATACTCGGGTTTCATGTGGAGGAGTTTCATAAGCAGATGGCAGCCGGTGTACCGATGGCCGTGGGATCGGATGTTGGTCCTTTTCCCCACGGCACGCAGGCACGGGAGTTTGTGCTGATGGTGAAGTACGGCATGTCGCCGCTGGCCGCGCTGCAAGCCGACCTGCTCAACGGCGCCAAGTTACTCGGCTGGCAAGATCGGATTGGCGCGCTCAAGCCGGGGTATTGGGCCGACGTCATTGCTGTTCCAGGTGATCCGCTCAACGACATCAGCGTGCTCGAGCGCGTCAGCTTTGTCATGAAGGGTGGCGTGATCTACCGGAACTAAGCAGGCGGATTCAGCGCAGTGCGGCATAGCCACAACCAAACCCCAGGTTTTGATTGCCGATTGCCGATTGTCGATTGAAGAAGTCGTGTGGCAGCTTCCTCCCCTGTCAATCAGCCCCGCCTCGGCGGGATCAATCGGCAATCGAAAATCGGCAATTCCAGCCGCGTCAGCTCAGCCGACATTCGCCGGTGCCGGCGACATCCCGCCTTGCGGGACCGTTAAGAAGCCAGGAGAGGCCACGGATAGGACGCGGTGACAGGGAAGTTGCGCCTGTTCGTGGGGCGCATACATAAAGAACAATGTATGCGCCACCCGTGGTACCTGGCACCGTTTCATCCTCCCCTCCTGTCCCCTTCGCCACCGCGCCGTGGTAGAATACCATGTATTCAGTTGTGTTAGGGGTGCCTCATGGCAACGATTCCGGTAGTGACAGTGCGCTTGGAGCCCGACCTGCGCGAGCGGCTTGACCGGTTGGCGAAAGCGCAGCGCCGCAGCCGTTCGTATGTGGCCACCGAAGCCATTCGTGAGTACGTGAAGGTGAACGAGTGGCAAATCCTGGAAACCCGGAAGGCGTTGGCGGAAGCCGACCGGGACGAGTTTGCCTCACCGGAAGACGTCCGCCGCGTCTTGAAGAAGTGGACGAGCCCGAAGCGGAGGGGCCGTGCCCGATAGGCCGCTGGAGATCCGCTGGCTAAAGCGTGCTCTCGCCAACCTTGATGCATTTGACAGCTTGCGCATGGAGTTTCCTTTCTCGCTGAGGCTCGAAGCGAATCCGCAGACGTGACCTGGTTGCCCGGGCGAGCCTTTCAAGGGTGCGCAGCGACGGACGTACGCGCCCGCTTTCCAGCCGGGCGACGACGGGCTGAGTGGTCCCCATCTTCTTCGCCAGCGCCTTCTGCGTCAGTCCCGCGCGGTTCCGCGCGTCGATCACAGCGGACGCCAGCACGAACTCTTCCTCCAGAGCTTCGTACGCCTTGCGGTACTTCGGCTCCTTCATCCACTTCTTATGCAGGTCAGCTACCCGTGCCATGTTCCCCCTCCATCATCGAACCTCTCGCGCCCGGCTGAGCGCCAGCTCGATCTCGTGCCGTGGGGTCTTCTCGCGTCCAGGCCATATCTAAGTATACCAAAAAAGGTATGTGACGTCACTGGGATTTCGGGGGAACCCGGGAACAGACGGAACGTAACGCGAGCTGTGGTATGATGTGTTCATGAGCAGAGAAACCGAAGCACTGCTGGACGCCTTCGAACATCTCCCCGTGGAGGAGAAGCGCGCCTTTACGCAAGAGGTGCTGCGCCGTTCCCTGCCTTTCGATTCCGGACCCTTGGAAGACGAGGAAATCGGCGCTGCCTCCGCCGCCCTGTTCGATTGCTTGTAGGGACCAGCGGCGCTGGTCCTGGGCCGAACGCCGTTCGGCCCTACGTCGCCCGCCGCGGTGAGGTCTTGGCTGATCGATTTCGGCATGGCGGGGAAAACCCGTCCCGCCGTGGTAGTCAGCGGGGCGTTTGGAGACCAAGACCGCGGACTCATTACCGTCATTCCGCACACCACCAGCCTGCGCGGTTCGGCCTTCTCATCTACGGTACCCGACACCGTTCCATCCTCAACGTTTTCTCCTTGACTCTACAAGCTCATATGGGCAATACTGTAAATACAGATGCGCATCGAATGGGACCCGGCAAAGAGTGAGAGCAATAAGACAAAGCATGGCATCGCGTTCGAAAGGGCGCAACTGGTGTTCGACGACCCGTTCTGCGTCACCTTCCCCGAGCTTGCAGTGGACGGTGAAGAACGGTGGCACGCCATCGGCTTGATCGCGGGAATGGTCATCATTGTGGTGGTGCACACGTACCGCGTGGAAGAGTCCGGGGGAAAGTCTGAGGAGGTCGTACGTATCATCTCCGCCCGCCGGGCGACCCGGAGAGAAAGGGAAATCTATGCCGAAGCTATCGACTGAAGCACGCAACGAATTGGAGGCGCTGGCGGCGATGCCGGACAGCGAGATTGACACGTCCGACATTCCCGAGATCCGCGAGCTTCCTTCCGATGCGGTCGTCGGGCGGTTCTATCGCCCCAAGAAGACCACCGTCACCATGCGCCTTGATGCCGATGTGGTGGCGTGGCTCAAAGCCTCGGGCGAGGGCTACCAGACGCGCATCAACGCCTACCTGCGCGAACTGATGTACCGCCTCAGGCCGCGACGGAGGGTGAACGAGACAGCGGAAGCTGGCCGCGTCCGTCAGCCGTTGACCAGGCATGACCGTCCGAAACGCGCGCCTCGCTAGATTCGAACCGCCCCCCCCGAGTGCACGATCATCTTGAGAGGTAACACAGTAGGGAGAAAAGGTGTCGGGCATCGTTTCCACCTCCGGTTCGCGCTCTCCATCGCCGCGGTGCTCTTCCACCCGAAGCTTTTGCCAGAGTTTTTGATGGATTATTGCGCTGGCTGTGGAAACCGCAGGAACCGTGACGGCACTGCTCCGCCGGTTCTTGACATCCATTTCTGGGGGAGAAAAACGGTACCTGACACCGTTTCATCCCCTCCTGTGCAGTCAGTGGAGACACGGAGGACTGCTAGTCCGACTGACACTAGTCCGACTGGCAAGTCCGACTCGCGCAAGTCCGACTCGCGATTGCCCTCAGTGGCGGACAGATGTATACTGCGGAGCTTCAGCGGAGTCGAAAACGGAAGTTCCGGGTTATACGCAATGCGAGCTTCGTGAATGTCGGAAAGGTCGGCGCCTGTTGCGTCTCGCTGCGCCTGTCAGAACATAGGTCCGGCGAGAATCTATTGACTCGTGTCTCGATCGAGTGATTCAGTCACAATTGAGGGGAGAATGCCTGGTTTGCAGTGGTATCCGTTCTGGGAGGGAAACCGGTCAGAAGCAGGGTAGCGCAGACTCTCGCATCTCAGAGAGTCTGCGGCTTTCCCCCGGCCACGACTCGCGGTTCGGGGCTTTGATCGCCGTAGCCGCCTGTTCACAAAAAGTGGACGTTTACGATGTTAAGAACCGCAGCCTTTGAACGGCACAAAGTCTGCGTTATCCCGCTTCACCCTTTTGGCAAGCCGCCCAGCTTAGCTAGCGCAGCCAATTCTCACGCGCAAGGTCGCGAACGCGGGCGAATTCCTTTTCGTTGTCGGTCACGATCGTAGAACCAAGCGCCAGCGCGTGAGCCGCGATCAGCATGTCATTGGCGCCAATGGGCGTGCCCACCTCCTCCAGACCGGTGCGTAAGGATGCATAGATGGCGTCTGCCGGGGGCTCAAAGGGCAGAACGTCAAGGACGCTGAGCACCGCTTCAAGCTGCTCCAGGAGCCGCGCGGAACCTTTCTTTGCGGCTCCGTAACGCAATTCCGCGGCAACAATGATGGTGGTGCAAACTCGCGCTTCGCCCACCTTGCGGATGCGCTGGGCTACCTTTCCCTGAGGATTGCGGACGAGATCGGAAACGACGTTCGTGTCGAGCAGGTAGCGCATCAGAGATCGACCCGATCGGGAGGCAGGTCGCGGATGGGCGGGAAATCTTCGCTGAGCGGCGCCAGGGTCGCCAGCAGCGCCAGCAGCGAGTTGGGGGGAGCAGGCTCAATAATGAGGCGGCTGCCTTCTTTGCGCATGATGGCATCCTCGCCCGGCAGGGCGAACTCACGGGGTATCCGCACCGCCTGATTCCGGCCGTTCTTAAAAACCCTGACGTGGCGTTCCGCCACGGGCGCAGTTCTCTTCGGCATATGCCTAAGCATATGGCAACTACCCTGGATTTGTCAACGCCATTGCCGAGTAAGCAGGGTAGCGCAGTCTCTCGCATCTCTGCTTGAAGAGCCGCGGAGGAGCGCTGAAGAGCGCGCACCTCCTCGCTACCCGCTCCGCTGCATCATGTAGTCGTTGGACGGCGTTGCGGCCCATAGCTCGGCGTATCATCATCCAGCCAGTCTAAAAACCGACTCCGCTTCTCGGAGAACGGATTTCCCTGTACAAACTTTATCATTCGTGAAGGCCCGCCCCGCCGCCAGATGCGGTGCGGTTTGACCTTTTGGTTGATGTGGAAATTGACCTTAAGGTAGGTCCGTTTCATCATTGATCACGATTTCTCGTCTTCCAGTCGGCTGATTCGCTTTTCGTGAATCTCCGCCACGTGCAGCAGCCGGGCCGTTCCTTCCGCAATGTCATTGACCAAAACTTTCATATCGGATAGGTCCTTGGTCAGCAACTCGACGGTCTGCGTAAGGGCTTCGTGGCGCTGGGTCAGCCGCTCCAGCCGTTCGTCAATATCCATGTTCGTCTCCGCGTTTTGTCAACTCCCTAAGCTTACTGCACGCCCTGCCGCTTCAGCAAATGTTCGCGAACTTCCATTTCGGAGGCCGCGCCGGCTGGCGCAGAGCGGAGCTCTGCGTTTTAGCTCCCGCTGCGGTATACTGCCTTTCCCATGTCTGTCTCGCGACGCTATTCCGCACCGGACCAGTTACAGTTTATCACTTCCAGTGTGTATGGCCGCTTGAAGCTCTTTGACAGTTACCGCCCCCGCCTCATGTTCGTCGAGGTTCTCCGGGAATGTCGGCAAGAGTTGGGCTTTCTGCTGATCGGTTGGGTCCTGATGCCGGAACACTTTCACTTCCCGATCAAGCCTGAACCGGCGGAGAGCAGCAGTCGCCTCCTGCAAGAGCTCAAGAAGCGAACCGCGCAACGGGTTGTTTCCGTCTTACCGTTTCCTTCTCTCAGAATTGCTTCGGGATGGCAGCCTACTTCAATACCGCATTGGCCGTGTGGCGGGACAGAATCTTGTGGTCGACGGGAAAGCGGCGCTCCGTGATTGGGCTGTACCAGATTTCGTGATCCCCGCGACCGGGGCGTTCAAAAGTGCACCCGTAAGCACGAAGAATTTCCTTTAACTTCGGCGTGAGGGTTGCCATCAGGGGGCCACTGGCACGGAGGCGGTTTCTTCATGGTGGGCACGAACCAGCACGCTGACCGACTTTTGCCCCGGATCGAGGCCGCCGTTGAGCTCAAAGAGTTCCGGCACCAAAACCCGGACCTTCTCCATCAACGCATTCATGGATTCGGCTTCTGCCACCAAGCCAGGGATGTCGTCACTCTCCGCAACCCAGACTCCTGCCTCAGAATCCCAACGCGCTTCGACGTGATAAGTACGACTCATTGCTGGCCACTCCCACACACAAGACTACCATCGGCGGATACCTATTACAACCGATTGCCGGTGATCAGATAATGCGCTGCAGCAGCCTGTGCGCATTCCAGAAAAATGTCATCATCGGGATCAGGACAGGCGCGCACCCTCTCGGTGGGCTTACAACCCGGATCATTGCTCCGTGGGCTGCAGGCGATTACGCCGTGCCTTCCGCGCGGCATCGATTTCCGCGTCAATCTCTTCCGTAGAGAGCCGGTCCAGTCCTAGCCGCTTCGCGCTATCCCAGGACTTCTGGAGCCATTGCGGGGCAGACACGGACGCTATCGTGCGAATGCTGATCGCTTCGTCTTCAGCAACCGAACGTCCCAGGAGGCTTTCGATAGCCGTCTTCTGGTCCGGCGAAAGGTCTTTGGCTTTGTGAATCATGCGTCTAATCCGATATTAACAATCTCTTTTGAAGTTTAAGCCGGCCGCCCTCGATTGTCACGAAGAATTGCTCCGATTGCGGGACTGATCATCCCCTCCCTGCCTGCTGCACTTCGACGATGTGGTCGTCCCAGCAAGTGAATCCACCCAGCCACCACCTGCGAAGGCATCGGCAGGATTTGCAGGTCCGGTAATGGCAAAATGGTAGAAAGAATCCGTACCGCCTCCGCCGCCGAAACCGCCTTGGGAAAGCAAAGTAGCGCGGACCACCGAATTTGTGGTCCGCGTCCCTTCAGTACCGCACGCCGCAATCGTACTCATTCGCCTCGATAGAAGGCCTAAGTTCGTAGCGCGGACCGCCGCCTTTGCGGTCCGCGTCTTTTCTCGCCATGATGTTACAAACTGTTGTAGTGTAGCGCCGTGTCAAAGTTGCGGCGTCCTTTTCTTTTGGAGGCCGATGGGGACGGGCACCTCGTTGTCCAGTTTTTCCGGCAGAAAGCGATGGTCATGGTTGCGGGTCATTCGTAGCGCGCTTCAACCCCAAAATAAGACTTGACGAAATATGGTAAATTTACCATATTTATGAGATGATTTTGAAGAAATCCGCGCCCCCGGAGAGCAGCGCCAGTGACGCGGCCAATTCGCCGACCCAGCTTCGATTGTCGGGCAGGGTCATCATCTGAATGGGCAGCAGCAAAGAGGACATATCGGCTCTGCCAAGCCCTGTGAAAGCCTCTTTCGGCCACCGGCTGCGGCAGTTACAGGACCGAAAGACCCCGCTCGACATGAAACCACTTCCGCAATTCGGAGCGGGAGTCTTTGAGCTTCGCGAGCGCTTTGATCGAAACGCCTATCGGCTAATGTATGTGGTGAGCCTCAGGAAGGCCCTTTATGTTCTTCATGCCTTCATGAAAAAATCGAAATCGGGAATCGGGCTTTCCAAACCCGATGCGGAATTGATCCAGGTGCGATTGCAGTCGGCACGCGCACTGGACAGGGAGGACTGAAAAATGGTCGAGACATTCCACAAGAGCAGCGGGAACGTGTTTGAAGATATCGGCTTTACGCCCGCCGAGGCAGCGGAACTGACTGCGAAGAGCATGCTCATCACCGCTATTGTAGAGACTGTCGAGAAGCGCAAACTCACCCAGAAGGAGGCCGCGCAACGTTGCGGCACCGACCAGCCTACGCTTTCCAAAGTCCTTCGTGGCCGCATGGAAAGCGTGACCATTGATCGGCTCACCGCCTGGCTTACGGCGCTTGGTCGCACTGTCGAAATCCATGTTCGCCCTTACGACGCCAAAGCAAAAACCGGGTACCTCGTCGCCGCGCCTTAGCGGAAGCGCGGGCTGATATTATAGCGAACATGAGCACTTTGGAATTGAGTGACGAACAGGTCATTTCACTGGTGCGGGGGTTGCCGGCCGAACGCAGGCGGGCGGCGCTGCTGGCGCTTGCCCAGGAAGCACAAGCGGGCCGGGAGGATCGGCTGCGCTGGGCCGAGGCGCAACTGCGACGGGCGTCCGTCAAACGAGGGCTGGATTGGGACCGCTTGTCGGAAGATGAACGCGAGTCCTTCGTCGACGCCTTACTGCACGAGAAATAGCCTTGCCGCTTACTGCCGTTTTCGACACCAACATCCTGTTTTCCGCGACCGCGCTGCCCTGCTTCGCGGCGAAAACAATCAGCCGATGGGGAGTCAGGGGTTCACCCCCACATCGTCGGCCCAATTGACCGTCTGCCTCACATCGATATGCTTCGAGCACTCTTCGAGGGTGTGGTCGTTCGTCACCAGCACGGCTCCCACGGCGGCAGCATGGGCGGCAATCAGCAGGTCCGTGTTCGCCAGCAGCTTGCCGATTCGTTCCAGCGTGGCGCGGGCCTTCGCGTAGGCCCGCGCAGCGGCGGAGTCCCAGGCCAGGATGTCAATCTTGGACAGGAACAGCTCAACGGCAGCCTCCGTGGCCGCCGAGAGCTTCCCTCGGGTGAGGCCGAAGCGGATCTCCGCCTCGGTCATCACCGAGATGCAGACGTCGTGATCGACGCTCACCCGTGCGAGCCTGCGGCGGGCGTGGCGGGACTGGCCCTTGACGATGTAGCTCACGGTGTTCGTGTCGAGCAGGTAAATCATACCGTCTCTCGCTCCTGGGGCAGGCTCCGGTCGCGGTCGGCGAGAAGGTCCTCGGGCACGCCGGCACGGTCGAGCGCGGCGAACACTTCGCTCCAGTTCGCAGGCTTGCGGGACAGAATCACGTCTCCGGTGCGCGGGTTACGGTCGATGAAAACTTCCTTGGTGTCGAAGCGAAACGCGGCCGGCAGGCGCACCGCCTGGCTGCGGCCATTGGCAAAAACTTTAGCTTTTTGTCGCACGATCAATCCCTCCTCTCCGGGGATATATACCATGATATACAGCAAGGCTCTGAACGTCAAGTAGTATAATGGTAGTATGAAAACGAAAATGAAAACCTCGCTCACCCTATCCCGCGAAGTGGTTAGAGGCATCGACCGCGTGGCGGGAAAAAAGCGTTCTCGGTCGGCGGTGGTTGACGATGTGCTGCGTGGGTATCTCTCCCACCGCGAACGCGCCGCCGCCAACGCCCGCGACGCGGAGAAAATCAACCGCTTTGCCGACGAGCTGAACGCCGAGATGCAGGATGTGCTCGCCTACCAGTCGCTCGACCACCTCTGGGAGGAGCGATGAAGCACGGAGACATGTATCGGCTGCGCCATCCCGGAGGCGGAGACCCCAAGAAACCACGGGTGATGACCGTGGTCAGCCGCCAGACCCTGGTTGATTCCCGTTTCCCCACGGTCGTCTGCGCTCCGGTGTTCACACGTGGCCACGGACTCGAAACGGAGGTCTCCGTAGGGCCGGAAGATGGATTGAAACATCCGAGCTGGATTGGCTGCGACGGCCTGGTCAGCATCCCCAAGAGCCGGCTTACCGACTTCGTCGGTAGCCTCTCGCCCGAGAAGTTCTCGCGCCTCTCGCACGCATTAAGAATCGCTCTGGACACATAAGGGCGGCATAAAAATAGACGATGGTCTTGGCTTTGGGGGTGGTCTTGGCGGCGACGAGGGTCGGCTTCTGCAGGGTCGATTCCATTCTTCCTCCCACGCTTCAACGCTTCGGGGCGTTGGGCGGCCAACGGGGGGTCTCAACGCCGAACTGCTTTGCATACTCGGCGTTCAAGCGCTGCCAGCCGCCGAACTTCATGGCCTCGGCGCCGACCATGCGTCCAATCGGCTCACCCGCGAGGAGCCGCTCCAGGACGTCGAAGCAGATGTGCCAGCCCGCGGCGCCCCACGAGATGAAGCGGCGATCGATGTTGTGCCAGAGCGTGAGGCGCGTGCCGCTGCCGAGCGGCTCGAGCTCCCACCGGAGGTCGCTGCCACCCATCGCGATCTGCCAAGAATGGTCAAAGAGAACCAGCTTCGTAGCGACCTCTACTATCGCCTGAATGTTGTTCCCATCCGAATTCCTCCTTTGCGGGAACGCCCCGAAGACATTCCTTTGCTCGTGCGGTACTTCACGCAGAAGTATGCTCGACGGATGCAAAAGAAAATTGAAACCATCCCCGCATCATCCCTGCGCAAGCTGGCAAGCTGGCATTGGCCAGGAAATGTTCGTGAGCTGGAGAATCTGGTGGAGCGTGCGGTGGTCCTTTCGCCTACGGACAGGCTGGCGATTTCAGTGCCGGAATTAACGGACGGCAGCATAAACACTCCGCCGGCACGGGCCGACGACTTTGAGGAGCATGACAGAATCGTGCAAATCTTGAAAGAGACCAAAGGACGAGTGGGTGGCGCAGACGGGGCTGCCGCCCGCATGGGGTTGAAACGAACCACCCTGCTTACCCGAATGAAAAGGCTGGGGATTAACCCGCGAAACTTTCCTTGAAAGGCCAGCGGTCTCCCGGGGCCGGCGCGCCCGTGCCGGTGCCTTTTCGACATGGGCGCAAGCACGGGCGCAGAATGTAGGCACGTCCGCGCTCGGCACCATTATGGCGGCGGGTGGCATACGTGCCGACAAGGAGAACGTGTGAAAAAATCAAACAGCTCACGCCAAGGCGCCAAGATGCAAAGACACGCAAAGAAGAACTGCCTTGTTTTCTTTGCGCCTTCGGCACCTTTGCGCCTTTGCGTAAAATGCTTTTGCTCATCCAAGGATTATTTCACAGCTTCGGACCGCCGGGACGTACGCGCCACCCGCGGCAGGGTTGACCGCGGAACGCTAGCAGTGCTATCATTGCAAGCATGGCCAGCCTGAATATCCGAAACGTGCCCGAATCGACCCGGAGGCGCTTGCGGCTTCGCGCGGCGCGCAAGGGCCACAGCATGGAGGCCGAAGCGCGCACGATTCTGGCGAAGGCGGTACGCGGAGAGACTGGAAAGCCCTTCGATCCGGAATCGTTGCAGAATTTTATCAAGGGACTGTTCAAAGGCGAAACGCCGCGGCTTACCGACGAGCTCATTCGTGAACGCCGCCGCGAAGCGCGCCAGGAAAGGCGGCCATGATCGCCCTGGATGCTTCTGCGTTGCTAGCCTTCCTGCTGCGCGAGCGCGGACACCAGCGGGTTCGTGAACTGCTTGGGGAGGCTTGCATGTCGACGGTAAACTTTTCCGAGGTGCTCGGCCGTTTCGCGCGTGCCGGTCAGAATGTGGGCCTGATTGCGGAAAAGCTTCTGGCGGCGCCGATCGAACTGGTTGAATTCTCAACCGAGCAGGCGGTGATGGCAGCGGCGCTGGTCCCGGCGACGCAGGCTGAAGGGCTTTCGCTGGGAGATCGTGCCTGTCTCGCGCTGGCGCGGGAGCGTCGAATCCCGGCTCTGACTGCCGATCGGGCGTGGCGCCGGCTCGCCCTGGAAATAGACATCGAGACGATCCGGTAACGTCGACGTCCAACGGCCCGCCTCCGACGGGTGGCGCAGACGGCGCTGCCGCCCGCATGGGGTTGAAACCAACCACGCTGCTTACGCGAATGAAAAGGCTGGGGATTAACCCGCGAAGCTAATTGCTTGAGCCCCCCGCTTGCCTTTGTTACACTGTGCTTACATCATCGTCAGGAGAGGCCGGTTATGCATGCAACCTTTGAAGAAATTGCGGCTGACGCCATGAGACTTCCTCCGGGAGATCGGGTGAAGCTTGCGCAGCGTCTGGTTTCCACCCTCGACCCCGGTGTTGAGAAAGACGTTGAAGGGCTGTGGCTGGTGGAGGCGGAACGGCGGCTGGAAGAACTCCGCACGGGCGAAGCCAAGGGCATCGACGCTCCAGAGGCCTTCCGGAAGGCGCATGAAGCTCTCAAAAGGTGAAAACCGAATTCCACCCCGAAGCCTACGAGGAGATGCGGGAGTCAGCCCGGTACTATGAGGAGAGCAAGATTTACATCGCGGCTGTCATGCATCAGCACCGAAGGCCGGGGTTTTGGAAAGATCGAGTGCGTGATTGAACAGCCGTCGGGTGGCGCACATGTGCCGATGATTTTTCGGCAGGTGTGCGAACACGGGCATAGCATGCGGGCGCGTCCACGCTCAGGCACAATCACGGCCTCGGGTCGCATACAAGAACCGCTGGGACGTATGCACCCGCGAACATAGGCTAGAATAGGTAGCATGGCAAAGGATTACGTGAAAAATGCAGAGGGTGTCTACCGAATAGGAGAAAGTCGCGTCTCGCTCGACTCTCTCGTTTATTTGTTCCGGGAAGGGATGTCAGCCGAGAGTATGGTGGGGAGCTACCCTTCGCTGAGCCTGGAGCAAGTGCATGGTGCGCTCGCCTTCTATCTTTCCCATCAGCACGAGGTGGACACTTACCTTGCGGAGGGAGAACGTCTCGCCGCGGTGGAGCACGAACAGTCACGGCGCACGAACGCCGACTTGATCGCCAAAATCCGGCGGGCGCGGCATGAAAGTCAGATTCCGGGCTGACGCCGACCTTGATGGGCGCGTTCTCCGTGGCCTCAGACGCGTTGCGCCTGAGATCGACGTTCGCAGCGCGACCGATGCGCGCCTGGCCAGAGTACCCGACATCGAGGTGTTACGTCGTGCCGCCGAGCAGGGGCGAGTTCTAGTCAGTCAGGACCGCCGCACCATGCCGGCTCATTTCCGTCAGTATATCAAAGAGCTCACCCGTGAATGCATCAACGTGGTAATACGGAATTGCCATGTCGTGCTCCTCCAAGGAAAGGTACCTTTAGCGTTCAATTCCCTTGCGCATCTTCTTTTTGAGAAGGGGTTTCCCGGTTTTTTGCGTTGGCTGTTCTGGAGCGTAGACGGCCGCTTTTTGAATTTGCTTCACATCGAGAATATCTTGTTCCCTGCCCGCAGCCAGTTTGTTCTTGATCAGGTTTTCCCGTGAGATGACGTAAGTCGGCGTGTCACCATCTATCATGGCGTTGACATGGTCTTTCCATGCTTCGTCGAACGTCACGCCGCTGATCTGTTGAAGGATGTCGATTCGATTCGGAGGCACGCCGATCTGAAGCCCTGTTTTTGCATCCCGGAAATCTTTAGCTGTAAGTCCGCGAAGGGGTGCGCCATATTGGCATAAGGCTCTGAATACAGCATCGCTATTCCTGGCATCGGCCCGGATGAACAGGTCGAGGTCTTTGGTTGCGCGTGGCTGAGCGTGGACACCGAATGCATAGCCCCCAACCAGCAAATACTCAACGCCCTGTTCGTTGAACGCGCGTATGAGTTCTTTCATGTCCTTGGTTAGCATTCTGACCGAGCTCCCGAATCGCGTATGCGGCCTCGCTAAGCTCGCACACGGCTACGAGTCTGTCCCCGACGGGGATACTCTGCCAATAGCGGTAGTTCTCCGCTTCTTGTTCTTCAACGCTCGAGACCTTGCGAACGACTCTGCTTGGATTGAGCCTCATTCCATTGGCAGCAGGCTGTACACACTGAGGCAGATGCTTGCGTAATTCGCGGGCGCCGAACGGTTCCCCGCATTTGGGGCACTGGCGGAGCACCTTGGCGCGCGGGGAGCGAAGCTGGCGCGCACGCAACCTGCGCGCACTCTCTCGAAGCAATACGTCATCGGGAATCGTCGTGATGTCGAAATGCGGAGTCCAGCCGGACATTTGATTACTCTTCACGTGTGAGTTTAACCCCTGCTAAAGTGTAGCACATTGCCGCAATGTGCAAGGAAAAATGTTTGCCGTTCAAAACATTGGAAACAGGGAGTTCAACGGGGCCGGCTGGCGCAGAGCGAGCCCAGCTCTGCGATTCACGCGAGTCGTTTCGTCCGTCTTGAGCAATGATCGCCTCGCTTGCAATCTGTCTCTGGCAACAAAACGCTGTGGCTGGTGGAGGCGGAACGGCGGCTGGAAGAACTCCGCACGGGCGAAGCCAAGGGCATCGACGCCCCAAAGGCCTTATAGTTGTCCTTTCGCCTTCCGATATGGCTATAATAGCCATGACAGGAGGAAACCGCATGCGCAGTGTCAATGTTGCCGAGTTGAAGAACTCCCTGAGTCGGTATTTGACTTACGCGAAACAAGGGGAAGAAATCGTCGTCCGGGACCGCAATCTGCCCGTGGCGAAGCTTGTCCCCCTCTCCGTCGTCGAAACCAGCAAGGAAGAGCTGATTTTAGTCGCAGCAGGCAAAATGCGTTTGCCGCAGGCTCCTTTGGACATTCACAAGTTACTCAAGATCCGAACCGGCCGCGTTTCCAACAGTCAAGCCATCCAGGCCCTGCTAGACGAACGCGCGGAGGGGAGATGAAACAGCAACCAGCATTTTTCGATGCCAGTGCGCTGGTCCCGCTCTGTGTCCGGGAGGCCACCAGCCGCCAAGCTCAGGCCCACCTGCGACAGAGCCTGCCGGTGGTGTGGTGGGGAACTCCGGTCGAGATCCATAGCGCGGTGGCCCGCCTCCACCGCCTGGCCGTTTTGGGCGATCGCGAACGCAAGGGAGCTCTCGCTCGGCTGGAGGTGTTGAGCCGGGGATGGAGAGAGATTCTCCCCACGGAATCGGTGCGGGAATTGGCAAGGCAATTGCTGGATATTCATCAGCTTCGAGCTGCCGACAGCTTGCAACTGGCGGCGGCTCTCACCTGGTGTCACCAACAACCCAAGAACCGCAATTTTGTTTCCGGCGATCAGCAGCTATCCCAAGCTGCGGCCTCAGCGGGATTTACTGTCCTCGCGCTTTCCTCTTAGCTCGCGGGGAGGCACCGACGCCAAAAACCAGCGGGGAGGTATCCTTCAGCCCGTCGGCGGACGGGTCTCGCGACCGGCGGATTCCTCCGCGAATCTTCCCAAATTCGAGCAGCGTTACGATGCTTCTCGTCGCGAACGCGAAATGAAAAGCCGCACAGGAACGCAAAATACGCGTACCTGTGCGCTATCCGCTTGCTCTCGGCGGCGCGTGCCCAGCAGAGAATGTCCCTTCGGGATCGCAGACTCCCAAAAGCAGGAGTCTGCGCCAGCCCGCCCGCTGTAGCTGCGCAGGGCGCAACCCGGCAATCGGGTCGCAGACATCTACCCCAATGTCTGCGCCACCCCGCGGTGGCGGCCTGCCCCATTCAGATTGACTACGTATCCTTGCCAGCCGGATATCGGGCATGAGAAAAGCCCACGCTCAGAAAAGCACTGACCGTGGCTACCCGCTACCCGCTGTTCGGCGGCACTCACGCACTAGTCTTATTGCACGGAGGCCCACACGTCTTGGTCGAAAGGTGCACTGCGGGAGGGACAGGGCTCACGGTGACACACCTGGCAAGTGCGGAAATCCTTCTCTGTGGGGAATCTAATGCCGGACACCGTCTTGTTGGGTATCATCAGCAAAGACTCCGTCAGCGTCACTCCGATATGCCGGTGCACATCCCCCAGCAGTACAAATAGTTCCTTCTGCTGCTCGATCGGCCAAACCGTCACGTCCCCCGAACCGGGACTCATGGTCGACGTTTTGCCAAGACGGAATTTCCGCTGGAGATGATCACCGAGGTGCTTGATTGCGAAACTGAGCAAAGACCCCTTGACCGTGTCCCGCCAGAACTCCTTTAGAAAGTCTCCTTTAACCGGAATGGCCTCGTCTATTTCATGCCCACACGTCACCACAAAGGGAAAGACTCGCTCGACGGTATCCAGATTCCTTCTTAGCGTCCGACTCGTGAATGTGATCCCCTCGATCTGCACCGTGTCATCGCCCTTCGCCTCAATGAAGCACTCCGCGTAGAGGGCTTTAGGCTTTCCATTCACCTTCGCCACGCTCAGCAGGTCGTGGAACTCTCTTGCGTCATCTGTTCCCCGTTTAACCCGCACCTGCTTCATCAACAACTCGGTATCCAAATCAAAGGGGATATCAGTAAGCTCTTCCATCCTGTCTCCTGTTACACAGCTCTGGTTTACCGGGCTTACCGTTTTGACCTCCCGGCTGCGATTAAATATACACCAAGAGCGGCAGTAAGAGGCAGTGACGTCGAATCTGCGCACGCTGGCGCGCGCAGGCAATAGTCAAACGCGCCAAGGTGCGCGAGCGGGCGCGAAAAGCCGCGGACCTTCAAAACAGGTCCGCGCTACTTGCTACAGTGGCCGTTTCTACCAGCTTCCTGCTGCGAGGGATCAAGCCCCTAACGCAGAGCGGGTAGCCACGGTCAGTGCTTTTCTGACCGTGGGCTCTTCCCTTTGAGGTGCAGGTCCGCGGGTGGCGCATACGTCCCGACGCTTTGAAGCTGTGAAAAAATCAAGAAAATCGAAAAAATTAAGAAATTTTCTTGTCTTAGCTATACAGCTATGATATATTAGCCTCTGACCGCACTTCCGGCGGGGAGGCCAAGCATGGGTTATCATTC
>JBEKME010000200.1:0-6840 GCA_050008675.1 Terriglobia bacterium
TTCGCGTTGACATGAACAGCGTAACGCCCGATGTGATTAGTGGCGAAGGTGATGGGATCTGTCGTGACGACGAGATAGCGATCGCCTGCGTCGATGACGGCCGCGTCCTCGCCAATCTGAGGTCCAACGAGCAGGCGCGGATCATGCTTTGGCAGATGCCTCAGCAACGATCGCAAATGCTCACGCGGAAGTTTGCCGACTGGAAGAACCTTCTTCGGTTGGCCGCGTCTCATGCGCTCACGCTCGTATCCTCCCCGCAAACCGGATGCCCTTCGACAACGCCACCTCCGAACCTCCCTCTCGCCGTCTGGACCGGCATCGTCTTGAGCTGCTCTTCCGCGGAGGCCGGGGAGGGAAGGCGCAGACTGAGGAGAACATCGTTCAATCTCACATGCGCCCGACCCAGAGCGGGAAACGCCCCAGGGACTGCACGGTGTGCGGCGAGCATTCGCCGCCACTCATCCACGGTAAGAGCCGTATGCGTAAACTAGACGGCAATATCCACCGCAGGACGGTACATTCCGGTTTGCTGAAAACGCTGTCGATCTCAGGATCAATGCGATCTCCCCATCGGCTTTGTTCCCATTTGGTGTGCGCAGCGTAGCGGGGAATGTGATCTTGCGCTTGAAGCATAGAACCCTCAATCTTCACCAATCCCCCTAGGAATTCAATGTCGCGGTCACTCAATTCCATGGCAACACGCATCATTTCTTCAATTTCGTCAGCGTCGGGAGGTTTCAATTCCACGATGCCGTTGGCCAGGATAAGGCCGATGCGCTTCACCCGCTCTTTGGCTCGTGTGTTTTCGGCCTTGTGGGCGGCATCTAGTACCAGATCCGTTAAAGCTTGATCGCGCACGCGGGACTCTTCGGCGGTCTCTTCTCTGGTAGCCGCGTCACATAGCTTTCCAATCTCGCCCTCATGCTTGCGAACCTCGCTCATGATGTCTCCAGCATGAGGCGGATTCGCGCTATAGAGTCCGCCGCAAGGTGTCCAGTTAGCACCCTAGCAACTTTGTCAAAAGGCCACTTGAGTGGCATAAGTGAAATGAAATTCTGAACTATTTTTGTCGCGGGAGATACTGAGAGGTTCTCCATCCGGAGTTGCTTTTCAAGGGCGTCAAAAGGATGGTCATCTGCGGGCATTGAAGATCGTCAAAGAGCATAGCACGGGGCATTCGCAAAGGCGCGGACGCTACCGGGCAGGGTTCCCGCGTTGAATGCCGGGCATCCTGAGATGCGGGCTGACTATTCGTTCGGATTTAGGTTCCCCTGACGGCGCAATAGCAAGCGCCCATTCGCACACTTCTCAGCGCACCGGCCCCGCTAGCCTAGCGCGCCCCGGCCCCCGGGGTCCAAGTTCTGTGGTGGGGGTGTAGGAATTTTCTCGCCCTCTATAGCTATCCCCCACAATTGAATGACCTGTGTTGGGCCTCATCCCTAGATTGGTCTAGCATTTTGGCGGTCGAAAATCCCCTGAAGTGAGCTGGAATTGCCAATGTCGCGTTTTTCCTTTTGCATCTTGCTAAACTGTAGTTGCACGCACATTTGCTTTGAAAGTGTCACATTTTGGGTGCCGACCCAACTGCACCCATTTTCAGAATCGGCAGGCCGGGCCTACATGTTTCTCCGCGTGTCGCCGAATTGACCTGCCATCGCGCCGCCTACGACGAATTGCGAAGTGGCTTCACTTTGTACATACGCCATGCTGCGATCGACGTTTCTGCGGTAATCAGCGAATGGAGACGATGTTCCTCGCGGTCTGGTCGTGGGTGATGCGCTCTTCGATCCTAGACAGGAATTTTGGTGTGAGGCCCTTCACCATTTGCCGGATGCCAGGCCCAAACTCGTGGAAAACGTTCATCCCCGCGTCGCTGCCAATCGTCGAACCAAAATTGTTGAATGTCTCCGAAGAGGATCGCGCCCAATATGGACGGTTAGCAGCGGCGCTAGCGACCGAAGTCAGCACCCCGAGGAAATACGAAGTGTTCAGCCTCCCCTTTCCGGAGTCGTCACGCGTGATAAAAATGCGCGAAGCGGCGTAAGTGGCTCGGTTCATAAAGTTGCTGCTGGTCGAAGGGAGATAACGCAGGTTCTGCTTGAGCAACGACGGATACGGATCCCGACCAACAAAGTTGCTGGACTCTTCTTGAATAAACGCCGCTTGATAATGAGCCGTTAAGCTGGGCTGCGGTCCCGGAGTGACGTTTCCCAGTTCTGTTTCGCGCATTACGCCCGCTCTGAAGCTAACCGCGCTAAGAGTCAAAGGCGAGCTTGCTTCATTGAAAAACTTGTGAAATCTCTCTGCTTGTGCTGGGGGCTGTACCGACGAAGGAGCATCAGGAAATTTATGCATCTCCTGGCGCTGCATTTCGGGTGAGTTTGAGCCGTCAAACTGTAATCCCTGAAGCAAGTCAGCTGAAGGACGTTTCTGGCACAAGGCCCCGCAAGCAGCCAATAGAAGAAAAGAAATGACCCGGATTTGTGCAATTCGTTTCACCATGACTCGGCCCCGCAAAGCGGCCAGCGATTTTTGGGCTCCTCGGCGATTCCGCTGGAAGCACACCTCGACGTTTGCACTTCACGGGCCATTCGTCTGAGCAAGAGTGCTCATTTCCGGGCGGCAGAGACTTCGCTTTGAGCGACCATGGTCGCGAACCTTTGGGAGTGGCTAAGATGGAACTGGGTTCAAGCAGCCATCACAGGACGGCAAAACGTGTGTATATTACTTCCCATTTTTGAGTTCAAAAAGGAAATCTCGGGTAACATGGCGAGGTGCTTTGCTTTGATATTAGCGCTTTTCACCGCTTTGGCTGCTGCTGGCCAGGAGGATGTCCAGACTATTATCCAGCGCTCGGTTCAGGCCAATAATAAAGACTGGCAAGCCGCCCCCGCATATTCCTATTTTGAGCGCGATGTGCAAGGTGGGGGAACCCGGACGTCCGAAGTGACCATGATCCTGGATTCCCCTTACGCGCGCCTCGTGGCAGTCAATGGCAAGCCGCTAACGCCGGGAGAACAGGCAAAGGAACAACAGAAGCTGGAAAAGGTTACGGCTCAGCGCTGCGGCGAATCGAAGCAAGAGAGGGGAGAGCGGATCGCCAAATACGAAAAGGAACGCAGCCGTGATCACCTGTTGATGGACGAAATGACGAAAGCTTTCAACTTCAAGCTCGTGGGCGAGCAAAGATCGGGTCCGTTCGACGTTTATGTACTGAAGGCAACACCCCAGCCAGGCTATCAACCGGCCAACAAAGAAACCAAGGTGCTGACCGGGATGCAGGGAGAGCTCTGGATCGATAAACAGACTTTCCACTGGGTGAAAGTCGAAGCAGAGGTTATACATCGTTTCGATCGTGGGCTTTCTAGCCCGCGTCGAGCCTGGCACCCGCTTCGAGTTGGAGAAGATGCCCGTCGATAACGGAATTTGGCTCCCGGAACATTTTGCTATGCAGTCACGAGCAAGGATTTTCCTCCTCTACACGAGCAAGAATCAAGAAGACGAAACCTATTTCGATTACCGCAAAGCAGTTCGCAATGAAGCGGCTGCTGATTGCAAATAGCTTTACGGCGGCACGGTTCCGTCTGAAGTGTGGATTATCAAGCGGAACTATTCTGAAGGCTTGGCTTACTGGCGGCATAGCGATGGGCTCGCAACCCGGCTCTGAGCGACATCGTGTTCACGTCAATGGACAGTTCCCGGCGATCGAGTCCGCGCGACGGCGAGAGGGTGTTGCCCGTTCGTCACCAGCAGCCGATCAGTGCGTCGCATCCTCTTCCAGTCGTATTCGTAGGCAGTCCCACAAATGAGACAGATCTGATAGTGCTGGCTATTGCCGCCGATGCGTGGCCAAGTAAACTGATGGGAGCACAATTCGCCCAGGAGTCGCTGCAAGAATCTCATGTCGGTTGCTCGCTTCCGCGCGGGCCAGACTCGGTGGCGCGACCTGTTCCGAAAAGTGGCAGGTGAATGGATTTGACCACTACCGCGGCACACTTTCAAATTACGGGAGTGCATCCCAGGTACAAGTTACCGCGCAGCTGGACGAGTTCGGACACTGGATTCTAGTCGCATTGGCGAGTGAGCGGAGTCACAGACGGACGTCAGCAAACTGAAAAACTGGCGAAACTGAAAACTGGCAATTTGATTTAATTCTGATCGGAGTTCCACGTCTACGGAGATTACAGCCGGTTTCCCCATTTCCCGACTGTGCCAACCGTGGGGCCCTCTGGGGTTGTTCTGGGGAGTAGTTGGCTCCTCGCCCATGCCCCGGTTCCCTCCTTATTCTATGCAGCGGCAGGGTTGCACTCGGAAGGCCCCTGTTGCAATGATGGGTATCGCGGGGCACGACAAGCGGCCCCCACTCCCGCGCCCGCAACGCTCCTCGCATACGCGCAACATTTGGCGGTCGAAAATCCGCTGAAGTGAGCTGGAATTGCCGATGTCACGCTTTCCGTCCTGCATTTTCTTGCAAAGCTGTAGTTGCTCGGAATTTTCTAGCGATTTTGTCACATTTCGCGGATAAGGGTCCGCGACCAACAGCTTGGCGAATCAGCAGGCCAGTCCTATCTATTTCTCCTCGTGTCGTCGAATCGAGCTGCCCTTGCGTCGCTTACGAAGAATTGCCGAAGAAGCTTCACCGACGTACACCTAAGAGCCTCTGACCTTGCTAAGGATTATCACGGTTCTGACTGGTAGAACCCACGCACGAAAAATCCCAACCGTATTTTGCTTCCTGGTGCTCGGCTTGACAGTTCGGCCTGCAGCTCCATCGGCGTTCTGACCGCCTTGCCGTCGATTGCATTGATGACATCCCCAACCTGCAACCCCGATTGTGCCGCGATACTTCCCGGAACCACTTCCGAGATCTCCGCACCGTCATTGTCATGCGCCCTTGCCATCAGCCCGAGTGCCGGGATAGGCATTCCCGAACGTGATGGCCTCGGGGCAGCTTGGCGAGTGGTTTCTGAACGGGATGGTCTTTCGGCAACCGCTCCTCGACCGCCGAATGTATAAACCAACCCTGCTCCGACACGCACATTGTTTTGAGTGTAGGACGGCCCTCCAAAGATGTTGTGACGGGTAAACGCGTAATCCACCGATGAACGCACGGCCAAGTGGTTCGACACACTCCATTCCACGCTACCACCAAAGACTCCGGCTAAGCCATCTTGCGATTCGGAGAAACCCAATGCGCTGCCCGTTAAATGGTCGCCGCCAATAAGGGCATGGATAAACAAAGGTCGAATGTTGATACGGGGGCCTGCGGCATAGGAATAGTCAGTGACTTTACGTCGAGAGTGCCAAGACCAAGATCTTGCAGGTTCACCGAATAAGTCTTGTAATAGCCACTGACATCCGCCTCGGCGCCAGCCATTTAGTAAAGTTGCCCGACACCGACGCTTCCCACCCATTGGCATTCTGGCGAGAACTCAAGCCATTGGTGTCGATATTGACGTAGGAGTAGCCGCCGTAGACCTCGGCCTTTGGATAATCTGAGCAACAGCAAGCCTGCCTACAACAATACACAACAAGCAAACGAGGTGAAGGTTTCTCATGCTTACGTCCTTTCGGGCAGCGGTATTATCCGCCTCGGGCAACATCCTGGCAATGTCAAGGGTCACGCTGCGTTGTGAGGTGCTCCTGCGCTGTGGTGGGGAAGAGTCCGCGCTCAGTGCATTTCTGCGACGATCTGGAGGCTGTTCCCGCCATCTCTGAACTGCAAATTTCAAACTTGTATACATCCGCAGTGACGCACCCCCTGAACGGCACTGTAAGTCAAACTCGTATACAGGGGAGCGAATCGAACAGGGAAATGCTGAACTACTCCTCAATCTTTCCTGTCGCGATCTCGATCTCGAAAGCCAGCACGAACCTATAGAAATATCGAATCTCGGGAAATCGCTTGCAAACCCAGTTTCTGGCCTCAAGGATCAATTCTCCCTTCTCGGGTACCTGTCGCCCTCCTGCAATTGCTTGTGGGCCTTCCTGACAATACTGGGAACAGTTGTGGGAATTCAATTCGGCCATTTTCCTGCAGTTTTCTTGCTCTCCGCTCTCGCAAATTGGTGTCGTGAGAGGACTCGCCAGAGTTCTCGCGCTCTTCCAAGATGCTCAGCTCAAGCTCGAAGCTCAAGCAGTAACTCAGGAAGAAGGAGAGTAGATATATGGTTATTACAGGGGCTGAGGTGCTGTACCAGGTTCATGTCCGGAATGAAACTCGTATAGAGCCCACCTGCAGCGAGTGAAGGCGCATGCCATTGCTAGACCTCGCCGGAGCCCCGAAGTCGCTCTGGGGACACTCTGATCCCCACACTCAACGCCGACGGTCTCTGTCTCGCTCTTGTGAGACCGCTATTTTCATCCACTTCTTCTTCAAAGCACCCGTGGGGCCTTCTGGGGTTTGTTCTGGGACACTTCTGGGTCCCCGCCTAGCCTTGGGTATCCCCTACCAGCCCGCTACAGCTCTGGGACAGCTGCGTGAAAGGGTAGCCTCGGGCGAGTCTGGAACTCTCTGATTCTGAACGCTCGGTTTCTTCGGTTTTTGCCCGCGCGAAAGGAAGACCTTTCTGGCGGCATCATGATGGGCTTGCGGCCCCGGTCAATGGTTGGGATAGAACTCGGACGCGTTTGCTTTAGGCGGAGGGCTACCACTCTCACCCTTTCGGTTGCGAGGTGGGTTCGCAATTCCGCCATGGCCACGTTTCCCGAGGCCCCCCTATAATGCCGGACGGCCGAATTTCCCAGGTCCGGTTTGAAGCCTTGGCATCTCTTCCGGGAACCTTCCCATTCGCCACGAGGTTCAAGTGCTGGTGCGCATACGCCCCGACGGCGAATGGT
>JBEKME010000201.1:0-6797 GCA_050008675.1 Terriglobia bacterium
TGAGCTGTTCGCGGTACCAGAACCTGCTGCACCGCTACGCGGACCTCGCTGAGATCGCCATCCGGTCTAACCTCGTGGACAGCTTTGGCTCGGGCGTTATACTCCCTGGCCCAGGCTGGCTCTATCTTGCACCCACCTATTACTCACAGAAACTCTATACCCGGGCCGCAGGCTCCTACCCGCTTCGGGTCGAGCGCACCACCTCGCTTCCGTGGCATCTCCAGGAACCGGATCTGAGCGTCACCCTGAGTGAAGATGGGAAGACGCTACGCATCTACGGCGTCAACTCAACCGCAGAGGCAAGGCAACTGAAATTTCATCTCGTCGATTTCCCTGCCTCGATGAAAGGCGGCACGGTTTACATCCTGAGAGATCGCGAAGCAGCCGGCACTCCCGAAGTCATGAATAGCCGAGACGACCCCAGCAGGATTACTCCAGTCACAAGCCCAGTATCGGCCAGCGGCAAGGACTTTGATTATGCCTTCGCGCCCTTCACCGTGACGCTGCTCGAGCTTGACCTGGGCGGGTGATGCCTCGTTTCGTGTAGGACGCCGCATCCGGCCCGCGTTTGCCGAGAAGCCCGCTATGGGGGAGCCAAAGAGGTTACAATCTGAAATGAGATGGAGCGAAGGAAGTTCGAGGCACTCGTTGCGCAAGCCCTGCATGGCCTGCCCAAGGCGTTTCGTGAGAAGCTCACGAATGTAGTGATTATCGTGGAAGACCTGCCGCCGGAGCAAGCGCAGAGCGAAGGATTGCTGCTGGGGCTGTTTCACGGCATCCCGCGCACGGAGAAGAGCGTCTTTTTCTCCAGCCCGCCGGACCGGATTTTTCTTTACCAGCGAAACATCGAGGCGGTTTGCAGCAACGAGGCGGAGGTGCGCCGGCAGATCCGCGCCACGCTGCTACACGAAGTGGGGCACTACTTTGGGCTCAGTGAAGACGAATTGCGCGGGGTGTGAAAGACAGGTGTCGAGTGTCAGGTGTCGAGGGACAGCAGTCAGTAGGCACGAAGCGGATGGAAGGACGCCACAGAGCCACAACTTCAACTTTCGTATTCGTGTTCATTCTGCTCAAGCGAGGAGTTTTAGTCGCTTGAGATCGTCTTCTCTCCATCGCGCCTGCATTTCGATGATTGCCTTTAGAGTTTTCAATGGGAAGGTATCTGAAGATTTATGAAATGAGACCGTGACCCTGCGTCCGTCGGGATGTTGGTAGCGCTGATGGCTGCCCGCTTGCCGGCGCAAGAAAAAGCCATCGTGTATGAGCGCACTGATCATCTCGCGGGCTGTCACCGACCGGAGGAGGCGATACTCAATGGACCTCTTTTTTAGACGGTCACGGCAACTCTGGTGTCCTGAAACACCTGGACGTCACTCCTAGGCCCCTCGGGAATCGGAATGCCATCCTCAGCCAGTTCCTCGATGACCATCTGGACCACCTCTTGGATGTGCTTGAGTGCCTCTTCACGGGTATTGCCCCACGTTGCCGCACCATATTGTTCCAAGGCCGGGCAGTAGGCGTGCCAGCGATCCTCGTCCCGTTCCACCACGACTTTGAAGGTGTATGTCTTCATGGCCTTTGTACTCTTCACTCTAAAAGAGTAACAGGATAGGGCGTAGTGTCAAGCGCAAGGAGCTTCGTCAAGACAATGCACGCTGACCCTGTTGTTTTGGCAGTATCCGGCGAGGAAGAGGGTCCTTAGGAGGCGGGAAAGGCGCAATGAATCCGAATTTGTAATTATGGAGCCGGCGACCAGACTTGAACTGGTGACCCTCGGTTTACGAAACCGATGCTCTACCGACTGAGCTACGCCGGCATGACAGAGAGAAAAATGCTCACCCGCCTCAGCGAAAATTCCCGCCGAACCTGCGGGTGAGCATTCTCAGAGGAGAATAGAATGGCGGACGCGCCCCGCCATCTAAACTCGAAACGAGTCTAGAAAAAACCTCCAAGCGATGTCAAGATAAATCTCAGGAATTTTTGTGCGATATAAGTCGTTAATTCTAAATAACTTACACGTGCAATTCGCTGGCAAAGGAGAGAATTCAGGGAAGAACCTGAATTTAGGAATTTAACTCTTATTTTTTGCCTTATGCTGCTGAAACTATTGATGTTAGCTCTACTGAAGGTTTAACCGAATCAGCCGGTCCGCTTCCGGGTGTCCCCACTGCCAGGCGGGGAAGTATCTGGCTGTAATTCGTTGGGAAAGAACGATTAACACACCACCAGCGATCCCTCCTCCGGCCAGAAGCAAGGTCAGGAGGACGTTTCCCATAATGAGCTCGAACAACTGCAGGCCTATCGTTTTGTCCCCAGGGTATTTCTCGTCCCAGCTCAACTGCTGCGTCACTTTGAACTGGTCCAACAACTTCTTCGCGGCGGCCTTATTGTTGGCCTTAAGAGCCAAAAAAATAAACGACCCTTCTCTTCGTGCGTACAGAGTATTCGCTCCACGGTCCTGATTCAAGCCGAGCGAATCACTCATCGCCCCGAAGCGGGCGCGGGCAATCTGCGGGGTGGGGTAGCTCACCTCCATCATGGTAGATCGGGAGCTGCCGACAAGGTATTCACCGACCTGAATCTCTGCGCCCTGGTCGAATCCTACCAGGTCCGTGCGGAAATTGGGCAGAACGCGCCGGGCTACTTCGGGGCCGATGATGTATTTCCCACTGCCAGGAATCAGACCCCAGGAAGGGAGAGGGGAAGGCAAGTTGGCCAAGGAATAGCTCGCCGGCCGAGTTCCCCCGGCAAAAATCAACAAAGCGCGGAATTCGTTTTCGGAAAGCTGTGAGTCTTTGGGGCGAAGGAAGCGGATGAAGCTACGTCCGCGCGCCATTAAGCTGACCTCCGGGCCCGTCATGGCAAGCTGGATAGCTTTTTCGGGATGCATGGACTCGTTCTGATAGTAGGTGAACAGCCCATAGGCGGAGCTTACATCGGCAGCGGGTTCCAGGACGACCTCCGCACGCACCCTATCAAGCTGGTACGTGCGCAGTTCGAACGATTTTACCCCGTACTCGCGTTCGACCGTCGGGTCTCCGCCGTATTTTTGGATTTCATCAACCCCCAGCTCTTGACTGGCTGCGAGCCGCCAATTGGCAGCGGGGACAAGAGGGATAACGGAAACATTCTGGGCACAAGACAGCGGACGGGCTGCACTGAGGGTTATCACCGAGAGCGCGAAGGCTGAGACAAAACGCTTCATCGTCCTCAAGCATATCAGAATTGCGCCCCGGTTTTCGATGCAGTTCTGTCCGAGGCGGCACGCTGGACGACCTTGACCCCGCCAAGATTGTTCACATAATCCAGGATTCCCTCGTAGAGCGCTTCCGCGATCTTCTGCCGGTAGTCAGGGCGTCGCAGCGACTTCTCATCGCTGGGGTTTGTGAGGAAGGAGATTTCTGCCAGGACGGAGGGCATGTTGGCGCCGATCAACACCACGAAAGGCGCCTTCTTCACTCCCCGGTCGCGTTGTTTGCCGCTCAATTGAGAAGTGCCCCGGTAGATTTCCTTCTGCAACTGCCGGGCAAACTCCTCGGACTCTTCGATTTTTTCCGTCATCGCGATCTTCTTTATGAGGTCCTGGAGTTGGTGCACCGACTCCTGGGACGACGCGTTTTCTCTTGCCGCCACCTCCAGAGCATCGGGATTGGAGGTGAAATTCAAATAGTAGGTCTCGATTCCCCGGGCGCTGTGGTCGCGGCTGGCGTTGGCATGGATGGAGACGAATAAGTCGGCAGCCTTCTCGTTGGCAATTGCGGTCCTTTCCTCAAGTGGGATGAAAGTGTCGTCGCTGCGGGTCATGACAACATCGCAGCCAACCTTGTGCTCGAGCAGCTTTTTCAGTCGCAACCCCACGTCCAGTACGACGTCCTTTTCCCGCAGGCCCGTTGGTCCGATTGTGCCTGTGTCGTGGCCACCGTGTCCCGGGTCGATCACGATGCGGCCGATCTTGAGTCCCAGCACCCGCGTCAGGGTCCGGGCGCCGGATTCAGTGGGCGCAGCGGCTTTCGGCAGAACAGGCGCTCCCTTCGCCGGCGAGGTTTCAAGCGATGTCGTCCCCGTCTCGCTGGACGCTGGCGGTGTTTTGGGGGGCTTGAGGGAGGCCGTCTCGACTTCCTGCGTCTCCTCCGGCGCTCTTGCCTTTCCAGTTGTCTCGCGCTCAGGCTTGGGCTGGGTGCTGCGCGTGGCGACTTCGGGTTTCTGGGCCGGCTCGCTGCTGCTGGCGGGCTGCTTGGTTGCAGTCGAGCTTTCCTCCAGCCGCTGCGGGCGCGCCGTGGCCGGGCGGGCGGTGGACTCTTTCGCAGCCCGCTCTGTCTCTCGGATGAGCGTGCTGCCGCCGTGGATGTCAACCACCAAGCGGAAGGGATTAGGCAGGGGTAATACTGAATAATCTTCGATCTTTTCCACATCCAGCACAACCCGCGTAACGCTTGAGGTGAACTGTCCCACGCGGATCTGGCGCAGAAAACCGTCTTCTACGGGAAAAGTCCTTCCCACCAGGGCCGGGCTTAGGCGGGCGTTTTCAATGTCCAGCACGATGCGGTCTGGTTTGGAGAGCCGTTTGGTCTCAAATTTCACTTCCTCGTCCACTCCAATGACGATGCGGGAGTAGTTCGGGCCCACCCAGCGGCGTACTTCTGTCACCTCCGGCAGCCCGTTGCCGCGGCGGCTTTCGGCTGTTTCGCGGTGGGGAGCTGAATGCCTGGGGGCTCGCTCGGCGTGCAACTGATCGATCTCTTCGATCTTTGCCTGCGCTTCCTCCGCTTTGGAGGACTTGGGATATTTGTCGAGGAATTTCTGGAAGGTCTTGCGAGCTTCTTCGGGGTTCCCAAGGTCGGTGCTGTACGTCTCCCCGAGCGTAAACAAAGCATCCCGGGCGATTTGGCTGTGCGGGTACTCGGAGACGAGGAACTGGTAGGTTTTGACAGACTTAAGGTAATAGCGGTCCGCAGAAAAAACGCGCCCCATTCCTTCGTAAAGTTCCGCCACGGAAGCGAGCGCCGTGGGAGCCTTGGCATACGCCGGGTCGAGCCGCGCGACTTCCTGGAAAGTCTCGATTACCTTCTGGTAATCCGCCTTTGTACGCGTGTTCTCGGGCAGAGACTCGAGCGTCGTCTTCATGCGGACCGCGCGCTCGAATGTCGCCACGGCCTTTGCCTGGCGGGAGGCAGGGAGGGCAGGGAAAGAAACTCTGGGGAAGGCCAGAAACCCGGCTAGAAGAAATGCGAAGCAGATTCGTTTGTGCAGTCCGATCAATGTAGACCGTTCCGTGGCATTCAAATCACCGTCCACTCCCCAGCAAGACCCTGTGTACCGAGAGGTGGATGGCCATGTTGTATTAACCCGAATCATTCCACATTGGAATAGTGCACCACGCCTTGTTCATCCACATAGCGGATAATGGCCGAAGCCTGCGGTTTGTTCCCGGCAGCATTCGTGCCAGACTGCGGTGATACCGATTGGTAAATGTCGGTCACCTTCCGCACGTAGTCCTGCGTTTCGACAAAGGAAGGGATTCCGCCGAATCGCTGCACGGCGCCTTCTCCGGCGTTATAGGCCGCCAGCGATAGGGAAAGATCGCCTCTATAAAGGTCCAAGAGGTACTTCAAATAGCTGACTCCACCTTCGATGTTCTCTTTGGGATTGAAGGGGTTTTCGACCCCGAATCGCTGAGCGGTCTCCGGAATGAGTTGCATCAGCCCCATCGCGCCTTTGCGCGAGACGGCCTTCGGATCGTATTCCGATTCGACTTTGATAATGGCGTGCACGAGTTGTGGGTCAACTTGGAGGCGGCTGGCAGTCTGCTCGACCAGGTGGCTGATCTCTGGCGGGGGAAGGGAGGTGTTGCCGGCCTTAACCGGCCGGATGGCTCGCCTGGCCAACCCGCCTTTGGCGCGAGTTTCATCCGTGTTGATGAAGACCTTGCGCCCGTGTTCGTCTATGATACTGACAATCTCGCCAGCCCACGCCGGCCGAGAAAGCGACAAACCCCACACCACCATGCAGGCCAAGACCATCAGGCAGAATTGCGTCCGATTATGCATCCATCTCCGAAGCCGCTACTGCGGCTCTTCAGCATTATAACATTCCCGCCAAAGCGCGCAAAAGCCAATTCAACAAGCCAATTCAACGAAAGTACTGGATTCAGGACCTGGGATTCAGGAAACTCCGCTCGTGGGTTTTCCCTGACTCCTTCCCAGTGTATGTGACTGGATCGCGAATCCTGCATTTCTGTCCTGAATCCCGAATCCTGAATCCTCCTTAGGCTTTCCGTTTCGCTTGGTCGGCCACCGCCCGGGCGGCCTTGGCCACCGCTTCGGGATCGCCGAGGTAGTAATGCTGGAGCGGCTTGAGCTGGTCATCAAGCTCATAAACCAGCGGAATCCCGGTCGGGATGTTCAGGCTCACGATGTCCTGGTCCGAAACGTTATCGAGGTACTTCACGAGCCCCCGCAGGCTATTGCCGTGCGCGGCGACAATCACTCGCTTGCCTGACCTCACGGTTGGGGCGATGGTCTCGTGCCAGTAAGGGAGGGTGCGTGCCACAGTATCCTTAAGGCACTCGGTCAGGGGGAGTTCTTCAGGCGTCAGGCACGCGTACCGCGGGTCTTTGCCAGGATAGCGGTCATCGTCCGGCGTCAGCGCGGGCGGCCGGATATCGTAGCTGCGCCGCCAGATTTTGACTTGTTGCTCGCCATACTTTTCTGCGGTCTGGGCCTTGTTCAAACCCTGCAGCGCGCCGTAATGGCGCTCATTGAGCCGCCAGGAATTGTGCACCGGAATCCACATCTGGT
>JBEKME010000202.1:0-6461 GCA_050008675.1 Terriglobia bacterium
GGGGGGGGCATGGGAGCGTTCAAGCTTCATCCCAACGAAACGGTGGGGGCAAGTTGCGTGTTGACAACCTACTTCAGTCGGGTTTCGACCGCGGCTCCATCTACACCTAAGAAATAGGGCAGGACGAAGACCATGTTTAACTTCAGGCTTCAGCCCGAACGCACAGTCCTGGCGGTCAGTTTGCTTTTCACGTGGGTCGTCGCTCTCGGCTTGGCGGCGGGAGCAGGGTGGGCTGGACAAATCCTAACTACCACGCCGCCCTCGAAAAACAAGGTGAAGACCCAAACTCCTTCCATGTCCCCCGAGGTCATCCCCAATCAGACCCCGGTCCGTGCCACAGGCAAGTCCTCGAGAAAAGCGCCGGCCAAAGCCGTGGGCGCCGAGTCGCCGCGGACGACTACGACAAGCATGCTGTCTACTGCCGCTGGGCGGCGAGATCCTTTCAAGTCGCCGATGGCGACTGGCCCGGGTAGCCACTCGGCGGCAGGTGGGGCATCCGGGGCTTTGCCGGCAGGCATAAGAGGATTAGTAATTTCCGAACTACGAGTCGAGGGGATTGTACGCCAGGAATCGGCGAACAACATGATCGCGGTGGTAACCAACTACACCAAACGAGCCTACTTCCTGAGAGTAAACGATACGGTATACAACGGCGTCGTCAGCAAGATCACGCCGGAGGCCGTCTATTTCAAGGAGAACACGCTCGACTTGAGCGGTCGGGTAGCTACCCACGAAGTGGCAATAAAATTGGGTTCGGCTGCTGGAGAAGGAAGATGAGACGATTATTCACCATTTGGCTGGCGATGACATGGCTGCTGGCAGGGATGCCGCATGCGCTTGCGGGCCACCCATCGGCGATTCCGGCGCGCGCTACGCTAAACTCTATTACGGTCGCCGACCCATCCGTCGGCAAAGAAGTCCTGCTGCAAATTGACGGTAAATACTCTTTCAAGACCATCCATACCCCTGAGGGCGCACTTTACGTTGACTTGCAAGGCGCCAGGGTTGGCGGCATCTCCCCGTCGGCGCATTGGGCCAGCGGACTTCTTGCAGGTTATCAATTGCTAGAATACACGGACGCAAGCGGCGAGCCCGTGGTGCGGGTGGAGATTCAGACCCGAGGCCCGGAGCCGCTCATCGCCGTGCGGGGAAGCTCCGGCCTGCGGCTTCTGTTGGGCCAGAGCGCGCCAGCCTCCGGCACTCCCACCCCGCCTGCCAAGGGGGCGGGGTCCTCTCCCGGCAAGACGGCAGAGGGGCCAGTGTTAGTTTCGGACATCTTGATAAGACCCGGGTCTGCAGGGGAAGTCACGATTGATGTGGCCACGACAAAGTCTGCAACGTTCCATGTCCTCCAATTTGACCACCCGAATCGTCTTGTGGTGGACGTGGAGGGGGCGAGAAATGGGTTTCGCCGGAAATCGATTCCCGTTTCCTCCCCAGTGGTGAAGGACGTGAGGGTGGGCCAGTTCCGAGAGAAGAATTCTGAAGTGGTGCGCGTTGTGGCCGATCTGTCGGGCAATCCAGTGTTTGACGCTCATGCCTACGCGGGCGGGGTGCGCATTGAGGTGAAGCCGCGTCCCATGGCCGCCTCCCGGGCAGTTGCACCGGCACCGGCGCCGGCGCCAACACTCGAAGCTGCTGCAAAGCGCGATGAAAGGAAGCCTATTCAACAAGCGGCCGTAGTCCCTGCGCGCCAGGTCCCTGCCCCGCGCGCGCACCCGACCGCGAGCGCCGGCCCCGAGCCACAGACCGGGGTGATTCCAAAGCGACCGAGTGCGGTCGTTTCATCCCCGGCAAGAACCGATAAAGCTCTGAAACCCGACTACAACGGCACCCTGCCTCCCTCGGATGGCAGCAGGGAAGTGGCCGCGGCCCCTCGGCAGACACCCCAGGCTGCCACACCGGAAGCTCTTCGGGCTGAAAGGTCTGCCCAAGTCCTGAGCGCTGAGGCCGCAGCCAACCTGTCTGCAGCCCAGGGCGCAGTCCCGGCAGGTTCGGCGACGCCCAGTGAGGAAAAACCCGCCTACACGGGTGAACCGATTTCACTGAACCTGAAAGACGTTGATCTGAAAGATTTCTTCCGCCTCATCCACGAGATCAGCGGTTTGAACATCCTCGTGGACCCGAATGTGACGGGCTCCGTCACCACGGTTTTGGACAACGTGCCCTGGGATCAGGCGCTGGAGATCGTTCTCAAAGACAATGGCCTGGGCAAGGTTCTGGAGGGCAACGTTCTGCGCATCGCCAGGCGTGAGACTCTCGACGCGGAGAAAAGGGATGCTGCAGCTCGCCTTGAGGCGGCCCCGCTGGTGACGGTTTTTCGGCCGGTGAATTATGCCAAGGCTTCCACCATTGCTGCTACTCTCATCAAGAAGGCACCGGGTAACGAGAAAGAGAGCGGCGGAGCGTCGTGGGCACTGAGCAAGCGTGGGACCGTCCTGTGGGACGACCGCACCAACACGCTCATCATTTTGGATATCGCATCGCAGATTCCGATCATCGAGAGGATTATTGCCAAACTGGATACCAAGACCAAGCAGGTGGCCATCGAGACTCGGATTGTTTTAGCCAACTCATCTTTTCAGAGAACCCTGTCGGCCGCCTTGGCAGGAGCGCTCTCGAATCGTTCGGGTTCTACGATTGGCGCCGGGCAGACGGGGACGGGAGCCAGCATAACCCCGAGCAGTCCGGGGACCTCACCGCCAACCTTCACTATTCCTGCGAACCCCAGTGCGGGCTTTGGGACAGTGGCGATTACCAACTTCTCGCAGCGTTACTTGATAGATGCGGCGATCTCGGCGGCAGAGATTCGCAGTCAAGCGAAGACCATCTCACGCCCGAGCATCATCACGCAGAATAACGTTGAGGGGATGGTCCAACAAGGCACGCAAATTCCCGTTCAGACCAGCATCAACAACACCATTGCGGTGCAATATGTGAACGCTACCCTGCAGCTCACCGTCACCCCGCAGGTCACGGACGACGGCCACATCTTCCTGAAGATTGCCGTCCAAAACGCTAGTCCAGGCACTATCATAACCAATGCCGCCGTGAGCATTAATTTGCAGCAAGCGACCACTCAGGTGCTGGTTCCGGATGGGGGGACCGTAGTGTTCGGCGGGGTGACTGTAACGCAACGCACGAACTCATCCACCGCGATCCCCCTGCTTGGAAACATCCCGCTTCTCGGGTATCTCTTCAAGTCGACTAACGTCCAGGACACCGACCAGGAGTTGCTCTTCTTTGTTTCCCCCAGGCTGCTGATCACCTAGAAGATGGAAGGGGATTCCGCAACCGCTTGGAAACATAAGAGGACGTAGCGCGGACCTGTTTTGTGGGTCGGCGCTTCGTTTAAGATTGCCCGGTTACCGCCACAGACCTACAGAACAGGTTGCTACGCGCTTTAAGCTATGAAATCAGATTCGTCGCTCAAGCCACATGCTAAGAGGCAAAACTCTCTCCGGGCAGAGATGGAGGAGCAGAGGCTTCCTTCCTTAGTGGTCACGAATCTGACGAACATCGCCTATTTGACCGGCTTTCGAGGGAGCGCGGGTGTCGCACTTTTCACCTCTCGCGAAGGAGTCCTCTGGGTGGACCCGCGTTACGCGCTCCAGGCTCAGGAACAAGCTCGAGGTGTAGAGGTGATTGAGGAAAGGGAAGGACTTCTCAAGGCGGTTGCGGAGCGGCTTAAGAGGAACAAGAATCGGCGTGTTGGCTATGAGGATGCACACCTTACTTGCGCCGATTTTTCACGGCTCGAGCAGGGCGCCGGCCGGCGAGTCAGTTTCGTCCCGGTCGCAGGCTTGGTGGAGCAGCTCCGGGCCGTGAAAGATGAGGAAGAGGTCGCAAAGATTCGTGGCGCGGGGAGAATTACGGTGGAGGTCTTTGAGAAAGTGTTAGGGGGCGTCAGGCCAGGAGTAAGTGAGTCCGAGCTAGGCGCTGAAATCGAGTATCTGATGCGGAAGAAGGGTGCGGAGGGTGCGGCGTTCGAGACAATTGTTGCCTCCGGACCGCGCGCCGCGCTCCCCCACGCGCGCGCCTCCTGCAAGTTACTGAAAGAAAATGAATTTGTTATCTTCGACCTTGGTGCTATACTTGCTGGTTACGCTGCTGACATGACTCGTACGGTGTACCTCGGGGAGCCATCCCGGCGTGTCCGCAGTCTCTATAACGCCGTCGTAGAAGCTCAGGAGAAAGCGGTTAGGTCTGCGCTCCCTGGAGTCCGAGCCGGGGATGTCGATGCAGTGGCGCGGCGTGTCTTGGCGTGCCGTGGCTTGGCCCGCTTCTTTACTCACAGCACGGGACACGGTGTAGGAATGGACACTCACGAGATGCCCCGGCTGGCCCGTGGTGAAAAGGCCAGGCTTCAAACCGGCCATGTGGTGACAGTTGAGCCGGGGATTTACTTGCAAGGCTTGGGAGGAATCCGCCTCGAGGATACTATCTTGGTGGGGCCTGCTGGCCCGGAAGTGCTGACCCCCACCCGCAAAGATCAGTGGGTGGTGGAATAGCAGTCGGAGAGTGAAGCAGATGGCTGGGAAGAAACCGTCCCGCAGCGTCGAAGGAACCGAGAAGGTCTGGGGACTCAAGGAAATCGAACAGCTCATCGACGTCCTGATTGATCGTCAGGTGACTGAATTCGAGATGGAACAGAACGGCGCGAAGATTCGCGTCAAGCGCGGAAACTACCCAGTTTCGAATCCGGTGGCCCCCGAAGCTTACCTGTCTGTTCCTGGTGCTCCTACGTTGTCGCCCGTGCCTGCTTCGCCCTCCCCTCCGGTCGCAGAACCCCTAACAGCCGAAACACCTGCAGAATCCACTGATGATTTGTACGTCATGAAGTCTCCCATCGTCGGGACCTTTTACGCGGCCCCAGCGCCCAACGCTCTGCCATTCGCAAAGGTAGGTGATGTCGTGCAGTTGGGCCAAGTGCTCTGTATCATTGAAGCCATGAAGCTTATGAACGAATTGGAATCTGAAGTAGCAGGAGAAATTGTTCGCATCTATGTGGAAAGTGGCCAGCCGGTGGAGTACGGGCAATCCCTGTTTGCGATTAAGCCCTCACGGAAGAAGTGAATCGAAACGAGCAATTGGAAAATCGAAACTGGAAAATCGAAATTCGAAGCTCGAAATTCGAAACTCGGAAATGGCGCGTTTAGGTGCCCGTAAGATTCTCAACATGTGACCGGGGAGCCCAAACAAGGCTTGTTTCAGTTTCTAGCTTCTGGTTCCTAGTTTCGATTCTGTAGTTTCGAATTTCCAATTTCGAGTTTCGGTTTTCGAGTTTCGCTTTTCGAGTTTCCATGTTCCGGAAGATCCTGATTGCCAATCGCGGTGAAATCGCCCTGCGGGTAATCTGCGCCTGCAAGGAGCTGGGGATTGAGACGGTGGCGGTCTATTCCGAAGCCGACCGGTACTCGCTTCACGTGCGCTTTGCGGACGAGGCAGTGTGCATCGGCCCCCCCCGCAGCGCGGACAGTTACCTCAACGTAGCGAGCATCATTTCCGCTGCAGAAATCACCGGCGCAGAGGCGATTCATCCTGGATACGGGTTCCTGTCGGAAAGCGCTTACTTTGCCGAGGTTTGCCAGGCCTCCAACCTGACCTTCATAGGTCCCCGTCCAGAGGCCATGCGGATGATGGGGGATAAGAACCAGGCGCGCCGCACTATGGCGGAGCTGGGCCTGCCTGTTCTTCCCGGCTCAGAAGTCATTCGATCGGAAGCGATGGCGCTGGAAGAGGCCGAGCGCGCAGGGTATCCGGTCATGGTGAAGGCTGCGGCGGGCGGGGGAGGACGCGGGATGCGCATTGTCCGGACGCCCAATGAGCTGCCGCATGCCATTCAAGCTGCCCAGAATGAGGCAGCGGCCTCGTTCGGCACCCCGGATGTTTACTTGGAGAAGTACATCGAATCGCCTCGCCACATCGAGTTCCAGGTGCTGGGCGACCAGCACGGGAAGGTGCTGCATTTCGGCGAGCGGGAGTGTACGATTCAGCGCCGCCACCAGAAGCTGGTGGAAGAATCTCCTTCTACCCAACTTGACCAGCAGACCAGGGAGCGGGTGGGTGCGCAGGTCGTTCAGGCCCTACAGAAGATTGGGTACACCAATGCGGGGACGGTCGAGTTCCTGATGGACGAGAATCGCAACCTTTACTTCCTGGAGATGAACACACGCATCCAGGTCGAACACGCGGTGACCGAAATGGTGACGGGGGTCGATCTGGTAAAGATGCAGTTTCACATCGCGGCAGGCAGCCATCTGGACTTTGAGGGGAAGACGCTTCGATTGCGCGGACACGCTATCGAGTGTCGGATTTGCGCCGAAAACCCGGTAAGCTTTGCTCCTTCAGCAGGCAAGGTGACGGCCTTTCACCCTCCCGGCGGGACAGGCGTCCGAGTGGATACTGCCGCCTACGCCGAATCCGTGATTCCCCCCTATTACGATTCTCTTATTGCCAAG
>JBEKME010000203.1:0-6405 GCA_050008675.1 Terriglobia bacterium
ACATCCTCCAAAAGATAGAGCGCGCCCGCGCGAAACTGGAATCGATTCACCCGGGGAGCACCCAACCCCGACGCCGTCAAAAACAAGAAGAATGAGTTGGCTACTTATTTAAGGGACACTACACTAGGAATGCCCCAAAGCAGAAACAACGCGGTCACCAAAACGAAGGGTAAGGTGTTGCCGACTGAAAACAGCCGGGGCGCATGATCCGGCTTTGGGTTGTCGTTCGCTTCCAGCATTAGTGGGACTCCGATACCTGAGATATACGAAAGGGAGGCCTAGCTTTCCAACTCCTTGGTTTCAAGGCACCCTTCTCGTTCGAGCCGTTCAAAGATGTTCACAGTTTCCCGGATGCCCTCTTCCAAAGGCGTGCGGGGGTCCTCGCCCAAGTCGTGCTTCAATGCGCTGTCGTCCAGGTCCGCCGCGATGGGCAGTTGTTTGCCTTGAGCTTTGATAAGCCCATCGGCATGGGGAAGAACCTGTTCCAGCGTGTGGATGAACTCTTCCACTCGCACCACGCTTCCGCGCGGAGTATAGACCTTGGCGCCCGGGATATCTCTCTCCGCACAACGAATAAAGATTCGCGCCGTGTCTCGGACGTATTGCAGGTCGATGGCGCCGGTGAAGCCGATAGTGTAAGCACGGCGCAGCACGGCGGCCTTGATGGCCTTAGTGGGTCCGGAGCTTTTCCCCGTGTCTCTGCCCACCCCATAAACGGCCCAGGGACGAATGCCCACGCTGGGAATTTCCTCATGAGAGTAAACGCGCGCGTTGCCTTCGTTGCACTGTTTGAAAACGCCGTAGTGCGTTCCCGGAAGCAAGGGTGCCCCCTCGGGGACAGTAATGCCGCCATAGAACTCTTCAGGCCCGAAAACCGCCGCGGAGCTGGCATAGACAATGCGCTGCACTAGGTCCCGTCGCTTGCGCGCCACCTCGAAAACGTTCAGAGTGCCGAGGACATTGACCAGCGCTCCGCGCAGAGGATCAGCGGCACATCCGGGAACCTGCAAACCTGCCAGGTGAAGGACATGGGTGATTCCGTTCTCCGCAATGGCACGATCAAGGTCGGCGTATTTCGTAACGTCGCCCTGGATAAAGTTAACTTGCGCGAGCTGATTCTCGTTCAGGATGGCGCTGAGACGCTGGAAGCCGGGATCGATGTCAAAAACATTGGGCGGGTCACCACCTTCCAGTAGAGTCTTGGCAATCCATGCGCCAATGAAGCCTTTGGCACCTGTAATAAGGAAGCGTCTCTGTGGTTGTGAGTTGGAGGGCGCTGGGTTCGGTCGTGTCATCCTCGTACATTATAGCAGGTTGCTGGCAAATCCCCTCGCCGCTCTTCGTAGCGCACCCCGAAGAGTAGGCAGTAAGCAGTAAGCACTAAGCAGTACGCAGTGCGCGACAAAACCGGAGAAATGGCGGCGGAAAATGTTGTACTTCTTCTCTCCATTCCCGAGTCCCCAGCCCGGAGTCCCTGACCACTTATCCAGTATAAACAATATGGTCGGGTGTCAGTGAGCCACCGGCCAGCGTCTCCGCCCTCTCGTCACACGCCACCCCGGCCAACTCCGTATCATTCGTCAAGCGGGCGAAAGGAGCGTCTCCTCGGGCCTCGCGCCAGGTGCGGCGCAGCGAGACCATGGCCCTGCGTAAGGCCGCGGAATCCAGGCCAGAGGATGCGCGTAGCGGCGGCACTTCCGGCGAGTCGCTCCAGCCCCGCGAAGTTCTCCTTCTCGGCCAACAGCTCTGTCTCGAAGGTCTGCAATCGCAAGGAACTGGGTTACGATGGACCTCTTACTATTGAAAGAGAGATTTCCGGTCCCCAGCAAATCGAGGACATTCGTAAGGAAAAGCAGTACCTGGAGAAGTTAATCGCGTGAGTCGTAGGGGGACGGCTTGCCGTCCCCTGATCGCGCGCGAACCACCTCCAACGATGAGGGTAGGGCAAGCCCTACCCTACAGCTTCTTGCCGTACACGGGACCAAAGGTCGCGCAGGCGCGATAATCCGCTCCCTGCGGGTCCTGAGCGCCGAAGGCCGTCCAGGCGCTGGGCCGGAAGACCCGCTCCGCCGGTACGTTGTGCATGCAGACGGGGATGCGCAGGATCGAAGCCAGGGAGATCAGCAGGTCGCCGATGTGGCCATAGCTGATGGCGCCGTGGTTAGCGCCCCAGTTGTTCATCACGGAGTACACATCCTTGAAGAGGCCTTCACCCGTGAGCGTAGGAGCGAACCAGGTGGTGGGCCAGGTAGGATCGGTCCGAAGATTCAGGACGTCGTAAATTTGTTGGGGCAAGTCCACGGTGTAGCCTTCGGCAATTTGCAACACCGGCCCCAGGCCCTGAATCAGGTTGATGCGGGACATGGTCGCGGGCATCTCACCCTTGGTCGCGAAGCAGGAAGAGAAACCTCCTCCACGGAAGTAACCCAGGCTTGCCGGGCACCACGTGGTGGCGTCCAGGCGTCGGCCGACCTCCTCCGCAGTGATCTCCCAGTATGGCTTCAGGGCCCTCGCGCCGTCCTTTATCTCTTCACCCGTGGCATCGAGGGTGGCCGCGCCGGAATTGATCAAGTGGATGATGCCTCCTCTGGCTTTTCCGGCCAGGATCTTTCCGGTGACGCGTTCGACCGCTTCCGAATTCCAGAACGTGCGCACGTCAGCGAAGATCTGTGCCGTGTCGGTCAGTAGATGCCCGAACAGCATCGCGGCTCCGTTAAGCGAATCGTTCTCGGTGGCGAAGACAAAAGGCTCCTGGATGCCGTTCCAATCGAAGGAGGAATTGAGCATCGCCTCCATGAAATCCCCATTGGGGAAGTGATCCGTCCATTGCCGCTGGCCCTGGAACCCGGCCAGAATTGCGTTGTGTCCAAGAGCCTCTTCGCCGAATCCTATCTCCGCCAGCCGGCCATTCCCCACCATCAGGTCGCGGGCGATCAGGGTCATCTTCACCACGGTGTGCCAGTCGGCGTCCTTCTTGGCACGCGGAGCCTGCAACTCCGGGGGATTGCGGTCCTCTCCCTCGGGGCAGTTTGCCTTGACCCATTCATAGGCGCGTTTGTACTCTTCCTGGTCATAGATTTTTTCGTCGATCCGCCGGACGAATTCCGACATATCCACATACTCATCGCGCATTCCCAGATAGTTCTGGAAGAAAGCCGGGTCCACCGTAGAACCCGCAATGCCCATGGAAACCGAGCCAAGTGAAAGATAGGACTTGCCTTTCATTTCCGCCGCGGCCAGCCCGGCTTTGGCGAAGCGCAGGAGCTTTTCCTGAACATCCCTCGGAATGCTCTTGTCACCTGCGTCCTGCACGTCCTTTCCGTAAATGCCGAATGCGGGCAGTCCTTTCTGATTGTGCCCCGCCAAAACTGCTGCCAGGTAGACCGCGCCGGGCCGCTCGGTGCCGTTGAAACCCCAGACCGCTTTGGGCGTCAGGGGATCCATATCCATGGTCTCCGAACCGTAGCACCAACAGGGCGAAACGGTAAGAGAAAGTCCCACCCCCTGGCGCGCAAACTTATCCGCTGCCTCCGCTGCCTCCGCCACACCGCCAATGCAGGTGTCAGAGATCACACATTCCACAGGGAGTCCGTTGGGGTGCCGCAGATGCTCGTCAAAAAACTTGGCGGCGGACTTCGCCATTTCCATGGTCTGGTTTTCCAGCGATTCCCGGACGCCCTTGCGCCGCCCATCGATAGCCGGCCGGATCCCGATCTTCGGCAGGGTACCGCGCAAGCGCTGGGTCGGTTCGTTCACCTTCAGATCTTTGACCTTCGCCATGTTTCTTCTCCTCTCAGCCGGAATTAACTTTTTGCCGTTCCGGCGGTTAAAAATATACGCCCATTTGCGTCCAACAGAGCACTCTTTTTTCTCCGAGAGCGTCATGGGCCGGAACCGCCCTTTCAGAAGTCCTCGAAACCCGTTGTCACCACGCCCATGACGCTCCTGGAGAGAAAAGGGGGCTCTGTCAGAACGGCAAAAAGTTAATTCCGGTCCAAATGAGGGCGGCACACATGCGTTGAATCTACACGGGCTTACCTGTATACTGGGCGCTTGTTGGCACTGGTTTTCGGTCAAGGTGAGCGTGCGAACAGTTGCTGACCCATCCTGTCCCCGCATCTGTTTAACCCGACCGCTCTACGGCGGCGTAGTGGGCAAAGTAATCTTGGCTACCAACATAGTGAGTTGGGCGTTTGGGTACCAGCCGAATGAGGCTGGAGAAAGATCACAAGTCAAATGAAGGCCGCAGTTTTCTACGGGCCGCGCGACGTGCGGATCGAGGATGTTCCGAAGCCCACGGCTGGAACCGGGGAGGTTGTTTTGCGGGTCCTCCGCTGTTCCGTGTGCGGGACGGACAAGCGCATTTACACCCATGGGCAGAAGAACGTAGTGCCGCCGACGATTACCGGGCATGAGATTGTCGGAACTGTTCACGAGATCGGTTCAGGTGTGGGAGGTGGGCTGCACATCGGCCAAAAAGTTGTGGTCGCCACCGTGGTGGGCTGCGGAAAGTGTGTTTACTGCAAGCGCAAGCAATACAATCTCTGTGACTCATTCACGGCGCTGGGTTACGATTACGCCGGGGGATTTGCGGAGTACGGCAAGATTCCTGCCCCTGCGGTGGCGCAAGGCAACGTGATTCCAATTCCGAATTCCATGTCCGTGGAGCGCGCGGCGCTGATCGAACCGCTTTCCTGTGTCCTGAACGGCCAGGAGTACTTATCTCCGCAGCCGGCAGATCGTGCCGTGGTCTTCGGAGCCGGGCCCATTGGCCTGATGCACGCCAGCATTCTAAAGGCGCGAGGTTGCGACCCGGTGATGGTGGCGGACGTGTCGCAGGAACGTTTGGATTATGCTCGCGAGTTTGGGGTCGGTCTGCCCGTGAATACGTCCGGTGGGGACGCTGTCCATAAGATCATGGAGGCAGGCGGGGAAGAGAAATTCGATGTAGCCATAGTGGCCTGTTCCGTGAAGGCGGCTCAGGCTGACGCGCTGAAGCTGGTTCGCAAGAAGGCGCGAGTTTCGTTTTTTGCCGGCGTGCCCAAGGACGACCCGGTTCTGGGCATTGACACCAATCTCATTCATTACAACGAGATTTCCGTCTTTGGCTGCTTTGCTTCCAACCTCCAGCACTACCACCAGGCCCTGGAAATGGTCTCCCGCGACGACTTGCCCTGGGATCGCTTCGTTACGCACCGCTTTAAACTGCAAGATATGGTCAAAGCCTATGCCGTGGTCGAGGCGGGACAAGGAATCAAGGCTGTGATCGATTGCGAATAACAATTAGCCACCCGCAGCCGGCAAGGAACACCGAAAACTGCGGAGATTCTTCGGCCCCAAAGAACGGGGCCTCAGAATGACAGCGCTAGAAGCTATTTCAAAACCGGTCGTAATGCGTTAAATTCGCGTTAGTTGTCTTTCCCTTGGAGGGGGGAGAGCGCCAGGGGGGAGGGCGGATGGCGCGATACGGTCGGCTGTTGACCGGGGCGCAGTGGCAGAAGATCGAGCCCTTGCTCCCCCGACCGCCGAAACATCCTCGTGGGGGAAGGCCCCCGGCGGCCAACCGCAGGGTGCTAGAAGGCATCTTGTGGATTCTGCGCAGCGGGGCTCGCTGGCAAGACTTGCCCAGCGAGTTTCCGTCGCCCGCGACGTGCTGGCGGCGGCTGCGCAGGTGGGAAGAGCAGGGCGTCTGCTTGCGCGTGTGGAGAACGTTCCTGGCCGAGTTGAACGAGCGACAGCAGGTGAAGTGGAGTGAGTCCTTCCTGGACGGGAGTTTTGCTCCCGCCAAAAAAGGGGCGCCGGGGTCGGCAAGACCAAGCGGGGCAAGGGGACGAAGTGGATGGTGGTGGTCGACGGCGGCGGTGTTCCTCTGGGAGTCCGACTTTACTCTGCTTCCCCGTCGGAAGTCCGGCTCGCAGAAGAAACGCTGGCGACGATCCGAGTCGGGCGGCGACACCGCCGCGGACGCCCACGACAAAAGCCCGCGCGGGTGATTGCCGACAAGGGGTACGACAGCGATGCGCTGCGCGAACGGCTGCGGCGTCGCGGCATGGTTCTGATTGCTCCGCACCGTTCCAACCGGCACCGGACGCCGCCCCAAGACGGTCGAGTGCTGCGACGCTACAAGAAGCGCTGGATCGTCGAGCGCAGCATCGCCTGGCTGGGCAACTTCCGGCGGCTGGTCGTGCGCTATGACCGCTCGCTCACCATCTACCAGGCGTTCATTCATATCGCCTGCCTCATGATCGTCTTACGGAGGGTTTTGAAATTGCTTCTGGTACTACTACGTTAAGTTATGGAGCTCGGTTGCTTTTGCGAATTCTGCTGCCACAATACGCGCAATACCCGGTCCAGGTGAACAACACGCGTTGGATCTCACGGCGCGTCTGTGGCAGGGTCCACCCA
>JBEKME010000204.1:0-6400 GCA_050008675.1 Terriglobia bacterium
TCTTTAGTTCCGCTATCTCGCGGTAGGCAAGCGCGTTCTCAACGGCAATGGCGATCTGGTTGGCTACCTGGGCCAGGAGATCGATATCTTCCTGCTGGAATGAGTCTTCGGCGAGGGTGCCAAGGGCTAAGGTCCCGAGGTCGCGAGTGGATGTGAATAAGGGGAGGATGCAAAAGCATTTAAGGCCTTCTGCCTCCGCCAAGCGAGCGATGGGGGATTGGTATCGGTTTGTGTTCGCCGCGTCCACCAGCAAGGGCTTACGTGTGCTGAACACCTCGCCGCCGGCTGATCCTTCCAAGGGGACGGTCATTTCCTCCTGGATCAGTCCTTTACCTTCGGGGAAAACCAAAGCGCGAAGGCGCATCTCATTCGTGGCCGGATCATATAAAGCCAGGGCGGTGTAGTCGTGGCGTATTACTCTCCGCAAGCAGGCGGCGATCTCCTTGAGGAGTTCGCGCAGGTCGAGGTTTGACACCAGGGCGTTGTTGACTTCGAGGAGCAACCGCAAGCGGTCACGTTCACGAGAAAGCTGTTCCTGATAGACCTGGGCATCCTGGAAGTTCAGAGCATTGTCCACGGCGACCGCAACTTGCGCAGCCACCTGCTGGAGGAATTCGAGGTCGTCTCCGTAGTAAGCCCCCTTTCTTACTGACCCGAAGGCCAGCGCACCCACGCGCCGCTGGGCGGTGGTGAGAGGGAGCAGGCAGAACGACCTTATGCCTTCCTTGCGTAGCAACTCCACATTGCGGGGGAAACGGGTTTCGAATTCGAGGTCGGTAACCACCACCGCCTTCTGCTGTTCCCAGACTATTTCGTGGGTAGCCTCCTCGATGGAGAATTCGAAGCCTTCCTTCACCTCGGTGGGAAGAGAACTCTCCAGCACGTGGAGGCGTACTGTATTGCGATCCGCATCCGGGAGTGTCAGCCCGATAAAGTCGAAAGTGACAAGCCGATGAAGGCGCTGGGCAATGGCATGGAAGAGCGCAGGCAGGTCCCGGTGTGTGGCAATGGACTCGGATATCTCGAGTAAGGCGCGATATTGTTCAACCGCGGAGACTCTTTCGGGTTGATTGGACGTTACTTCACCCATGGAGTCGAGCTTAGCATTGTGACGCGCCTCGGCTCAAGCTGGTACTGGTGTCATTATGCGAGTTTTCCCTCAACCCTTTGGCGCCCCATTAAGACATCACGGCTCGTGCGCTTCAAAACCCAGCCTGTGGGGGTTGGGTTAACGACAGTCTTTGCTTTCAGTTGGCAGGGGATGGCAGTTCATTCAAGGGTTTTTGGCCGCGAGCGTGCTCAACCTGAATTCAAGTTATGACGAGCGCCCCGCAAGCTGGATTTAAGCCCACAGAGGTCCGAACTCGAAAGGGACGGACACTCACGGTGCGGGTGTACAGTTCCGAGGATTTTGGGACGCTCGTCGAAATGTACTCGAACTTCGAACCTAAGCGCGTGGCACAAGGACTCCCTCCCTCGGACCTCCCGCGCATTGCCCGCTGGTTGGACCAGCTTCAGAATAGCTCTCACGCACTCCTCGCATTTGATGGCAAGAAGATTGCGGCTCACACCCTCCTCTGCCCGATTCGACAAGATGAGGTCGAGTTCACGATTTTTGTCCTTCAGGACTACCGAGAGGAAAGGCTGGGAACAGTGCTGAGTGAGTTGACCTTGGCTTGGGCGTTCGAGATGGGGCTCACCAAGGTTTTCCTCACCACGGAGATTTCGAACTATCGGGCTATCGGCCTTTTCCGGAAACTCGGCTTCCGCACCACGAGCAGTTACGGCGATGAATGCGAAATGAGGCTCGATCTTCCTGCTCATGTCTGGTAACAAAAAGTGGCATGAACGCGTCTAGACGTCTAAGATAGGGGATCTTGATTTGTGCACCGTCTATTTTACAAGGAGGCGTCTTTATGAAATCGAATTCTTCTCGCCGCGACTTTCTGTATGCGGGATTGGCACTCCCCGTCGCCGGGCTGGCTTCCACCGCGGGCTTTGGCAAAGCAACTGTGCAATCATCGCCGCCACCATCGCTCGCATCCACACCGAAACTGACTTATCGCACCATCGGGAAAACAGGCCTGAAAGTCACTGAAGTGGGGTTTGGGTGCATGGTTACGTCCGACGCCAGCGTCATCGAGCGCGCCTCGGATATCGGCATCAATTATTTCGATACGGCGCGTGGCTATCAGCATGGTAACAACGAACGGATGGTCGGCGCGGCGCTCAAGAAGAAACGCAAGGACCTCGTCCTGTCCAGCAAGTCCGGGGGACGCACCAAGGATAGCCTCTTGAGTGACCTTGACACCAGCTTGCGCGAGCTCGGTACCGACCACCTCGACATCTGGTATCTGCATGGCAGGGACAGGACATCGGATGTTCCGGATGAATTGTTCGAGGCCCAGCAGATTGCCAAGCAGCAGGGGAAAATCCGCTTTGCCGGCCTCAGCACGCACAACGCGAAGGACATGATTCCATTCCTGGTCAAGAAAGGCGCCCTGGATGTTGTCCTGGTCACCTACAACTTCGCCATGGACAAAAGCATGGATGCGTTGATTGAACAGGCCAGCAATGCAGGTATGGGTGTGGTGGGGATGAAGGTGATGGCGGGCGGCTTCCGCGTGGTGAGACCTGAGAACTCGCTGTATCCGAAGTTCAAGAAGGAAGGGGCCATGCTCGCCGCGCTGAAGTGGGTGCTGAAGAACCCAAAGGTAAACGCTACCATCCCGAGCATGACCGACATGGACCAGCTCGAAGAAAACCTGAGGGCCATGGCGGAGCCTTACTCTCCGGTCGAGGAGAAACTGCTGGCGCAGCGACTCGAGCAGATCGGCCCCCTCTATTGCCGAATGTGCAATGAATGCGAGGGAACTTGCACAAAGGGCCTGCCGGTGGCCAACCTGCTGCGTTATCTCACCTACGCCGAGGGTTATGGGCAATTCTCGCTGGGCCGCGAGCATTTCCTGGCCCTGCCCGCTGAGGTCACCTCCGTGCGCTGCCAGGATTGTGTAAGCTGCACCGTAACCTGTCCATTTGGGGTGAAGGTTTCGAGCCGGCTGGCGCGCGCGCAGGAGTTGTTCGCGTGAAGTCTCTAAGACTAGCTCTGATAATGCTGGCGGTCGCCTCCGCTGCGCCGGCGGCGGAGGTGGCGGACTGCCACCTGGTGGCGGGATGGGAACAGCAAGGCAGCGCGCGCCGCTTCACTGCCGACAACCTGTTCGAGTACATCGATGGGAACGCCGAAGGTTATCTTCTCTACGGCTTCGTTCAAATGCAGGGGGTGACCTGCCAATCGGGGGACGAATCCATCCTTGTCGATGTCTTCGAGATGACCGACGCCGACTCCGCTTACGGAGTCTTTACGGCGAATCTCGATCCCAGCCTGCCCATCCAGAAAGTCGGCATGGGTGGCCAAATCATGCCGCGGCGGGCGCTCTTCTGCAAGGACAAGTATTACGTGGAGCTGGCTGCCAACCCCGAAAAAGACCAGACGGCGGCGCTCCGGGCGTTTGTGAGGGAAGCCGAGAAACGTATACCGGGCCGCTCGCTGCCCCCGGCGGCGCTCTCCTGGTTCCCCACAGAGAAGCTGGCCTCCGTGCGCTTGATTCCTGAAAGTGTTTTGGGACTGCGCCTGCTGAAGCGCGGCTTCGTAGCACACTATGAGCTGGGGCAGGCGTTTGTGGTAACTGAAGAATCGCCCGAGTCTGCGGCAGCCGTCTTGAGCAAGTTGCGACAACGGTTCGGAGGAGCCGCGCCGGCGCAGGTTGCGGACGAAGCCTTCCAGGCCGACGACCAATACTTGGGCGGGATGTGCATGTTCCGGAAAGGCCGCTACATCGGCGGGTTCGCAAATATGCCGGACCCCAAAGACGCTACAACACAAGCCGCGTCGCTCGCAGAACACATACCTGGAATGTAGAGCGTAGTCATCAGTTCACAGTTGACAGTCGAAAGTTGATGGTGTCCTTGCCCCACGTGCCACCTACAACCTACTAACCACCTTTCTTTTCAACAACATTCCTGCTTTTATCGGCTAAGTACTTGTTTTTTCATGGACATACTGGCTCACCCCTCCAGTTTTCCACAGCGGCCCTTTGTTTTCAATAACATTCCCGCATCGTTCCGTCAAAAAACGAGTTCCTTCTCAAGGTTGGTAGGCTTTCTTGAGCTCCAGGACAAATTGAGCGACGGATACTGGGGCGCGCCGGAGGCGGGCAGGCCTTCGCCCCCAGTCCCCAGCTCCTAGCCCCTGTTTTTAATTCCCCACATACCACATACCACATACCACCTACCGCCCTTGTTTTCATAGACATTCCCGCCTTGCCCACCAGTTTTCCACAGCGATCCTTTGTTTTCATAGACATTCCCGCTTGATTCCGTCAAAAAATGAGTTCCTTTTCAAGGTTTGAAGGCTTTCTTGAGCTCCAGGACAAATTGAGCGAGTGATGCTGGGGCGCGCCGGCGGCGGGCAGGCCTTCGCCCCCCAATCCCCAGCCCCCAGGCCCTGTTTTTCATTCCCCACCTACCGCCTACCAAGACAGTCAACAGTCAACGGTCAACAGTCGAAGGTTGGCTGCGGCTCTTCCCCCACCTGCTACCTACCACCTACCAACTACCTTTATTTTCAACAACATTACCGCTTTTATTGGCTAAGTACCTTTGTTTTCATAGACATTCCAGCCTTGCCCCCGAGTTTTCCATAGCAGTCCTTTGTTTTCAACAACATCCCCGCATCGCTCCGTCATTTTTAAAGTTACTAGGGTCTCTTCCTTCCCCGCAAGCGCGACATCTTGTCGTGGGGTGAGGGTGGTGATGTCGATTGGGATGGGATCCCTTTCGAAACGCCGGTCATTCCCGCGAAAGCGCCCGTCATTCCCGCGAAGGCGGGAATCCAGTCCGTCGGCAGCGCATTTCCGAAGGTTTGCCAAGTAGATTCCCGCTTTCGCGGGAATGACCGCAGCTTCGAGCGCCCATGTCTCGCAAATGACGCCAGTACCAGGCTGCGGTAGGGGCGAAGACTTCCGCCAACTCCAACTCCTCTCAAACGCAGTAGGCAGTCGGCAATAAGCAGAAGGCAGTGGATACCAATGTAGAGCGCAGCAATTCATAATTCACAATTCACCATTCAAAATTGGCCCCTTTCCCTGTCCTCTGTAACCCGTCCCCGGCTCTTCTGAATCCTGACTCCTGACTCCTGCATCCTGGTTTAGCCCCTGTCGCGCGTCCAGGCATACGCTAGTATCCTAGCCAATAGTGGGGAGCTTGTCAAGCTTTTTTTGGGCGTGCATCTTTGGGTCACGGAAAGGTCGCAGCGCCCGGCAGGCTCTCCAGGATGTCGGAGCGTAAGTCCTTTGCTTTCAATGGATCGGTTGCGCTGCTCGGCGTAACATCCGTGCTCTCGTCTGCCATGCTGTCGTTCTGAGTCCTTCGCTGTCATTCTGAGCGTGTATAGCCGAAAACCGCTATCCGTGATGTCAGAAACGGAGTACGTCGCAAACGGGTGTTGCCCTCTCCCCTGGGGAGAGGGTGGCCCGCGACCGGCGCTTTCACCAGTCCGTCAGCCGACGGAGCCGGGTGAGGGGTCAGTTGCACGCCGAGGACGGATCAGAAAGGCTCGGTGCTAGTTGCTCAATCGACACGAGTGAGGCATCGAGTTTCTGGAAAGCAGAGCGAAGAATCTGGCTCTGGACTTTTCCGCTGACCAACAGCAGGGCGAGATGCTTTGTCCGTCAACTGACGGACTCAGCATGACAGTGAGCGGGCCCTCTCGCGAACGTCGTAGCGTCGGCCCTTTGCTTTCAACGGTTCGATTGGGCCAGCCTCGCGCCGACGCCCTGACATCACGGGCAGCCGTTTTCGGCTATGAACGCTCAGCACCACAGGGAGGACGCTTGCCATTGGAAACTGCAAGGATGGCTCCTTGGGTAATCCAGGGATTTACCTCCACGACCCCGTCTCGAGCCCTCCGATCACTTCTCCGGCAGGCCGACGATACGTTCACGTGCCTTTACCGATCCACCGATCGCCACACTCACTTTCATGGAAGGGCGTTTCACAGGCACAATCTGGCAGAGGCGGTCGGAGGGGCTGTTCTCCCTTGTTGCCATGTATGCCGGCCGATTCCGCAACTGTGTATGTACGGAACGGAATCGCATCGGAGACGCACCTAAGAAAAGGGGGAGCCAAAGGAGCGGGCCACTTTACAGCGGGAAGTTCATGCGGCGCAGGAGGTCCTGGAAGCGAGGGCCGGGGCACAGGGATTATTTCAACTTAGCCCGACTTTCGCAGTTGGGAGCGATTTTCATCTGACTTTTGGCTTTCCTGCCGGATAAGTTCTTGGCGATGAATGCGCACTTGTTTCAGGTCGTTGTAGTGTAGACCTACCCCCTTCCCAATC
>JBEKME010000205.1:0-6273 GCA_050008675.1 Terriglobia bacterium
CAGCTGGGCAGGTTGTCGCGAATCAGATTGCCGTGACTCCTCCCGGTGTCGAAAGCGAGGCGAAGACGGTGAACTCTGATCTAGACACGGGCATCGAGAAAAACTTAGACGCCGCGCTCATCACAAATAGGGTTAACAAGGGTGTGAAATTCGATGTCAAGAATGGGGTCGTCACGCTAACCGGCGAGGTCAACTCAAAGAGCCAGCGCGCGCGGGCCGAAAAGGTCGCTTCTTCAGTTCCAAATGTGAAGCAGGTGGTGAACGAGTTGGAGATTAAGAACCCAAAGGCCACGTCGTCGAAGTAAGGGCTACCTGCTCCAGAGGATGGCAAACAAGCAACCACGTTCAAAATGGAGCAGCAATATGTCTCTAAAACGGAAATTCCGATTAAGAAGGTGGAAACCATGAATCTCACACGGCATAGGTCCGATTGGGACAACGCCGTTGAGTGGTCGAAGATGGAGAAGGCTGACCGCGAATAGCTCATCCCCGCAGCAGATCACTCGCCTGCCACCGAGAGTCCTCTCTTTACTGCCTGTAAACCTGAAGCGTGCCCTCTTCGAGGCCGGTCAGTCGCCCTCTTGTTGGCTTGCATCAATGTCTGGGCGCAGCTGAGGTTGTCTCCTGCGGCACCCATTAAATCACGGATGGTCGGATCGGCTTCCCTCCTCCTCACACGTTTGGTCAAAACTGCTCATTTCATGTCATGGAGTTGGCGGCTCGCTTGCCAGGCCTGTATCATCAGGGCGTAAGCCTACCATCTATTGACCGGACGTAGTGCTGTGCCATTCTGCTCAGACGTCTGGTCAACTCTGAACAGACAGCACATCGCCGAGGGAAATATCATGCAAGAGGTCGCTGGGGGCAGAGGCAAGCCGATACAAACCTCGTTGGGTCACACGTCGGCGATAAGCCGCTGCCCTAGTTCAACGTCTAAAATAAGAAGGAGAAATATCATGACGCAAAAACAACCAACAAAGACTTTTGGGTTGGTGCTCTCCGCGAGTACTTTGAAGGGTGACAAGGTGGTGAACCACCAAGGCGAAGACTTGGGCAAGATCGAGGAGCTCATGATCGACTTGGATCGGGGGCGGATCGCTTACGCCGTATTGTCGTTCGGCGGTTTTCTGGGTATGGGTGACAAACTGTTTGCCATTCCCTGGCAGGCTTTTGGCGTCGACACGGACGGGAAGAGGCTTGTTCTCAAAGCAGACAAGGAGCTCTTGAAGAAGGCGCCGGGATTTGACAAGAGCAACTGGCCAAACATGGCAGACCCCGCTTGGGGATCTACGCTTTACGGGTACTACGGCTACAAGCCCTACTGGGATTGATGCCGTCTAATGCTTTTCCCCGTCAGGCACAGGGTCTGACATTTTCGATTGTCCACATCTGAGCGGTGACCCCTGCTTTTCAAAGCGGGGGTTACTCTCAGCGTGTGGTGGATGCGAGCGAGAATGTTATTTGAGATTTCGGAAATCAGGCTAGCGGAAGATTAACGATGCCAAGGCCAAACAACCCAAACAAGAGCTTCAAGACATTAAAGCAGGAGGGTGACATGAAACCAAGTACTCAAGACGAGGTGAAAGGCAAGATTCACGAAGTGAAGGGCAAGATCAAGGAGAAGGTGGGAAAAGCTACCAATAATCCAGATCTGGAAAACGAAGGCACCAACGAGAAGACGGCCGGCAAGGTCCAGAAGAAGATCGGCCAAGTTGAAAAAGCTCTGGGGGTGTAGCGGACTAGCTTCCATCGCCGATGCTCCCGAGGGAGGAAAACAATGGCAAAGCTAACCAATCCAGCTCGTGATCGGATATCCGCAACCAAGTTCGCTTTCCCCAAGCAACGCAAGGAGCCGCTGGAAAATGCCTCTCACGTAGCCAACGCTGCGGCGCGCTTCAATCAGGTGAAGGGCGTTACGGAAGCGGAACGTCGCGCGGCGTGGAAGCGGATACAGTCTGCCGCAAAGCGATACGGAGTGGAACTTGAAGGGTCCAGATAGTGCGAACACGCCACGTTGCACGCCTGCCATGGCAGCGGCAGCGGGCTAGGTTTGTGAACATCCTTCGCCGCGTTGATGAGGCGTTCTGCGTTTGCCAGGAAGGCCTGAATCAAGGGCTTGATCCTGTCCATGTCTTCCATGGGACCGGTATTCGAGAAATAAACGAACCGGTCTTTGCGCAGTGCACGTTGCTCCGCTTGAGGAAACGGTGGATGGTTAGAGTGCTCGGTCACATCTAGCTGCCGCCAAAGGAGGTGCCATGAACAAGACGCTTGGGATAATCCTGATTGCGCTTGGGCTGTTCGGTCTTGCCTGGGGAGGTTTCACGTACACGACCAGGGAAAAGGTCGTTGACATCGGACCGATCCACGCCACTCGCGAAAAGACGCATAATGTGCCGTTACCTCCCATCGCAGGCGCAGTGGCGCTCATTGGCGGCATTGTGCTCTTGGTAGCACGGAGGAAGCAATAGCTTCCCCCCAGTCGGCCGCGAGCTAACGTTCAGAAGAAAGGAAGATCCACAATGTTGATACTCATTATCATTTTGTTGTTAGTTTTAGGCGGCGGTGGGGGGTACTACGGCCATAGCCGCTGGGGTTACGGTGGCGGTGCTGGCATCGGGTTAGGCACCGTATTACTGATTCTCCTTGTAGCTTATCTGCTGGGCGTTTTCCATTGAGGCTACGCCGGAAAAGGCCTGCTGACTGTCAATCAACTGATGTTAGGAGGACGGTGACAAGGGGGGCTAGCGGTCCGGCTCGCACGTGAAGCGAGTCAGATTACGACGTTTGTCGCGCTCACTCCTCGAAGTAACTCACCCCGAACAGGGTGCAATGAAGGTTTCACCGTGGATTAACCATGGGGTTTTCCAGCCGCGTGTAGATCGGTTTATTCATATCCCGAATACTTCTTGATGCTCTCGTGCTTGCCCATTATGCTCGCCACTTCCACAATGCCGGGTATGACCATGCCTTACATTCCATCCATGGGCAACGAACTCTCTACCGCACGGGCATCTGCATACCCACCAATCTCTACCCTTGGATGGCTCGCCCCGTAGCACGGTTATTCCGGTGGACTTGATTTTCCTTCCCAACATCAAAGCATCGCGTGGGTCCTGCCGCATCGGCACTTTCCGGTGTATCGAATCCGGCTTGTCGGATGTTTTCTTCGATAACGCGTCGCATTCCTCATTTTGTGTACGTGGAATCCAGCAAAGGTTTATCTGCCACCCCAGCCCACGCAGGTATGCAAGCAGCTCTTTGGTTTCGGTGGCGATTGAAAGGTAGAGTCCTTTGCGGACACGCCTTTTGCCACTGAGCTGGTTTACGACGAGGTTGGAATCTCCGTGGATCGTCACTCGTCCTGGGGGGCGGGAACTCAGGTATTTCAGGATGTGGAGGACGCCGGCATTTCCGCCACGTTGTTGGACATCTTACTGCCCTTGCCCACCAAGCCGTGTTCTTTCCGGAGGACGGTGCCATCTTTATCCTTGATGACGACTCCGAAGCTGGCGGTTCCTCCGGGGTTGACGGGTTCACAGGCACCATCGAACCAGGCAAGGTATTCATTCATGCTGCTTTCTCGCCGGGGAGGAGGAAGGGGAGGGGGGAGCGAGGAGGAGGTGGCGGGAGGAGAGGATGGAGGAGGGGCGAATATCTCAGAAGACACACTGCTCCTCTGTTTGCTAACGTTCGAACTTAGCGCGCATGGGGTGGTGATGGGTGATTCATCTTCCTTGGGGCCGCTCGGCTCGCCGCTGTGGGCGGTCTCGCCTTCGCTATGTTTGAGTTTGATCGTTGGCATGCGTGGAATGGCTTCGCTCGCTTGGGGCTCGCTCAGCCCGGATCTCATCTCATCGCCCGGGACAGCCGGCGCAAGCAACCGGGCTATCAAAGCGTGACGAGCCTAGGAAACGCACACTGCGAGTGAGTGCTTCCTTCGGTAATAACTTCCCCCCGTCAGGGGGCTGACCAGGGTCCGCCAGAACCCTCCCCTGACAGGAAGAAATAAACCTACTCGCACTTACCGAAGCATGATCAGCTCGGAGCGTCAGCTCCGAGCCCGGTGACTCACCTGAGGTGTCCGCTGTCGCTTCGCCGCCATTGCCATCCCGCCTTGCCATTTCCGTAGCAGGTGTCCCGGACTATCACCGATTGGGGACCTTCTTCAACGTACAACTGGAGTGGGGTTATCTCAACTCCCGGTTGGTTTTCTAGCCCAGCCATGGACTCCATGGCCTTCTCTCCAGAGGTCTTGCAGAAGCTGACGTACGGGATGAACTCTACCTTGCCTTGAGGGCTAGCCATGGGACAGCGATCAAATCGGGAATTTCCATGGTTGGCTACGTCGCCTTTGGTGAACCCACCTGGATAAGCCTGTTCCTTCAGGCTCTTGGAGGCCGTTGCTTGCGTCACGTAACTGGCGGAGAGTTGCTTCTTCATCAGCTTCATTCTATTTCCATTAACTGAATAAACGTACATGGAGCTTGTGAGCCGTGAGGCAATGAGCTCCCAGACCTGTGCCTGCAATACGATTCCGGGAAGGATCCAAATGCGGTTGTTGATGAGATCGACTTGCGGTACGCATTCAACCTTCCCGTATTCCCTGTTTCTCTACCTCCGGTGAGGGAGGCCGGTAGCTACCGGCTACCGGCCTTGAAACAAGGGAAAGCTGAACTTCGTTCTTCCCTCCTGGTTAGTATAGAGTTTCTCTAACTTTTCCCGCACAAAAGCAGAAGATATTTTGCTGGTTTGATTGATCTACGATTCGCTGAGGGGTCCAGTGCCAGGAGGGCTCGACCGGGCCGAGAATCGGATCGGAGACAACGACGAACTTGCAGCAGTGGCTGGTGAAGATGGGTGACCGATTGGTCAAGCACGCCCGGAATTACTGGCCGTTGTTGGCAGAGAGTCATCTAACGAGGCGGCTCTTCGCAAGCATGCTGAGCGGGATCGCGGGACTACCATCACCAGCGGGGCAGGCGAGCCGCAGACCGGAGCAGATTTCGGCGACGAGGGAGATAGGGGGAAGGAAAAGTGTCGGAGGAATCGGTCGGAGGAGCGGCAGTTTTGGGTTTTGGGATTCTCCGGAGAGGTAAAACTGACCCCTTCCGTGGTCCGTGGAAGTAACCAGCACTGAAAACTCGACTGGACCGCCATTGCACGCAAGGGCGGTCAGGCGTATGCTGACGGTCGGTTAAGAATTGAAAAAGGAAATTCCGGGTAACCTGTATCCCATTACCTCCCCCCGCTTCCTTGGAGGTGCAAATGAGTCACCGACCCACCGGAACGATATTGATATTCATAATAGCGGCAATTCTTGCGTTGCCAGCCCCTCAAGACTCCAAGGAGCCGACCTCCGCTCCGACAGCCCCAGCGGCTGCGCGCGACCCTTCATCAACGGCTGTCCCAGCCCCTCAAGACTCTAAAGCTGTTTCCACGTCACCCGCGCCGCCGGACGCCCAGGCCTTAATTTACGTCTACCGGCAGGGGCATAGGCTTGAGGGAAATCCCTTAATTTTTGTCAACGGCAACGTTCTGGTCCAACTGCCCACTTCTAACTATGCGCAATGTAAGGTGCCACAGGGTAAGGTGGTTGTCACCGCAACACGGTCCATCTTTGGCTTCACCTTCTTGTGCCCTCGACGCTATGGTCACCTTCCCGGGTGCGCAGGCGTGGATTTGTTGCGCTTGGGCGAGGCGAAGCTGGTAGACGTGGCGCGCTGTGAAGGCGCATTGCGTGAAGGCGCATTGCGCGAAGCCGAAGTAACGATAAACCAAACCTTGGTAAAGTACACGCCGACGGACGAGGTTATTCGGCTATGCGAACTCTTGCCCATTTATGGTGGGACTTTTACAATACGCAGACGGGAGGGCGTCACCCTATACGATGCCCGGGCTGCGGCATCCTGTCGAGATGAGATGGGCAATGCACTCTCGATGTTGACCCAGACTACTCCATTTCTGATTGGGAGTCGGATTGATATTGAAGTAGAAGCGGGGAAGACCTACTACGTAAAGTGGTTTGTCTCCCATTTGAGCCAAAAGATGGAGCTCGTGGATGCAGCGAAGGGGGCCAAAGAAATCATACGACTTCGCCTTGCTAAGGATCAGGTAGGCGATTCGGGGTAAAGGGTTATATCTAGCGGATGTTCACCCCTGTTTCGATGCTTAGATCAGGCCACAAGATTAACCGTGTCAACGCGTTACGCGCTGTTCGGTCAGGTTCTTTCTAGTGACTACGCGCGCTCCCAGGTGGGGAAGTGCCCCTGG
>JBEKME010000206.1:0-6255 GCA_050008675.1 Terriglobia bacterium
CCGCTCAATTCATAGGTCGAGTCGTCGGCCGACTTCGCCACCGCGGGACAGGCGGAAGAATCATTGGCCTGGCAAAGGAAGCCGGAGCCGATGAAGAAGAGGTAATCACCGTTGTTCCTCTGGGCCCTCGCGGGAATAGCAAAGAGGAATGTGGCCAACGTCATCCCTGCTGTCCAGGCGATCACACTATACAGAGATTCCCGCTGGCTTGACATAAGCACCTCCCCCAACTCGCGCTCGCAACTCCCGGCGCGTTTTGAAACTCCGCCGGCTGCGCGTCGGGAACCCGCGCAGGCACGCGGAGCTTCAGCGTGAGCAAGAAGAACCGCTGCGTGCTACCTAAACTACCGCGGACCGGCGAGCAGCAGGAACCCGTGCAACACATAGTTACTATCGAAGTACGCCCCCGTGATCTCCCCCGCTGCATTGATCGCCAGGGGGACGGTGCCCTCGTAGCTGCTCGTGGCCGTGCCTGCGTCCGGAGCGTCAAACTTGGTGATGCGGCCATCCGGGATGCGCACGAAGCCGTGTTGAACATCGTTCGCATCGATGTATTGGCCCGTGACCGCTCCCGCATCATTGATGGCCTCGGCAAAAGTACCCTGGTACTGGCTCCCGTCCGTGCCTGCGCCCGGAACGTCGAACTCGGTAATCCTGCCGTCCGGGGCGCGCACGAAGCCGTGAGTCACATTGTCCGAGGATACAGATTGTCCCGTCACTGCCCCCTCTGTGTTGATGCTCACGGAATAAGTACCCTGGCCCTGGCTCCCGTCTGTGCCTGCGTTCGGAACGTCGAACTCAGTGATCTTGCCGTCCGGGGAGCGCACGAAGCCATGAGCCACACCGTCGGCGGTAAAGTAGTATCCATTGATCGCCCCGGCTGGGTTGATGCACTCGGCTAGACAGACAAACGTGGACACGCTCCCAGAGGGGTCAAAGTTGGCAAACTTGCCATGCGGAGTGCGCACGAAGCCGTGACGGACAGAGTACGCGTCCCAGTAGTTTCCCGCGATCACCCCGGCTGGGTTGATGTTCCACGCGAACGTACCCAGGTAAGCGGCTGTGCCTGCGTCCGGATCGTCGAAGGACGTGAACTTGCCGTCGGGAGCGCGCAGGAAGCCGTGGCCCAGATTGGTCTCATCAAGGTAGGATCCCGCGATCGCCCCCTCGGGGTTAATGGACATGGCATAGGTGCCCTGGCCACCGTAAGTCCCGGCAGGGGTCGACTTAAAGTAGAGGCCCGGTGCAGTGCCCGCGCCTGGAGCATCGAACGTGATGAGTCTACCTTGCGGGGTTCGCAGGAAGCCGTGCATCACGTTGTTCATGTCTGCGTAGAGCCCCGCAACCGCCCCCCACGGGTTGATGTTCTCAGCTTGAGTGCCCAAGCCCGAGCCCTGGGCGTTGCCCGCGCCCCGGGCGTCAAATTCGATGATTCTGGGCCTCTGAGCCAACGCGGAGATGCCCGCCCCTAACATACAGACGGCCAACCAAAGCACCGTAAACCATCGTTCAGCTTGGAAAAATGAGGCAGAATTGAACTGAAGCGTTTTTCTTGTTTCCATACTCTATTCCTCCCTGCCGCGCTCAGCCGGCGCAGAGAGCGGCAATTGTAGGTTTGGCTGCGGCTCCGCCGCGCTGTGTCATTCCGAGCGCAGCGAGGAATCTCGCTCTGCCCGGCTTGCCATCACCAGGCTTCTCGCCTTCTTTCGTCAGGACGCTCGCCTCGTCCTCACAGGTAAAGGCGGGAAATGAGGGCGAAAATCAGAACGTCCCAGAAGATTTTTCTTGGAAAACGAAGGCCCGCCGGCTGTGCTATAATTCGCCCTACATCCGAATCACTTGTGCCGGAGGCGTGGTGCTCATGGCGCGGCCCAAAACGCACGAGGTAACAACGCTCCTCCAAGCCTGGGGCCGAGGCGAGGACGCGGCCCTGGACGAGATCATTCCTATCGTTTACCGGGAACTGAGAAGGATCGCCCACCGCTATATGGCAGGCGAGCGCCCGGACCACACCCTGCAAACCACCGCCCTGGTCAACGAGGCTTATCTGAAGCTGGTAGATTCACGCCGGGTCAACTGGAGGAATCGGGCCCACTTCTTTGCCATTTCGGCGCAGTTGATGCGGCGAATTCTGGTTGATTATGCCCGAGCCCGGGGCTACCGGAAGCGGGGCGCCGGGGCGCAAGACATTACTCTGCATGAAGGATTGGTGGGCGGTAACGAGCGAGGGCGAAACGTGTTGGAGTTAGACGATGCGCTGAAAGCGTTAGCCGAGCTGGACCCGCGCAAGAGCCAGGTGGTGGAACTGCGCTTCTTCGGGGGACTGAGCCTAGAAGAAACCGCCGAGGTCCTGAAAGTTTGCCCTGACACCGTCCTGCGCGACTGGCGGATGGCGAAGGCTTGGCTGGGACGGGAGTTGGGTGCGGAGAAAGGCGGTAGCGTCTCAGTTTGAATTCATAGCGGCGAGTATACCTCGCCACATGGCAGCGTAAAGCCGCCTCTGCTTCAAACTGAGACAGTACCAGAAAGGCCATGCAGCCTGAACGCTGGCGGAAAATCGAGGAAATCTATCAGGCGGCCCTGGACTGCGAGGAGAGCCGGCGGGCGGCATTTCTGGCCGAAGCGTGCGCGGGGGATGGTGCATTGCGCGCGGAAGTAGAATCTTTGCTGGCGCACAAGGACAGCGCGAGTTTCATCGATTCCCCGGTCATGGAAGTGGCGGCGCAGGCGCGGGGGCAGGGCGATTCGCAAGGGGGCGCGGCAAAGGAGAGTGAAAGCGAGCGGGGTCGAATGGGCAGCACGGTTTCCCACTACCGCATCCTGGAGAAGCTGGGCGGCGGTGGGATGGGAGTGGTTTATAAGGCCCAGGACAACAAGCTCAAGCGCACCGTCGCGTTGAAATTCCTGCCTGAAGAAGTTTCCAAGGACCGGCAAGCCCTGGAAAGGTTCCAGCGTGAAGCACAGGCTGCTTCCGCGCTCAACCATCCGAATATTTGCACTATTTACGATATTGACGAGCACGAAGGCCAGCCGTTCATCGTCATGGAGTGCCTGGAGGGCCAGACGCTCAAGCATCGCATCGGCTTAGGGGCGCTTCGCGAACCGCCCCTACAGTTGGACACGCTGCTGGAGTTAGGGATCCAGATTGCCGATGCGCTGGACGCGGCGCATGCGAAGGGCATCATTCATCGTGACATCAAGCCCGCGAACGTTTTCGTGACAAGCCGCGGGCAGGCAAAGATCCTGGATTTCGGGCTGGCGAAGCTGGCACCGGCACGAGGGTACGCAACCGCGAAGCTTGGAGTTTCAAGCTCATCGAGCGACGGAATAGCCGAAGAGTCGCTGACGAGTACAGGCGCGGTACTGGGGACGGTCGACTATATGTCGCCCGAGCAGGTGCGGGCCGAGGAGGTGGACCAGCGCACCGACCTTTTCAGCTTCGGGGTGGTGCTCTACGAGATGGCCACGGGGCGGAGGCCGTTTGCAGGCGACTCGCTGGGCACCATCTTCGAGGCCATCCTGAATCGTGACCCGATGCCTGCGCTGCGGGTCAATCCCGCGATGCCGGCGGAGCTCGAAGGGATCATTAACAAGGCGCTGGAGAAGGACCGGCATTTGCGCTATCAGAGCGCTGCCGAACTGAGAACGGACTTGAAGCGCCTGAAGCGGGACACGGATTCCGGGCGAACTTCGAAATCGAGAGTGGTGACAGCCACCCAGGTTCCTGTTCCAGGCAGGAAACTCTGGAGGGTCCTTGTCCCTGCTGCATTGATCCTGGCCGCTTCCGCCCTCGGAGGGATGCTGTACGTCCGCTCGCACCAGACCGCACAAGGTTCAGCGGTGCACTTCGCCGTGCAACCCCCGCCGGAAACGCCGCTGGACGACAGTGTTCCAGGCTTGGCGGTTTCCCCCGACGGGCTGCATATCGTCTCAATAGTAAAAACGCCGACAGGGGCTTACGGTCTGTATCTTTACAGCCTGGAGCAGTCTGCCGGCAAATTGACCCCGGCGCCCAGCATAGGCACGGTGTCGTTCTTCTCGCCGGATGGACAATGGCTGGCCTTCGTGGCTGCGAAGAAGGTCCAGAAAATGGCGTTATCGGGAGACCAGTTGCTGGATGTTTGCTCGCTCCCCGAGGTCGGGCTCGGCGGTACATGGGCGCGCGATGGCAACATCTATTTTGGAATTATCGGCCGCGGCATCAGCCGTGTTCCGGCGAGCGGCGGTGTGCCGGAGCAGGTCACGAAGCTTGAACCTGGGGAACAACAGCACGACTGGCCACAACTGCTGCCCAACGGCGACGACTTGCTGTTCACCGCCAGAAGGCGGACTCTTGGCGATGCGATTGTTGTTCAGTCGCTCGAGACCGGGAAACGCCGGATCGTGCTCGAGAATGCTTCACGAGGCACCTGGATCCCAACCGGACATCTGCTGTTTTTCCGCGCCAATGCACTCTGGGCCGTCCCCTTCGATCCCGAGCGAACGCTCACCACCGGTCCCGAGTTCATCCTTCCCTACCATGTTTTCACCGACGACAGCTCGTTTTGGTTCAATCCCGAATTTGTGGTCTCCGCGAGTGGTACCCTCGTCTACGCTCCGGCTCGGGATAACAAGTACTCGGTGGTAATGGTTGACAGGGCAGGCGCAGTGCGACCCTTGCCACTTCCAGCAGGCGACTACTGGGACCCACGGCTTTCGCCGGATAGCCGTTTCCTCGCGGTTTCAGTTAAACTAGGCCCAGAAAATTCGCTGTGGCTATATGACCTCGCGCGCGAATCGCCAACCCGCCTTAGCGCGGCACAGGTCAACCGTATGGCGCCAACATGGGATGATATGGCGCCAACCTGGAGTCCGGATGGCAGACTACTGGTGTTCACGCGAGGCCATTTAGTAACTGGGACCACCCTGATGTGGATGCCGACCGATGCGAGCGCCGAACCCCAGAAACTCTATGAGTTTCCCAAGGGGTTTGTTGGGGCGACATCATGGTCGCGCGACGCCAAACGATTGGCCCTCGTAGAGTATGAGTTGGCGGGTGACAAGCTCCAGGTGCGCATGCTGCCGCTGCTTTATACCCCTGCATCTGCGGTGCGCGCGCCTGTTTTGCAGGCCGCGGGTGAGCCAGTGACCCTCGCCGATGCGTCCGGGCAGGCGTGGCAGGCCATGTTGTCACCGGACGCGCGCTGGATTGCCTATACGTCCGACGAATCCGGTCGGAGCGAAGTCTACGTACGATCCGCCGAACCGGGGGGAGGACGATGGCAGGTTTCGTCCGAGGGCGGCCTCCAGCCTCACTGGTCTGTGGACGGCAAAGAGCTCTATTACCGCATCGGCGACAAGATGATGGTTTCGAGCGTGGTGACTCAACCGGCCTTTTCGTCCGGCAAGCCGCGCGTATTGTTCGAGGGCTCATTCATAATGGGCGGTGCGGTCAACGACTACGACCTCACGCCGGATGGCGGCGAATTCCTCATGCTGCGTGACGATTCTCCCCACCGAGGTCTTACTGAGTACAAGGTAGTTGTCAACTGGTTCCAAGAGCTGAAGAAACTTGAGGCCGCACGGATTGCACCCCGCTAGTGCGGGTCGGCAATCTGTTGTGTTTTCATCACACTGTTCTCAGTCGGCGGCGGGTGGCTTGGAGCAGCTATGGCGGACGAATGAGGGGCACTCGCAAGCTGTTCCAGACCGGCTTGCGGCGGGGCGCAAGAGCTATCCCTCTACGCACAATGAACGGCAGCAAAACGCAACTCTCGCGGAAGCCGTCCTGGATCTTCAGGGGGGCAATGCCAAAGATGCGCTGGCGCGGCTCGAAGGGTTACCTGCCCCTCCAGTTCCTTTCGACGCGTGGGTCAGCATCGTGCGGGCCCAGGCTTTGCTCCGCCTTGGCCAAGGCGAAGCTGCCGCGCTGGAGTTCAACAACATCCTTGCCCACTGGTACCTGGTGCTTTTTTCCGAAGATGCCAAAGATGCCGTTCTGCTCCCGCTCTCGTACCTTGGCCTCGGCCGCGCTCGCGCCCTTGCCGGGGATATAGTCGTAGCGCGGCAAGCCTACGAGCAGTTCTTCGACGTCTGGAAAGACGCCGACCCCGACATCCCCATCCTGAAGGAAGCGAAGGCAGAGTACGCTAACCGAACTTTCGCAGTTGAGGGGTCATTGAGGCAGTAAGTGTTGTGTTTTCAGCAAAGCGGTCTCGAAGGTCTACACTACATTTTCAACTCCAGTGTGGCCGCCGAGTCCTGTTCCGACGCCTT
>JBEKME010000207.1:0-6195 GCA_050008675.1 Terriglobia bacterium
GAGGAGCGACCCTCTGGACGAAGGATGCGAATTTTCATCGCCGTGAGGACGCGCTTCGCGGAGGATGCTTTAGCGGCCGCTGTTGAACGCGGTGTGCGTCAAGTTGTAGTGCTCGGCGCGGGACTGGACACTTATGCCTATCGCAGCACATTGCGTGACCGGCTGTGTATCTTCGAAGTTGACCATCCAGCTACGCAGGCCTGGAAACGCCAACGCCTCGTAGATGCCGCTATCCCCATACCGAACTCGCTGACCTTCGCTCCCATCGATTTCAAACACCAGACTTTGGCCGAGGGCTTAGCGGCCGCTGGTTTTGATTCGGCGCAGCAGACCTTTTTCACCTGGCTGGGCGTCGTGCCTTACCTCGCCTCGGTATTGTTTTTGCCTACCTGGGGGCGAGTGCCTTGGCCGCCTTTCTTTCCTCGAACTGGTATTCTTCTCTGGAGATCAACGTTCATCCCGACTTGAGAGTCCTCGGGTTCACGATGGCCATCGCCGTACTCACGGGAATTCTCTTCGGCCTTGCGCCGGCGCTGCGTAGCACCCGAATCGACGTGACTCCGGCACTGAAGGAAAGCGCCGTCAGCCCTCCGGGGACCGCCCTGATTGGCCGGAGATTCGGGTTGGGCAACGTGCTCGTCGTCGCCCAAGTGGCCCTTTCGATTCTCGTCCTGGTGGGCGCCTCGCTGCTGGCGCGCACCCTCATCAACCTCGCAACCATGAACGTCGGCTTTGATGCGCACAACCTCGCACTCTTCAGCGTGGAGCCCCAGTTGAATGGCTACAAAGGCGAGCGGCTGGCGAGTCTCTTCCCCGAATTGCAGCGGCGTCTTGGCGCCGTTCCTGGGGTCGCTTCGGTCGGGTATTCGTCGTTTCCTCTGCTCAGTGACACGGAAATGACGCAGGATGTTTACTTCGCCAATGAACCAGGCCAATCTCCTCAGGTTGATGTTCTCCTTGTGGGTCCGAACTTCTTTGAAACCATGCGCATCCCGCTGTTTGCCGGGCGAACGTACAACTCGCGCGATTTCGTAGACGCATCCGGAAAGAAGGCGAAAGTGGTCATTGTGAATCACACCTTCGCGCAGCGTTTCTTTGCTAAGCACAACCCCGTTGGCCAGTCAATCAGCCTGGAGAAAGGAAAGCCACCCAGCGTGGAGATTGTCGGCGTGGTGGGAGATGCAAAGTACCACAGCCTGCGTGAGGGGATCGAACCGACCATCTACATCCCGATGCTGGGTGGCGGCGGGACATTTGAAGTCCGCACGGCTTCAGACCCTAAGGCACTACTTCCGTCCATCCGCGCCGCTGTGAGGAGCGTGGACAGCAACCTGCCGATCTATCACCTTATGACGCAAACGGAGCAAATCGACCGAGCGATATTCCAGGAACGGTTGGTAGCGTGGCTCTCAGGAGCTTTTGCCCTGCTTGCGCTGGTGGTAGCCTGCATCGGACTCTACGGACTCCTTGCCCACGAGGTGGCGCGGCGCACGCACGAGGTGGGAGTCCGCATGGCGCTTGGAGCCGCGCCGCTCGAGGTGCTTGCTCTTGTCCTCGGACGGGGTATTCGACTAGTTGCCCTGGGCATGGTGATTGGCATCGGCGCGGCACTGGGCCTGGCACGGTATCTCCAGAGCCTGCTCTATGGGGTTCGTCCGATTGATCCGCTTGCCTACGCTACGGTCACGATCTTGCTGTTGATCGTGACCTTCGGCGCATGTTACCTGCCCGCCCGACGCGCCACCAAGGTCGATCCCATGGTGGCGCTGAGGTATGAGTAAGCCGAGTGCTGTCATACTGAGCCCGTTCGCTGTCATGCTGAGCCCGTTCGCTGTCATCCTGAGCCCGTTCGCTGTCATCCTGAGCCCGTTCGCTGTCATCCTGAGCGAAGCGAAGGATCTCCTCAGTTGGCTCAGGGTTAACTCCGCGAAGCATCCCTGCAGTTTGTCGCTGGATGCTGAGCGCAAAAGACAACTGCAGAGATCCTTCGCCCGCCCGAAAGCACGGCGGGCTCAGGATGACAGACGATTCGGGGGCTTGCACCGGGAACAAATTTGGAACAGAATAGTGACCCCAAGTGGAGAAAACGATCATTAGGAGCCGACCATGACAAGCTATCGATGGTGTGGGCTGCTGCTCGGCGGGTTGCTGATGGCGGCGCAACTTGTGGGGGCAGATCAGCCCAAGCTACCTCGGGTGGAATTCACCGACCAAAAGCTTGAGAACGGCCTGCGCGTGTTCATCGCGGTGGATCGCACGGCGCCGCTCTTTGGCATTTCGGTCACTTACAACGTGGGATCGCGGAATGAGCGGCCGGGCCGCACGGGCTTTGCTCACCTCTTCGAGCACATGATGTTTGAAGGCTCAGAAAATGTGGGCAAGGGCGAGCATTTCATCCTCATCTTCAACAACGGTGGCAACATGAACGGCACCACCAACGAGGATCGCACCAATTACTTCGAGGCGCTTCCCAAGAACCAGTTGGATCTGGGCTTGTTTTTGGAAAGCGACCGCATGCGCGCCCTGGCCGTCAACCAATCTAATCTCGACAACCAGAGAAACGCGGTTCAGGAAGAGCGCCGGCTGGGCGTAGACAACCAGCCCTATGGCAAGGCCTTCTTGGACATCGACAACCTGGCTTACGATAATTTTGCTTACAAGCATTCCACGATCGGCGAGATGGCTGACCTGAACGCGGCTTCGGTAGACGACGTGAAGGAGTTTTTCCGCATCTACTACGCGCCCAACAATGCTGTGCTGACGCTGGTGGGCGATCTCGACCCCGCCCAAACTCTGGAAAAAGTGAAGAAGTACTTTGGCAGCATTCCCTCGCAACCCGCGCCTCCGCCGGTCAACATGACGGAGCCCTCTCACTATGGCGAGAGGAGAGAAATCATCTACGATCCGCTGGCGCGGACTCCGCTGGTCATTATGGCGTATCACATTCCGCCCGGCAACACCCCGGATAACGAAGCCCTGCACGTGCTGGCGAGTGTGCTCAGCCAGGGAGAAAGCTCCCGCCTCTATTTGCGCCTGGTCAAGGAAAAGCAATTTGCCACTCAGGTCTTTGCCCAAGCCGATGAGCGCCGCGGTCCGAGCATACTCTATGTTTACGCCTTCCTGCGGCCGGGGGTGAAGCCGGAGGATTGCGAAAAGGCCATACGGGATGAGATCGCCGCGGTTCAGAAGGACGGTATCACGACGGAGGAAGTCGAGAAGGCGCGCGTGCAGTTTTTGCGCGAGCAGATTCAAACCCGGCAATCGGACCTCTATACCGCCATGCGCATCGGCCAGTACGCGGTCTATTTTGGGGATCCCGATTTGATCAACACCGTCGTGGACAAGTTTAATGCGGTAACTGCGGATCAGGTGAAGGAAGCCGCCCAAAAGTACCTGGTCCGGGAGCAGCTATCGCTGGTCACGGATCTGCCGGCCGCGCCCCAGGGCAAAGCAGCGACGGCTCAAAAGGAGGGGAAATAACCATGACGGCGAAATGCAGATCTTCTATCTCCTTTCTGGCGGCGCTCGCCGCCGCAATGGCGGTGGCCATGCCCGCCTTCCCGCAAGAGCAGCACGCGGCTGAACTCTCCAAGGTGGTCCGCCTCAACCGCGCCCCGGTGAGCAATGAAACCCTCCAGGTGACCCTGCCGAGGCCGGTGGTGACCAAGCTCCCGAATGGGCTTTCCGTGTTGGTGCTCGAGCGGCACAAGCTGCCGACGGTCGACTTCGTACTCTGGATCGGAACCGGCGACATGTCAGATCCCAAGGATATGCCCGGTCTGGCCAGCTTCACGGCCGGGATGCTGCGGGAGGGCACCACGCACCGGACGAGCGCGCAACTGGCGGCGGACGTCGATAAGATCGGCGCCACGCTGAATGCATCTTCCGACTTCGGGTCTACTAATTCCGCGGTGATGGCTTCCGGCCTGGCGCCCAGCGCCGGCCAAATTCTGGATTTGATCGGCGATGTCGTGCTGAATCCCACCTTCCCCAGCGACGAGTTGGAGAAATACAAACGGCGGCAGCTTTCGCAGCTCGAGCAGGATCGCTCCCAGCCGTACGTGCTGGCCCAGGAGAGATTCCGTCAGGCGCTCTACCAGGACTTCCCGGCAGCGGTCACCCTGCCCACGCCGGAATCCATCAAGGCCACCACGCCGGAGCGCTTGAAAGAGTTTCACCACCATTACTATGTTCCTGGCAACGCCATTCTGGGCGTGGTCGGCGACGTCAAACCGGACGAGATCATGGGGCTTATCCGGAAGAGCTTCGCCGACTGGAAGGGTCAGCCGGCGCCCAAGCCGGATTGGAGTCACCTGCCGCCAGCCGCTCCCGCCAAGATTTGCCTCGTGGACCGGCCAGACTCTGTGCAGACGAACATCGTCGCCGGCGACTACGGTGCCCGCCGCACCGATCCGGACTATATCGCGCTTTATGTGATGAACCGGGTGCTCGGCGGCGGCCCCCAGGCGCGCCTGTTTCTGAACCTCCGCGAAGTCCATGGTTATACCTATGGAGCTTATAGCAGGGTGGGCGATGACAAATACCGCGAAGCGTGGGCGGCCAACACCGAAGTTCGCAACGCCGTGACGGACGGCTCGATGGAACAATTGATGGCAGAGTTCAAGCGCATCCGCAACGAGAAGGTGCCGGAGACGGAACTCAACGAAGCGCGTCATTCGATTGTCGCAAACTTCGCCCTCTCCCTCGAGCAACCCCAGGGACTTTTGTTTCGCTGGATGCTCGTCCAGGACTACGGCCTGCCCATGGACTACTGGGACCGCTACCCGGTGGAAGTCGCCCACACAACGCCGGACGCCGTCCAGGCGGCGGCCCGCAAGTACGTAGACCTTGACCACCTGCAAATCGTCTGCGTCGGCGACCCCAAACAGCCCGCAACGATCAGAAGCAGCCCATCCGTGACGTGCTGAAGAAGTATGGGACGGTGGAGGTTTACGATACGAATGGAAAGAAGGAGGAGTAAGGAGAGCCCTTCGTTTCGGGGAGCAAGGAGAGCCCTTCGTTTCGGGGAGCAAGGAGAGCCCTTCATTTCCGGGGCTCTCGCCTCGCCTGATTTCGACAGCCGTTGGCCGGCTCGGGCGCGCCGGAGGCTCCTCCACGTACCCATCGAGGTCCGAGATGGGGGCGCCTTACCGGGACTTACGCTTCATTAGGTCGCCGCAAGGAAGCGTTGCGCGGACCTCATACGCAACGTCCGTCATTCGTAGAGGACAACCCCATTGTCTGTCATTCTGAGCGTGCATAGCCGAAAATGGCTATCCGTGATGTCAGAAACGCAGCGCATGGCAAAGTGGGTCCGCCCTCTCCCAAGGGGAGAGGGTGGACCGCGACGGCGCTTTCACCAGCCGTCGCGGGCCGGGTGAGGGGTTAGTTGCGGGGCGAGGACGGCTCAGACAGGCTCGGCCCAAGCTGCTCAATGGAAACGAGTAATGCGTCGAGTTTCTGGAGAGTATTGATGGGCCTGCGGCCCACCCAAGGAGATGAAAATCGCCGGTGTTGTCACCCCCGCGTAAGCGGGGGTCCAGTTCAGTCCACATACGGCTGGATTCCCGCTTTCGCGGGAATGACTGGCATGGGGTGATTTTCAGGAGAGCGAAGCGAAGAATCTCCGCATTTGCAAGCAAGTGTAGCGCAGACCTCCGTCCCGCTCTGGCGGGAGGTCTGCGGTTCTTGCTCAGATTCGCGCTTTCCAATCCAAGGGCAAACTGGCCGTCGTCAACCCGCAGCGACGCATGGGTTGCGCCGCGCTCATGCCGCAATAAGCGTTCACGCTGGAGCAACTCCGGAAAGTGGAAATCTACGTCACTTGAGCAGGCGCAGCGTGACGAATAAGACCAGTCAAGCCGCAGACGTCAAAGGCAGAGGTCTGCGCTACCTTGCGTTCACCTCCTGTACTACTATTCCCAAACTTCTTGTCGGCGGGCGAAGATTTCTTCTCGAGCTGATAAGCCTCCGTGTCCTCCGTGACCAGGAAAAACTTAACACAGAGGTCACTGAGATCCTCCGTGGTCTCTGTGTTGAGGCTTTGAAGGGTCGGAGAACACGGAGAAGCCTAGGGCTGCGTCAAAGTCCCAGAAGTGTAACAATCTAAAACAACGCGATTTTCCGCTGGCAATTTCCTTTCGGATTTGTTAGCCTTCTGCCGTGGCAGAAGCCGGCATCCGTTGTGCGAATGTC
>JBEKME010000208.1:0-6138 GCA_050008675.1 Terriglobia bacterium
GACAGTTTCCATGAAGCGCCGTTGAAGTCCCGTTACCGGAATGTGACCTTCCGTCCCGATCTTCGGCTACCCCGAAGTTTGGCTGCTGACGCCCTGCGGCGCCATGGGCATCTAAGCGGGATTCCTGCTGCAAAATCCCCTTACCACAACCCATATTGGTTCAGGGTCATGCCACAGCGCCTAGAGTTTCAGCGAAAGCAACTGGACCGCGAATCCCAAGCGTTCCACTTTGCCGTGTCGGCAAACCGTACATAGGGCGCCCGCGTCCGCCCGCCCGTTTCTCCCGGATGCCGGCACTCGGAAGAAACCTCGCTACTTTCTGAGCAGCGGGCCGCCGCTGGGCCGGATTACGCCCTTGCCGGAAACTGACCCACTACCGTATTCTCGCCTGAACCTGACAGAGTAACGCCAGGAGGCTGTGCGATAAATCCGAGGGGCCCGGTTTTGTAGAGCGTAAGTCCTTTCATACTGTTAAAATGGCGATTGCCCAGGTGCTGATTCCTCTCCCCGCTGGGGTGTGCCGCTACCTGAAGCCAGCACCTGGCCGGAGGACAAACAGCCATGGACGCGATTGAGGTGTTGAAGACACGGCGCTCGGTCCGCACGTACATCGGCGCACCGGTGCCCAAAGAGATCATCGAGGACGTAATTGATTGCGGGCGCTTGGCAGCCACGGCCATCAACATACAGCCTTGGGAATTCGTCGTTGTGACAGGCCACGAGTTGCTGCGCAGCATTGCTCAGACTACCGACCATGGGAAGTTCATTGCCGACGCTCCGGTGTGCGTGGTCGTTCTGTGCGAAGACACGAAGTATTACCTCGAAGACGGCAGCGCTGCCACAGAGAATATCCTGCTGGCTGCCCGCGCGCACGGCCTGGGCTCGTGCTGGGTGGCTGGGGACAAGAAGCCCTATGCTTCGGATATCTGCCACCTGGTGGGAGCGCCCCGAGGCTACAAGTTGGTCAGCCTGATTCCCATGGGCTATCCGGCGGAAAGCCCGGAAAAGTCCAAGCGTCCCCTTTCAGACGTTCTGCACTGGGATAAGTACTGAACGTCATGGGTGCTAAGCTTCAACTTGCGCTCGATTTTGTTGAACTCGAGGAGGCTCTGGGCTTGCTCGAAAAGGTCCACTCCTTCGTAGACATCGTCGAGATCGGTACACCCACCATCATTCGCTACGGAGTTGAAGCCGTGCGGAGGGTCAAGCAGAGCTTTCCGCAGAAGTTAGTGCTGGCCGATTTGAAGATCATGGATGCAGGAGAGGGCGAAGCGCGGCTGGCGTTCGAGGCTGGAGCGGATGTTGTGACGGTAATGGCCGTTGCTCACGATGAAACCATCCTTGGCGCAGTGCGGCGGCGGCAAAGTTCGACGGTCAGATCATGGCTGATCTGATGTCAGCTCCTTCCCCGGCACAGCGCGCCCAGAAAGTGGAGCAACTAGGCTGCAACATCTTGTGTGTTCATACGGCCACGGACGCGCCCGAGTCGGACGGGCAGGCGTTTCAGATTGTGAGACTGTTACGGACCCACCTATCAAGAGCCCAGATTGCTGTCGCGGGTGGCATCGATATAAGAAGCGCCCAAGGAGCCTGTGAGTCGGGCGTGGACATCTTGGTGGTGGGCAACGCCATTCTTAAAGCCCAGGACCAGCGCGAGGCAGCTCGGGCTCTCCACCAGATCTGCGCGGGATAGCTGCGGAGGTAACTCGTGCATTTTTGTGAAGGTAAGAAGGCGGCGCTGGCGGAGATCGAGCGAACCCTCGAGAGAGTTGATCCTGAGGCCGTCGAACGAATGGTTCAGTTTCTACTCGATGCCAAGACCGTTTTCATTGCGGGCGCCGGGCGGTCAGGGCTGATGGTTCGCAGCTTCGCCATGCGCCTGGCTCACCTCGGGCGCTCCGCGCAGGTCGTGGGCGATGTGACGACACGCGGCATCGGGGCGGGAGATGCTTTGCTTGTCGCCTCCGGCTCGGGCGAGACGCGGGGAATCCTGGCTATGGCGCAGAGCGCGGTGGAAAACGGAGGTAAGGTCGGGGTTATCACTATCTTCCCCCAATCATCGCTCGCCAGACTTGCCTCCTGTGTAGTGGTCATACCGGCTCCGACGCCGAAGAGCCAGCGCGAGAATCCTGAAACTTCTATTCAGCCCATGGGAAGCCTCTTCGAGCAGACCCTGCTTGTCACCCTGGATGTGATGGCCATGATGCTGATGCAGAAACTCGGCCAGACCTCGGAGCAGATGTTCAGGCTCCACGCAAACCTCGAGTGATCCGCACGGGTGACACTATGTCTCTTGACACGTGGAAAACCATAGGCTAGGATAGTAAGCAAAGCCGTGCAGGAGGTCATGGCCTCAAGGGAGCATTTTGCTCCCATGCCACTTCGACGCTCCAATCCCCCCTCGAGGGTGTCCCAAGCGGCGCCAAAAAGTCCGGAAAGCTCCCGTCTTTTAAATGGACAATAAGTTTACCATTGAACAGGAATGGAAAAAGAATTCTTCAAAAGTGAAGGAGCGACGCGGGAATGTTCTAGAAAACAAAGGTAGTTACGCGTTGTAGGCGGGAATGTTGTTGAAAATAAAGGTGGTTAGTGACTGGTTGGCGGTAGGTGGTAGGTGGGGGAAGGACAGGATTCGGGATTCGGGAACCATAGGGGGAATAGTAGGCAGTAGGCAGTAGGCAGAGAGCAGAAGCCAGCAGGCAATCATGGATCGTCAGACATCCGTGGCCAGTTCTCTGTTGCTGCAACGTGTACTGGATCTGTGCTCAGGACCTTATCTCCCGGGTCTTACCAGAGCTTCAAAATGGACCGTCCCATGAGGATTGTCCCATTCCAGCGCATTCCCATCGGCAGCAAGAAACGCCTTCGAAGACTTGTCCACACCCACAACTTTGAGATTCTCCGGCAACCGGCAATGCAGCGTAGCTTTGTAAGAGGTCCTGCTTTCAGGGAAATCAATCTCTCCTGTCAGTTTCGATTTCGCTTGGTCAAGCGAAAAATGGTAGGTCAGCCTTCCAAAGTGCGTTGACGCATCTTCAATCCCCACCTCCCTGCCGGAGGCAAGCCAACTCCGATCGATACCTCGGGCGAGGTGCAAATGGTCGTCTTCCTCCATGACCAATGCATCCCGCAGAAAGCGGACCACGGCGACAGGGGTCCACAAGTGTTGCCTATCACCACTTGTCTTTTCCGTGTTCGGTTCTTGTCCCCGCTCCTCGCACCAGGTATAGAGAGGCGTCCCATGATTGAGCGTGGCGTAAAGCAATTTGATGGCGGCATCCCCTTCGCCGCGCGCCAAGTGGGCTTCGGCGAAATTGTCCAGCGCAATCGCCACCCACATGCCATCTTTCATCCACCCGGTGTGAACCGGAATCCCCCCCGGACTCATATTCCGTTCAATGTGTTTCAGGGTACCGTCAATCAGTTTGTCGGAAGGGGAAAGTAATCCCGTGGGGAACAAGGCGTTGAGAACGCCGTAGCGGCTTCCCGTAACCTTCCCCGGTACGGCTGAAATCCATCGAGTTCCATCACTTTCGGCAATCGCTCCACGATCAAGCGACACCAGCAAATCATTTTTCCCCCGCGAGTAGATTCCCTCCAGTTCTTTGGCATCTTCCGTTTTGTTCAGAATTCTCGCGGCTTCTAAGGCGAGCTTGTCGGCATAAACCGCCCAAATATTCCACGCGTAGAACACCCCATAGAGATCATCGCCATCCATCAAGCCCGCGTCTCCCATACCCCGTGGCATCAGCCCGTAGGTAAGCGGTCGTTGCCCATTTGCATCGGATGTGCGGGTCCGGGCGCGCTGTTTTTCCTGCCATCTCGAGCAAGCCAACATTTGGGGGTAACGCCGTTCCAAAAAAGCAGCGTCACCAGTGAGGAAGTAATGTTCCATGACGACCCAGGCCTTAAACCCCGAAGCCCCCCACATCAAGTGAGACCAGTTCTTACTCTCCGTCCAGTCGCCATCAGGCTCCTGGAGGTCAAGGTCCACCCGGTATCCAAGCTCCGCCAAGTAATGAAGCCCCACCTGATCCAGGGCTACCGCCACGATCGCCGTCTCGAAGGGATCGGGAGCGGCGCGGTAAGCTTCCGTGCCAGGTATAGTGGCAATGTAACCTTTAGCTATCGGTTCACGCATGATGAAGAGATCTGCCAGGCAAGCGTAGAACGCCTTACTGACCCCTTGATCCGGGATGAGCACGCGGCTTGCCCGGTCAAGTAAATCAACCCATTGTTTCCTGGCGCGTTCAAACTCATCCTCCCAGTTCTTTTTTCGTAACGCCGTGACATCGCTCTCCTCGTTTTTGTACGGTCGGATCAACCACGCCTCCCGGCTTTCTCCCGGCTTCAGATTCCATTTCATGGTCAGAACAGTGCTTCCCAAAAGTGGATTCTCGTCAGCTCCAATTCCCAGGATAACAACTTGATCCGCAGGGGCCTGCCAGCCGGCAAGCAGATGGTCGGCAGCCTTCTCGTTATCCACCCAGGCAGGGTTATAGCCGGTCCATCCGCCTGGCACTTCACAGCGGAGGGTCATAGTCTCGTTATGATTGCTGGAGTTGGCGAGCCTGATTTTCGCTATCGCAGCCGTATCTCCTCCTCCGATCTCCAACACCAGATTGCCGCCATTGTCGTGGTAACTGTTGCGCAATATGGGCAGATAGCCCTCGGATCTCTCCCATTTGCTTTGGGAAAAAGGATGACCATCAATCTGCGGCTGCATTACGACTTTCCACTTTGTCGGGGGCGTCCAGAAGGACTTGAACGAGTAATAAATGAGGTCCTCATAAGTCCAGGACATCTCGAGCTTTCCCGGCAGGGCGTCGAGGAGCGTTTTGTTGCTACTGTCAGGAAGAGCCACGGTGATACGGTGCGGCGGGGCAAAAGCGTAATTGAAATTGACCGCAGGGAGGTTGTCCTTGGATATCCCCACGGCGGAGGCAAGAACAAGCGTAAGCGGCAAATGGCAGATCCAGCAAAAGAGAATCCTATTCATGAAGTGCCTTCCGGAGTGTTCTATATCTTGCCCAATATTTTTCCCCACGCCAGGCCCAAATATTCGTAAACCGCCCTTTCCGAGCCGTTGAGTCCCGCGGCGCAAGGGAAAACCCGGTCCGGCACTATCACCTGGCTATGGCTGGTTCGAAAGTCCACGGGATCTGCAATCGGGTGTGTTCCATGTTTTCTGAACAGGGCCATGGCGCGAGGCATGTGCGAAGCTTCCGTCACCAGGATGAAGGGCTGTTGTCCTACGATGGGCGCGACAAGCCTCGCCTCATCATCCGTGTCTCGCGATTGTGTCTCCAGAATCATATCCTGAGCATCAACACCAAGCGCCTGGGCGAGTGGGGCCATGGTTTGAGCAGCAGATGAGATGCTGTCGGGCCCCGGCCCTCCGGAAAGGACAAGCTTGCAACCGTTCAACACTTTGCTCACCCTGGCGCCTTCGACAAGGCGGGCGGTCGAACTCTCATCGAGTTGGATGGCAAGGGGGCGGCCGGCCTCCGGGAAAAAACCATTCGCAAGGACAACAATGAACTTCACCTCGCTCAGTCCCACGGGGCCACGTGCTCCGGATGTTATGACAAGCGGGGGATATCTGCTCTCCAACGGTGTTAGGAGCATGTCGGAAAAAAAGTGGCTGCTGAAAAGGAAGAGCAGCACTCCGGCGAGTGTAACCACTATTCTCCCCGCCTTCTGTTTTCTCGTGAACCAAAGCAGCAGCAAACCGACCAGGAGAACTTCAATGCACAAGGGGATAGGGAAAAGAAATCGGGAGACAATTTTCTTGAGCAGAAACATTCGTTTTGCAACTCCGCCGATTCAGGTTTAAGAACCTGCCCATCTTATCATTCGCCCTTGTAGATGGCCAACGGTCACAAGAACGATTTCACCCCGCGCCTGCGGGACCACAGAGGTCACAGAGAAGAGATGCAGGCAAAGACTGTGGGCCAAGAGACGAGGGACTGTAACCTTGTAGTCCCTGTTCGCGCGAGAAGAAGTACTTTTCTCTGTACTACTAACGCCGAATTTCTTGTCGGGCCGCGAAGATTTTTTGGTCATGCAGCCTTTGAGAGTTGACTTACGCTCGCCTTTCTGGCGGCAAGACTGGCCGTGATGATCTGGCGACCGGAT
>JBEKME010000209.1:0-5965 GCA_050008675.1 Terriglobia bacterium
AGAAGCGAATTCGGGTGCGGTCATATCCCGGCCAGTCGCCGCCAAACCACATATGCGTCAAACATCCGGCGCCTTCATGCTGGAAGAGCACTACCTCGCGGTCAGGGTAAAGCAGTCCTTCCTTACCCGCGGTCCCAAAGGTCTCCAGCTCTGCGGCGGACACGGCGCTCTCGCGGTTATCGAGGGCACTTGCGGAAACTTTCGAAGGGCAACTGAAGCAAGTAACAGCGACTATGAATGCTATTCCCCAGCAGAAGGCGAGGCGCCTGTTAGTCTTCGCCGCCGTAAAACTTGAATCCTTCATTGCACGCTCCTTTGCGGCTCGGGAAGCCCACCGCGAAGGGATCGTGGAGTAGGCGCCCGCTCCGCTATAAAACATGATGTTCCGCCTGAACCCGAAGTCGGAAGTTCGAGTTGCGCAGACAGGGCGCACACCCCGCGCATGTCATCCTGAGGAGTCCCGCTCTTTGGGACGACGAAGGATCTCCGCAGTTCGCAGGGAGCATTCACTGGCTGCCCGTTCAAAGAAACTGCAGGGATTCTTCGGCCCCCAAAGAACGGGGGCCTCAGAATGACACGGGGCGGGCTTTTTCGTCCCTAAACGTTCGCACCGCATCAGCGCGTCATGCTCGAGACAAAGTGATAACTTCCCGAACCGATTTCGTAAACCACCGCGCCCGCCTCCGCGCGAAGGTATTTGACACCCGGTGCTTCGCCCGCCGGCCTGTCACTTTCCTTTACGGATGCCGCAGGGTTGGCCGGGACGTACACCGTTGCCGTGGTGTTGACGGGCACGGTAACACTCCAGGTAAAGCGATCCCCGTCACGCTTCCAAGCGCTCACAATTTCGCCGTAGAGAGAGTTGTGCGAAGCCTTTACGAAAGTCAGGTCGCCGACCGGAGTGGGGTGCATGATGATGTGCTTGAAGCCCGGGTGTTGCGGATCGGGGCGGATGCCTGCCAAGTTTTCATAGAACCATGTGATAAGGTCGCCCACCAACATCAAATGGTTACCCGAATTCATGGCCGGGTTGGCGGTATCGCCATTCCAAAGTTCCCAGATCGTGGTGGCGCCTTTGCCGCTCATGTAGCCCCAGCTCGGGTACGACTTCTGGGAGGCAATCTCATAAGCGACATCCGGGCGGCCGCTCTCGGAGAGCACCTGCATGAGCCACTGGCCGCCGATCAGACCCGTTCCGATGTGCCCTTTGTTTTGCTCCTCAATCTTCCGCACCAGCGCTTCTGAGACTCTCTGCCTGTCCTGTTCCGGAACCATGCCGAAGGCCAAAGGAAGGACGCTGGAGGTCTGGGAGCCGTTGCTGTATCGGCCGTTCGGCTGGTCAAAGTAGGTCTTGTTGAACGCCACTACCAGCCTGTCAGCAAGCTGGTTAAAGTCTTTCGCATCGCTTTCCTTGCCAAGCAGCGTCGCGTTGCGGGCCATCAGGCGCAGCAGATGGTAGTAATAGGCTGAGCCGAGCACGCGGCCCTCGGTCTTGCGAGCCGGATCGCTCGAATGGATCAATTCGGGAGATTCCGGCGGGACGCACCAATCGCCGTAGGTATCTCGCGGCATGAGATCGTCTTTGAGGTACATCTGCATATGAGTGATCCACTTCTTCATTCCCTCATAGTGCCTTTCAATCACCCGCAAATCGCCGTACTGATCGTAAAGGTGGTCGGGGATAATGATGTAGGCGGCTGGCCAAGTGACGTTGTCATTGTAGAAAGGCCAGTAGGCCGGGGACACGTCGCTGACGCTCCCCTTCGAATCCTGCGAGTCCGCCATGTCGTCCACCCACTTGGCATAAAGAGCGGCAACATCGAATAGGTAGGGTTCCCCTCGGCTCTCGGCAGCCCGGTCACCGAGCCAACCTTGGCGCTCGTCGCGCTGCGGGCAGTCGGTAGGCATGCTGCGGTAGTTGTCTTTGGTCCCCCAGACCACGTTTTGGTAAATCTGATTGAGCAGCGGATTGGAAGTGGCGAAGTCAGCATGTTGTTCCACGGCGTCGTGAACTTCTCGTCCCTCCAGGGAGGACAAGTCTGGCTTGCCGGGGAAGCCCCTCACCTCCACGTAGCGGAAGCCGTGGTAGGTGAAACGCGGCTCATACACCTCGGTCCCAGTACCCTTGAGTGTGTAGACATCGGTCACCTTTGCGGAGCGAAGGTTGTCCAGATAGAGTGTGCCGTCGGGCCGCAGCCGTTCGGCATGGCGGAGCGAGACCCGGCTTCCTTTCGCTCCCGAGACGGTCAGGCGGCACCAGCCCACCATGTTCTGGCCCATGTCAAAGATGTAGACGCCGGGGTGCGGCTGAGTGATGGCCACCGGGTGGAGGGTTTCCGTGACGCGGATGGGTTCAATCGGTTGAGCGGCGAGGACTCCGCCGGGACCTTTCACCACCCGCGCCTGCTGCCAGCCGCGATCGTTAAAGCCCGGTTGGCTCCAGCCCTCCATCTCTTGGCGTGCATCGTAGACCTCGCCGTCATATTCGCTATTGGCGCGGATCGGTCCCTCGGTGGTCAGCTTCCAACTCCCGTCGCTCACCACGCGCTCGACCTTTCCGTCGCTATATTCGATTTCGAGCTCGAGCAGCAGCTTGGGGTAGCCAAAGGTCCGCATAAATGTGGGAACCTCGTGCCGCGGCGCGAAATAGCGCCCGTTGCCGAGGATTACACCGGCCGCATTGGGGCCCGGCGTTAAACGCTGGGTGACATCGTAGGTCAAGTAGAAGACTCGCTTGTCGTATTCGGTCAAGGCGGGAACCAGCACGTCGTCGCCCACCTTGGCGCCGTTCAGGTAAGGTTCAGAGAGGCCCAGGCCGGAAATGTAGAGTGTGGCGCGCTTCACCTGTCCTTCCACATTGAAATCCTTGCGAAGCATTCGGGCTGGCAGGACGCGCCGCTCCGCCCAACCCACCTCGCCCCAGGGAGCCATCCCGTATTCCCCCAGGACTTTGGCTGCCCCCCAGGCTGAGTCGTTGAACTCACTCTTATTCCAATCGTGGACCTCGGCCGGCGAAACTCGCCACTGCCCGTCGGTGTGGATAACCACCGTATCGCCGCGCGCGAGCTCCATTTCGAGTGCGCCAATCAGTCCTGAAGGAGCATCACCGGAAACGCTCACGGCGACCGCGAGGATGTTGGCGCCGCTGTGCAGGGCCTGCGTAATGTCCTGCGAGATGGGATCCTTGAGCCCCTTTGCTGACTTAACTTCCTTCCCGTTGATATAAAGCGTAGAAGCGCCGGAGCCCACCAGATACAGGAGGGCATCCGAGACCGTAGTCTCTCGCGGAATCTCGATTGTCCGGCGGAAGTATCTCGTGCCGGGACCGGGCTGGGACGACCAGATCCAGTGAGCTTCCTTTACCTGCTCCGGCTTACCCTCGCCACCGTCAAGTCCGATCCACTTCCCCTTCCAATCCTCGGCTTTGAGCAGCCCCATTGACCAAAAGGCAGGCTCACTCCAGGCCGAAGGGTTTCCGTGGTCGTCCCATACCCGCACTTTCCACCACACCTGCATGCCTGAACCCAGCGGTTTGCCTTCGCAAGGCACATGAATGGACTTGTCAGACTTGACCGTTCCAGTGTCCCAGAGATCTCCCTGGTCGCTGCGTAAACGCTCTTCGCTGCTGGCCGCCAGGATTTGGTAAGCCGTCTGCCTCTGGCCCCGCACTTTTGGATCGGTTGGCTCGAGTGTCCAGCTCACGCGCGGTTGTAACGTATCGATGCCGAGCGGGTTCTGGCGATACTCGCACCGCAAATTCACTGGTCGCAGAAGACCCTCCGCCGCCAGGGCGGAAAAACAAGGAATCGCGACTATCAAGAAGGCTAGCGCAAAACCCCATTTAGACATTCGATGACTCCTCATGACAAGCATTCTCTCCATAAGATATTACGCGCAATCCGAGCTGGTGCAAGTGCGAACACCAGCCTCCGGCATTATTAGAACAAGACCTTTGATATCGAGCCGATGTTCTCATCGTTTCGTGTACGCGCCAGCCAGAATATGGTGTGTGCAAGTCAGCGCATCATCTTCAGACCTCGATGCCCAAGCGCTTGCTTGACATCATTCCGAAGATCGCGCATCATTAATGGATGCGTACCACGGTCTCACTAGATGATGATGTTTTGCAGCTAATTAGGCGTTATGCCGACAGCCGGTCGCTTGGCCTCGGGAAGGCTGTATCGGAGCTGGCACGCCGGGGGCTTACCGCTCAGCGGCCTACACGGACACAGAACGGTCTCCAGGTTTTTGACCTGCCGGCGGATTCTCCTCCCGTGAGCAGGAAGAAGATTCGGCAGATCGAGTTGGAGGACGAATGACCGGCTTCCTCCTGGATGTGAATGTGCTGATTGCGTTGATGTGGCCGGCTCACGAGTCACACTCGCAGGTCCAGGACTGGTTCGCCCGTCAGGTGCGCCTGGGTTGGGCGACTTGTCCTTTTACCCAGGCAGCTTTCGTGCGACTCGTGTCCAACCCGGCGTTCTCCCGCGATGCCGTCACGCCGCAAGAAGCCATCACCTTGTTGACCGGCAATCTAAAGCACCGCTACCACCGTTTTTGGAGCGATGAAATCAGCTTTGGGGAAGCCGTCGAGTCGTTTCAAGGAAGACTCGTGGGGCACCAGCAAGTAAGCGACGCCTATTTGCTTGGTCTGGCCATCCACAAGAAGGGGAAGCTCGCGACCATGGATCAAGCGGTTCTGGCTTTGCTCCCTCCCAACAGCCCCCACCGCGAGCGTGTAGAAATCATATGAGTGGCGCCGCGTTGCCGTGATCCAGCCTTCATAATTAGTGGACTTGATCGTTCTCGGGCTGTGATCTATCATGGTATATATCCGAGGAGGGCGCTATGCTTCGTACTGCCAAGTTGTTCCGCAATGGCCGCAGCCAGGCCGTCCGGTTGCCCGCGGAATACCGCTTCGAGAGCTCGGAGGTCTACATCCGCCGTGATCCTGCCAGCGGTGATGTCATCCTGTCGCGGAGGCCGGAATCCTGGCAGGACTTCTTCGAGTTGATGAAGACCATCGATGTGCCGGAGGACTTTCTGGCGCACCGCCAGGATGCGCCCCCGCAGAAACGGAAGCTGTTCTGATGCCCACTCGTTACCTGCTGGACACAAATATGGCCAGCTATGTCATCAAAGGCAACATCCCCCGTGTGCGGGAGCGCTTGCTGAAAGTGCCGATGGCCCAGGTTTCGATCTCGGCGCTTACCGAGGCGGAGTTGCGTTTTGGGGTCGCCCGCAGACCGGAGGCCGCGCGGCTGAAGACCGCCGTCGAAGAGTTTCTGTTGCGCGTCGATCGGTTGCCATGGGACTCGGAGGCCGCCCAGCACTATGCGCGAGTGCGCGCTGACCTCGAACGTGATGGGGAGGCCATAGGCAACTTGGACCTGATGATCGCCGCCCATGCGCTGGCTGCCCAAGCTGTGCTGGTTACCAACGATCGTGCGTTCCGGCGGGTAAGAGAGTTGAGAATTGAGGACTGGAGCAGGCCCTAATGACGTTTCGCTCGCGTAGTTTCGCAAGGGTTCGCCAAACAGCCTGCGGCCGCAACCGAACACCAAGTTTTAATTGCCGATTGACGATTGAAGAAGTGGTGTGGCAACTCCTTCCAATGTCCATCAGCAATCGAAAATCGGCAATCAGCAATTCCAGCCATCCTGGGCCAAGCGATGGAGGAAGAAACCTCAAGCCAACTCGTCCGCCTAGGCGTTGACACGGCTTGCCTGTCCAACCTAAAATCCACATCGGAAGTGGGGGCTTCCCTCCATGATCGGCCAAACACTTGGCCACTACCGTATTCTCGAAAAAATAGGCGCCGGCGGAATGGGCGAAGTCTATCGAGCCCGAGACGAACGGCTAGGACGGGACGTGGCAGTAAAGGTATTGCCCCCTAATCTGGTGCCCGACGAGTCTGTCCGCAAGCGCCTGCGCAAAGAAGCGCAAGCACTTTCTAAACTTAATC